>NZ_QVTC01000015.1 GCF_003429085.1 Bacillus sp. V59.32b | reverse complement strand
AACCGCGTAAATTACTAGGTGCTTTTTTAAACTGTCCACTTTATAGGTCACAGTTCAGTGACTGAGAGGAAGGGTTTTTTTATGGTTGTATTTTCTTTTTTTATTTTTTAGGGAAGACTTCTATTAGATGATTAAAAAGGAGGTCTCCGTTTTGACATTAGTCCGACTAGGTTATGTAGCGATGAGCATGCATTTGGAAAATTGTTCTCCTTCCCAGACCATGACCTATTCCCAGTTCTCCAAAATAAAGGATCGCGAAGCAGCCATCCGCAAGCTCGAACGGATAGCAAACTCCAATTTAGAAAACTGCCTGCGTTTGCTGAGGCATAATGTTGCTCACGACATCTCTTTTTTTCGGCTTTCGTCTAAAATCATCCCACTTGCCAATCATCCTGAACTGCCACGTTGGGATTATCTAACACCATTAAAGGCACAGCTTGCCGAAATAGCTGCCTTTCTTCACAACCATCCTGACATGAGGGTTGATTTCCATCCCGATCATTTCGTTTTATTGAATACAACGGATGCAGAGACGTTAAAAATGTCGGTGAAAACATTGCGAATGCACAGGGGTTTATTGAAAGGAATGGGAATCAAACCGGAACACCGGTGCGTACTGCATGTGGGAGGAGGCTATGGTGACCATGAAAAAGCATTAGAACAGTTCATCCATAATTGGGGCCTGATCCCAGAGACTATTCAACAGATGGTGATGCTCGAAAATGATGATACCACCTTCACTTTATCCGAAACATTATATTTGTGTGAAAAACTCGGTATCCCGTTGGTTTTTGATTATCACCATTATCTAGCACATCATCCGGAAACTGAAAGCTGGGAAACTCAGTGGGATCGTGTCATAGAATCATGGTCACATGTGAAAATACCGCCGAAGATGCATATTTCGAGTCCCCGTTCAAAGAAGGAATTCCGTGCCCATGCACAACACGTTGACAGTGTCATGTTCCTCGACTTTTTACAACACGTCAAAGGGAGCGTTCCGCAAATTGACTGCATGATTGAAGCGAAACAAAAAGACGATGCTCTATTCCAGTTAATGGAACAGCTGCGAACGTATAAGGAAATCGAAGTGATAGATGGCGGAAGCTTTTTTATACATTGATTTAAATGCTAATACTTGTAAATACTGTTAAAAAGAAATTGAGTTTAATAGAATAATTCGGTTTTATTAGGGGTAATCCATTTTGGAGCCTCTTTTTTTGCTTATTTGCATCGGTGGTACTACTTAGGTATAGAGGTTTCTCCAAGTCGAACTATATCGAATAGCGACATAGTAACTACTTAGGTATACTGACTTTATTTCGCTGCTACATCGTGATCCGATGTAACGAAATAAAAAGGTATTAAAAAGGCTGACGCATAAGCGTCAGCCAGGACAAGGCTCTTATTTATCAAATTGAAAATCAGGTTCACCATATTTATCATTCAGATACACGGAAAGATCATGTCCATCAAAAAACCACAGATCGTCTTCTTCGATATAAAAAGTAATGCCGTTTTTTTCAGTGGTTGTAGCAGGATTAAAGGGAGCCTCATTGTCAATACCTAACGAGAAACCGCTTTGGATTTTACTGGAACCGCCATATCGGGCATAGAATCGAACATGATCACCGGGATGCAAGTTCATTTCATCTAGATACCATGATACTGCTTCATCGGAAATAGTTAGATTCATAAAAAATCTCCTTCTTTCTTAAGCGATACTAATAGTATAAAGGATTACATAATAAGAAGCGATGAATCAGTTTGGAGCTAGCAGGAATTACAAACATTCTGTTGAATTGTTATTGATATAGATCTATACCTAAATGATAAACTATTCATTATTAAGATATTGTGACGTAAATCACTATAATTTAATAAGATATAGAGAAGGAGGCTATGTTGCGCAAAACTGAGCTTCTTAAAGGAACTACTGAAATGATTTTATTATCACTCCTCAAGGAAAATGATATGTATGGGTATGAGCTGACAGAATTGTTGAGGCAAGTAAGCAATGATTATCTTCAGTTAAAAGAAGGAACGTTATATCCGGCATTGAAGAAACTCGAAGAAAAAGAATTGGTGAAAAGCTATTGGAAGGATTCCTTTGAGGGACCCCGCAGGAAATACTACTACATAACAAAATCAGGCTTTCAAGAATTAGAGGATTATGTGATCCAATGGAAGGATTTCCAGGTCATCATCCAAAACATAATCGAATATAGAAGATGAGAAGCATGGGTTTGAAAACGAAAAGCTACCATTTATTATCGACATGGTAGCTTTTCGTTTTATTCAGGTTTTTTCGTTTCTTCGTTTTTTTGAATCTCAGCCAGTTTGGCGAGCAAGATATGCTGAGGCATATGCATGATTTGTTCGAGTGGCATTTTTAAAGATTTTGATAGTTTTTGGGCCGTTTTCGGTGATATTTGTAAAGGGCGCATTTGTTTCTCCTTAAAAGAATATTATTTAAAACGTTGAAGAACAGTTCCTTTACCAGCTTCAACTTCTACCTCTGCATAAGCCCCATTGATGAACGTAATTTGTGGAGGTAAATGCCCACAATCGATATCATAGATAATAGGTATCTGAAGCTCATCCGAAAGGTCTTGATACACATCTTCCTTTGTGTAGTTACTTTCAGGGATATTGGCCTCACTGCGGCCGAACATAATGCCTGAACACCCGTCAAACCAGCCTGCTAATTTCATTTGGACGAGTGATCTGCGCAAATCAGTGGTAGATAGATCACAATTCTCTAAATACCATAAAATCGGTTCCCCATTGATAACCTGTTCTCTGAATTGTTTTACGTTTCCATAGGGTGTGCCGATTAAATGTCTGATTACGTCAATGCATCCGCCAAGTAAGCGGCCTTTAATCTTTTCACTTTTTCCCGAAACGGTTTTCCAAAAAGTTGTCTCGGTCAAGTTAAACACATATGGTGATGGATTATCGTGTTGCCATTCCTTTTGATATTTCTCTGAAGAATGTTGGATGACTGATTCCCCGATTGTTGTGGTAAGGACAGTTTCCCACTTGGCCGTTGTATTATCGGAAAATTCACCCCTGAGATCAACGAAATTTGTTCCATGAGCCGTTGCCAAACCAGTCTTCAGTATGATGGCCAGTAACAGAACACTTGTGTCAGAATAACCGAGAATCCATTTTTTATTGATCTTATCGAAGTTTACGTGTTCGATCATTTCTATTAACAATTGCCCGCCCCATGGAGGGATGATGAGATTTATATCATCGTTCAGCATCATTTCATTAAATTCTTCGGCACGCTTTGCAGCGGAAGCGGACTTTGCCTTGTCTTGGGTCCAAACCGTCTCACCGCAAACGACGCCATATCCTTCTCTTTCCATGCGCTTGCATGCAATTTTAAACATGTCGTGTAATTCTTCCTGGACACCTGAAGAAGGTGCTGTTACCCCTATGGTTGCCCCTGGTTTTAAAATCGGATAGTTAATCATAGAGATCCCCCTTATTATAATTAAGTTTACATCTTCCAAAACTAAAGTTAAATGATTAAAAAGGAAGGTCGTAAAGGATACGGCATAAATACAATCGGATGCTGTTTTTCCAGGCCGGTTTATTTGCATTCAAATACAGGGATTGTTATTTTATATAGAAGGTTAATGTTCATGAAGTTTCGATACTAAAATAATGACAAAGGAGGGGCAGCCTAATGTTTGATATGACAGCCGCGGCATATGATAAAATTCATTCGATCATTGAAGATGAGCAAAAAAAGGGCGAAAACCTGTATTTGCGCGTCTCGATGGGCATTGGCTGAGGCGGCCCTCAGCTAAAGCTTTCTCTGGAAGAGAAGCCACTCCAAGAAGATCAAGTTGTTTCAATTAAGGATATTAATGTCCTGATCCATAAGCGTGATGAACCTTATTTTAATAATGCGTCACTTGATATAAGTGAAGACAAATTCGGTCATAAAAAATTTGTATTGAATAAGGAGTAAGGAAAAACCGGGCTTAACATGAGCCCGGTTTTTCTTATAGCCATTTTATTTTCGGTTCGGTCTTGTCGATTATCCGTCTAATATTTGCCCTATGCCTGTAAAAAATGAAGATGGCAAGTACAGAAATCACAATAATCAGTGGGTCCTTAGGGCTGGTTAGTAATGTGTAGATTACAGCGACTACAGCGACAATCATAGAAGATAACGATACATATTTTGTTAGATATAAGGAAATAAAGAAGATGATGACGACAAGCAAGAATAAGAATGGCGTATACGCCAGCAAGATTCCGCCTGATGTTGCAACTGCCTTTCCGCCTTTGAAACCGGCAAAGACCGGGTACATATGTCCGACTACTGCGACTACACCCGCTAACAGTTGATGGACCTCAGCTCCAGTTCCTAACATGAGCGGCAGCAACGTGGCCAGCGTCCCTTTTAGGATATCCATCGCGGTCACGACTAAGCCCGCTTTAACGCCTAGCGTCCGGAATGTGTTGGTACCGCCAAGGTTTTTGCTGCCATGCTCGCGGATATCGGTATTGTAAAAAAGCTTGCCAATAATTAATCCTGAAGGGATCGAGCCAATCAAATACGCCAGCAGGATGGTAATAACCGTCATAATCATAAGAATTGCCCTTTCTTATATAAGTTATGTAAATCTGAAAATTTCAGTTTAAAATAAAAGAAGAGTGCTGCTTGAAGAAATGCTACCTTATTTTATCACGTAAATGAGAAAAAACCATTCCCTTTCTGTCATTTTTTTGAGACAGCAAACGATCTTCATAGAATTTTTCATTTTCATAGCAAGAACTCATGAAGTGAATAGAAAAGGACTGTTGTACTAAAACGTTATTTCTTTTTTTCGATTTTATTCCCGTCAATGGGGTATGTATATAAAATAAGCAGTTATATAGCATGAATGCGGAATGATTTGCTAATATGGGAGACAAGAGGTTGCTGCTGCAAATTCTAAAAAGGGAGATGTTACTTATGGCTATAGAAAATCCAAGCCGTGAAGAAATCGGCGCTATTTTGAAAAAAGCAAAGCGGATCGCCGTTGTCGGCCTTTCCGATAATCCTGAACGAACGTCCCATATGATTGCTAAAGCGATGCAGGACAACGGTTATGAAATCATACCGGTTAACCCATCTGTAGACGAAGTACTTGGTGTTAAGGCGGTATCTTCCTTGAAGGAAATTGAAGGGCATGTCGATATCGTCAACGTGTTCAGACGTTCTGAATATTTGCCGGAGATCGCAAAGGAATTCGATGAGATCGATTCCGATATTTTCTGGGCGCAGCTTGGCGTGGCCAACGAAGAAGCGTACCAGTTCCTCAAAGAAAAGGGATATACGGTCGTCATGGACCGCTGCATTAAAGTAGAACACGCGATGACTAAATAAGTAGCTTAAAAGGCTCGCCAATCGGCGAGTTTTCTTTATTTTGGAAAGAAATAAACCCGATGTAAGCAGAATGCACTTGAAAAGAGCCGGAAATACAAACGAGTACTGCTTTTAGCTGAATTTAAAAAACGATTTGCCAAATAAAAAAATATCGCTACAATTAGTCATATACACAAAAAAGCTTTAACTGCGCGATTCATACATAAACCTTAAAGCTTAAGAACGAACGTTTGTTCTTTTTGTACAAATCATTTATAGTTATGTTATAAAGGGTTAGTACTTATTAAAGATGAGAGTCATTTCATGCAGTATGATATGGCCCGGAAATTGTGTTGCAAGGAAAGGGGAATTTCTGTGGCAAGAAACATTAATTCATTTGATTACAACGATGATGCGATTCAAGTACTTGAGGGACTTGAAGCCGTAAGAAAACGTCCGGGGATGTATATTGGTAGCACCGATGCCCGGGGACTGCATCATCTTGTTTATGAAATTGTTGATAACTCGGTTGACGAAGCTTTGGCTGGTCACGGTGATCATATAATTGTCAAAATCCATAAAGATGATAGCATCAGTGTAACAGACAAAGGCCGGGGGATGCCGACTGGAATGCATAAGCTTGGCAAGCCGACTCCTGAAGTAATTCTGACCATCCTCCATGCCGGCGGAAAGTTTGGCCAGGGCGGTTATAAAACGAGCGGAGGCTTGCATGGTGTTGGTGCTTCTGTCGTTAATGCCCTGTCAGAGTGGCTCGTTGTGACGATCAAACGGGACGGTTTTGTCTATGAACAAAGATTCCAGGATGGCGGGAAGCCTGTAACAACATTGGAAAAGCTCGGGAAAACCAATCAGTCCGGCACGAAGATTCACTTCAAACCGGATCCATCGATTTTTTCGACGACGACCTACAATTATGAAACATTAAGTGAAAGGTTAAGAGAGTCTGCGTTCCTTCTAAAAGGAATGAAGATTGAATTAATAGATGAGCGGCACGATGAGCATGATGTCTTTCATTTTGAAAATGGCATCGAAGCATTTGTGCAGTATTTGAATGAAGAAAAAGATTCGCTTCATACCGTTGTCAGCTTTGAAGGACAGCAAAATGACATTGAAGTCGACCTAGCTTTTCAATTCAACGACGGCTATTCGGAGAATGTACTGAGCTTTGTCAATAATGTCAGAACAAAGGATGGCGGCACGCATGAGGTCGGTACGAAGACAGCGATGACTCGTGCGTTTAACGATTATGCGAGAAAAGGCGGCCTTTTAAAGGAAAAGGATAAAAACCTGGAAGGATCAGACATTCGTGAAGGCTTGTCTGCGATTATATCGGTGAGAATCCCGGAGGAATTACTTCAATTCGAAGGTCAAACGAAAAGCAAGCTTGGGACAAGTGAGGCACGGTCTGCCGTTGATTCCATCGTCTCAGAACATCTTGCTTATTTTTTTGAAGAAAATCCCGAAACGGGAACACTGTTAGTCAAAAAATCGATCAAAGCATTCCAGGCTCGCGAAGCGGCAAGAAAAGCCCGTGAGGATGCGAGAGGCGGCAAAAAACGGAAGAAATCCGATGCCATTCTATCCGGTAAATTGACACCGGCGCAATCAAGGAATCCGCAGAAAAATGAATTGTATCTCGTGGAAGGTGATTCCGCGGGCGGATCGGCCAAGCAGGGACGCGACCGCCGCTTCCAGGCCGTACTGCCGTTGCGTGGTAAGGTAATCAATACGGAGAAAGCAAAGCTTCAGGATATTTTTAAAAATGAAGAAATCAATACGATCATCCATGCCATCGGCGCAGGAGTCGGTCCCGAATTTAACGTAGAAGACATGAATTACGATAAAGTCATTATCATGACCGATGCGGATACGGATGGCGCCCATATTCAGGTATTATTGCTCACTTTCTTTTATCGGTACATGAAACCACTGTTTGAAGCAGGAAAAGTGTATATTGCCCTTCCTCCTTTATATAAGGTGAGCAAAGGTGCTGGAAAAAAAGAAGTCATCGAGTATTCCTGGAGTGACGATGAGCTAAAAGATGCCCTGGAAAAGGTCGGCAAAGGGTATATGATCCAGCGCTACAAAGGCTTGGGAGAAATGAATGCAGACCAGCTCTGGGAAACTACGATGAATCCTGAGACAAGAACACTGATCCGTGTCAAAATTGATGACGGAGCCCGTGCCGAACGACGCGTGACAACGCTCATGGGTGATAAAGTCGAACCACGCCGTAAATGGATTGAATCAAATGTTGCGTTTGGTCTCGAAGAAGAATCGAATATTTTAGATAATGAAAATATGTCGGTTGCACAGGAGGTCAAATAATTTATGTCTGCAAGTGAGAAATTTCATGATTTGCCTTTAGAAGAGGTAATTGGCGACCGCTTTGGACGCTATAGCAAATATATTATCCAGGATCGTGCCCTTCCCGATGCCCGGGACGGACTGAAGCCCGTGCAAAGACGTATTTTATACGCGATGCATGTGGAAGGTAACACAAACGATAAAGGATACCGAAAAGCTGCAAAAACAGTAGGGAATGTCATTGGTAACTATCACCCGCATGGAGATTCTTCCGTGTATGAGGCGATGGTGCGGATGAGCCAGGACTGGAAGCTACGGAATGTCATGATCCAAATGCACGGTAATAACGGAAGCGTCGACGGGGATCCACCGGCTGCGATGCGTTATACCGAAGCGAGACTTTCCGCGATTGCATCGGAATTACTGCGTGATATCGATAAAAGAACGGTCGATTTTGTGCCAAACTTTGATGATACTTCAAACGAACCAGTTGTTCTTCCAGCGATGTATCCGAATTTGCTTGTTAATGGCTCTACCGGTATTTCTGCTGGTTATGCAACCGATATTCCTCCGCATCAATTAGGAGAAGTGATTGATGCGGCCATTATGCGGATTGAAAAGCCGGATGTGACCGTTGATGAATTGATGACGGTCATTAAAGGGCCCGATTTTCCGACAGGCGGCATTATCCAGGGCATAGAAGGCATCAAAAAGGCTTATGAAACCGGAAAAGGGAAAATCATCATCCGAGGTAAAGCGGAAGTGGAAGAAATCCGCGGCGGCAAGCAGCAAATCGTCATCACCGAAATTCCTTTTGAGGTGAACAAAGCCAATCTGGTGAAAAAAATAGACGAGTTCCGTATTGACCGTAAGATGGAAGGCATTGCAGAGGTTCGGGATGAAACAGACCGGACTGGCATGCGGATCGTCATTGAACTGAAAAAAGAAGCAGACGCAAACGGTGTATTGAATTATTTATATAAAAATACCGATTTGCAGGTGGCTTATAATTTCAATATGATCGCGATTTATAAAAAGCGGCCGACGTTAATGAGTCTTCCGAAAATGCTCGATGCTTACATCGGTCACCGTAAGGAAGTCATCACCAACCGTTCGCGCTATGAATTACAAAAAGCGCATGACCGTGCCCATATCGTAGACGGGCTGATGAAGGCTTTGTCGATTCTGGACGAGGTTATCGCAACGATCCGTTCATCTAATGATAAACGGGACGCCAAGGATAACTTGATTGCGAAGTTCGATTTTACCGAGCCGCAGGCTGAGGCGATCGTTTCTTTGCAGCTATACCGCTTAACGAATACCGATATTACGGCTCTGCAGGCTGAAGCTGAGGAGTTAAAAAACAAGATTGCCGAGCTGACTGCCATCCTTGAAAGCGAGAAGGTTCTCCTGCAAGTCATTAAAAAAGAGCTGAAGCAAGTTAAAAAAGAATATAACGATGTACGACGCTCTAAAATTGAAAATGAGATTGAGGAAATCAAGATTAATCTTGAAGTGCTTATCGCAAGCGAAGATGTGATGGTGACGGTTACGAAGCAAGGCTATGTCAAACGCACATCGCTCCGTTCCTATGCGGCATCCGGCGGACTTGATTTTGGCATGAAGGACAGCGACCGCCTGCTGCAAAAGTTCGAAACCAACACAACCGATGTTATTTTACTATTCACCAACAAAGGAAATTATTTATATTGCCCGGTGCATCAGCTTCCCGACATCCGCTGGAAAGAAACGGGCCAGCATATTGCAAACATTATCCCGATCGAACGTGATGAGCAAATTGTCAAAGTCATTCCTATCAAGGATTTTGCACTGCCAAACTATTTACTGTTTATCACAAAACAAGGGATGGCAAAGAAAACCGAGCTGTCCGCTTACAAAGCACAGCGCTATTCCAAGTCGCTTGTTGCGCTTAACTTAAAAGGCGGCGATGAGCTAGTGGACGTCCATTTGACAGATGGACACAGTGAAGTGTTCCTTATAACTAACTACGGATACGCCCTATGGTTCAGTGAAGAGGAAGTAAGTATCGTCGGTGCCCGTGCTGCCGGCGTCAAAGGTATTAACTTAAAAGAAGGCGATTATGTTGTAGGCGGTAAGGTACTCGATAAGCAGAAAGCGGAAGCCATCGTGATAGTGACCCAGCGCGGAGCCATTAAGAAAATGAAGCTTACCGAGTTTGAAAAAGCAAGCCGCGCCAAACGTGGTGTTGTCGTATTGCGAGAGTTAAAGTCGAACCCGCATCGGGTCATCGGCTTTGAAACGGCTGTGATGACCGATTCCATTTTCATTGAATCGGAAAAGGGAACAGTCGAAACCGTCCATGTTTCTTCTCTTAAATTTACTGATCGTTATACGAACGGATCGTTCATCCTCGATGATAGCGAAAGTGGGAAAGCAAAGGGCATTTGGAAAATCAGCGTCGAAGAAGAAAGCGACACTCAAGAATCATAATTATTTATTTTTTGGGCCAAATCCTTGGATTTGGTCTTTTTTCTTTTGATGCTTTTTTTGATTTTCTACCTGCTTCTAATCTGCAACAAAGCCTTATTAACCTGGCAAAGAGGTTTAGAACTCATTAGAACCACTGATTTATTTTTAATAAATAGTGGAAATACCTTCAATAATTTCTTTTCTCTTGGAAATACTAAGAAAAAATTTCACCAGATGGAAGGAAAGATTGGATGGATCATTTAGTAATAGCCCGGTCGATGTTTGGGACTACGATGGGGTTTCATATTATTTTTGCAACGATTGGAGTGGGATTGCCGCTCATGATGCTCCTCGCTGAATTGATGTACCAAAGGACAAAGGATTTCCACTATGCCGTTATGGCTAAGCGCTGGACAAAGACGTTTGCTGTTTTGCTTGGTGTCGGTATTCCAACCGGTACCATTGCCGGAGTGCAGCTGTCTTTGCTTTGGCCTGGTTTCATGGAGGTTATCGGCCGGGTTATGGCTTTGCCGTTCCAAATTGAGATTTACGCCTTTTTTGTAGAGGCCTTATTTATGTCCATTTATGTATACGCAGCCGATAAAATTCCACCGTGGATGAGAATCATTAGTTTAACGTTAGTGGCATTCGGCGCGGTTGCTTCCGCTGTGCTGATTTCCAATGTGCATGCGTTTCAGGGGACTCCCGCAGGCTTCAGAGTGGAAAATGGGCGGATCGTCGACGTTGAACCATGGAAAGCGTTTTTTAATAAAAGCTTCCTCGTAACAGCGGGTCATGTTGCTTTATCCGCCTACACGACGGGTGCTTTTGTGGTTGCCGCTGTTGCCGCCTTTAAAATGATTAAAGCAAAGACAGGTTCGATGCTGTACGGTTTTCATAAAAAAGCGTTAATGCTCGCTGTCATAACCGGCGGGGTCTTTAGCTTGCTGACAGCACTCAACGGACATGCTACCACTCAAAATGTATTTCACACCCAGCCTGAAAAATTGGCGGCAGCCGAAGGATTATTTGAAACGCAAACTCATGCACCTTTAAGCGTGCTCGGTTTTACTGATAAAGAAGAACAGGAAGTTAAATGGGGAATTGAAATTCCTTGGCTGCTAAGCTTCCTAGCCGGAAATAGCTTTGATACAGAGGTGCAAGGCTTGAACGACTTCCCGGAAGAGCTATGGCCGCCGCTATTTGTCCATACGATGTTCAATATCATGTTCATAACCGGATCTCTGTTAATTGTGCTCGCATTCGCTGCAGTTTTATGGGATAAATGGCTGAAAAAAGATTTTCCAAAATGGATGATGTGGTTATTCGTTTTATCAGGACCGGCA
Source organism: Bacillus sp. V59.32b (assembly GCF_003429085.1). Classification (GTDB taxonomy): domain Bacteria; phylum Bacillota; class Bacilli; order Bacillales; family DSM-1321; genus Peribacillus. The sequence continues at coordinate 18,859 of NZ_QVTC01000015.1, read as the reverse complement.
GCTGTGGCTGCAATAGAAAGCGGGTGGATTTTGGCGTGCACCGGCCGCCAGCCATGGTCGATTTACAGGACATTATCGACGGCGAATTCAGTCACATCTGCGCCTAATCTGGGGATATTATTTATGTTATTTATCATTGTCTATATCATTCTAGGGGCGGCGGTCGTATTTGTGATTCTCTATTATTTTAAACGGAATACGGTGATCGATGATATACACCGCGCGGAGGAAAAAGGGGTTCACTTATATGGTTCTAATTGATAAGGGGGAGATGACGTGACGGATGCAGTAATCGCGAGTACGGTTCTTTGGGGATTTGTTTTTATTTATTCAGTTATGGCCACGATGGACTTTGGTGCCGGATTCTGGTCGATGGTCTACATTAACCGGACGAAGACAGGCGCAACGAATATCGCCAATCGCTATTTATCGCCGACCTGGGAGGTTACAAACACGTTCATTGTCGCTTTGGTGATTGCGGTGTACAGTATGTTTCCGGGTGCAGCCTATACACTTGGCACCATTCTGTTAGTTCCGGGGAGTGCGATTTTGCTGCTGCTTGCACTCCGCAGCGCTTTTCTCGTTTTTTCCAATATTGCAACGGACTATAGAAAGGTACTTACCTATATATCCGGGATCGCGGGAATCATCATACCCGGCTTATTAATCAGCGTGCTGCCCATCACGCACGGAGACTTTGTGGAAATCATGGATGGCAACGAAATACTGAATTTAGGTGAGGTATTTACCAGTCCAAACACGTATGCGTTTATCGGATTTGGGATCAGCAGTACATTATTTTTGTCTTCCTTGCTGCTTTCCGACTATTCAAATGCAGCGGATGAGTTGGATGCTTACAAAGTATACCGTAGGGATGCGATAATAACGGGTCCGATTTCGTTGATTATGGCCCTTATCATCATGGTGACTTTAGAACGGGAAGCGAACTGGCTCTATGTGAAAATGATGGAGGACCTGCCGCTTTTAATTGCCTCTGTCTGTTTTTTCCTGATCGGTGGTGTAGCGCTATACCTGCCGTTCTTTACGAAAAAAGCTGTGAGCGGCTTGCCAAGGGCAGCCGTGGTAGCGGTCACCATTCAATATTTGATTGCCAGTTTTGTTTATGGACGGGCCCATTTGCCGTATATGGTCTATCCGCATGTCACAATAGAATCTGGCTTCACTGATCCAAATTCCTTCCGGGCTGTTTTTGCCACCTACATTGTCGGCTTCCTGATTCTATTTCCAGGATTTGTTTACTTTTGGTCCATTTTTATGAAAGACAGCCGTTCGAAATCTAAACAGTCCAAGAATCCGTTGAGAGGGGGATAAATGGTATGACAGGCAATATACTCAAGTTTTTCACGATTGTTTTATTTGTGTCAATTGGTTATAACCCCGCAGCTGTCCAGGGAAATACAAAATTAGATGAACAAACAGTTGTAATAAAAAAGCACGATGTGACCGGTGATGGCAAATTGGACAGCGTATTTATAGAAGGAGTTCTCTATGAATCCCAAAGCCTTTTTTTAAAAGAAATCAAACTTGTTGTGAAAGTGGCAAAAGGGAAAAAAATCAATGTTCCGCTTGATGCAGGCTATGAACCGAAGCTTGAATTTGTCGACTTTAATCGTGATGGAGTGGATGATGTTTTCATCACGATTCCAACTGGTTCCAGCGGAGGTATCATTAACAACTATGCTTATACGTTTACTGGTGAGAAAGCAGTTGATTTGACGGTTCCGCCGCCTGTTGAGATAAACGGGCAATTTTTAGATAATTATAATGTTCACATGTCCATTCCTTTGCAGAAACCCTTTTTCTTGGACGTCAGTGACCGGAAAAAGGACTATGAAAGAATCGGTTTATATCAACCGAATGGCAGGTTGAACGAACCGACAGAAGTCATGGTCGATCCCTATTCATTATTGAAAATTATCGACTCCAAGGATGGCGGAAAAGGGTTAAGAGGTTCTCAACGTGTCAGCGGCGCTTATCATGCGGATGCATTGGCAGACGTCTATTCAGAATGGGAGTACCATGATGGGAAATGGGAGCTGGTCGGAACAATAACGAAAACGCACACAGAAAAAAACAGTAAGGAATAATGAGTGAGCTGATTCATTCGTTGCGAATCAGCTCACTAGTTAAGCATCTTAATTTGGTCCATCATTTAGACTCAACCGGAGTTCCTTGATGAAAACACATTTGCCATCTTCCGTCTATATCCTTCCAAATAGAACTGCGTAAAGTGTGTTGCTTTTTTGTTAAATCATGTAAACGATAGGTAATCAGCACGACATCTGAAGCCAAAGGCTTTATTTCAAAATCAGACCTTGTGCTTTCAAATACAGTCAACCCATCGAGACAATCCTGTTTATTTTTTGTTTGTCCAGAGCTTGTAAATTCAAGAAAATCGTTTGAAAGCAGACTCTCAAGTTCACCTATAGATGTACGAACCTCAGCCGTAAGCAATTGCTCCTCTAACATACGAATATGCTCTTCTAATTCCATGGTGCATCCCCCCTATAATTCTAAAAATTATACCACACACGAAATAGAATCAAAGATATGCTGTTGCACTTCTTTTCTTTTTTTTCGATACAATAGAATAGAGGGAAATTATGTTATGAGGAAGTGATAAAATGAGATACTATTCGAAAAAGGGACCGTTGATATCAGTAATTTTATGGGGCCTGATCCTTTGGGGACCCGGAACTGCTATTTATCATTTTTTGAAAGATACTGGAGAGGGCAATCTGGTAGATGTCATCATACCTGTGCTTGTTGCTGGCTTAGTTGCCTGGCTGTGGTTTACGACATATTACGAGATTAATGGAGAGTCCTTAATTGTGAGATCCGGCCCAATAAAGAAAGTGATCCATATTAAAACGATCCATAGTATTCGCAGGACTATGAATCCGATATCCAGTCCGGCATTATCTTTGGATAGAATCGAAATCAGGTATAATATGGATGATACAGTCATTATTTCACCGAAGGACAAAGAGCAATTCACCTCGGCACTAAAAGAAATCAATCATGATATAAAGGCAGATTTGGAGACCAAAGCTTTTAAAATCTAAATTGACAATTAAGAAATGTTTGTTAAAATCAAATTGAAAGCGCTGTCATTTATTCATGCAGTAAGTATCGAGGAGTGATGCCTTACGGATTTAAAGGACCGCATTATTGAAACATCGCTCAATCTTTTCGAACGTCATGGCTTTCATGGCGTGACCGTCAATCAAATCGTCAGGGAAACCGGCACGTCGAAGGGCGGTTTTTACCACCATTTTGGATCGAAGGATGAACTGCTTTTTGTCATTCATGACTATTTTATTTCATATGTATTAACCAAGGCGCAGGAAGTAATCGAAACCGACATGAACCCCACTGAAAAAATGCAGAAGATCATTACATCATTTGTCAAAGTGTTTGATCTCTATAAACCTCACATTTCAGTATTCTATCAGGAAAGCAATTATTTAAAACCTCAATATGTTGACGCCATCAAAGAAAAACGAGAATCCTACAAACAAATCATTTTTAATGTAATTCGGGAAGGAATTGAAAAGGGAGAATTCAGGCCTGAGCTGCCTGTAGACATCACCGGCATGTCCATTTTAGGAATGGTGAACTGGTCTTATAAATGGTACAAAAAAGACGGTGAAAAAACGATCGAGGAAATCGCCGATATTTATGTAGACCTAATTCTGCAATCGCTTTTGACAGAGCAGACAAAGAAAGACGGCACATTCAAGGAATATTTTTTGGATAGCAGATTAGCTTTGGACAAAAAGTAAAGCGCTTACATTTATAGCTAACCGACCAACCAGTCGGTCTCAGACTGGAAATCACTTATTTAAGGAGGAGTTATATGGAGTTCACACTGTCAAAGGAACAGCAAATGGTCAAGGAAATGGTGCGCGAGCTGGCAGAGAAGGAAATTAAGCCGATCGCGATTGAACTAGACGAAAAATCGCAATTCGCGGAAGATGTGTTCAAGAAAATCGGAGAACTTGGCTTGTTGGGCATCCCGTTCCCGGAAGAATATGGCGGTTCCGGCGGGGATACAATTTCATACGCGATTGCGGTCGAGGAGATCGGCAAGGCGTGCGGCGGCACCGGTTTAAGCTATGCGGCAGCCGTGTCCCTTGGCGCGAGTCCTATCTACTATTTCGGAACAGAGGAACAGAAACAGAAGTATCTGGTCCCGCTCGCAAAGGGTGAAACACTTGCCGCGTTTGGGTTAACCGAACCGAACGCGGGGAGTGACGCAGGGGGAACCCGTACACAAGCTGTACTCGATGGCGATGAGTACGTGATCAATGGCGAGAAATGCTGGATCACCAACGCCGGCTACTCAGAAACCATCACGGTAACGGCTGTCTCAGGAAAAGACGAACGTGGCAAGAATATCATTTCCGCATTTATCGTTCCTACAGATACGTCGGGCCTTACGGTTACTTGCAATTATGAAAAAATGGGCGTGCGCGCTTCCAATACATGCGAAATTATTCTGGAGGACGTCCGTGTACCGAAGGAGAATTTGTTGGGAGATCCGCAAAAAGGCTTCAAGCAATTCCTGTATACGCTTGACGGTGGCAGAATTTCAATTGCCGCATTGGCCGTAGGACTTGCCCAGGCAGCGTTCGACCGTGCGCTTAGCTTTGCAAAAGAACGGCAGCAGTTCGGCCAGCCGATATCCAATTTCCAGGCGATCCAATTCAAGCTGGCGGATATGGCGATGGAAATCGAGCTGGCCCGGAATATGGTCTATAAAGCAGCCTGGCTGAAGGACAACAACAAACCTTTTACAAAAGAATCAGCCTATGCCAAGCTTTTTGCCACTGAAATGGCATTCCGGTCGTGCAATCAGGCGATCCAAATTCATGGAGGATCCGGTTATATGCGTGAATATGAAGTCGAGCGTTATTTACGAGATGCCAAATTGCTTGAAATTGGTGAAGGGACTTCAGAGATTCAGAGAATCGTCATTGCTAGACAACTAGGCTGCTAGTTGAAAAGCGCAAGCGCATTTCAAGAAATGAACGTCAACTAACACCTGCCACATCGTTATGTCTTACGTCGACACCAGCCCATCCTGGGCAAGTCCGGAAACACAACATGAATCATGGGACACTCAAAAAGCATTCATCCTAAATTAATCCATAGGAGGAGTCAGATGTCTGAATTATTGCATGTTACGGTGGGGAAGCTTTTGGAACAAACGGCCATAAATGAGGGAGAAAAGGAAGCAGTTGTTTACCATGACCTTGGATTGCGTTTCACATATAAAGAATTTGAAAAAGTTTGCCGGGAAGCAGCCCGGGGATTCATATCACTCGGGATCGAAAAAGGGGACCACATCTCCATCTGGGCCACGAATAAACCGGAATGGCTGATTACCCAGTACTCCACCGGCAAAATGGGAGCTGTCCTCGTTACGGTCAATACCAATTACCGGGCTGCCGAATTGGAATACCTATTACATCAATCTGATTCTTCAACGATCATTTTGATGGAAGCATTTAAAGACCATTCATACATGGAATCGTTATATGAGATCGTTCCCGAGTTAAAAAAGTGCGAGCCTGGGAAATTACAATCTAAGAAACTGCCAAAACTAAAAAATGTCATTGTTCTGGGCGAGAAGCGATATCCTGGAACTTTTTCTTGGGATGATGTCATGGCAGGTAAAGACAGCGTTTCTGAAGAAATGCTCGATGTCCGGATGGAGTCAATGGATCCCGATGATGTCATCAATATGCAATACACCTCGGGCACGACAGGTTTTCCGAAAGGGGTCATGCTAACGCATTCCAATATTGTCAATAACGGCTATAACATTGCTGCCTGTATGGAATTGACGTCAAGAGACCGTTTATGCATCCCGGTGCCCTTTTTCCATTGTTTCGGCTGCGTGCTTGCCAATATGGCCTGTGTATCGGTCGGGGCGACAATGGTACCGCTTGAAGAATTCAACCCGGAAAAAGTTCTGCGGACCGTGGAAGCAGAAAAATGCACCGCGCTTCATGGTGTGCCAACGATGTTTATCGCGGAACTGAATCTCCCAGACTTTGACTCTTATAATCTGAGCTCACTAAGAACCGGGATTATGGCAGGCTCCAACTGTCCAATTGAAGTCATGAAGAATGTTGCCCATAAAATGGGTGCTTCGGAGATTACGATTGCCTACGGGCAGACGGAGTCTTCACCTGTGATCACTCAAACACGCACGAACGATCCGATTGAATTGCGAGTATCCTCAGTGGGCCGAGCGCTGCCGAACGTCGAGGTGAAGATCGTCGAACCGGGTACATCTCATGAGGTGTCGCGGGGCGTCCAGGGTGAATTGTGCACTAGAGGCTATCATGTCATGAAAGGCTACTATCATAACCCGGAGGCAACGAAGGAAGCGATTGATGGCGAAGGCTGGCTTCATACCGGCGATTTGGCGGTCATGGATGAAAACGGCTACTGCAGGGTGACCGCAAGGCTGAAGGATATGATCATCCGCGGTGGTGAGAATATCTATCCTCGCGAAATCGAGGAGTTTCTCTATCAGCATCCCGCCGTCCTCGACATACAAGTAATCGGGGTACCAGATCAAAAGTACGGAGAAGAAGTCATGGCCTGGATCATTCCGAAAGAAGGAGAAACGATAACGGCGGAAACAATCAGAGAATATTGTAACGGGAAGATATCGCGACATAAAATTCCCCGTTATATTCAGTTTACCGACCAATATCCGATGACAGCATCAGGCAAAATCCAAAAATATAAATTGCGTGAACAATCGCTTGATTTGTTGAGCGAGACTCGAGCGGTAGGGAGGGATGTACGTGTTTAGCAAAATTCTTATTGCCAACCGTGGGGAAATCGCAGCAAGAATAATCCGAACGTGTAAACGTATGGGCATAACAACCGTTGCCGTTTACTCAGAAGCAGATAAAATCTCGCCGTTTGTCGCCCAGGCAGATGAGGCTTATCTTCTCGGTGGACCAAGGGTGAACGAAAGCTATCTAAATGTAGACAAAATCATCGAAATCGCAAAGGAAGCAGGCTGTGAGGCGGTCCACCCCGGGTATGGCTTTTTAAGTGAAAATGCGGACTTTGCCGAACGCTGCAAGAACGAAGGAATCGTCTTTATCGGCCCGGAGCCGGAGGTAATCCGGAAAATGGGCAACAAAGTAGAAGCAAGAAAAACAATGGAAGCAGCCGGTTTGCCATTAGTGCCCGGACTTTCCCGACCATTGGCTGATAAAGAAGAAGCGTTGCTTGAGGCTGAAAGAATCGGTTACCCGATTATGTTGAAAGCATCAGCGGGCGGCGGCATCGGCATGCAGGCTGTCAATAACAATGAAGAACTTTTAAAAGCCTTTGAAGGGAACCAGAAGCGGGCACACATGTTCTTTGGGAACGGGGATATGTTCATTGAAAAGCTGATTGAAAAACCGAGGCATATCGAAATTCAGATTCTCGCTGATAACCATGGTGATGCCGTTTATTTATGGGAGCGAGAATGCTCGATTCAACGGAGGCACCAAAAGGTAATCGAGGAGGCCCCTTCGCCTTTCCTCGATGAAGCAACAAGGCGGAAAATGGGAGAAGCCGCCGTTAAGGCTGCAGGAGCAATCGGCTACAGCAATGCCGGAACGATAGAGTTTTTAGTAGATAAGGATAAAAACTTTTTCTTCCTTGAAATGAACACCCGGCTTCAGGTCGAACATCCGATAACGGAAGAAATTACTGGACTTGACCTGGTTGAACGGCAAATCAGGATTGCTTTCGGGGAAAATCTCACTTTGAAACAGGATGAGATTATGCGAAATGGTCATGCGATCGAAGCCCGGATTTACGCAGAAGATCCGTTGACCTTTTATCCGTCACCAGGGAGGATCACTGCGTTAAGCCTGCCGGAGGGTAAAGGCATTCGTCATGAATTGGCGGTAAACGAAACTTCCGAGGTAACCCCTTTTTACGATCCGATGATAGCTAAATTGGTCATCAAAGGATCTACCAGACTGGAAGCAATTGATAGATTGCAGACAGCCCTTGCTGTTTATAAGGTGGAGGGAATCAAAACGAATATCCCAATGCTGAACGAAATCCTTTCTTATAAAGAATTCAAGCAAGGAGAAACAACAACTGATTTTATCGAAAAGCTTTACAATAAGTCGCAACTACCAACTTCATAGTAGGAGGTAATGATTATGGCAGAAGTGAAAGCAAGCATGGCAGGCAGTGTATGGAAAATCGCCGTGTCCGTTGGTGAAAGTGTTACAGAGGGACAGGATGTCATCATTCTGGAATCAATGAAAATGGAAATCCCGATATCAGCGGACATGGCAGGGACGGTCAAAGAAATAAAGGTAAATGAAACTGACTTTGTAAACGAAGGCGATGTTTTAGCTATTATCGAGTAAAAACTAACGGAGGGATTCGATGAAGTGGCCTGATCAAATAACCATCAAGGAAGTCGGTCCAAGGGACGGCTTACAAAATGAAAAGAAAATTATTCCGACAGAAAGCAAGATAGCTTGGATTGACGCTTTGTCTCAAACAGGTTTGTCATACATTGAAATTACTTCATTCGTCAATCCAAAATGGATCCCCCAACTGAGTGATGCCGCTGAGGTCGCGAAGGGGATAAAAAGAAATCCTGGGGTTACATATGGCGCTCTTGTCCCGAACATGAAAGGGCTTGAAGCGGCGCTGGCAGCGGACATTGATGAGATTTCTGTATTTATGTCAGCGAGTGAAACCCATAACGTCAAGAACATTAATAAATCGATCGAAGCTACTTTTCCCATCCTTAAGGAAACAGTCCGTTCAGCCCATGATGCAAGAAGAAACGTCAGGGGCTATGTTTCAACCGTTTTTGGCTGTCCATATGAGGGCAAGGTTTCTTTTGACCAGGTTTTCATGGTTTGTGACAGGCTGCTGGATATGGGAATCGGCGAGCTCTCACTCGGTGACACAATCGGTGTCGCTAACCCAAGGCAGGTGGAAACATTTCTCGAGCTTGCAGTTAGGAGATATGATCGAGACAGAATAGCCCTCCATTTCCATGATACCCGAGGCATGGCCATGGCGAATATCCTGAAAGCGTTGGATTATGGAATTTCGACATTTGATTCAGCACTTGGCGGTCTTGGCGGCTGTCCGTATGCACCCGGGGCAAGCGGAAATGTGGCGACCGATGATCTTGTCCATATGCTCGAGAAAATGGGGATTTCCACAGGGGTCGACGAGAACCAACTGATGGAAGCAGCGCTGCTCATGCAGAAAACACTTAACAAACAGCTGCCAAGCCATCAGATGGCCGTTTATTCAAACCAGATAAATTAACCCCTTTTTAGGAGTGTTCCTTATGACTTCCATTATTAATCTTAACAGAGATATCCCGGCCATCGCGATTATCACCATGAATCGGCCGGAAGCAGCAAATGCTTTGTCACTGACGATGTTGCATGGTTTGAGTGACGTTCTAAACGAACTGCAATCCGACGATTCGGTAAGATGTGTCATATTGACCGGTGCAGGTGATAAAGCATTTTGTGCCGGAGCTGATTTAAAAGAGCGGGCAGGCATGAATGAGACGGAAGTGACACAAACCGTCAAGCTGATCGGTGATACAATTTCTAACGTTGAAAAACTGCCCCAGCCTGTGATTGCGGCTATCAATGGAGCGGCATTCGGCGGTGGCCTTGAGCTTGCGCTTGCCTGTGACATTCGGCTTGCGACCAAGACTGCGAAAATGGGGCTGACCGAGACGTCTCTCGGCATCATTCCTGGTGCTGGCGGAACGCAAAGGCTGCCGCGAATCATCGGCACCGCCAAAGCGAAAGAGTTAATTTTTACAGCTAAACGAATCGATGCTTTTGAAGCAGAGCGTATCGGGCTAATCAGTACGATTTCCGACAATAATCAATTGCTCAATGAAGCACTCTCCCTGGCGAATGAAATAGCCCGCAACGCGCCGATTGCCGTGCAGGCCGCAAAAAAAGCAATTAATCAGGGAATCGAGTCAGACCTCAAAACAGGCTTGGAAATCGAAGAAATCGGTTATCGCAAGACCCTTCACACAAGCGACAGGCTTGAAGGCCTCAACGCTTTCAAAGAAAAAAGAAAGCCTGTTTTTACGGGGGAATGAGCGACTGAAAGGAGGAATAAGGCATCATGTCATTAAAAGAAAAACTCAATGAAACCGTGGATACGATCAATAGGGGCGGTTTGGAAAAATATCACGAAAAGAATCAAGAAAAAGGGAAGCTGTTCGTCCGGGAAAGATTGGAGCTGCTATTCGATGAAGGCATTGAGGTGGAAGATGCTTTTTTCGCCAATTGCATGAGTGATGGCTTACCTGCAGACGGCGTCGTCACAGGGATTGGTAAAATCAATGGCAAAACCGTTTGTGTAATGGCGAACGATTCCACAGTAAAAGCGGGATCCTGGGGAGCAAGAACGGTTGAGAAAATAATTCGCATTCAGGAAACGGCCGAGAAACTGGGGATTCCGATGCTTTATTTAGTTGATTCAGCCGGGGCGCGCATTACCGACCAGGTGGAAATGTTTCCTGGCAGGAGGGGAGCCGGCAGGATTTTTTATAATCAGGTGAAGCTGTCCGGAAAAGTGCCGCAGGTGTGCCTACTTTTTGGTCCATCAGCCGCAGGTGGTGCTTACATCCCCGCCTTTTGTGACATCGTTGTCATGGTCGAAGGAAACGCGTCGATGTATCTAGGATCACCGCGAATGGCAGAAATGGTCATCGGTGAAAAGGTGACGGAAGAAGAAATGGGCGGGGCAAGAATGCATTGTTCCGTATCGGGATGCGGCGATGTCCTCGTTAATACAGAACAGGAGGCCATCGAATATGCCCGCCGTTATCTCGCATACTTTCCGGCTAATTTCTCGGAGAAGCCGGCGGTAAAGGAGCCGCAGCTTCCCGAGGAATTCGAAAAATCGCTGGAGGATTTGCTTCCGGCGAACCAGAACGCACCGTTTAATATGCATGACTTCATTGCCAGGATTATAGATGAAGGGTCGTTTTGTGAAATCAAGAAATTGTTCGCACCGGAATTGGTAACAGGTCTGGCACGGTTAAATGGCAAAACAATCGGGATCATCGCCAATCAGCCACGAGTAAAAGGAGGTGTTTTGTTTCACGATTCTGCCGATAAAGCGGCGAAATTTATTACCCTTTGCGATGCTTTCAATATCCCGCTTTTATTTTTGGCCGATATTCCTGGCTTTATGATCGGCACTAAAGTGGAACAGGCAGGTATCATCCGCCACGGGGCCAAGATGATATCGGCGATGAGTGAAGCGACTGTTCCAAAGATTTCAGTTGTTGTCCGAAAAGCATATGGCGCGGGTCTTTATGCGATGGCCGGCCCGGCATTCGAACCCGATTGCTGTCTTGCCCTGCCAACCGCGTCGATTGCGGTCATGGGCCCGGAAGCCGCAGTCAATGCCGTATACGCCAATAAAATCATGGAGATGCCTCCTGAAGAGCGAAGTGCTTTTATCGAATTGAAGCGTGAAGAGTATAAAAAGGATATTGATATTTACCGTCTCGCCTCGGAAATGATTGTCGATCATATTGTCCAGCCAAACGATCTTCGCAATGAACTAATCGACCGGTTCGAAGCATACATTTCTAAGCAGCAAACCTTTACAACCCGAAAGCACGGGGTTTATCCGGTATAATAAATCAACTGATGTAGGCACTATTTTAATAAGAATGTAATTTTGAAATCCTCTGTTTTTCTTACAGGGGATTTTTTAATTTTTCAATCGAAGGCGATAAATATACAAGTTTTACAATAATCCATTATAGTGGATTATTTTTCTGATGAATGGTTAGAGGTGAATCTGTTGAAAATAACCATAGTTGGGTATAGGATAATTAATAATTATCACGTTACTAATTACTCTTAGCCGCGTTAGAAGCGGGTGTTGTCGTGAGCAAAAAACTAGATGATGGATCTATACCGCGTTATAATTCCTCCAAATATAGAACACCTGATGGTACACCTCGGATATTGCAATCTTCACAATCGAATCTTTTAAGCCGGCGGACAAGATTCTTTCCGTCCCTCCCAGCTTTACCGGTAATAATCATGAAGTCTTAGATACCATATATCATTGAATTGGGGGAATACTATGAAAACCAGCTTTGAAACCATTGTTAACCTGCAGAAAATCGGAGGTCCAAATACAATAAAATTAAATGATTTGTTAGCTCATGCAAGCATCGAAGCTATTGGACCTTCCTCAGATGACAATGAACGGGTGCTATTCTTAGGAATCGACATTCAAAACGATTTTATGGAAAACGGTGAGCTGTCTGTCCCCAATTCGCACAAAGATGTCGAAAATGTAACACGCTTCCTTTATAACCATTTAGATAGGATTACTTCGATAGCGGTATCCATTGACACCCACCAGCCACAGCAAATCTTCCATCCATCGTGGTGGGTTGACGAAAACGGTAAACATCCTGAACCGTTAACAATTATTACCGCAAGGGAAGTAGAAGCGGGCAAATGGAAACCGGTAAAAAATTACGCTGAAAGCCTGGAATATGTCACGAATTTAGAGCAATTCGGAAAAAAGCAGTTGTGCATATGGGCTTATCATTGTATCCAAGGTACGAATGGAGCGGCATTAGAAGGGCAATTTTCAAACATGATTCACTTCCATTCCGTTGTAAGAAATTCCGAAATCCAAAAGATCGTAAAAGGGCTGGAGCCGTTGAGCGAAATGTATGGCATCATCAAACCGGAATATGATCGGAATAACTATTATAACCAAGAGTTTTTGGAGTCTTTGAAAACATATGACAAGATTGTCGTGGCCGGAGAGGCAAAATCTCATTGTGTATTAGAATCCATTAAACAAATAACAGAGCATTACAAAGACAACAAGGAGATCACTTCAAGGATATTTCTATTAGAGGATTGCATGTCCCCGATACCTGGATTTGAGAGAGTGACAGAAGAAGAATTTAGTCTTTTAGAAAAGCATTATGACGTGAACATTGTAAGATCAAGCGAATTCTCTTTGGCAGATAGGAAAGTATAAAACTTTCCTATCTGCATAAAGCAGAACACAGGCTAAGTGCGCCACGTCCTTATGTCTTCGCCTGGATGACCCACATCCTGTGGGCCTCAACTACGCCTCTATCTTTGCCTTTTTAAGGCTCGCCAATCTGCGAGTTTTCTAATGATCATTAGGAGGACAAATCATGTATTCTAAATATGTAGATGACAGCTACGGACTTCATACGGATTTATATCAAATAAACATGGCCGAGACGTATTGGCAGGACAACATACATACCCGCAAAGCCGTTTTTGAGTTGTTTTTCAGAAAGCTGCCGTTTAAGAGCGGCTATGCGATTTTTGCCGGACTTGAAAAAGTCATCCAGTATATTCAGAATTTCCGTTTTTCAGAGACAGATCTAGCCTATCTGCGGGATGATTTAGGATATGAAGCGGATTTTTTACACTATTTAAGTGAGCTCCGCTTCAGCGGCAATATCCGTTGTATGAAGGAAGGGGAATTGGTCTTTGCCAATGAGCCGATTCTTCGGGTCGAAGCGCCGCTCGGTGAGGCTCAGTTAGTTGAAACGGCGTTGCTTAACATCGTCAACTATCAAACGCTCGTGGCCACAAAAGCATCGCGAATTAAACAAGTGATCGGCAACGACTCGGCACTTGAATTCGGTTCCCGACGCGCCCAGGAAATGGATGCGGCAATCTGGGGAGCCAGGGCCGCCTATATAGCCGGATTCGATTCCACAAGCAATGTTCGGGCGGGGAAGCTGTTTGGAATACCTGTTTCGGGAACACATGCGCATTCGATGATTCAGGCCTATAAAGATGAATATACAGCGTTCCATAAGTATGCAAGCACACATACAGATTGTGTATTCCTTGTCGACACATACGATACGCTGCGATCAGGAGTACCGAATGCGATCCGGGTCGCACAAGAGCTCGGCAACAAAATCAACTTTATAGGCATCCGTCTCGATAGTGGGGATCTGGCATATTTATCAAAAGAAGCGAGAAGGATGCTGGATGAAGCCGGGTTTACGGAAACGAAGATCATCGCTTCCAACGACTTGGATGAATATACGATCATCAACCTGAAGTCCCAGGGTGCCAAAATTGATATTTGGGGCATTGGTACAAAGCTAATTACCGCCTATGATCAACCGGCTCTCGGTGCCGTCTATAAATTGGTTTCGATAGAAGATGAAAAAGGGAATATGGTAGATACAATCAAGATTTCATCAAACCCTGAAAAAGTTACGACCCCTGGAATAAAAAAGGTCTATCGCATTATCAATACGGTGAACAAGCATTCGGAGGGAGATTATATTGCAATGGAGGATGAAAATCCAAACGGGGAAGAAAAACTGAAAATGTTCCATCCGGTGCATACCTTTTTAAGCAAGTTCGTTACCGATTTTAAAGCGGTCGATCTGCAGGAGGATATTTTTAAAAACGGAGATCTCGTATTCAATCCACCGTCCATGAATGAAATTCGCCGAAATACGGAGAACAATTTGGACTTGTTATGGGCGGAATACAAGCGTGCGCTCAACCCAGAAGAATATCCAGTCGACCTCAGCGAAAAGTGCTGGGAGAATAAAATGCGGAACATTGAGGAAGTTAGACAAAAAGTAGAGGCCATGAAGAATCAGGTATAATAGAAGAAAAAGGCAGAGAGGAAGTAGTAATAAATGCGTCCATTACAAAAGCAAATTATTGAAAAGTTGCTCGTGCAGCCGACGATTGATCCGGAATCGGAGTTTAGAAGAAGTGTTGATTTTTTAAAGGATTATTTGAAAAAGCATACATTCTTAAAGAGCCTGGTATTGGGGATTTCAGGAGGCCAGGATTCTACCTTAGGCGGTTATATGGCTCAAACCGCGGTCAATGAACTGAACGAAGAAACCGGAAATAATGAATATCAGTTTATCGCTGTCAGCCTTCCTTATGGTGTACAGAAGGACGAAGCCGATCGACAGGAAGCGTTACAATTCATTAAACCAAGCAGGAATGTAACGGTTAACATCAAACCGGCTGTCGATGCGAGTGTAGAAGCGGTTGAGCAGGCTACTGGAGAAGAGCTGTCCAATTTCCTGAAAGGCAATATAAAAGCAAGGGAACGGATGAAAGTCCAATATGACCTGGCCGGCATGTTCCATGGCGTCGTCTTGGGAACAGACCACGCGGCGGAAGCCATCACCGGGTTTTTCACAAAACATGGCGATGGTGCAGCAGATCTCGTGCCCTTGTACCGTTTGAATAAAAGACAAGGCAGGGCCATCCTTAAGTTTGTCGGTGCTCCCGAAAAACTTTACAATAAAATCCCTACAGCCGACCTGGAAGACGATAAGCCGCTGATCCCGGATGAAGTGGCATTAGGGGTTTCCTACAATGATATCGACGATTATTTAGAAGGAAAAGAAGTAAGGAAAGATGCAGCTGAAAAAATTGAAGGCTGGTACTTGAAAACAGAACATAAACGCAATCCAGCAATCGATGTGTTTGAGAATTGGTGGAAATAGGAGGGAAGCCTGCCTCTCGGGCAGGTTTCTTCATTTTACATTGAGAGTTTAATTTCTATTTTTTTTGCTTTATCAGTGTATACAATTATATTATAGTGTCCCTTTACACCAGTGAATTCGATCTTACTGTATCTGACGGCGAGACTGTTTTTTCCCAAACCATGTCATCCGAGCGTTTAATGGCTAAAGATACGTCTCCATCTCCGATAGTTGCTTCATATGGTATTGAGACAATTCCATCGTCTGAAGTCTCAAATGCCTCCACTTCATAATGACCCTTTAATGAACCGATTGACAAATGAAGATTACCATTGGTTATCTTTTTATTTGCATTCATTACTACGTTTTCTCCAAATAACATTGCAACTGTAATAACACCAACCATCAGTAAGCCAAGCAGTATCCCTATAATTAGAAGCAATCGTGTATTTATACCTTTCATCCTTTTAACAATGAACGCATTTAAGTTATACACTATTCTAAATAAGATGGGGAAAGCTATGACTGGAAACAAAATCGCAGCCCAGTTTCCATAGATCACAGATTGGATAATAAAAACAATGATGGCGATAAAATAAAACACTATGCCAAACCAATAAGCGAACAGCATCCACTTACTTTCGGTATAGGGTTTACCAAAAATAATTTCAATAAATTTTTTCAAAAAATCATCCCTCTCATTAAAGCAAACATCCATGGTTGTCGAATAAAAACCATTACTGTAAACTGGTAAATCCTGATAATATAAGAATATCATAAGCGGTATTTGTTGATTAAAATCCTGTCCACAACCATTCTTCTATACTTATTCAAATAGCTTTACATGAAGACTGCAGCCCTTCACGGTCAAAAAGGCGTGGATTTGTCCCCGGTGATGATAGAAGTGGGATAATATCTCAAGCAGCCATTCGTACCGGGTATAAACAGTGCCCCAGTAAGAAGGTTGTTTTTCACTTAATTGGCTTTCAGTAAGATGTAGCGCTTTATCGCTTAAAAAAGCAAGGCTATCCGTCATACATTCTTTGATTTCTTGTTTTGAAACAGGATTTGCCTGAAGGTAAAACTCTTCCATTTCTTTCTGGGAATAGCCACTCATAATATAATAATTAGCCTTGCAAAGGATAGCGAGATGAACATACATTTCCCTGAGTGTTCTTTTATTTTCATCAGGTTTCCACTCCAGCAATTCATCCGGTGTCTGTTCAAGCATTTGTATCGATGAATTCACAGCTACTGATAGCTGATGCAGCACTTCTTTTACATACATAGTAATCACCCGCTTGTTTTCTATTTGTATTTATTTTACCTTAAAGTAATAAGGAAATGGCAAAGGAGGAAAAAATCATGAAGAATATCGCGATATCGTGGAGCGGGGGCAAGGACGGTTGCATGGCGCTTCATAGATTAATAGAACAGGGTAATTCCGTAAAATGCTTGTTTACGACTTTGCCAGAAGATATCGATGGTAGGACTTTCGGACATGGGGAAAAAGCGGAATCGATTAATCTTCAGGGCGAGGCACTTGGCATTCCGGTTGAATTCATCCATTGTTCTTTCAAGACATATACGGAAGATGTTAAAAACGCACTTATCCATTTAAGGAATAAGTACGGATTGGATGCGGTGGCATTTGGCGACCTGTATTTACAAGAGCATCGCGATTGGGGCGAAAAGGTCTGCGAACAAATCGGACTAGACGCCGTTTACCCGTTATGGATGCTGGAGGACGAGGTTTTGCCTGCTTTGAAGATGTTTGTTGAATCAGGGTATAAGGCAACTGTGATCCGGATTCGGGATGATAAATTACCAGTCTCATGGCTTGGTCGGGAACTGGATGGGAGTTTTTTTGCTGATATTCAAAAGGAAGATGTGTGCCCGATGGGAGAGGCTGGGGAATACCACACTTATGTTTATGATGGGCCATTATTCCAGAGGAAAATAGAATTTTCTTACGGAGAGATTCTCCAGCTTGAAACGACCAAAAGAATGGAAATTGATGATTTAAAACTAGTCATGAAATAACAAAAAACAGTGGGGATTGAACTGCACTGTTTTTCTGTTTATAGTTTATTTTTTCAATTTCAAGATCTGTCCAGGATGGATTCGGTCGCTTTTTAGATTATTTATCTTTTTCAGATCGGCAACAGACACCTTTACCTTTTTGCTGATGCTGTAAAGGGTGTCACCCTTTTGTACCTTATAGGTGGACGGAGTGGATACAGGAGCACCCGGCAGTTTCAGCACCTGACCAATTTTAAGGGAGTCGCTTTTTAGATTGTTCAGCTTTTTGAGAGTCGCAACGGTGGTTTTATTGTTTTTTGCTATACGATAAAGGGTATCGCCCTTTTTCACTGTATAGGTTTTGCCTTGTGCTGGTTCCTGATCTAAAAGGTAGAGCATGTCACGGCTAAACGTTACGCGGTGTTTAGTCTTATAAGTATTTGCGGCTTTTTTGAACAAAGCTTCCTGCTCATCGATGAATTTAGTTGCTGCGACAACGGCTTTGTCATAATTAGCTTTTGTCATGTCTCCGTTCAAGTAATCGATTGTATCGAGTTCCAGATTATACATTTCAACTAAGCTATCATAGATGTGGACATCCATTTTCTGAATATCAGCATTTAATCCATTAACGGGTGCAACGTTATCCAACGCTTTTTCAAAATAAGCCAAATATTCGTCGTAAATTCGTATGGCTTCCTGCTCAGACTTCGCTTTATCCAGTTTTACATTATAACTCTCTACTGTACGCAAGATTTTTGCGTAATGTGCAGCAAACGTATTGAGTTCTGTTTGATAACTTGAGACCTTTGTTGCTGCCGAAACAGTTGTTTCGGAAGGAGAGATAACCCCTCCGGAAAAAAGTAGCGACGTGGCAATTACAGTAGCGGCTATTGCTTTTTTTGACATCATTTCCATATCCCCTTATTATGTATGTTTTTGATAGAAAAGGAATCCTATCCCAATTCGATAGTATCATAGGGGACAACGACTGTAATGGGTACTTTATACTATAATGAAAATATTGTCGAAAGGCATTCTCTAGTGAGCTGGACGTCTCTTTGTTAGGCAATTGGCGACCGTGGTGTATCTAGATTTTCATTTGAGATAAATCCATTCCAATTCGTTGATTTTATTGTGCAACGCAGGCATTACTCCAGACGGTTTGTTTTATATTTCTTTTTGTTTTACTCTTATATAAGGATCTTCACCAAAAGAAGTGGTTTAAGCTTTTGATTATCCGTTGATTTCCGCTCCAGGCGC
>NZ_QVTC01000014.1 GCF_003429085.1 Bacillus sp. V59.32b | reverse complement strand
AGGTTTTCTGCTCGATGATCAGGTTTTCTGCTCGATAATCAGGATTTCTGCTCGATGATCAGGTTTTCTGCTCGATGATCAGGTTTTCTGCTCGATGATCAGGTTTTCTGCTCGATGATCAGGATTTGTGCTCGATAATCAGGATTTCTGGTCGATAATCTGGATTTCTGCTCGATGATCAGGTTTTCTGCTCGATAATCAGGATTTCTGCTCGATGATCAGGTTTTGCTCGATAATCAGGATTTCTGCTCGATGATCAGATTTTCTGCTCGATGATCAGGATTTCTGCTCGATGATCAGGATTTCTGCTCGATAATCAGGATTTCTGCTCGATAATCAGAATTTCTGTCTTACGTCGATGTCAACCCATCCTCGGCACGTAATACTTTATTCTTACTTATCAGCCAATCAAATGCAAGAAATGTAGGATCGGCAAAATAAAAATTAAGCTGTCGAGCCTGTCTAAAATTCCGCCATGGCCTGGTAAAAGTTTACCTGAATCCTTTACACCATAATGTCTTTTGTAAGCTGATTGAACAAGATCGCCTAATTGCCCGAAAATAGAAATCACGATGCTTACAAACATTAGTCTAACGAAAGTGAGCTCGATGTTGCTAAGAAGGTGGAACAGCAGCCCGACAATCACGGCGCTTGCTATGCCTCCAAAAAAGCCTTCAACCGTTTTATTCGGACTGATTTCAGGCCAAAGCTTCCTTTTACCGAGAGAACGTCCGACAAAATAAGCTCCTGAGTCGGTTGCCCATATCGTAAACAGGGCAAAAATTATATACATCAGACCCGCCGATTCCCGTGTCTCATACAAATAAAAGAAGCCCATTCCTACGTAAAGAACGGAAAGCAACAGAAATCCAGCATCGTCAAATGTAAATTTATTTTTCGAGACGACAGTACTGATTAAATATAAAATGACACCCCACAGCACCAAATGTGTTTTGTCGTAAGCAATCGCGTCCAAAAAACCGGCATACTCCCCAGGTAAGAGAAGCAACCAAAGCAATATGAATGATAAGATTGATACAAAAGAAAATAAAGCGATTTTTTTCATTCTGATTAATTCAAACAACCCAATTGTAGCCATCGCATAAACCAAAATCAGAAATGGCAGCTCGCCTAAAGTGACTATCGGCAAAAATATAGCCGCTGCTATTATTGCAGTTATGATACGTTCTTTCATTAGTAAATTATCCTCGCCTTCTTAACTAGACACCACCGTATCTTCTTGACCGGTTCTGATAAGCTTCGATGGCTTCCAATAAATGCTCTTCGCTGAAATCAGGCCAAAGGACATCAGTAAACCAAAATTCGGAATAGGCCACCTGCCAAAGCATGAAATTGCTTAACCTCATCTCCCCGCTTGTACGGATAAGCAAATCCGGATCAGCTATTTGACTAGTCATTAAATAATTAGAAAATAACTCCTCGGTTATATTTCCCCCTATTATACCATCTTTAGTGTCGGATACTACTTTATTAACGGCCGTAATGATTTCAGCCCGAGATCCATAGTTAAGCGCAAAATTCAGGATCATTCCATCATTAGCCTTTGTATCTTCCATTGCTTTATCGACTGCCTTGCGGGTATGATCTGGTAAAGCTTGCCTGTCCCCGATCATTTTCACCTGTACATTTTCCGCCACAAGCTCTGGCAGGAAAGTCCCGAGGAATTCCTGGGGCAATTTCATCAAATATTCCACTTCGCTTTTAGGCCGTTTCCAATTTTCTGTAGAAAAAGCATAAACGGTAAGAGCCCCTACTCCCAGTTCATTGGCCAGCCTTGTTATCTTGCGGACAACCTTCATGCCCTCATGATGTCCAGCGACACGCGGAAGAGCCCTTTTCTTTGCCCAGCGTCCGTTGCCATCCATAATAATCGCGATATGCCGAGGAACTTCACCAGCCTTCACATGCGCAAATCTATTAGTCACATCCGGAGAAGCCGCTTTTCTAAACAGACGCTTCCAAAATGAATACATACGTTTGTCCCCCAATAGGTAGGTTGTACTAAGGTACCTAACGATTCAATTCCTTGCTTTATGTAAATGAATACTGAAAGAGAACCTATTCTATAATATCAAAAAATCCGCACTTCTCCTATATTATTATGAAAAGCCTAGCAGTTATAGAAGATTAAAGCCTTTAAAAAGAATAAAAAAAGCAGGCCAAAGCATGGATGTACAGGCGATGTTTTTTGAGTGCAAGCCGATAAAAACCAGCAACGATTTTTATCGGCTTGCACTCGTTGCAAAACCTGAGAACATCTACACTTTTGGCCGGCCCTTTTCGTCTACTTTGCCCGCGATTTCGCCTGAAATAATCAGATTGACCGGAGACTTATACTTCCAGTATTTCTTTTTCTTTATCTTTAGTAATATCGTCGATTTTACTGATGTAACTGTCTGTTACTTTTTGAATATCATCCGAGTAGCCGCGCAGGTCATCCTCGGTGATTTCACCATTTTTCTCGAGTTTTTTTAAATCATCATTAGCATCGCGACGGATGTTGCGGATGGCAATTTTCGCTTCTTCCGATTCTTTTTTGACAACCTTCACCAATTCTTTTCGGCGCTCTTCTGTCAAAGCCGGAATCGCAATCCGGATAATGGAACCGTCGTTCGAAGGGTTCAAACCTAGGTCAGATTTCAAAATCGCTTTTTCAATATCACCTAATACCGTTTTGTCATACGGCTGGATCACGAGTAACCGGGCTTCCGGAACCGAAACTCCCGCTAACTGGTTAATCGGTGTGGGAGCGCCGTAGTAATCTAGAGATATTTTATCCAGCAACGATGCATTGGCCCTTCCTGCACGGATGCTGGCCAGCTCACGGGTATACGCGCCAATTGCTTTGTCCATTCTATCTTTCGAGTTTGATATAACAGTTTTTGGCATGATTATTTCCCCCTTACAATAGTTCCAAGCTTTTCGCCTGAAACGGCTCGTTTAATGTTTCCTTTTTCCATGATTGAGAAGACAATCAACGGGATATCATTATCCATACAAAGCGAAGAAGCGGTTGAATCCATGACTTCCAGACCTTCTTTTAAAACATCAAGATAGGAAAGCTCGTCATATTTCTTTGCGTTCTTATCCTTTGACGGATCGGCACTGTAAACTCCGTCCACGTTGTTCTTGGCCATCAGGATCACATCCGCTTCGATTTCGGCAGCCCTTAGTGCGGCTGTCGTATCCGTCGAAAAGTAAGGATTCCCAGTTCCAGCAGCAAAAATAACCACTCGTTTCTTTTCAAGATGTCTGATTGCGCGGCGTCTGATATATGGTTCCGCTACTTGTCTCATATCGATCGAGGTCTGAACGCGCGTCTCAATCCCCAGCTGTTCCAAGCTGTCCTGCAGAGCAAGGGAATTCATCACCGTCGCAAGCATGCCCATGTAGTCCGCATTGGCGCGATCCATCCCCATTTCACTTCCGATTTTCCCACGCCAGATATTTCCGCCTCCCACCACGACAGCCACTTCCACATCCAGCTCGGCAACCTCTTTAACTTGTTCAGCTATCGATTTAATGACAGATGGATTGATGCCAAATCCTTCGGCACCGGCTAACGCTTCACCGCTTAGCTTTAATACGACCCGTTTATATTTCGCGCTCATGAGAACCTCCACTATGTAATCTATGTGATCTTTTAAAAAATAGGGAACACAAATTGTGTTCCCTATTAATACTAATCAGGTGATTGCTTGTATCAATTAGTTTTTATTTACCTGGCTCATAACTTCTTCTGCGAAGTTATCCTGACGTTTTTCGATGCCTTCTCCAACTTCAAATCTTACGAAGTTCTTGATTGTAGCGCCTTTGGATTGTACGAACTCTCCGACTTTTTGATCAGGGTTTTTAACGAAAGATTGGTCAACTACGCAGATCTCTTCGTAAAATTTGCCAATCCGACCTTCTACCATTTTTGCGACGATCTTTTCAGGCTTGCCTTCATTCAACGCCTGTTGAGTAAGGACTTCACGCTCACGCTCGATTTCATCAGAAGAAACTTGGTCGCGTGAAACGTATTTCGGCTTTAATGCTGCGATATGCATAGAAACGTCTTTAGCAGCATCTGCATCCGTTGTTCCTTCAAGAACTGTCAATACGCCAATTCTTCCGCCCATATGAAGGTAAGCGCCGAATGCGTCGCTGTCACCTTTAGTCAATACTTCAAAGCGACGAAGCGTTAACTTCTCACCAATTTTAGAAATAGCAGCGTTGATATATTCTTCAATCTTTGTACCGTTATCCATCGTCTGTTCCAGAGCTTCTTCAACAGAAGCAGGTTTTTTAGCCAACAAGTGGGCAGCAAGTTCCTTAACTAACACTTGGAAACCTTCGTTCTTTGCAACGAAATCTGTTTCAGAGTTTACTTCAAGAATAACCGCTTCGTTTCCTTCAACCAGGATGTAAGCTGAACCTTCAGCTGCAACGCGATCAGCTTTTTTGGCAGCCTTCGCGATTCCTTTTTCGCGAAGGTAGTCAATCGCTTTTTCCATATCGCCATCAGTTTCTGTAAGTGCCTTTTTGCAATCCATCATGCCGGCACCCGTTTTTTCACGCAGTTCTTTTACCATTTGTGCAGTAATTGCCATCTTGGAAATCCTCCTCATAGTTATGTAACTTATATAATCTTTCACCACATTGGCAAAATCTAAGCCTGATTTACAGGAAATCTCCTGAAATATCCGTTAAAGAAAAACACAAGCGCCCTGCAAGTAATGAACGTCGACTAATACCTGCCACATCGTGTGGCAAACGCCGACGCCAGCCCATCCTGGGCAAGTCCGACCAGCATAAGGCGCACCTCGTAGGAGGGCCAAGTAAGGACCCTCAGCTAAAATCCGTCACGTCCTGTGACGAACGCTGACGCCACCACATCCTGTGGAAGTCCGGAGAGGGATGACTTATTTACGACCTCGAGGCTGACTAAAACCGCCACGTCCTTATGTCTTCGTCGGCACTAGCACGTCCTGTGCGTCGGGGCTGGGCTGCTTACGCTAGACATCCATCCATGTTGAAAAATTTATACTTTTCTTATCTTTTAAAGAAAACCCGCCGGTTGGCAAGCCGTTTCAGGCAAGCCAAAGGCGTAGTTAAAACTTATGCAGGTTAGGAAAGTTACACTTCCCCATCTGCAAAAAAAGGTGATAAAAGGCTTATCCTCTTATCACCTTTTTACTAATTAAGCAGTCGTTGTTTCTGTTTCAGCTTCCGTTTCAACAGCAGCTGTTTCTTCGCCTTGCTTAGCTTCCAAGATAGCGTCAGCCATTTTGCCAGTTAATAATTTAACAGCACGGATTGCATCATCGTTTGCAGGAATAACTACATCGATTTCGTCTGGATCACAGTTTGTGTCGACGATTCCTACTAGCGGGATGTTTAATTTATGAGCTTCCGCTACCGCGATGCGCTCTTTGCGAGGGTCAATCACAAAAATTGCGTCTGGAAGGCCCTTCATATCTTTAATGCCGCCCAAGAATTTTTCAAGGCGTTCTAATTCTTTTTTAAGTTGAATGACTTCCTTTTTAGGAAGCACTTCGAATGTGCCGTTTTCTTCCATCTTCTCGATTTCTTTTAGACGGGAGATACGCTTTTGGATTGTTTCAAAGTTTGTTAAAGTTCCACCTAACCAGCGTTGGTTTACATAGTACATGCCAGAACGGATCGCTTCATCTCTAACAGACTCCTGCGCTTGTTTTTTCGTGCCAACGAAAAGGACAGTTCCTCCGTTAGCAGCCACTTCTTTAACGAATTTGTAAGCTTCTTCAACCTTTTTCACCGTCTTTTGAAGGTCGATGATATAGATGCCGTTACGCTCAGTGAAGATGTACTTCTTCATTTTTGGGTTCCAACGGCGGGTTTGGTGTCCGAAATGCACACCAGCTTCAAGCAATTGCTTCATAGAAATTACTGACATTTTGTTTCCTCCTAATTGGTTTGTTTAGCCTCCGCTCCGATCATTTTCAAACAGAAACTGTAAAACAGCACCATCTGCTTGAATTACGAAACGTGTGTAATAACACCATGAAATAATATAGCATATACAAGTATGACAATCAAGCAATTTCCAACACTTATATCCTGAATTTTAATAAAAGCTCGATTTCAGTTTTCCCTTTGTTTAACTTTTTGGCAATCTCTTCAGTTGTCATGCCTTGATCATGCATCTCAAAAACGTCTTGAGTTAGCGATTGAGGACTGCTGTTTACAGCTTTAATCAGAGTTTCCTTGAAATTGTTTTTAGGTGTTTCTTCCATAACGTCTGGTTGATCTGGCCGGTCACCTGGGGCAGAGATATCAATTTTGTCTGGTCTTTCGGTTAGGCCGGCAGGTTCGTACCCTGTTGATTTTTCTGTTTCGTCAAGAGGTTTCTGGTTTTTGTATGCTGAAACTACTACGCTCTTAGAAACCTTCCCCACAGCAGGAGGATTTAATTTTTCAGTTGCAGGAGGGATGGGCTCCATAGTGGCTGATGGTCTATACGGGGCTTTGGTCGCGGTTTCCTTTGCCGCCTGTTTTTCCAGAAGATCAGGCCTGTGAAGTTTCTCGAGGAGCAATTCATTTTCTTCCTTCATTTCCATTACGAAAGCGCTCATTAATTCCTCGATTTCAGCCATTGCTTCTTTTTGGTTTCTTTCAGTCGCCATCAAACGATTTTGGCGTAGAAACAGAATAATGACAGCAAAGATCGTGAGGATATTCAATAAAAAAAGTATGAAGATGATAAATGCATTCATATTAGACCTCTTATCCGGAATAGTCTATGCTTATTCCCTTATAAGGATGTTGATATTTTTTTTGTCTTGAATCAACTGTTTTTTTCTTACCAGGTTGACGCTGGTTTCCTTCTTGACTGGCACCTTCGCCATCCTTGTGTAGTGACGGTTTTTCTTTTTGTTCCTGCTTTATGACTGCTGTGCGTTTTTTTTCATCGTCTTTGTGAACCTCATTAGCTGCATGATGGTGGGCAAGCTGATCTTTTTGTTGCCATTGCTCCTGGATCTTGCCGGCATCATGCGTTCGAGGCAGTGCGACTTGCAGTTCTATCGCTTTTAAACTCATAGGAAACTCCTGCCTTTACAGTGGAATTGAAGTAATTTCACCTTGATTCAGGAAGATCTTCACAGAGGATATTGGGTTATGAATTAACTTCGAATATTTAGAAAAATGGATTTGGTTGTTTGGATACAGTTGCCCCTTCACCCTTAAATAGGAATGGGCACCAGGATTATCTTTTTCATGAAGCTCAGCCAATTCCAATTCCAGATTATCAAGCTGGCTTTTAAGCGCAAAATACGTTGCTTGCTGCCTTTGCAGCATTTCTTGTTCTTTGCCTTCCGCATTGCCCTTTGCTGCCAATACCATCTTCAATTTTTCTTTTAGCGCTTCAAGTTTTTTTAGGGAGTCTTTCAATTTGAATATCTCGGCCTGTACCTGACGTTCCTTTTCAACATTTTCCGCAAAGCTGCCAATAAATAGATCAGCCCGGGCGAAATGTTGATTGCCGATTTCACTCACTTCGATTACTTCACCCGCGGAAAGCTTCCCGCCTATAATATTTTCTCCTTTGATTTTTCTGCCTGCCGTAACTGCGCTGTTCATAATAAAGGTCTCTGTTACAATATCATTTCCGGCTTCCACATTTGCCTGGTTCAGATAACGTGTATGAAGGTCGACTCCTGCCTTGACGCTTCCTTTTAACTGCCCGGCTATACCACCTCTTATATGAATGGAACCACCAGCCTCAATAACCGATGCTTCAACAATTCCGTTAATCCGAATATCACCACCTGCTTTGATGCGATAACCTGGCGGAACATTGCCGTGAATCGTGACGTTGCCGATGAAATCAACGTTTCCTGTTTTCATATCTATATCGCCTTTGACCTCGAAAATAGGAAATACATTGATTGAATTAGAGGTGATACTGATTTGTCCATCCGTTGTTGCAAAAAATTGATCATTTTGAAACAAAATGTTTTTTCCTGGTTTCAATCTTAGCTGGCGACCATCACGGGCAGGAAGTATATTCCCGTAGATATCCTTTCCGGCAGTTCCCTGGGTGGGAGAGATGATGCTGGCCAGCAATTGACCATCTTTCACCGAAGGAATGGTCAGTATATTGCGAAAATCAAACTTATCACCACTAGTACTCTTTTGTTCTTCATGGATTTCATTCTGTAAATAAGCGTCCTCCCCATTTTGCGGGGGTATTCCTTCCGCTACTGTTACCGGATACTCCACGCTATATGGATTATCGCAAATTTGTTGAATCACTCCGTGTTTATAGCCAAACACGATTTTCCTTTCCTTAAGGAGGCCCAGTAGTGCGTCTTGATCCCAGGCAGTGTCGTCTGTTACATCAGGATTTATCGTCAAGGTAGCAGACAACCGATTTTTGGACACATTGATATCAAAGAGGCGATTCATCGTAAACACCATCCCAATTTATTCTTTAATGTTTTACATCCTGCAAAGTGTTTCGCAACTTAAAAATAGCTCTAGAATGGATCTGGGATATTCTGGATGTAGATAAACTCATTACCTGTCCAATTTCTGTTAATGTCAATTCTTCTTTGTAAAACAACTGAAGTACCAACTGTTCTTTTTCATTTAAGGTTCCAATGACCCGGGACAATTCTTCATACAATTCTTCCTTCAGGAGGCTATCCTCTGGAAGGATTGCCCTCTCGTCCTTGACATGGAAGTTCGTTCCTTCTTTGTCTTCCTGTTCCTGCGGAGACTCGTCCATGGAAAGGACATTCGCAAAAAAGTTTTCATTCAAAGCGGAATACACTTCATCTTCCGATATATGCAGGTATACAGCAATTTCCTCGGGTGTTACGTTTCTCATATGCTTTTGTTCAAGTTCTTCAATGGCCGCCTCTATTTTTTTTGCTTTTTCCCGGGCGCTGCGCGGCAGCCAATCCTCTTTTCTCAAGCCATCAAGGATGGCCCCGCGGATACGGAATGATGCATATGTATCGAACTTTAAATCCCGTTTCGGATCAAATCTTTCCAACGCATCGAATAATCCCATCATCCCGAGACTTCTAATATCATCGCGGTTTACATTCTTGGGCAGATTAACAGATATTCTTTGGACATGATAGGAAACGAGGGGCATGTATTTTTTTACCAAAATGTCCCCTGCTTGAGGATCACGGCAGTCAATCCAATTCTTCCAATGCAGCTGCTCTTCTCCAGTAGTCAGTTGAGACATGGGTTACCTCCTAGCTTGCGGAAAATACTTTTCTATGAGACCTAACATTATATATCTATGACTCTTTTATTAACCGTTCTGATATTCAACATATTTGTTTTTGGATTGAACTCGATTGTTCTTCCGCTGTTTCCCCCAACATCTTCCGATACAATTTGAATCCGCAATTCGTCGAGGGTGGTGCGCACCGCCTCTACATTGCGTGGTCCGATCCTCATCAGATCGCTCCCGTTTGAAAACTGAAACATCTGGGCGCCCCCAGCCATTTTTGCCTGCATCGATGATAGCCTTGCCCCTTTATGCACCAGACGGTTAACCAATTCATAGAGTGCGGTGTCTGCATATTTCGCTAGATTCATTGGGCTGCCCTTTGAAAGGGTGGAGTCCGGAAGCATAATATGAGCCATGCCGGCTATCTCTTTCATTTGATCAAAAACCACAACCCCCACACATGATCCGAGTCCCGAAGTCCTGATTGTGTCAGGAGCCCGGACGATGTTCATATCAGCAATACCGACTTTGACGATGTTCATTAAATCAGTCATTTGAGTTAACTCCTAAAGAGGCAAAGATCGTTTCAAACGACTCTGGATCCGGCAGCATGAAAAAATGACCGTTTACACTGTTTGTATCTTGCCCAACCTCAGAAAGTGCCGTATCAATGACAATCACATAATCACTTACCTGTGAAAGTTCCAGTAAGCCGTAGCTGATCGTTGCTCCTGCCATGTCGTAGCTTAGAGCCGGTACAGACGGATATAGATGAAGGCCAGTGAAGTCAGATAAAGCCGAGAGATAGGACCCGGACAGGATATTTCCAAGTTCCTGAAGCGCAGACATTGACAGCTCTGAAAATGGCGGCATCTCAAAGGAAAAATCTTTTTCATCCGTCATTTGATGTATAAAGTACATAGCCTGATGGGGGGACAGGACAAAAAGGATAGTTCCCGGAGCATCTCCTTCAATTCTTAGGTAAACGCTCAAAACAATCGTTTCCGCGCCGCCCGCCAAATCCAGCATTTCATCGAATGAAAGGATCCGCACACTCGGTACTTTCATATCAATCTTTTTAGTTAACAGCTTGGATAGCGCCGTAGCCGCATTGCCGGCCCCGATATTTCCGATTTCCTTTAAAATATCGAGATGGACAGCTGAGATCTTTTCAGTGAACGACATATGTTTATCCTTCTATACTTAGAGATTCTTTTAAATCTTCAGGATTCAATATCTTTTCAAGATCGACTAAAATCATCAGTCTTTTTTCAATTTTTGCCACTCCGGAAATATACTCTGCTTCCACCGTTCCGACGACTTCAGGCTGCGGTTCAATATTCGAAGACGGGATATCGATTACGTCGTTCGCGCCATCCACAATCAATCCCACTTCCATATCATCTAAAGACACAATAATGATTCTGGTATCTTCCGTATACTCCGCTTGTTCAATGTCGAAGCGTACCCGTAAATCGATAATAGGCGTCACGACACCTCGTAAATTGATGACCCCTTTTACAAATGGCGCAGTTCGTGGAACCCGCGTGATATGAAGGCCTTTTTCAATGGCGCGAACAATATGGACGGGAATCGCGTATTCTTTATCTTTTATTTGAAAAACTATGACTTTTATTACTTCTACATCTGTTTGGATAGACATAATGTTATCCCCCTATTTAACTGTTAATTTTTTTCAAGTACTCTCTTCATTGTAAAAGTGAGAATGCAGCACATATTTGGACCGCACTCTCACAAATCTAAGTTATTTAATCAAAGCGTTGCAATCGACAATCAACGCAACCTGTCCATCGCCAAGAATCGTTGCTCCCGATATCGCGAATGCGGAGGTCAGATAGTTGCCGAGTGATTTAAGCACAATTTCTTGCTGCCCAATAAACGAGTCGACAACCAACCCAGCCATTTTATCTCCCTTACGGACGATAATGACTGAAAAGAACTCATCATCTTCTTCGACAACAGGTACCTCGAAGATATCTTTTAAGAATAACAGTGGCAACACATTGCCACGGAAATCAATTACTTGCTGATCATGCCCGTTCATAATCTCTTCTTTTTTGATGATGGCCGTTTCGATAATGGATGAGAGCGGCACAGCAAACTTTTCCTTTTGAATTTCAACAAGCATGACCGATATAATCGAAAGCGTAAGCGGCAGCTGGATTAAGAAAACAGAGCCTTTGCCTTCGGTAGAATCTATCGATACCGTTCCGCCGAGTGATTCAATCGTATTTTTTACTACATCCAGACCGACACCACGACCGGAAATATCAGAAATGGTTGCCGCGGTTGAAAAACCGGATGCGAATATTAATTCATAGACTTGCTTATCTGTTAGAGTTGCCGCTGTTTGTTCAGAAATAATTCCGTTACTTAACGCTTTCTTCAACACGTTTTCCCGTTTGATGCCAGCACCGTCATCCGTGATTTCAATAAACACATTGTTTCCGCTGTGATAGGCTTTGAGAACGACGGTACCCTCTTCACTTTTGCCTGCCGCCAAACGGACTTCCGGCGTTTCCACGCCGTGGTCAAGCGCATTTCTTAACAAGTGGACAAGCGGATCGCCAATTTCATCAATAACGGTTCGGTCCAGTTCCGTTTCTGCGCCGATAATTTCAAGATTGATTTTCTTATTAAGGTCTCTGGCAAGCGTACGAACCATTTTAGGAAAACGGTTGAATACCGTCTCGACCGGCACCATTCTCATGTTTAAGATAATGTTTTGCAAATCACCGGTTATGCGCGACATTCTTTCTACGGTTTCGTGCAGCTCCTGGTTATTCAATTCCCTTGAGATTTGCTCAAGCCTGCCGCGGTCGATGACAAGCTCTTCAAAAAGATTCATCAAAATATCCAATCGTTCGATATTGACGCGGATCGTTTTGCTGCTCGCCTGCTTGCCTGATGGTTTTTTCTTCGTTTCTGCAATCTGGTCTGCCTGTATTTCTACAACAGCTTCAGAGGCAGTTGCATTCACATTTACTTCTTCACTGGTCTGGACTCTTAAAGTCTCGAAATCAATCGTGCTGATTTCTACCTTCTGGACTTCAGATACCTTCATCACTTTCTTCTGGACATCTTCTTTGGATTCCTTCGTTATCACAGTGACCCTAAACTCATGATCAAACTGTTCTTCCTCCAACTGATCCGCGGTTGGGGAAGATTTAACGACCTCACCGATACTCTCAAGAACTTCGAAAACCATGTATACGCGCGCTGCCTTGAGCAAACAATCTTCACTGAGCCCCACCGTAATTTCGTAGCTTTCAAACCCCTGTCCCTTCGATTGCTCGAGAACCGTCAATTCAAACTCGTCGTACGTGCTTTTTGCCCTTGTCTCCATGACAGGAGCTATGCTTGCGGCTACCTCTTGATTAGTGGATGCGCTAAGCGGTGATTGTCCCTTTTCGATGAGCTGCAATTGCTCAACAACGCGCGAAACGTCTCTCTTTCCGTCTCCGCCTTCCGCAATCGAGGTAACCATCGCTTCCAAATCATCAACCGCTTGAAAAATCACATCGAATATTTCTGAATTCAAGACAATTTTTTGATTGCGGATTTCATCTAAAACATTTTCCATTTTATGAGTCAGATTAGCCAAATCTTCGTATCCCATTGTGGCTGACATTCCTTTTAACGTATGGGCTGACCGGAAGATTTCATTTACAATCGTAAGGTCACTTGGATTTTTCTCTAGCTCCAATAGTTGCTCGCTGCATGTTTGGAGGTGCTCTTTGCTTTCATCTATAAAGACTTCTAAATATTGATCCATATCCATAGAAATCCACTCCCCTTCAATTAACAAAATGTAACGATAGTCTTTGCTATCTTATCTATATCCTCAACAGAATCCACTAAGTTGGTGGCAATGGCGGCTTTAGGCATCCCGAAAACGATCGATGTTTCTTGGGATTCAGCTATTGCCTTTACGTCTCCCTTGTTCTTCAGCTGAATCAGTCCTTTAGATCCATCACTGCCCATACCTGTCATGATGACGGCAACTTTATTAAATTCCGGAAATTCACTGACTGATTCGAATAAAACATCAACCGACGGGCGATGGCCGCCTCTAGGCTCAGATTTATCAAGCGAAACAGCAAGGTTCATACCCATCTTTTTCACCTTCAAATGATAGCCCCCTGGGGCTATATAAGCGGTACCAATATGTAAAACCTCGCCATCTTCAGCCTCTTTCACGGTTATGGCCGACAATCCATTAAGCCTGTCTGCGAGCGATTTCGTAAACCCGGCAGGCATATGCTGGACAATTAAAACCGGTGCCTCCAAATTTTCCGGCAGCCTTGTCAATACAGCTTGCAATGCGCGTGGACCACCTGTAGACGTACCGATGACAATGAGCTTCTTTTTGCTAGAATTCCAATTTTTGAAATTATTGGATTTTTTCGTTTCTGATTCTATTTTACTATATTTGTTTCTATCTGACACAGAAATTTCGACATTTATATAACTTTTTTGCAGACGATGAACGCTTGTCTTACTTGCCGCGATGATTTTTTCTATCAGCACCTGTTTGATCTTATGTAAGTCCAAAGAAATGGATCCTGATGGTTTCGCTACAAAATCAAAAGCCCCCATGTTCATGGCTGTAAATGTACTATCTGTCCCTTCCCGGGTTGTGCTTGATAGCATGATGACAGGGGTCGGAAATTTTTCCATAATAATCTTCAATGCCTCGAGCCCATTCATAACCGGCATTTCCACATCAAGTGTGATAACGTCAGGTTTATGCTCCTCAATTTTCTTGAGCGCTTCCTCCCCATTCCTGGCGGTTCCAATTACTTCAATCCTGTCTTCTTCCGACAGGAATTCAGTAATCAGCTTTCTCATAAATGCAGAATCTTCGACAATAAGTACTTTTATTTTTTCCATTTGAAGGGACCCCCCTACCTTCCCACAAAATAACTTTTTAATTTCCCTAAAAAGTGGCTTTTTTTCAAGAAAAGATCATCCTTAAATTCACCATCTTCATATCGTGCTGCAATTTCTAATAATGACTTGGAAACAATTGATTCAGAGTTATATAGTACAAATGGAATTTGATTCGTAACCGCCTTTGAGACTGATTTATCATCCGGTAAAAAGCCCAACGGGATAATTTCTTTCTGTAAAAATTTATGAAGTGCATTTTGAATCCGTTTTACCGTTTCCTGGCCTTCTATTTCCGAAAGAACCCTGTTGCAGACAAGGAAGAATGGAAGCTCCTGATTGATAGAATTCAAATATTTTATGACAGAATAAGCATCCATCACCGCCGTCGGTTCCGGAGTCGTAATGACAATAAGATCATCTACGCACAACATAAACTTGGTAGAATCATCATTGATGCCCGCACCCATATCGAAAATAATATAATCATAGTCACCAAGGAGCCCGTTGAATTCCTCGAGAAAGCGGTCAAACAGCTGCTCTTCCAGCTCAAACAGTTTGGTCAAACCTGTTCCGCCGGCGATTACAGAGATATTTTCAGGGCCGGACGAGATGATTTCTTTCAGCGTCTTTCCGTATTCAAAAAAGTCGATGATGCTCATCCCGGATGTATTCCCCATCAAGATATCAATATTACCCATGCCGATATCCATATCGAACAGGAGTACGCTGTGTC
This sequence comes from Bacillus sp. V59.32b, assembly GCF_003429085.1. GTDB lineage: Bacteria > Bacillota > Bacilli > Bacillales > DSM-1321 > Peribacillus. The sequence goes on along the minus strand of NZ_QVTC01000014.1, from coordinate 122,657 downwards.
CTTTTTTGGATAAGGTGATCGCGAAATTTAACGAAAAATTTGATTTTCCGACGCCGCCCTTTCCGCTAATGACGGCAACGGTCCTGGCGACAGAGTGAAGATTTTGTTGTCTCAGCCGATTTCGTAGATTTTCTGCTTGATCCCTCATCATTTGTGTACTCCAATAACCGTTTTTGTAATCAGAGAAGGGCTCGCCTTTTCGATATCATCCGGCACGTTTTGCCCATTTGTGATATAGGCAGCGCCGATTCCATGTTTGACAATAAAGTTGAGCATGGTTCCAAAGCTTGACGTTTCATCGGCTTTTGTGAAAATCAGCTGTTTGATCGGAATAATCGAAAATTGCTCGAATATTTCTTCCATATCGTTTTGTTTAGCGGTCAAGGACAGAACGAGGAAGGTTTCCATTTCTCGTTCAAAATCAATGATTGTTTTCAAATCACGAACATATTCCTGATTTCTGAAATTTCTCCCGGCCGTATCAATAAATACTAAATCATAGTGCGCGAACTTTTCCGCCGCATTTTTAAAATCATCAAGATTATAGGCCACTTCGATCGGAACATTTAAAATCTTGGCATACGTTTGAAGCTGGTCGATTGCCGCGATTCTATATGTATCTGTTGTTATAAAGGCCACCTTTTTGTTTTGCTTGATCATGCTTTCGGCCGCAACCTTTGCCAGAGTAGTTGTTTTGCCAACCCCGGTCGGCCCGACAATATTAATATATTTTTTTTGAAAAGGCTTTTCATGATGAGGCACTTTTTCGAGTTTTTCAATCAATTCAGCTTCCAGCCAACCTTTTACCTCTGGAGTGGAGGCACCATCTTTATGGGAAAACCACTTTCCCAGCAGGGCATCCATTACTTCTCCCCTTAACTGGTAATCAATTTCCTGCTTCTCCATCAATGCATACATTTCTTTTAAAGGACCCGGGTATTTCGCATAAATATCTGAAGCTTCATGATTGATTCCTTTTAATAGCTCCTTCAGCTCGGACAGTTCTTTTAAGATTTCTCCTGAAGGAGGCCCTGCACTTTGTGATGAACGATTCAGATTCACATCGGTGGGTGGATTATTCTGTGGCTGCCTTTTCTGTTTTTGTTTCTGGACAGGAGGATTTTGTCGGGCGACCGGTTCGACGGCAGCGACGACTTCAATGCTCCGCTTTTTGAACATACCGAGAAATCCGCCTGAATAGACGGGCTTAGAACTAAGAATGACAGCTTCGTTACCTAGCTCACCGCGAATTTGTTTCATCGCTTCATTCATCGAGGATGCCACATATTTTTTCACTTTCATTCTACGTTCACCACCCCTATACTTTGTACTTCCACATTGGATTCCAATTCATTATAGGAAAGAATCGGGACTTGCGGAAAATATCGTTCCGTCAATTGCCTTACATACATGCGAACTGCCGGGGAACATAACACAATCGGCGTTTGTTCCATCAGTGCCAGCTCTTCAAGTTTGGAAGCAATGGCTTCGAGGATGGATTGGGAATCATTTGGATCGAGTGATAAGTAGTTCCCCTGATCCGTTTGCTGGACTGCGTCCGCTATCAGCTTTTCCACCTTCCCGGATAAAGTAACGACCTTTAAGCTGTCATCGCCGACCGCAAAGCCATTCGTTATTTGCCTGGCTAAATTCTGGCGTACATATTCAGTCAGCAGGTCGGTATCTGTTGACAGTCTTCCATAATCAGCCAGCGTTTCAAAAATGACCGGCAAATTGCGGATCGATACTTTCTCTTTTAATAATTTGGCCAGTACTTTTTGGATTTCACCGATCGTTAAAGGATTTGGCGTTACTTCTTCTACAAGAATCGGTGCCGATTCCTTCAAATGATCGATAAGCTGTTTCGTTTCCTGTCTTCCCAGCAATTCATGAGCATTCGCTTTGATGATTTCCGTTATGTGTGTCGAAACGACACTTGGGGGATCGACTACCGTGTAACCCATCATTTCTGCCTGTTCCTTCATTTCTTCTGAAATCCATTTTGCCGGAAGGCCGAATGATGGTTCGATCGTATCAATCCCTTCGATCGAATCATCTTCAATGCCCGGGCTCATGGCAAGAAAATGATCGAGCAACAGCTCACCCCTCGCCATCTCATTTCCTTTTATCTTCAAACGGTATTCATTTGGATTCAGTTGAATATTATCCCTGATGCGGACGACCGGGATAACAAGGCCCATTTCGATGGCGAGCTGCCTGCGAATCATCACGACGCGGTCCAGGAGGTCACCTCCCTGATTAGCGTCAGCGAGCGGAATCAGACCATAGCCAAATTCAAATTCGATTGGATCAACGCTTAAGAGATTTACGACACTTTCCGGACTCTTCATCTCATCTGTTTCAATTTCTTCTTCCATATCCTGAAGCTCCTGCGGATCCGATTTCGGTGTCCTGGAAATCATATATCCGCCATACGCCAACAAACCAGCCAGTGAAAACGTTAGGAAATTAGAAATCGGTGTAACTAGCCCGAGCATAAAAATTGTTCCAGCCGTTACATAAAGCATGGTCGGAAATCTGAAAAGCTGGGAAGTGATATCCGATCCAAGATTCCCTTGAGATGCTGCACGTGTCACCACAATACCCGTCGCCGTGGAGATTAACAAGGCTGGCACCTGTGTGACTATGCCATCACCTACCGTAAGCAGGGAAAAGTGTTTAGCAGCCTCGCCGAAACTTAAATCCTGCTGCAGCATCCCAATGATCATTCCAAAAATCAAGTTGATTAAGACAATGATGATGCCTGCAATCGCGTCACCTTTGACGAATTTGCTGGCTCCGTCCATAGAACCATAGAAGTCGGCTTCCCTGCCAACTTTTTCACGCCGTTCACGGGCTTCCGCCTCCGAAATCATCCCGGCATTCAAATCCGCATCAATGCTCATCTGTTTTCCCGGCATCGCATCCAGCGTAAACCGCGCCGCAACCTCGGAAACACGCTCGGAACCTTTCGTAATGACAATAAATTGGATAATAACTAAAATTAAGAAAACGACCATACCAACGATGATATTTCCACCTACGACAAACGTTCCGAATGTATGCACCACGTCGCCCGCGTCACCATGGGTCAGGATCGAACGGGTTGTTGAAACATTCAAACCAAGTCTAAAAAGGGTCAAAAGCAACAATAGGGAAGGGAAAATGGAAAACTCAAGCGGCTCCTTCATATTCATCGTCGTTAAAAGAACCAAAAGAGCAAGAGCAATATTTATTAAAATCAAAATACTCAACAGCCATGTCGGCAATGGAATAATCAACATGGCAACAATCGCAATTACACTTATTAACACCGTTAAATCTCTTGCTGACATTTTCCTCTCTCCTTATCTGCTTTTAACATGGATCTATATCTTGCCTTTTGTTTTATAAACAAACGCCAATATCTCGGCGACTGCCTTAAAAAAATCTTCCGGTATCGCCTGCCCAATTTCCGTCTGGTCATAAAGTGCCCGGGCAAGCGGCCGATTCTCCATCAAAACCACATCGTTTTCCTTAGCGACATACTTAATCTTTTGGGCAACAAAATCCACACCTTTGGCAACCACATATGGCGCATCAAGCTTACCCTCGTCATACTTTAAAGCGATCGCGTAATGCGTTGGATTGGTAATGACGACGTCGGCCTTGGGAACTTCCTGCATCATTCGCTGCATCGCCATTTCCCTTTGTTTTTGTTTGATCTTTGATTTGATCAACGGGTCGCCCTCTATATTTTTATATTCATCTTTAATATCCTGTTTGGACATCCGAATATTTTTTTCATAGTCATATTTTTGGTACATATAATCAAGCAGTGATAAAAAAAGTAACGCGGCGGAAGCGTATAAACCCACCTTTACGGTAATATCCGCCAGTATCGCAAGCGTTGCTTCGGCTGACTTCTGTGAAAGAGTCATGATTTCATCCATTCGCTGCCAGATGACAAGAAAAGCCACAAGGCCTACGAAGGATATCTTCAGGATCGATTTTAGCAATTCCACAATCGCCCTCATTGAGAAAATCCGTTTAAAGCCCTTTATCGGGTCAATTTTATCAAGCTTGAATTGAATGGCTTCTGTCGAAAACAGAAAGCCAATTTGTAAAAAGTTTGCCGCGACCCCGGCAATGAGAGCAACCCCCATCACAGGTATCATGACAATCGCGGTTTTCTGTAGCATATCTATAAAGATGGGCATGACAGTTTCTTCACTTAATGTTGTTAGCATTGGATCCTGAAAGGATTCAATAAATAAACCGATGATTGCTTCTTTCATAGATGGGCCGGTTACGATGAACAGCATAAACACCGCAAGCAGTACAATGGCTGTGTTAACGTCCTGACTTTTAGCGACCTGGCCCTTTTTTCTCGTATCTTGGCGCTTTTTTTGTGTAGCCTTTTCTGTTTTTTCACCGGAGAAAAATTGCAAATCAAGCTCTAACCATTTCATTTTCAACTTCCTCCGATCAACTCCATTAACCCTCTCATGGTCACAATCAAGTATTCAAACAGCTGCTGTACAACAACCATCATCATGCTCATGACGACAATTAAAACGATAAAGCTGACAATAATTTTAACCGGCAATCCGACGACAAAAATATTAAATTGTGGGACGGTTCTCGCAACAATTCCAAGCGCGACATCGACTAAAAACAAACTGCCCACGACCGGTATCGACATTTGAAAGGCGATGATAAATGTCTGGTTAAAGGCTTTGACGACATATTCAAGCAAGTTACTGTCACCGAAAGGGATCCAGGCCTGATCAATCGGGATGAACCGGTAGCTGTAAAAGATTCCATCAAGCAGCATATGATGCCCGTTCGCCCCCAGTAAAAACAATAGGGAAATCGTGTACAGATACTGGCCCATCAATGGACTCTGCACCCCAGTCTGCGGATCGATCACGTTCGCTAACGCGAAGCCGCTTTGAAAATCAATGAACGCTCCGGCTATCTGGACCGCAGACAATATCATGAAAGCGACAAATCCGATCAACAACCCGATAAGGGCTTCTTTGATAATCAACATGAAATAATTCGCGTCAATCTCAAAAACCGGCGCATCGATGGTGTAATACATAATCCACGCAAGAAACAAACTAAGACCGATACGGTGGGCTGTCGGAATGGTCCGATACGAAAAAATCGGCATCGTCACAAAAAAAGAAACAACCCGGACAAATACTAATAAAAAAGCCGGAAACTGCGGAATAATTTCTTGCATGATTTAACCTACAAATCTATTTAGATTGCTGAATATTTCACTGGCATACGACAGCATATGGGATAACATCCATGGTCCAAGCAGGATAATCCCGAGCAAAACAGCGACAATTTTCGGGACAAACGCAAGCGTCTGTTCTTGAATTTGCGTCGTCGCTTGGAAAATACTGATGATAAGCCCCACTACCAGCGCAATCAGCAACAAGGGCCCGCAAACAATCAATATCGTAAATATGCCGCGTTCAGCCACTTGAATGACAAAATCAGGACTCATTTAAATTCACCCGCTTAAAAACTCTGTAATAATGACTTCACAACGAGATACCATCCATCAACCAAAACGAATAACAGTATTTTGAAAGGCAGAGAGATCATGACAGGAGGTAGCATCATCATCCCCATTGACATGAGGACACTGGCAACGATCATATCGATGACCAAAAATGGAATAAATATCATAAAGCCAATTTGGAACGCTGTTTTAATCTCACTGATCGCAAAAGCAGGAACCAGGGCGGTCAATGGAATATCCTCAATGCTTTCGGGCCTGTCCATTTGCGCATAATCCAGAAATAGAGCGAGATCCTTCTGACGCGTATGCGCGCTCATAAACTCCTTGAAAGGCAGTGCGGCTTGCTCGTAAGCCTCTTCCAAATCAATCTTTTCCTCGAATAAAGGAGTCAGCGCCACATCATTTACTTCTTGAAAAGTAGGGGCCATGACAAAAAACGTCAGAAAGAGAGAAAGTCCGATAATCACCTGATTCGGCGGCATTTGCTGCGTGGCAAGTGAGGTTCTTACAAACCCAAGCACAATCACGATTCTCGTAAAACAGGTCATCAATATCAAAATACTTGGAGCAAGTGATAAAACAGTCAGCAGCAAAAACATTTTAACTGAAGTGGAGACATTGGACGGATCACTGTTGCTAAAGAACTCCATAAATTCGTTCATTTTCTGTCCCTCTCCTCTTCATCCAGCTTCTTTACCACCTTTTTCCTGTCTTTTGAAAGTTCCTCAAGCTGTTTTTTAAACTGTGAGGCGAAGCCTGTCGAATTTGAATCAGAAACAATGAACTTCTGCTTCAGTTTTGTTATGAAATCGCCGGGCTGTATCATTTGTTCCATTTTCACATTGTAATTCTGAAGCAGTTCCCCGTACTCTTCTTCATTGTCGATTTCTTTTAACAGCTGAATCGTCTCACCTACCCCGACGACCAAAATGGAGTTACCCACTTTAATTAGCTGGACGGAACGGTTTGAGCCAAGGCTTGTGCCCCCGATATTTTCAATGAAATTGGCTTTCTGATAGGAGCGGCTTTTCTTGTTGATGAACCTGAGAGCTATATAAAGAAGAGCAACTACAAAGATAGTTGCAAAAATCATGCGCGCGAAATCCCAAAAGGAGAGCTCCGTACTTCCGGAGCTTGCGGCTTCTTTTTCACTTTCAGATTCTTTATCCGCGGGTTTGTCAGGTTGTTCAAATGAATCCTTTACGCTTCCATCGACACCTTCTGCCTGAACGGCAAGTCCCACAGAGCCAAACAGGACGATTGCTAAAACCAGCAGAATCTGAAACCATTTTTTAATTAAAAACAAGTTGCTGACACCCTCTTAATCTATTAACTTAATGTTTTGTTGATCGCTTCGAGCACGCGGTCTGCCTGGAACGGTTTAACAATAAAATCTTTTGCCCCTGCCTGGATGGCATCGATAACCATCGCTTGCTGTCCCATCGCGGAGCACATGATCACTTTAGCGTTAGGGTTGATTTTCTGAATTTCCTTTAAAGCCGTGATCCCATCCATTTCAGGCATTGTAATGTCCATCGTAACTAGATCGGGTTGGAATTCCTTATACATTTCAACTGCTTGCGCACCATCTGCAGCCTCTCCGACAATTTCAAAACCATTTTTAGATAAGATATCCTTTATCATCATACGCATGAATGCTGCATCATCCGTGATTAAAACCTTGTGTGCCATTGTTAGTTACCCCCACATTATCTTAGTTTTTTTAATCTGTCAGTCTGACTGACAATATCTGTTACGCGTACGCCAAAGTTTTCATCAATGACGACTACTTCACCTTGGGCGATTAAACGATTGTTGACTAGTATGTCAACGGGCTCACCGGCAAGCTTATCCAGTTCAATGATTGATCCTGAGGATAGCTCTAGTATTTCCTTCACCGAGCGGCTCGTCCTGCCCAATTCCACCGTTACCTGGAGTGGAATATCCATGAGCATATTCAAATTTTTCGTTTCCGATTCTTGGAGCTGATATGGCTCGAAATTGGTAAAGCTTGCGGGCTGGATATTTACCTGCTGCCCTGGCAGCGTATAATTGGTACCAAAATGCTGCGGTGCGCTTTGATATGCCGTTTGCTGAGATGGCATTTGATGACCCGCATAGACAGGCTCTTCAACATGTTGACTGTCCATCGTTTGTTCATATCCATTTGTATTTGGTTGTACCGGTGTTTCCTGTTCAAGCTCTGCCGGTGGAGATATTTCATTTGTGTCCACTGGATTCATTAATTCACTGACAAGACTTTTGGCAAAATCGAGAGGCAATAATTGCATAATGTTGGAATCAATTAGTTCCCCCACCTTCAACCGAAATGATATCTTTGCCAGTATATTTTCATTTTGAATGGATCCATCGCCTTGGTCTTCTTCTATGCTTAATGAATCAACAGTTGGTGGAGAAATATCTACCTTTTTTTTGAAAATGGTCGACATCGAAGTAGCGGCAGATCCCATCATTTGATTCATTGCTTCTTGAACTGCACTTATCTGAATTTCCCCAAGCAGGTCCGCTGGATTCAACCCGTCACCCCCGAGCATTAAGTCAGCAATGATTGCTGCATCGCTCTGCTGGATGACAAGCAGATTATGTCCAGTGAACCCTTCTGTATAATTCACTTGAATCGCTACATAAGGATGCGGGAATTCATTTTGAATTTTGTTTTTGTCGATTACAGAAACAGTAGGTGTCGTAATTTCCACCTTTTGATTTAATAATGTTGACAAAGCGGTTGCGGAGCTTCCGAATGAGATATTGCCAATTTCACCGAGTGCATCCTGTTCCATTGAAGATAAATATTCTTCAACAAGGGGAGAAGCAGCTTCATCTCCTGCAGTATCGTCATTGCCTTTTAAAAGTGCATCTATTTCATCCTGAGAAAGCATTTCATCACTTACCATCTTCGTCTCCCCCCTTCAAAGTATCGAGAATTTGGACGGCTATTTTTTTGCCTGCCCGGCCCGGCTGTGCGATATATTTCGGCACATCCCCGACCTTGACTTTTAACGGTACATCAATTGCTTGGTTTAACTCAATTACATCTCCGGTATCAAGCTGGAGAAAATCATGGATGGAAATGTCTGTTTTTCCCAATTCCGTAATGATGGGCAGGTAGGTTTTCTTGACCCTTTTTTCTAAAGATTCAATCTCCTCAGAACTTCTTTCTTTTTTTGATGTCTGCATCCAATAATGTACGGAAAGCTTAGGGATGATTGGCTCTAAAACAACATGGGGAATACAGATATTGATCATCCCTGATGTCTCCCCGATCTGGGTATTGAGTGAAATGACCACGACGGTTTCGTTTGGCGAAACCATTTGCAAAAATTGAGGATTCACCTCAAAATCCGTAAGAATTGGGTCGATTTCAGCGACTGTGGCCCAGGCCTCCTGAAGATTTTCAATCCCTTTTTCAAACAGATTGGACATGATTTTTGTTTCAATTTCCGTTAATTTTTCTACCTTATTTTCGCTTACGCCTCTTCCGCCAAGAACCCTGTCCATCATCGCATATGCGATGTTAGGGTTAACCTCCATTAAGATTCGCCCGTCAAGTGGCGGAACTTCAAAAACATTTAAGATCGTCATTTTTGGTATCGAACGGATGAATTCTTCATAAGGAATTTGGTCGGCAGATGCAACCGAAATCTGGACATACGTCCTCAGCTGGGCTGAAAAATATGTAGTCAGCAGCCGTGCGAAGTTTTCATGGATCCTTGTTAAGCTACGGATTTGATCCTTTGAAAAGCGCAGCGCTCTTTTAAAATCGTAAACTTTTACCTTTTTCTCGGACTCTTCTTTTTTGAGCTCATCTGCATCCGCCTCCCCGGTAGAAAGAGCGGACAGCAGAGCATCAATTTCATTTTGTGACAATACTTCAGCCAATAGCCATCACCTCCACAATTCCTTTCACTCAAATGGTGTTACTGCAAGATGTCGTATTTATTGTAGGATGGAGGAGGTAATATAAACCTTTTCAACTTGTCCTTCCTGCATCAACCGGTTTACATCCGCCTCTATTGTTTCCTGGAATTTTTCCTTGCCGGCTTTTCCTTTTAATTCATCGGATTTTGTTTCAGAAAGCTCGGTAATGATGATATTCTTCACCTGAAAGCTTCTTTTTTCGAGCTCTTCCTTCGCTTTTTCGTTATCTGTCTGAACCGTGAAAGAAATTTTGATAAAATCACCGCTGGCAAGATTGGTGGTGATTTCAGGAATTTCCACGGATGATTTCACAATTTCATCGGCTGATGGCTCTTTATTGGCAACGACTTCACCTGAAAACTTTGTCACTACGACGATCGCGATTACTCCAACAAGAGTGATGGCGACCAGCATGATCAACATAATTGTTAATAGTTTATTTTTCATAATCATTCCCCTCCTCAATATCACGAAGTCCGAGAACATTTATCTTACGGTAAAAAGTAATAATAGATTGGATGATTTCTTCCTCTTTTTCACTCACGACTATTTTTTTACCACCGGTGAAGGTGATCGTCGTATCAGGAAGGGATTCTACCGTTTCAATGTACAAGGCATTGATTGTAAAAGTTTTCCCGTTTAATTTCGTAACTTTTATCAATAATTTTCAGGAGCCAAGACGGAAAACCGACTCAGCTCCTTCCCTCCCTTAAACTATCGTTTTAGATTAACAAGCTCTTGCAGGATCTCATCTGATGTCGTGATAATTCGAGTGTTAGACTGGAATGCCCGCTGGGCAACGATCATCTCTGTGAATTCCTCGGAAAGGTCGACATTGGACATTTCAAGCGTAGAGGATTCTACGTCGCCAAATCCGGCAGTGGTTCCAAATCCAGGAACAGGCGGTCCGGAATTGATTGTATCCTGAAAAAGGTTGCTGCCTGTTTTTTGCAATCCGCCGGTATTCGCGAATTTCGCGAGCTGGATTTGGCCCGCTGTCCTTAGAATTCCTCCATCCATAAATGTTATCGTTCCGTTTTTACTGATGCTCATATCTGTCGCTGTAGTAGGGATATTAATGATTGCTGGGAAAGCAGCTCCCGCAGTAGGAGTAGCCCCTTGTGTATCCCCTAATACATACAGGCCGTCCCCTGTTACTAAATCACCGGTACTATCCAGATAAAAATTCCCGGCCCTTGTATAGCTTTCGTTTCCTGCTGTATCACCGACAACGAAATAACCATCTCCTGATATAGCCATATCCAGCACTCGGCCGGTGGTTTGCATGCTGCCTGTTGTATGCAGAGTATCAATCGTTGCCAATTGCGAACCCAACCCCACCTGTTTAGGATTGACACCGCCTCTGATTCCAGCATTTGGAGCACTTGCACCAGTAAGGTCCTGGTTTATTAAATCCTTGAAAACGACCCGGCCTTTTTTGAAACCGTAAGTATTAACATTGGCAATATTATTACCGATAACATCTAATTTGGTTTGGAAGTTTTTCATCCCACTGATTCCTGAGTACATTGAACGTAACATATTATTTTCTCCCTTCAGTATCACTGCATCTATCAATCTGCAGCTAAAGGCCCCCTTTTCAGGTCCAGCCTTGTTAATTTAATAGTATGGTTCCGTTTATATTGGTAAAGATTTGTGACGAAGCTTCATCACGGTCCATCGCTGTTATGACTGTATTGTTTTTGGCGCTCACAACGAGTGCGGCGTCTTGCGTGAGTACGAGAGTTTCTCTGACACCCATTTTCTTCGCTTCTTGAACCTTTTCCTCAATTCTTGTCCAGGTGTTTTCATCGATATTTATGTTTCGCTGATTTAACCGCAATTGAGCATGCTTGCTTACGACCAGTTTATCCGTTTTTTCAATGACAGCTGATTGCAAGACAGAAGCAAATCCATGCGCCACCTGTTTTTGCGGCTTAATGTTCTTTGAAGTTAATTGAATGGGGTTGCTGGTTATCGGCCGAAAAACTGGCTTTTCCATTTTCCCACTCCTTATGGCGTTGCGATTTTAGTAATCTGATTGGATGTAATTTTTGTTGCGTTCGCATCATCCAATTCAAACTGTGTCTTCCCATTCTTCATCTGGACAGATTTGACGATTGCTGATAGCTCCTCTTTGGCTTCATTTAACCAGGTTACTCTCTTCCCGATCAGCTCGCTTGCTGCAATAAGATTATTGCTGATACCAGGCTGATTGACCTGTGAAATGTTCCCGGGCTCCAGTTTCGTTCCATCCTCCAAAAGTAAATAAACGTTGCCATCTTTGAATTGAATCGAAGTGACGGTTCCCGTGCCTTCCTCAATCGTCGGCTGGCCATTCGGATCCTCGCTCGGCACCGCTTTATGCCAAGTTACATCCTTCCCGACAAATTGGTTATAAGCGATCATCGAATTTTGCTGCTGCATTTCCACAAACTTATCAATGCTTTTCCCCATATTCGTCATCTGCTCCAGGGATGAAAAAGTGGCCATCTGTGCGATGAAGTCCTTGTCCTGCATCGGATTCGACGGATCCTGATTTTGGAGCTGGGTCATCAATATTTTCAGAAAGTCATCTTTCCCTAAAATATCGTTTCCTGTTTTACGCTGCTGATTCTGATAATCGGATAAGTAAAGAGATGGATTGATCGTATTCATTGTTGTTTTCACCTACACTTTCATACTGAGCAATGCTGCTTCAAGATCTGCAGTAAACTCTGCTTCTGGATCTTCTTGCTGATTATTGTTTTGCTGTTTCTGTTCCTTTTCGTGCTGCTGTGATCCGTCAGACTCTCTTTGTAAGAATCTTTCCTGTGCAAAGGAATTCATAGTCTGCAAAACTTCTATCTTCTCGATTTGTAAATTCTGTCCGTTAAAGGCGTGTTTCAGTCCTTGAATTTGTCCTTCGATCAAGTCCTTCGCTTTAGCGGTAGTTGCCATAATAGTCGCGACAAGCCCCGAATCCTTTTGGATGATTTCAATTCTTAAAGAGCCGAGATGCTCGGGATTAAGTTTGATAAACAGCTTTTGCATCCCGTTTCCGCTTGTAAAGTTCGCTTTGCTTAAGATATTTTGAAAAGCTTTAATAAATTGCTCCTGATTAACCGGTTGACCCGCTCTTTCCACTGTTAGGACAAGTTGTTCAAGCTTGGAGACCTGAAAATGGACTGGCTGTGATTGGGAAACTTCCATTTGTTTCAACGGAAGATTCTCTTTTGCGATACTTTTTGTGTCAGAAGCGTTTTTTTGGTTTAGATTCTCAGATAAACGGGTATACACATTTTTGAGTATATTCGTGCTTTCATCTTTAGAACTACCTAGTTTGAGAGCATTCGACTCATGATTATTAGCAGTGTCTTGTTTGAGAGTATTTGCGTCTTGGCTATAAGCGCTACCCAACTTGAAAGCATTCGTCTCTTGCCCATTCGCACTGCCCAGTTTAAGAGCATTTATTTCTTGACCATTCATACTGCCTAGTTTGGGAACGGTTATGTTCTGGTCATTCACGCCGGCCAATTCTTTCGCGAAAGAGTTACTGTTGATCAATGTATGGTCATTGCTTCCCAAAAGCTTCTGAACCTTGCCGGAAATCGTCTCTAGCAAACTCTTTAATTCTGAATTCATTACTGCTTCTTTAGCGGTCATATCTTTATACTCTGCTAAAAGCACTTGGAGCTTGGCGAATTTCAAGACGTTTGACGCACTATCAAGATCGATTTTTTGAAGCTGTTCCCCATTCAGGCTGGCGATTGCTTTAACGATTGAGAAAATATCCGCTAATCCCATCGAAAATAAAGTATTTGCATCTTCTTCCATTGTTCCGCTATCTTCTGTTATTTGCTCAGCTTCTTTTAATGAAGAAACTAGCTTTTCTATGCTCCCGGCATTCAACTGACCTGTTTCTTTCAAGGCAATTACCAGCTTTTCAAGCGACTCTTTATTCATACCGCCTTGTAACAGGCTTTCCAAAATAGGGTGAGATTCAAGCGGCGTCTCTTCCAGCAACATATCTCTTCCTAATTCTGGACCACCCTCCAAATCAACTAAACTGCTTATTTGCAAAAACTGAGCCAGTTCCTGCAGTAATGCGGTTTCTTCGTTTGAGAGCTCCTGTTGTTGCCCATTGATCTGATCACCTTTGACAGCGGCTGATAGAGCGGTTAGCACTGCACCAAAGCCAGTGATATTCCCTGTATCAACGGGAGAGCCAGATGGACTTCCCGAAGAAGTTCCTGTTAGTGTCTGTAAAGGAATTACTAGTCCTGCGTTCACGTTTTTCACCTCCTTTCAAATATGCAGATTTCACTCTGCCTGCGAGTCATTCTGCTCGGAGTTAACCGTAAGCTTCTTGGTTAGCCGGGCTGCATCTTCCGGATTCATTTGTTCCATGATCGATGCAAGGGTATCGGCTTTGATATTGGACAATATTCTAACCGCTTCATCATCCCCAAGCTCGGTAATGATTGGGGCTGATTTTTTCGCTGACATCGTTTCATAGGTTCGAATAATATCCTTGAAAGCCAGTTTATCTTCGTCCTGGGCGATCCTTAACTCTTCAATTTCCTTTTCGAGCTGTTCTTTTTCCAATTCACTGCGCTGAATTGCTTCATCACGGCTGTCGATAAGATCCTCAAGCTTGGAAGTTTCTTCTTCGCGATCCTGAATCTTCGCTTCCAATTCCCCGATCTGTTTTTCAAGCTGAACGGACGATTGCGCCTTTTCTTTTTCTTTATTGGATTCAGCTATAAAAGGGATTTTCTCTTCAGCCACTTTAAGAACATTAATCCCGGCAACGGACAGGACAATCCAAACGATGGCGATTGTAAATAACGTCGGGATGAGTACGACAAATACAAACCATTGAAACTTGTTGTATCTTTTTTCTTCGTTTTCAATTGTTGGTTTATCCATTAGCTTCACCTAGTTACCCTTGCTTAAAAATTGCTGTATCGAGATTTCATCCATGTTCTTGTTCTCTATATCCTTAAGTGCTTCCATGAATCTTTGAAAATCTCTTTCTCTGATTTTTTCATATTTTTTCACTTCAATATTCTTTTCCATAAGCTTTTCCTGCTGAAGTGTCATTTTGTAGCGCGCTTCGATTACCACTTTTTGATAGTGATCGCTGATTTTTTCAAGATTATCCATAAAAAGCTGATGATGGCGAATTTCCTGTACTGAAAGTCCCTTGCCTAGTTTTTCTTGATGAAACTGCAACAGGTCTTCCTTCTTTTTCAAAATCTTATAGAGTTTCTCCGCCGCCTCTTCAAATCGCTTGAGCGCCTCATTATATTTCGAAAAAGCATCGTTTTTCTCTTTTTCTTTGATGGTAAGAATCTTTTCAAACTTGTATTGGTAGATCATGGGACTATTCACCTTTTTCCATCAATTCGATAAGGGTAGTTACACTTTCGTCCTTCAACATCTTTTCATGTGTTCCTTGCTTTAAGAAAGAGATGATCTGCGGGTGCATCGTAATGGATTCGTCTATATCAGCCGACGATCCCCGTTTATACGCGCCAATGTTGATTAGATCTTCTGATTCCATATATGTCGACAGCGTGGCTCTTAGTTTTTCCGCAGCGCTTTTATGCTTTTCGTCGATGATATTAGTCATAACCCTGCTGATGCTTTTGAGAACATTAATTGCCGGGAATTGACCTTTATTCGCAAGCTGTCTGTCCAGGATAAAGTGACCATCCAGGATGCCGCGGACTGTATCAGCAATCGGTTCGTTCATATCATCACCATCGACTAAAACGGTGTAAAAGGCTGTAATGGTGCCAGCTTGGTTAGTTCCGGTCCGTTCAAGCAGCCGTGGCAGGATTGAAAACACTGATGGTGTGTATCCTTTCGTTGTCGGGGGCTCTCCCACCGCCAGTCCGATTTCCCGCTGAGCCATTGCCACCCGTGTTACCGAATCCATCATAAGCATGACATTCATCCCTTTGTCTCGAAAGTATTCGGCAATCGCTGTAGCGGTTAATGCGCCTTTTATCCTCATTAATGCCGGCTGATCAGAGGTGGCGACAACAACGATCGATCTTGCTAATCCTTCAGGACCAAGATCTTTCTCAATAAATTCCCGAACTTCTCTGCCACGTTCACCAATCAAGCCAATGACATTCAAATCGGCCGTTGTATTCCTGGCAACCATGCCGAGAAGTGTGCTTTTTCCTACTCCGCTCCCCGCAAAAATGCCAACACGCTGACCTTTGCCAACTGTGAGCAGGCTGTCGATCATTCTTACTCCGACATCAATCGGCTCATCAATCGGCGGCCTTTGCATCGGATTGGGAGGCTCCTGCTCCGTTGAAACGGAAGCAAGGCCCTTAGGAAGCGGCGATCCATCCAGCGGATTGCCCATTGAATCGATCACTTTACCTATTAACCCTGTCCCAACCTTAATATCGAGAGAGCGTGATGTTGCTTCGACAAGGCATCCCGGCGAGATTTCGCTTACGGCTGTGTATGGCATAAGAATCACGGTTTCGTCCCTGAAGCCGACAACCTCTGCGAGAATCTGTTTTTTCTTGCCGGTGTGTATATAACATACATCCCCGACAGAACTCTCAGGCCCTTGCGACTCGATCATCAATCCGACAACCCTTTTAACTCTTCCGTATTTTTTTAAGGTTTCCAAGTCCTCGATTAGGGGCAATAGTTCCGCTGCCTTCATCTTTTACTCCCCTTCCAGCAAATCAAAAAGTTTCTGCTTGATTTCCGCCAGTTGACTATCTACGCCCGCGTCAATTCGGCCATGCGTCGATTCGATGATACAGTCGTTTTCTCCCAAATCTTGATCCGGATAAATATAAAACTCCGTCTCTTTCGGGAATAAGGAAATCAGTTCTTCCTTCTGGGTAAGAATATACTCATAATAGGTCGGATGTACGTGGAGCTGCAGTTCCCGATGATCTCTCGTCTTTTTTACTGCTTGCCTTACGATAGACAGATACACATCCCCTGATTCTTGCAATTTGGTGCCGATAATCTGTTCAGCCACCTTTATGCCGAGCTCCAAAATCGTTCCTTCTGATGCTTCGATATTCGTTTGATAATCATTCTTAGAAGCAATTACGATTTCTTTGGCATGGTTAATGGAAGCCGTGCATTCGTCATAGCCTTTCTGTTTCCCAAATTCCATTCCTTCATTGAAACCTTGCTCGCGAGCTTCTTGAATCAATTGCTGTTTCTCTACTTGTTCAAAATGCTCACGAGCGACTTTGGCCTGCTCCATTATTTGTTCAGCTTGTTGCCTTGCATCTCGAATGATCGCTTCAGCTTCCGAATGGGCCTCGTCGAGTATTTTTCTTGTGTCAATTTCATGGATGGTCTGGTTCGTTTCCGGATATGCGTCCTGGAAAAGAAAATCGAAGCTGCGGATTTTAATTTGTTTTTTATGATCGCAGGCCGCATTTGCATTCGGTGACTTGATAATCCTAGACAATGATATCATCTCCTCCGCCTCGAGCGATCACGATTTCACCTGCTTCTTCCAAACGACGTATCACGGCAACGATACGGGACTGCGCTTCTTCCACATCACGGAGTCGGACAGGGCCCATGTATTCCATTTCTTCTTCGAATGTATCTACCATCCGTTTAGACATATTCTTAAAGACGATTTCCTTGACCTCATCGCTGGCAACCTTAAGCGCCAGTCTAAGGTCATCATTTTCAGAGTCACGAATGACCCGCTGAATCGCCCGTCCGTCAAGAGTGACGATATCTTCAAAGACAAACATCCGTTTTTTGATTTCTTCCGCCAATTCAGGATCCTGAATCTCTAATGCATCGAGGATTGTCCTTTCAGTCGCGCGGTCAACGCCATTCAACACATCAACGACTGCTTCAATTCCCCCGGTTTGGGTGTAATCATGGGTGACAGTGGCAGAAAGCTTTCTCTCCAATATCTGTTCTACTTCATTAATGATCTCCAGAGATGTGCCGTCCATAATTGCGATTCTCCTGGCAATATCAGCCTGAACTTCCTGCGGTAATTCTGAAAGGATCTGCCCAGACTGTTCAGGATCCAGGTATGATAAAATCAAAGCGATCGTTTGCGGATGTTCATTCTGAATAAAATTCAAAATTTGTGACGGATCAGCTTTTCGGGCAAAATCAAAGGGTCTGACCTGCAAGGATGAAGTCAGGCGGTTAATAATCGCTGAAGCCTGATCAGTACCAAGAGCTTTTTCTAATACCTGCTTGGCATAACCAATTCCGCCTTGGGTAATAAAATCCTGAGCAAGCGCAATGTTGTGAAACTCTTCTAAAACCCCTTCTTTTTCTGCGGAGTCTACTTTTCTTACCCCTGAGATTTCTAGTGTAAGCCTTTCAATCTCTTCCTCTGAAAGATGCTTGTAAACAGATGCAGAGACGTCCGGACCAAGGGAAATGAGTAGAATGGCCGCTTTTTGTTTCCCTGTAAGTCCGCCTTTTTTCTTTCTGTCTGTCAACTTCATTTCCTCCTAGTCTTCAGCTATCCAGCTTCGCAACAATTTCGCAAATTCGTCCGGTTTTTCTCTTGCCATTTTTTCCAGCTGCTTTCGCTTGAGACTGGATTCTGTTTCTTGTTCTTCAGTTAAATCCTGAACTTGAATGATTTCTTCTTCAATGATTTCCTCTTCATATTCATCTCTTCGTCTTGAACGGATAAATAAAACGATAAGAATAATGATTACCAGCGCCAAAACTCCACCCACGATATATACCCAAAGCGGCAGGGCCGATTCTTGTTCCTGGTTGAAGTCGACTTTACCGTTAAATGGTTGTACAGAGACAGCGATCTTTTGGTTTATCTGTTCTTCCGTCAATTCCGCGTTTACTTCATCTTTAGCAATCGTTGTCCGAACGATCGTGCTTAGTACTTGTTCAATATCATCAATGCTTTCCTGTGGAAGGGTGGCAGGATCATCCGGTGTTGGAGGTTCGACCATAACCTGTATCCCCAAATCATTGACTTTATACGGACTTTCGACAATTTGCTTTTTTATTCTGTTCACTTCATTATTGATGGTCTCTTCGACCCGTTCATAATCCCCGTTGCCATCCGTTCCCGCCTGGTACGTGCCGCCAAGTGCATCGGCAGGATCTTCAGCCTGTGGATTGCCACCGACCGGATTGCCTGTGCCGGTGTATGTTTCATTTATTCGTTGTGCAGATATTGCGATGCCTTCCATGTTTTCTTCGTCGACAGGCGTTACAAGATTTTCTTCCCTGTTTTCCTGAGTGAAATCCACGTCTGCTGTAACCGAAACTACAACCTTTTCTCTGCCCATCAATGTGCCGAGCATATTCTGAACTTGCCTTTGAATATCGCGTTCAATTTCCTTTTTAATCTCATGCTGTGAAGTAAAGGAGGCACCCGATTCAGAATTATTTTTATTTTCTAAGTCAAAATACTCAAAATCTTGGTTCATAATGACGATATTATCAGTAGGCAGATTAGGGATACTTTTTGAGACAAGGTGATATAGTGATTTAATCTGGCCTTCTTCAAACTGATAACCAGGTTTCGTATTTAACACGATCGACGCTGACGCTTCTTCAGCGGTATCACTGACGAAAACTCCTTTTTCAGGAAGGGTGATCATGACATTCGCATCATTGACTCCCTCTATTCCTTTAATTAGGGAGCCCAGCTCTGTCTGCATCGCATCCAATTTAAGAACACCGAATTCATTTTCCGTCATGCCAATTCCGGCATTTTGACCAAAGAAAGAATAATCAATGCTTCCCGACTTCGGGATTCCCTCTGCCGCAAGCTCCACCTTCAGCGTATCAACACTTTCCTCAGGTACTTTTATCGTCTTGCCTTCATCGGTGATTTCAGACTGTATTCCCCTGCCATCAAGGTTCTCTTTAATGCTGCCGGTTTCCGATGGTGACAAGTCGCTGTATAAAGGAACCATTGTAGTTCTGGATGCCAGGAAAGAAGCCAAAATGATTATTAATACGATAAGAACGGCTGATCCGATAATTAGAAACTGGATTGCTCTGCTTCGGCTTCCCCAAAAACCCGTAATTTTGTTCTTTATATTCACTAACGCTTCATTCATCCTAATCCCCCGGTTAATCTATCTAATTTCATCATCTTCTTTAATCATCCATCTGAGGTTTTTTAAGATGAAACCTAAATGCTCATTCTCATCATTTCCTGATAAGCTTCGACTACTTTATTCCGAACCTCTAAAGCTGCGGACATCGTTATACTCGACTTCTGGGACGCGATCATTACCTGATGCAAATCGACATTCTCGCCTCTTGCCATCCTTTCAGTTACTTGATCAGAAGCGCCTTGTGCTTCATTTACTTTATTAATAGATTCCTTTAATGCGGACGCAAAACTTTGCTGAGCTTCGTATGGTGTATATGGGCGGGTCTGTGCACCCTCAGTATTTGTCGTAAAAACCCCGTTCGCTGGAGTAAAGGTAATTCCTTGCATATTATCCATCTCCTATCCTATCTGCCTATTTCAAGTGCCTTCATCATCATGCCCTTAGATGCATTAAAAACCGTAACGTTCGCTTCATAGGAACGAGTAGCACTCATTAAGTCCACCATTTCCCTCAAGGGGTCTACATTTGGCATTTGTACATAGCCTTCCGCATTAGCATCCGGATGCTCAGGATCGTATATCAGTTTAAATGGTGTAGTCTCGTCTTCCTCTATCCTGGACACTCTGACACCATTGCCGACAGTGTTTGATCCTTTACTGCCAATAGCTGTATGTAGAAAATTAGAAAAACTGCCTTCGTTAGGCTGGAGAACAACTGACTTTCTCCGGTATGGCTCCCATGTATCAGGACCAACCATTCTTGCTCTCGATGAATCTGCGTTCGCCATGTTTGAAGAAATGACATCCATTCTAAGGCGTTGCGCTGTTAAAGCAGATGCTGTCGTGTTCATGCCTGTAAACATGCCCATTACTTACCACCCCTTATTACGTTCTGCATGGATTGAAACTTCCCGCTTATCCTGTCAGTTACCGCATTATAATAGATTTGGTTTGTAGCCAGATCACTCATTTCCTGGTCCACATCCACACTGTTTCCGTTATTGTTATACTGCATATTGTTTTTTGTAATCAGTCCTGAATGAGTAGTAGGCTTGATCTTAAAGTCATAATGTCTGTTATCTGTCCGATATGCGTTAATGGATGACTCGAGCTCATTTTGGAATGAGCTATTAAACCTGACATCTTTCGCTTTATAATGTGGTGTATCAGCATTGGCGATGTTTTGTGAAATAACTTTCTGTTTTGTACTCGAATAATTCAAAGCATTTTCAAGTGATTGGATCGTACCCGAAAATAGACTCATATAAGCGTTCACCCCTTATAAGCAATGAAAAATATTACATATAACTCAACCTGTAACATAATAAACATAATCTAGTAACTATTGTAATGAATAACAAACCGTCTGTCTATGCAGTCTCGACAAAACAAACCATGCTAAAAGTCCTATTTTTGTCGATTTCTGTCAGGTTTTATCCTGTAAGGATTATCATACTATTTCTCCTTCTAAAAACAAGTCAAAATACGTTAAAAAAAGGTAAAATTCCTAAGGAGTAACAATAAATTTCATTTTTTTGCAAGCTTTATATGTCTATAGACCTATATAGACTAAAAACATTCGTTATAGGCTTGCCTCTTAAGTACAATGAGGTGTAATCGCATCTGTTCAGCTGCAAAAAACTTGCCGATTTGCGATCCTTATAAGGCGAAGACAGAGACGTAGTTACATTAGGCGGATAGGAAAGTTTTATACTTCCTTTCCATCAAAAAAAGACAGTCCCTAATCATACAGGGACTGTCTTTTACTGATTATTAATTGTTTTTTAGCTTCTCCAATTCAATGAGAAACTTATCGTTCAGAACCTTGATATACGTTCCTTTCATACCCAATGAACGAGATTCAATGACACCGGCGCTTTCTAGTTTTCTCAAGGCGTTGACGATTACTGAGCGGGTAATTCCGACTCTGTCTGCAATTTTTGAAGCAACAAGGAGACCTTCGTTGCCTTTTAATTCTTCAAAAATATGTTCAATTGCCTCAAGTTCACTGTAAGAAAGTGAACTGATTGCCATTTGCACCACTGCCTTGCTTCTTGCTTGTTCCTCAATTTCTTCCGATTTTTCACGAAGAATTTCCATTCCCACGACTGTTGCGCCGTATTCTGCAAGAATCAGATCATCATCATGAAACTTTTCCTGTAGACGGGCGAGGATTAATGTACCGAGGCGTTCGCCCCCGCCGATAATCGGCACGACCGTTGTCAGACCGCTTGCGAACAATTCCTTATTCTCAATCGGAAACGCTGTGTACTCACTATTAATGTCGAGATTTGAAGATGTTTCCTGGACATTGAACAGGTTTTTCGTATACTCTTCCGGAAATTGTCTGTCTTCTAGCATTTGGACCATACGTTCATTTTCAATTTGCTGGTTGATGGCAAATCCCAAAAGCTTTCCTCGTCTAGATACGACAAAAACATTTGATTCAATTACATCACTAAGGCTTTCTGCCATTTCTTTAAAATTAACAGGTTTGCCAGCAGTGTTTTGAAGCATAGCATTAATCTTTCTTGTTTTTCCTAATAAATCCATTACAAAATTTCCTCCTAATAAAACCTAAATACTATATTATTTTAACAAATAATTATGGAAGCGACAGTTACAAAATAAACTGGCTTAAATCTTTGTTTCTCGAAATCGAACCAAGTTTTTCTTCCACATACTGCGGCGTAATTGTAATTTTCTCCATTGTAATATCAGGCGCCTCAAAGGATAAATCCTCCAGCAGCCTCTCCATAATCGTATGCAGTCTTCTTGCGCCAATGTTATCCGTATTCTGATTCACTTCAAATGCCACTTCGGCAATCTTATTAATAGCATCGTCAGAAAATTCAATTTCTATACCTTCAGTTTCCAATAATGCCACATATTGCTTTAATAAGGCATTATCCGGTTCATGCAAAATACGGACAAAGTCTTCGACGGTCAGTTTTTTTAGTTCTACCCTGATCGGGAACCTTCCCTGCAATTCAGGGATTAAATCGGAAGGCTTAGCCATATGGAATGCCCCGGCTGCCATAAATAAAATATGGTCTGTTTTAACTGAGCCATACTTGGTTACGACCGTCGATCCTTCGACGATTGGCAGAATGTCGCGTTGAACGCCTTCTCTTGAAACATCAGCCGACGAGCCTCCTGATTGTTTGCTGGCGATTTTATCAATTTCATCGATAAAGATGATACCTGTTTGTTCTGCGCGGAGAACCGCTTCCTGGGTCACTTCATCCATGTCGATGAGCTTGGATGCTTCTTCATTCGTAAGCACAGTCCGGGCTTCGCTAACCTTCAGTTTACGCTTTTTCTTTTTCTTTGGCATCAAGCTGCCTAAAGCGTCCTGCATATTCATGCCCATCTGCTCCATGCCAGAACCCTGGAGCATATCGAACATGGACGACTGCTGTTCCTCCACTTCAACAGTGATAACCTCATTCTCCAATTCGCCTTTTAACAGCTTATCTTCCACAATCGTTCTTCTTTGTTTCAGATTTAATTCTTCATCGTTGCTCGTGTCATTTTCCGCTTGCCCGTTATTACCTCCACCAAAAAATACTTCCAACGGATTCTTGAAATTATTCTGTTTCTTTGCCGAGGGAACGAGAAGCTCTACAAGTCTCTTATTAGCATTTTGAGCGGCGAGTTCCATGACGCTCGCTTTCTTTTCTTCCTTGACTAAACGGCCGGACGTTTCCACAAGGTCGCGTACCATGGATTCCACATCTCTGCCCACATATCCGACCTCGGTAAATTTCGTAGCTTCCACCTTAACGAAAGGCGCTCCTACCAATTTAGCCATACGCCGCGCGATCTCGGTCTTCCCAACTCCGGTCGGGCCGATCATCAAAATATTCTTCGGTACCACCTCATCCCGAAGCCGGTCATCCAGCAAACTGCGGCGGTAGCGATTGCGCAGCGCAACCGCCACCGCGCGCTTTGCATCATTCTGCCCTACAATATATTGATCCAGCTTCTCGACAATCTGTCTTGGAGTTAGATTAGTTTTATTGCCTTGCATACCTGCCACTCCTTTCGTTTACAACTCTTCGACGATAATATTCGTATTAGTATACACACAAATCTCGGCTGCTATTTGAAGGGATGCCTGTGCAATTTCTTTAGCGGTTAAGTGGTCGCCTGAAAAACGCTTCAAGGCTCTTCCGGCTGAAAGTGCATAGTTGCCGCCTGAACCGATTGCTAGAATCCCATCATCCGGTTCAATGACTTCGCCCGTGCCGGAAACTAGCAACAAATCTTCTTTATTCATAACGATGAGCATCGCTTCCAGCTTTCGGAGTACAGTGTCACTGCGCCACTGTTTCGCCAGTTCCACGGCCGCGCGCTGCAAATTGCCGTTATACTCTTCCAATTTGGCTTCAAATAATTCAAATAATGTAAACGCGTCAGCAACAGATCCGGCAAAACCAGCAAGCACATTTCCATTAAAGATCCTTCGTACTTTTCTTGCTGTGTGTTTCATCACAACAGCGTTGCCCAATGTCACCTGTCCGTCACCTGACATGGCGTATTCACCCTTATGGTGGACCGCGAAAATAGTCGTTGCATGAAAATTACTCATAAAAGTCTCCTTTCAGAAAGCGATTATGCCCGAGGATGAGAGGCATTATATACTTTTCGCAGCTGCTCCTTCGTTACATGAGTATAAATCTGCGTGGAAGAAATGTTAGAATGGCCCAACAATTCCTGGACTGTCCGCAGGTCAGCTCCGTTGTTTAATAAGTGTGTAGCGAAGGAATGGCGGAGCATATGCGGGTGCAAGCTGCCATCTCCAGTTGCCTTTTTAATCAATCCATTTAAAATATAACGGACTCCTCTTGGAGTTAAAGCGTCGCCGCGAAAGTTGACGAATAAATGAGAATGAGATTTGTTCTTGCCATCCTGCAGCTGTCCTCTGCCTGCTTTTATGTAAATCTGGATGGCTTGTTCAGCAAAATTGCCTAATGGTACGTAACGATCCTTTTTTCCTTTGCCGTGAACCAGAATCATTCCAAGGGAAAAATCGATATCCTGCATCTGAATAGCACAGCATTCGCTGACCCGAATACCCGTGGCATAAAGAAGCTCTAACAGGGCGGAATCCCTTAAGCCGAGCGGTGTATCCTTGTTGAGCGAAGCGAAAAGAGTGTTAAGTTCCTCCTCGTACATGAACCTTGGAAGCATTTGGTCCTTTTTGGGCAGTGAAACGAGGGCAAAAGGATTCTCTGTTACCAGATTTTCCCGCATCATAAATTTATAAAAGCTTCGCAGGCACGATGTCTTTCTGGCAATTGAGCGCTTGGAAAGATTGTCGCCATACAGCTTTGTAAGGTATAATCTGGCGTCAAAATACTCAACCGCCCGCAAATTTTCGATTCCTTGTTCAGACATGAACATAAGAAATTCATTAATATCTCGTGTATAATGGTCGATTGTATATTGCGAGCAGTTTTTTTCAATTTGTAAGTATTCGATAAAAGAGTGTAGGGAAGAGTTCTCACTAGTCATTACATTCACCCCCGCAAAGGCTTCTAAATAGTATCACACTTTAAAATCCCAAGCAAATTATTTTACAAATTCTTCACAAAATTCCGAATTGTTTCTAGCGCACGGTTAGCATGCATTTCATTGCGTTCTTGCTTACCCTTTATTTTCACGCCTAATTCAGGGAATAAACCGAAATTAGCATTCATAGGCTGAAAAGTTTTCGCATTCGTCGATGTGATATAACGTGCCATGCTTCCTATTGCCGTTTCCGCAGGAAAGCTTACCGGGTCGTGGCCCTGTGCCACCTTTGCCGCGTTAATTCCCGCAACCAAGCCGGACGCAGCGGATTCAACATATCCCTCTACACCCGTCATCTGCCCCGCGAAAAATAAATCATCGCGGTTCTTGAATTGATAGGTTGACCGCAAAACCTTAGGGGAGTTGATAAAAGTATTGCGGTGCATCACACCATAACGGACGATTTCAGCATTCTCAAGCCCTGGAATCAACTGAAGGACTTCCTTTTGTGGCCCCCATTTTAAATGAGTCTGAAAACCGACAATATTATATAAAGTCCCTGCTGCGTCATCCTGTCTCAGCTGGACGACCGCGTATGGCCTTTTTCCCGTTTTCGGGTCTTCAAGGCCTACCGGCTTGAGCGGGCCGAATAGCATCGTCTTTTTGCCTCTGGACGCCATGACTTCAATCGGCATGCAGCCCTCGAAGAAGATTTCTTTTTCAAATTCCTTCAAAGGAACCGTTTCAGCTGCGATAAGCGCTTCATAAAAACGGTTGAACTCTTCTTCTGTCATCGGACAGTTCAGATAAGCAGCTTCTCCCTTGTCGTAACGAGATTTCAGATAAACTTTGTCCATGTCTATGCTGTCTTTTTCGAGAATGGGTGCCGCGGCATCATAAAAGTATAGATACTCTTCCTCCATGATTTCCTGCAGCTTTTGGGAAAGGTTCTGGCTGGTCAGCGGACCGGTTGCAATGACAGTGGGACCTTCTGGTATCTCGGTGACTTCTTCGTTAACGACGGTCACGTTAGGATGATTCTTCACCAATTCGGTCACTCTGCCGGCAAACTCATGTCGATCCACGGCAAGCGCTCCTCCTGCCGGGACCGAGGAGGCATCTGCGGATGATATGATCACAGAGTCAAGCAGACGCATTTCTTCCTTTAATACACCTACCGCATTCGTGAGCGTATTGGCACGGAGTGAGTTGCTGCAAACAAGCTCAGCGAATTTATCCGTATGATGGGCAGGTGTTTGTTTCACCGGACGCATTTCATATAGCTTTACCTTCAATCCGCTTTTTACAATCTGCCAGGCCGCTTCGCTGCCGGCGAGCCCTGCTCCAATTACGTTCACTGTCTTTTCTTTCATTTTACGAGCCTCCCTGTAAACATATGATAAAACTTATCGGTTTACAAATTTAGTTTACTCTCACTATTGTTTCAAAAAGCTGTCTGTACGAGAATCCTTCTATTATCTTCTCAGCAAAGATAAATTATTTAGCTAAAATAAACAGTTTGTCCACTGCACATTTTACAATACGTGTTATAAAGTTAAAAGTTTCGTGACTACACAAGCCAAAAAGGTGAGCGGATGCTCACCTTTCGTCAACTTTGCGATGCTTCTTTGTAATCACAATGCATACACTGGACTTGAACGCCCTTTTTCAGCTTCTTCTCTACCAAAGTACCCGCACATTTAGGACACGGACGCGCGAGGGGCTTATCCCATGAAATGAATTCACAGCTCGGGTAACGGTCACAACCGTAAAAAATCCGCCGCTTTTTGCTTTTTCTTTCAATGATGTTGCCTTCTTTACAATTCGGACATTTCACACCGATTTCTTTAACGATCGGCTTCGTATTCCGGCAGTCGGGGAAATTGCTGCATGCCATGAATTTACCATAACGACCCATTTTAAATACCATTGGGCTGCCGCAATTCTCACAATCCTCACCGGCCGGTTCATCCTTGATTTCTACTTTTTCCATTTCTGCTTCGGCTTTTACTAGATGAGTCTCGAAATCTCTGTAGAAGTTATCAATCACCTTGATCCATTCTACATTTCCTTCTTCAACATTATCAAATTCCTGTTCCATTTTAGCTGTAAATTCCAGATCAAGAATGTCAGGGAAAAATTCAAGGATCAATTCCAGGACAATCTCCCCCATCTCTGTCGGGACAAAGCGTTTATTATCGAGAGCTACATAGCCTCTTTTCTGGATTGTATCCAATGTAGGGGCATAGGTAGACGGACGGCCGATTCCAAGCTCTTCAAGCGTCTTTACAAGACGGGCTTCCGTGTAGCGTGGAGGCGGCTGTGTGAAATGCTGCTTTGGTTCGATGTCCTTAAACATAACCTTTTCTCCAACAGCTATATCCGGCAGCATATTTTCTTTCTCTTCAACATTATCGTCTGACCCTTCCACATATACCTTCATAAATCCGGGGAATTTCACCTTGGAACCGTTGGCACGGAAGATGACTTCACCATTTTTAAGGTCGATGCTCATCGTGTCCATTACCGCAGAAGCCATCTGGCTTGCGACAAACCGTTCCCAGATTAATTTATACAGTCTGAATTGGTCTCTTGATAAATATTCCTTTACCGAGCCCGGATCTCGCAATGTGCTAGTAGGCCGGACCGCTTCATGGGCATCCTGGGAGTTGCTTTGTTTTCTTTCTTTTCTTTCATCAACCGGGAGGAACTCCCTCCCGTATGTGTTCTCGATAAATCCGGCGGCTTCAGCCTTGGCAACTTCCGAAATGCGGGTTGAGTCGGTTCTCATATACGTAATCAGACCGACTGTTCCTTCCTTGCCGATTGCGATTCCTTCGTACAGCTGCTGCGCAAGCATCATCGTCTTCCTGGCGCGGAAGTTTAGTTTCCTAGCTGCTTCCTGCTGCAGGGATGAAGTCGTAAACGGTACGGCGGGATTCCGCTTTCTTTCTTTTTTGGAAACAGCGGCGATCTCAAACTTGTTGCCGTTTACTGAGCCGAGAACCTTTTTTGTGTCATCTTCCGAATGAAGCTCAACACGATCACCATTCATGCTAAAAAAAGAACCTTCAAACTGGTCTTTCCCTTTTATAAAATCTGCTTTGATTGTCCAATATTCCTCTGGCACGAATTTCTTAATTTCCTTTTCACGGTCAATGATCATCCTTACGGCTACCGATTGAACCCGGCCCGCGCTCAATCCTTTTTTCACTTTTTTCCATAGAAGCGGAGAAATGTTGTAGCCAACCAAACGGTCCAATACCCGTCTCGCCTGCTGGGCATCCACGAGATCCATGTTGATCGGTCTTGGCGTTTTAAAGGATTCCTTAATCGCATCCTTTGTAATCTCGTTAAAAACGACCCGGCAATCAGATGTAACATCAACATCCAGGCTATGGGCCAGATGCCAGGCTATCGCTTCCCCTTCTCTATCGGGGTCAGCCGCCAGGTAAATTTTCTTTGCTTTTTTTGCGGCCGTCTTTAATTCCTTCATTATCGGACCCTTGCCGCGAATCGTTATATACTTCGGCTCAAAGTCATGTTCGACATCAACGCCCATCTGACTCTTCGGCAAATCGCGAATATGTCCCATTGATGCCTTCACTTTATATTTTTTTCCGAGATAGCGTTCTATTGTTTTTGCCTTTGCGGGTGATTCCACAATAACTAAGTAATCTGACATTCAAATAATCCTCCTCAAGAGGTGATATAAATCTTCACTATTATTAGTCGTAAAAAATCCATTTGTCAATGCTTTATAACATTTATCGTCTATTTCAACATTTTTATTTATAAATTTCAACTAATTTGAGAAAGAATTATCAAAATAGTTTTTTTCTAGCATTATATATCGTCTTTATAAAAATCATACACGTTTTTGTGGATAAGCAAAAAGATAAAGAACTCAGGCTGAGTATGATTTATGTTAATTCCCTGCTCATTTCGGCGTCAATATCACTTGCCTGGAATACAAGCTTTGCCCCGTCCTGAATTAATAAGTGGCAGCCTAAAGAAAGCTCGCTTGTCACATTTCCAGGCAGCGCAAATATGTCTCTTCCATGTTCCAGGGCATATTCTGCCGTAATTAACGAGCCGCTGTTCCGCTTTGCTTCTATTATAAGCACACCTTGCGACAGTCCGCTGATAATTCGGTTCCGCATCGGAAACATCCAGGGCTCCGGACGCCTTCCAGGGGGAACCTCCGAAAGCAACAATCCTTTTTTCATAATCTCGAGCGTTAAAGGGATGTTTTCCTTTGGATAAATGTGAAAATGACCTCCGCCTAACACTCCGATTGTCTTTCCTTTTTCCTTTAAAGAAATTTCATGTGAAAGGGCATCGATTCCGGCAGCCGCTCCACTGATGATCACATATCCTTTATGGATAAGCGGAGGCAAAATCAAATTCAGCGCCTCTTTTCCGTACGAAGAAGGCTTTCTTGATCCTACGACACCTAAAGCGGGGCTTTCTCTCAATAAAGTTCTTTGTCCTTTTAAATAAAGCACCCAGGGCGGATCGAATATTTGCTTTAACAAAAAGGGGTAATCCTCATCCATGATCGTCATACATTCAATTTTGTTTTCAGAGTATTGTTTGGTTAGCGTAACCATATCAAGCGAGTGGAGATCTTTGAAAAACAGCTGTAGTTTTGGAGAGGTCAGAGGGAGAATTTCCTGCCATGTATTCAATGGCCAATCATAGAGATTTTGAAGCGTGGGATCGTGAGCCAGGACCTTACGGATTGATTTCCAGCCGATACCGCGGCAGTGATGCAAATGAATTAACTTTTCTCTTACGTTCAAGAAGAGATCACTCCTTTGGGGGATTTTTTTGCGGGGAATTATAAAAATGTAATACAGAAATCGCCCCTCAACTAAAATGAGGGGCGATCGCTGCGAAATTAATGAGTCTTACACTTGTCGTATAGACCTTTTTCTTTAAGGACAGAAATTAATGTTTCGCCCATTACAGATGGAGTTTCAGCCACTTTAATGTCACATTCGTTCATGACACGGATTTTTTCGTCAGCTGTCCCTTTACCGCCGGAAATAATCGCACCGGCATGGCCCATGCGCTTTCCGGGAGGTGCAGTACGTCCGCCAATGAAGCCGACAACAGGCTTTGTCATGTTAGCCTTCACCCACTCGGCCGCTTCTTCTTCAGCGGTTCCGCCGATTTCACCGATCATGATCACTGCATATGTTTCAGGGTCTTCATTGAATGCTTTTAATACATCGATGAAGTCTGTTCCGTTTACAGGGTCTCCCCCGATTCCAACAGCTGTAGACTGTCCAATTCCAGCCTGTGTTAATTGGTGAACGGCTTCATATGTCAATGTTCCTGAACGGGATACTACGCCTACATGCCCTTTTGTATGGATATAGCCAGGCATGATACCAATTTTACACTCATCCGGTGTGATGACACCCGGGCAGTTTGGCCCGACAAGGCGCGTCTTTTTGCCTTCCATATAGCGCTTCACTTTTACCATGTCAAGAACCGGAATATGTTCTGTGATACAAATGGCAATATCAAGCTCGGCATCAACAGCCTCGAGAATTGCATCAGCTGCAAAAGGAGCCGGGACATAGATAACGGAAGCAGTGGCACCGGTCGCTTCTCGTGCCTGGCTGACTGTATTGAATACAGGTACACCTTCCACTTCTGTACCGCCCTTGCCCGGAGTTACACCGGCAACGATTTTTGTACCGTATTCAAGCATTTGTTTTGTATGAAATAAAGCCGTTGAACCAGTGATACCTTGAACAATGACTTTTGTGTCTTTATTAATAAATACGCTCATTTTGGTCCCCCCTGCCTATTATCCTACAAGCTCTACGATTTTTTGTGCACCGTCTGCCATAGATTCAGCAGGCGTAATGTTTAAACCTGATTCTTTTAAGATTTTTTTGCCAAGATCGACGTTTGTCCCTTCAAGACGGACTACAAGTGGCACCTGCAAACCAAGTTGTTTTGCAGCTTCAACTACGCCTTCAGCGATTACATCACACTTCATAATGCCGCCGAAGATATTAACGAAGATGCCTTTAACCTTTGTATCGGAAAGGATGATTTTAAATGCTTCCGTAACCTTTTCAGCTGTGGCACCGCCCCCAACATCAAGGAAGTTTGCCGGATCTCCGCTGTAGTGCTTGATAATGTCCATCGTCGCCATCGCAAGTCCCGCACCATTAACCATACAGCCAATATTTCCATCTAGGGAAATATAGCTTAAGTCATATTTGGAGGCTTCGATTTCCTTTGCATCTTCTTCATCAAGATCACGGTACTCTAAAATGTCTTTATGGCGGTATAGAGCGTTTGAATCGAAGTTTAACTTCGCATCCAATGCCATTACATTGCCATCGCCAGTTACGACAAGCGGATTAATTTCTGCAATGGAGCAATCTTTTTCAACGAAAGCCGTATAGAGTCCGTTCATAAATTTAACAGCTTTATTAACAAGTTCTTTAGGGATATTAATGTTAAATGCTATTCTTCTAGCTTGGTAGCCTGTAAGGCCGACAACCGGATCGATTACTTCCTTGAATATTTTTTCCGGTGTCTTTTCGGCTACCTCTTCGATCTCGGTACCGCCTTCTTCAGAAGCCATTAGGACAACTCGGGAAGTAGCGCGGTCCAATACTAGACCAATATAATACTCTTTCTTGATGTCGCAGCCTTCTTCGATCAGTAAGCGCTTTACTTCTTTGCCTTCCGGCCCAGTTTGGTGGGTAACAAGCGTTTTCCCCAGAATTTCCTGTGCATATGTACGTGCTTCGTCAAGATTTTTCGCAACTTTCACACCACCGGCTTTACCGCGGCCGCCCGCATGGATTTGCGCCTTAACGACTACTACCTGTGAACCCAATTCCTTGGCAGCTTTCACTGCTTCATCAACAGTAAATGCCACACGGCCATTCGGAACGGATACCCCGTATTTTCTGAGGATTTCTTTCCCCTGATACTCATGGATATTCATTTCCCATCCTCCTTGTCGACTATGCGATTTGTGAAAAAATGAGTGTATTTTCAGATACTTCAAGTCCTGGTACACCATTTTTCCAGTCCAGGCATCATATAATCGCTAAATGATGTCGGAAAGTATTTTATTAGACTGCTTTTTAATTGTATAAAAAGTAAAATTGCTTGTCTACTATAACCTATTAAATTAAAAGAACTTATTTAATTTTTCTACTATTCTTCTGCAAGCGGTTTATTTTTATGTTAATATAATTATTTGCCTTTCTATTGATTAATTGATTTTGAAGTATTCTTTTAAGAGAATTCATGCAATTGATTTCCTAATATATTAAATGAAAACATGGTTTCAACGTTATTTTTCGATCAGTCTGAAGTTTGTACCTCCATTGATAAATGGAAGCAGTGGAACATCTTCATCAATCACTTTCCCAACCACGTTTACCTTTTCATCCTGCTCCAAGTCCTTAAGCACAATCTGCAATTCTCCCTCATATCTTCCATACTTATTGTTATCGATGGTAATGCAGCCTTTTGACCGGGCCACCGTGTTTACGGGCTCAAATGTATTGCCTGTCACTTGGGCCATGCCCCTTGATGTTTCTGACCGGATAACATCCCTGGCCTGGTCCCATCTGTTTCGATGGTCGGCCTGGAGCGTTCGATTCGTCGCTTCATCGGTTTGAAGTTTTTTGTACCTGATTGGAATGAATCCTTTTTGGTAGGATGAAAACTGAGACATGGTGTCATTAATTACGTCCAGGTCACCAATAAGGACTTTATCAATATGGCCATTGTTTTGCAGATCTAATGCCGCTTGAAACGGGGATATATGCCTATGCTCTTCGAGTGTTGGCAGCCCCTGAAACAGCGGCCCTCGTAAATCTTTGTTCCCCGGTATAAAAGCCATCACGGTGAATCCTCTTTCCTTCAGCCATAGGTTTCTCTGGATGAAGCTTTCTCTATCGAGTCCTGTTTCCGGACGCGGATAGAAGTTATGCCATGCTTCTGTTTGGGAAAGGTCGATGTTATGTTCCTCCAATTCCAGTAAAAATGCTTTATTAATCGTGCTGGCATTTAGCGAAATTTTCATTTTTCTTGATAATTCTGCCATCACCTTTGAAGGAATGCCATAATCCATCCGCAATCCCGTTACGCCCAGTAAACGGATCTCCGGAATTTTTTCATACGTATAGCCGAGGTTCTTCAGAGTGGCCGGTGAAATATCGGCCATTAATTCCATATCATATTCTGCCGCCTGCTTTCCTAACGCTTCCAATAGAACCTTATCCTCTTCTGAAACATCTTCCGGAATGTGGAGTGAGGTAAAAATCGACCTGAATCCTGCTTGGGACATATTTTTTATATAATCCCCCTGTGACGAATGGCTGAGTTTACCTAGATAAACGGATATACCAAGCAAATTAAACACCCTTTCTATTATTCTCCCACAATGGAAAAGGAGAGAATTTCTTCTCTCCTTTGTCCATTATTTCATATTATCCGCCATTTCCTCTTTAAATCCAAACAAATAAGTGAACAGAAACCCAAAGGCATAAGCAACAACCAGCCCAAGAAAATAGAGGAAATACTTATTGTCTGCAATCAAAGGAATAAGCGTCAAGCCGGATACCCCGATTCCTTCGGAAGCAGTCTTTGCAAATGCCTGGAAGGCCCCGCCCATAGCCCCGCCAAGACAGGCAGTGATAAATGGACGTCCGAGCGGAAGCGTTACTCCATATAACAAGGGTTCCCCGATTCCTAAAAACCCGACCGGCAAGGCCCCTTTAATGACATTTTTAATTTTCTTATTTTTCGTTTTAACATAAACAGCGATCGATGCGCCAACCTGGCCCGCGCCGGCCATGGCAAGGATCGTAAGAAGCGGGGTTACACCTGTTGTGGTTATGAACTCCAGATGGATCGGCGTTAACCCGTGATGGAGACCGACCATGACCAGCGGGAGGAATGTTCCGGCCAGGACGGCTCCTGCAACCACTCCACCGACATCGAGGATTGCGTTGATTCCGGTTGTGATTCCTTCAGACAAATATCCCCCAACCGGCTGGATCACGATCAGTGTTAAGAAACCAACAAATAATACCGTGATTAATGGAGTGAAAATGATATCAACAGCATTGGGGACAAATTTTCGGACTCGCTTTTCCGTTGCGGCCATCAGCCATGCCGCGAAAATAACCGCAAACAATCCGCCCCGGCCCGGCACCAATGCTTCCCCAAACAATGTTACTGTCGCCAGTGCAGGATTAAAAACAAATATCCCGGCAATGGCACCAAGGGCAGGTGTCCCTCCAAATTCCTTCGCTGTGTTCCAGCCAACAAGCACACCTAAGTAGGCAAAAATCCCGCCGCCCATAAATAACAAAAGCTGTAACCACGTTGTTTTCTCATCAACTCCGGCATTTTTGGCAAAGTTTGCTACCCCGTTGATGATACCTGAAGCGACAAGGGCCGGAATTAACGGGATGAAGATATTTCCGACCTTGCGGAGCAGATTTTTGAAAGGTGTGTTATTTTTCGCCTTGATTTCATTCCGCTGCCTTGTGGCTATATCTCCCTCTTCGTCTGCCTCCCCGACTGGGAGTCCGGTCAGCTTGCTCATTTCGGCTGCTACCTTTGTCACAAGCCCCGGACCGATAACGATTTGAAGTGTTTCGTCGTCTATGACACCCATGACACCGTCAATGGCCTTTATTTCCGAGATATTTGCTTGATCATCGTTTTTTAATTGAAGCCTCAACCGAGTCATACAATGGGCAACACGCCCGATGTTCGAAATCCCGCCGACTTTTTCACTGATTTCTTTTGCCAAACGCTCTTCCTTTTTCATCTTTCTCCCCCGCTTTCTTTATATCTAAAGCTTATAATGCCTTTCGGACAAATCCCCCTGATTGCATCAAACGGTCTCGCGCTTCTTCTGCCGAACAATTTGTCAGGATCATGACGATAGCTGTTTTAACATCCCCGTTTGCGTCCCGGTAAAAATTCTCGGCTGTTTTCTCATCTGTTTCGGTCGCCTGCATGATGATCCTTTTTGAACGTTCCACGAGCTTCCTATTGGTCGGCTGTACATCCACCATTAAGTTTTTATACACCTTCCCAATGCCGATCATCGTCGCTGTTGAGATCATGTTCAGCACCAATTTCTGGGCGGTGCCTGCCTTTAAACGTGTGGATCCTGTCAGGATTTCACTGCCGGTCTCGATTTCAACCAAGATTTCTGCATATTTGCTGATTTCAGCATCTTTATTGCAGGCGATGCTTCCGGTAAACGCTCCTTGCTCTTTCGCAAATTTCAGCCCGCCAATTACATACGGAGTTCTTCCGCTGGCGGCAATTCCGATGACGATATCGTTCTCATTGAGATTGATTTCTGCAAGATCTGATGCGGCCAATTCCTCTGAATCTTCCGCACCTTCGACGGCCGTCATGAATGCTTCATTCCCTCCGGCAAGTAGACCTTTCACCATTTCAGGGGGTGTTCCGAAAGTAGGCACACATTCCACGGCATCCAGTATTCCTAATCTGCCGCTGGTGCCTGCCCCTAAATAGATCATTCTCCCTCCGCTTTTCAGGGATTGGATGGCCGATTTTACCAGCTTTTCAATCTGGCTTAATTCCTTTTGAATGGCAAGCGGCACCGTTTGGTCTTCTTCATTCATGACCCGCAGAATCTCGTCCGTGTCCATTTCATCTAAATTCATTGTTCGATTATTTCGGTTTTCAGTTGTTAGCTTCTCCAGCATGCAATCACCTCAAGTAAATACAAATTATGAAATCGGCCACCCTACATATTGAATACGCTTTCATTATAACGAAATAGAAATTTAAAATCAATCTACCTTTTAAAATATATGAATTTAAATTTCATATATTCCAAAAAAATCTCTCTTCTTAGCTTTTTTTATTTTTAGTTACCTGTTCTCTTGACTTGTTAAAGGAGCCTAAAACGCCTTCCCCCATCTGATGAAAGATGCTTAAATAAAGGGCATCAATGATATTTAATTGAGCCATTCTTGAAGCAATGCTGCCGATACGATGTTCTTCTTCAACATCAGGAATGCATAGCTTCAGGTCGGCTGCCTTATATAGCGGCGATTTTTTCAAAGCAGTCAAAGCAATTACCGTGACTTTCTGTTCCTTCGCAAACGCGGCCAGCTCTAAAACCTCCTTTGTTTTTCCGGAAGTACTGATCAGCATTAAGGCATCGCCCTGCTTCATTACCGACAGCAGTGAAACGGCATAATGAAAATCAGCGGATACTGTGGCGTTAAGTCCGAGTTTCATAAGTTTATATTGCGCGTCAATGGCCGGAGCATATGATCCCCCTACCCCGAATAATGCAATTTTTTCTGCTGACTTTATTCTTTGCACAGAAAGTTCAAAATCCTTTTTATCCAACGTATTCAAAGAGAGTTCAATGGCTGACTTATTGAAATAAGTAACTTTATGAAAAAGGCTTGAAGGGGTATCCTTTGATTGCAAAAGCGAAAAATCGTTTATGTTTTCCTCTGAGACAGTATTTTCTTTTGCAAGCACAACCTTAAGCATCTTAAAGCTGCCGACGCCAATCGTTTTGCAGAAGCGGACAATGCTTGCTTCGCTTGCTTCCGCCTGCCTTGCCAGTTCCTTGGTTGTCATTGTCGGAATAAAATTGGGGTGATCCATTATATACAATGCGACTTTTTTTTCGGCTTCCGTAAATTGCGAAATATTATTTTTTATTTTTGTCAGAATCCGTAATTCATTCACGCGCTAGTCCCCTTTTATTTCTTGATTTATTAGCTGCTTTTTTATTTTACCCATAACTTTTCCCTTTTCAATAGTCTTGCCACGAAGCCTATACATAGGAGAATCACCCCGTTACTCAGGGTGATTCTTCATTTCTTTATCTATTTTATAAATAAACGCAAACACCTCAGCAACCGCCTGATACAATTCCTCAGGGATGGTCTCGCTAATATCGAGTTTGCTGAGAAACTCAGCCAGGGATGGATCCTCCATGACCGGAATATCATGCTTAGTAGCTGCTTCGAGAATATTATCCGCCACCTTGCCTTTGCCTTTTGCAATGACCCTAGGTGCAGAATCCTTTTCGCCGTCATATCTAAGTGCGACCGCTTCTTTTCGTTTATTTACTTTCATATCCTGATATCGACTCCACTATAAGGTGTACTGCCTGCAGAGATGTTTTGTTTTTGGGTTGTTTGCTTTGCTTCACCTTCAAAAACAAGACTCGATAGCCTATAATTCATATTCCCGAGATTGTTTTTTAGTGATTCCGTCAAAGGACGGGAAAGCTGCTCCAGTTTTTCGAAATGCTCGTTTATCACGGTGATCTTCAAGATTCTGTTTTGAATCTGCATATCGATCACTGTTTCCCGCATTTGCTCGAGATCCAGATAGAATAATACCCGGCAATAATCTGGATCAATCGCCCCGCTGCTTTTCTTTCTGCCGCTCCATTGTAATGTCAAATCTGTTTGAAAGCCGGAAAGGTTCAGCGGGATTTGCATAAATATATTTTGGAGCGGCCCGTTGTCCTGAGACAACAACTGTTGCGCCGTTATCCGGTTCAAGACCTGTTCTGCAGTATCCTTAATCGGTGGATGCTGAGTTTCGGCAAGCAGCTTCATGAGCAATGGCTTTAGCGTGGACAGCTCCTCGGTCGGTGCTCCTGCCTCCATCCCTCTTCCGTTCGCTAAAAAATGCTCCATGTTCAGTCCGAACAGCTTTACGATATCTTTCACAAATTCTGAGGTTGGAGCACCCTTCGTAAAATCAACAGGTCTTTCGGCCATGGCGATGATTTGCTTTAATAATCTTCTTTCCACTGGTTCGAGCTCGACTGTTTGCTGAGCTGCTTCCAATTCTACATGAATCATTTCCGCAAGTCTTCCACGCGTCTGTTCGGGTTTATAGTGGTTCCCGTTCACTGCTGAAAAAAGGTTGTCCTTATTGATTGGCTTTTGTTCCGTGGTTCGCTCTTCTCCATTGCTGACTAAAAGTGTTCGCAGAAGTTTCTTGGTAAGCTCCACGACCTCATTTCCCCTTAACAGAGGGGAATCTGGTCTGTCGAGCTTGCTTAGGGGCTCAGTTGCTGCTTTGCCCGCTGATCGAGCATTTACTTTCCCCGTCTGGCTTAGCAGCTGGTTAAATAACGTCAGAAGTTTTTCGGCTTCTGGAGCATTCTTTTGTTTTGCGACGGCATATTGCAGGATAAGCGACAGGCCCTCCTTGAGAACGGGCGGCAATTGATTTTTATCGTTTTGAGAAGCCAGGATTATTCTTTCGATAAACTCTCCCTCTTTGATGCTTTGAGGGATAAAGCCTGCTTTCTGAAGGATCGTATAAGCGGATTTTTGCGTTTCCAAAGGTGCTTTTTGATCAAGCCAACTTGCAAACAATTTATCAAGCGCATTCGAAGCGTTCTGATTTTGTTTTGGAACAATCACTTTTTCTAAAAGGACTTTTACCTGTTGCAAAATTTCCGTATCAGTGCCCTCGATATTGCGGCTGATTTGTTGATGCA
Organism: Bacillus sp. V59.32b; assembly: GCF_003429085.1. GTDB lineage: Bacteria > Bacillota > Bacilli > Bacillales > DSM-1321 > Peribacillus. The sequence continues at coordinate 84,080 of NZ_QVTC01000014.1, read as the reverse complement.
GCTTCGTTAAACCGGAAGAAAGGGGTCCATCCTTCCCCAATGATTGTAAGGCAGTAAAGACATCATTCTTGAAAGGAAGGTTCATTGCATGCATTGTCTTAATATTGGCAAGGCTGCCTCCAGTGTTAGCCGATGTTTTGATCCATTGCAAAGACAAATCAAAGTTCTCTTTCGTAACCGGCAGCTGATTTTTCAATAGAAACCTTGCCAGTTCGAGCGATTCTTTTCCTTGAGGCACGGCTAAGTGAGTCACCAGCTGTTCGGCGGCGACCTTTAACCCGGTATTTTCAAAACCTAGAGCGGCATTCAGCAACTTTAAATGCAGCCTTCCTTCCCCCGGTTGTACTTGCAGCCAGTATCTTTCACCGACTTTAAGCGGGGCATCAAGAACGGCCATAATTTTTTGGTTTCCGATTTGAACCTCCGCGGTCTGATTCGGATAGATTTTATTTATTTTCCCGAGAATGATCTGGCCAGTTTGGAGCTTGGCCGGTTGCTGTTGGATATTTTGCGTTAGCGGCTGTTGGATCAGATTTGCTGGCTGCATGCTTTCACTTCCCTTCATGCTTCTTTTTATTCTCCGCCCACTTCCCTGACTGGAGAAAAACTTCTCCTATGCCATGGTGTCGGTCCATATGTATGTAAGGCTTCCAAATGTTTCGCGGTTCCGTAGCCCATATTGTTTTCGAAATCGTAATGCGGGTGCTTTTTTGCATACTCCCGCATCATTCTGTCCCTTGTCACTTTCGCGATAATCGAAGCGGCAGCGATCGAAATGCTTTTTGCATCCCCCTTAATAATCGAAAGCTGGGGCATCGGTACGGTTAGCTCCATTGCATCTATCAGCAAATGGTCCGGTGTTACGCTAAGGTCCGCCATCGCCGCAAGCATCGCTTTTTTCGTTGATTCATAAATGTTCCAGCGGTCAATCTCTTCACTATGCAAAATTCCGATACCAGTCGAAACGGCTTCCTTCATGATGACTTCGTAAAAAATCTCGCGCCTGGCCTCAGGGATTTTCTTTGAATCGTTCAACCCTTCCAGATAAAAACCAACCGGCAAGATCACCGCACCGGCAACGACTGGTCCTGCCAGCGGCCCTCGTCCCACCTCGTCAATACCGGCAATGGATTGAAACCCCTGACTCCGCAATGATTGTTCATATATCGACATCTGTTCGAAATGCTTCTTTGCATTCATTTGCTTTTCATAGTCGCGATTCCACTTGCTTACAAGATTGATAACTCCTATTCTCGTATCCGCTTTGCATTCCGCCAAAAAAGGATCGGCGGGATCACTGATTTCGCCAAGGGTCCGCTCTATTTCTTTCATGTTTTTTGTTTGTTTCATTCAGTTCACCATCTTCATTACTTTTATCGGTTAGCCTTTCAAAATTTTCATCAGAAATGCGTAAGCGCCCTGGCCAGCCCGACCGGCATAAGACAAACCGCGAGGAGGCAGTTCTCCAGCCACCACAGTGGTTTGGCTTATGACCCGAGGGGCTGGCTAGACATCTTTCTAAATTCAAGAAGTTATCCTTAACTATAAAAAAAGCAGGACTAAAGCTCTGGATAAAATGCCAAACCCTCGCATTGTTTTATCAATAAGCTCCAGTACCCGCATTTGCTATTCTGACCCCGCAACATCGTTCGGGGTTTCAAATGATAAAGGCCCTAATTTCTCAGACCGGATTTCCCTGACGACCAGTTCAGCCGTTTTATCATAGTCGACCATACCGCCGCCCATTAAACAGCCTCTGAACGATCCAATTTTATCAAAAAGCTCCACCGTTTCCTCCGGGATCTCCTCAAGGTTGTACCGTTTCTTTAATCGTTCCGGGTACTCTTTCTCGAGATATCTCAACCCGTACAGAGAAATATCGTGGAGGTTCAATAACGTATCTTTAATCGCGCCGGTCAGCGCGAGCTTCGTTCCGACTTCCTGATCTTCAAATTTAGGCCAGAGGATTCCAGGGGTATCCAAAAGCTCAAGCTCTTTGCCGACTTTAATCCACTGTTGTGCTTTTGTCACACCGGGAGTATTCCCGGTTTTGGCAATATTTCTTTTGGCCAGTCGGTTTATCAGCGTCGATTTCCCGGCATTTGGAATCCCGACAATCATCGCCCGGATGGCCCTCGGCTTGATTCCTTTAGCTTTCATGCGGTCGAATTTTTCTTTCAGCAATTCCTTGGAAGCTGCCGTTATTTGATTCAGACCATCACCTGCCTGGGAGTTAATCGCAATCGCCTTTTTTCCTTGGCTTTTATAATAATCAAGCCACTGCTTCGTTTTCGCCGGGTCGGCCATGTCCGATTTATTCAGTAAAATAATCCTCGGTTTATGCTGGATGATTTCATCAATCATCGGATTTCGCGATGCTGAAGGAATCCGTGCATCGACAAGCTCATACACAATATCAATGAGCTTTAGCTTCTCAGTTACTTGTCTTCTCGCTTTGGCCATATGGCCCGGAAACCACTGTATTGTCAATGGGGTTCACCTTTCTTGCTCTTCTATTTTACCATCCGGAAATCTTCGACCGGCCAATAGACCATGTCGGTTTCCCCCAGTACGTCTTCCATCTTTACTGCGCCGATATGGCGGCTGTCCTTGCTGAAGCGCCGGTTATCACCCATTACAAACAGGGTTCCTTCCGGTACCGTATCGCGACCGATATAGTCCTCTAACGTAAATGGTTCGGTCAGCGGCCCGTCTATGACCTGCTCTTTATATTCATCAAGATAAGGTTCCTCATAAGCCTTGCCGTTAACATACAATGTATCGTCCTTGTACTCGATCCGGTCGCCAGGCAAACCAATTACGCGCTTTATGTAATCCTTTTTTTCTGGAGCATGGAATACGATAATATCAAACCGGTCAGGTTCTCCAAAAGTATAACCGATTTTATTGACAATCATACGATCCTGGTCGTGCAGTGTTGGCATCATCGATAAGCCTTCAACTACGATTGGCGCGAACAAGAAATACCTGATGACCACCGCTAAAAGCACGGCAATGATCAGCGCCTTTGTCCATTCCCAAATCTCGTTTTTCTTCTTCGCCATTTTCATCACCCTTAATGATAAGAATAATAACATCTTACAATTTAATTTTACAAATAGGAAGGAAAATAAACCTATCCGGCCAAATAAGAGTAAATCTTCCCTTAAGCAGTTTTTTTTCAGGAAAAGCATTAAAAAAGGAGCCTGATGAACAAGCTCCTTTTTTCAAGAAAATTACTTTATTAGCGGCGAATCTCTTTGATACGAGCTTTTTTACCGCGTAGTTCACGAAGATAGTACAGCTTGGCACGGCGTACTTTACCGTGACGTACTATTTCGAGGTTGGCGATTTTTGGTGTGTGCACAGGGAATGTACGCTCTACACCGACACCGTAAGAAATCTTACGGACAGTGAAAGTTTCGCTGATCCCGCCACCACGACGCTTGATTACAACACCTTCGTAAACCTGAATACGTTCACGCGTACCCTCGACAACTTTTACGTGTACACGTACAGTGTCACCAGGACGGAATGAAGGAAGGTCAGCACGAAGCTGTTCTTTAGTAATGTCATGAATAAGTTGTTGCATAGTTTTCTACTCCTCCCGGATGCTCTTACAAATTAGTCTTTGCAGCGGAACATCGTTATAAGACTTAAGCGTTTGGACCCAAGTCACGAAAATCATCATACCATATATATGGGGCTATTGCAATATGGTCAAACTTCTTTTTTTAACTCTTCTAGCAATTTCTTTTCGATCTCGCTTAGCTGATAATCTTTAAGTAAATCCGGACGTCTCGTCCATGTCCGCCGCAGAGATTCCTTCATCCGCCACTCTTCAATTTTCTTATGATTCCCTGATACAAGCGTATCAGGCACCTTCATCCCGCGGAAATCAGCCGGACGGGTGTAGTGCGGATGCTCAAGCAAGCCAGACGAATAGGAATCAAGCACTGGAGAATCTTCATTGCCTAACACGCCGGGAAGCAGCCTGACAACGCTGTCGATAATTACCATGGCCCCCAGCTCCCCGCCAGTAAGCACATAATCGCCGATCGATATTTCATCGGTAACGAGATGCTCCCTGATTCTTTCATCATAGCCTTCATAGTGGCCGCATACGAAAATCAAGTGTTCCTCTTTAGCGAACTCTTCCGCTTTTCTTTGGCTGTACCGCTCTCCTTGGGGGCATAAGAGGATAATCCTTGGCTTTTGCACAGCTTCTTCATTTAAAGATGATACCGCATCAAAAATCGGCTGCGGCTTCAAAACCATTCCCGCTCCGCCCCCATACGGATAATCATCGACCGTTCCGTGCTTGTTGTCCGCAAAATCGCGGAAATTGGTCACTTTATACGTCACGGCTTCCTTCTCGGCCGCTTTTTTTAAAATGGATGAGCCGAGGACACCTTCGAACATTTCCGGAAAGATAGACAGAATATCAATCTTCATCAATCGAGCAGTCCTTCCATCGGAACAATGGTAATCTTTTTCGAGTTAATATCAATCTCTGAAACGATATCATCAATATAGGGAATCAAGATATCTTTTCCGCCTTTTCCTTTAACGACCCAGACATCGTTGGCACCCGGCGTTAAGATCTCGCTTATCTTCCCTATCTCGACATCCTCATCGGTGAAAATAGTACAGCCGATGATTTCATGAAAGTAGAATTCTCCTTCATCCAGCTCTCCCAGCTGAGATTCCGGGACCTTCAATATGCCACCTTTGAGCCGTTCTGATAAATTGACATTGGTGTAATCTTCAAATGTTAATAAATCAAAATTCTTATGGATGCGGTGGGATATTATTTTCAAGGCAATGGGTTCATTTTCATTTTCCTTAAACAGATATAACGTATTGCCCGGTTTATATCGCTCCTCATGGAAATCCGTTCTTGAAATAACCCGGACTTCGCCCATGATGCCATGCGTATTAACGATTTTACCGACATTAAACCATTTTTCCATTCTCTCACCTCTAACGGATTTCTGAGACGATTCCATCTTTGACTACGATGGTTTTCGTTTGGATGAGTTCATCCCAATTCGCGCCGATTTCAACATCGACAATGCTTTCAACTTCTCTTTCCTTTAACTCGCTGCCAATGGGCAGAATGTCCAATTGCTCAATTTGGAAATCGAGAAGTTTTATTTTTTCCTGCCTGTTGTTGATTTCTTTTTCAAAATGGGCGCGAAGACTGCCTGGTTGGAACTTTTTCGTCTTCTCAAGCTTCTTTAATTCGAAACGCAGCTGGTCGCCTTCTTTTTGCAGTTGTGCTTTCTTTGACTTATATTTCTCAAGGAGCTGATTCTTGCTGGAGTCGGTCAATACTTGATTGACAATCACATTCTGGAGAATTTTCATTCCAGCGCCTCCTTTAACTTAGGTACGTAATGGCTATGTATATTTTTTTAGAATTTCCTGATTTCAGAATCCTACTCAGGCGTCTTTCTATTATAAAGCCTAAGACACAGGCAATAAACTTTTTTATGATATTGGCTCTGTTATAAAGTATTGCTGATCAATATTATTTTTGGTTCATTCGTGTGAAACTAAGCTTTCACACGCCTTTCAGCTTTGCTGAAAGGTAGCTCCCCATCCATGAAACGAAAGTACTCCAAACGTTTCATGGATGGGGAGCAATGTCCCACCAGGGAAATTTATAAAAGTTGAATTTATGAATTTAAAACTGTTGACCCATATATTTTTGTCTCATGCATGAGACAAAGCTAAATGGTTGCTCCAACTGCATAGGTCGAGAGAAAGCTCGCTTTCCCAGCGACCTATGCAGTTGGAGCTAAAATGAGCAAGCATCACAGAAATATTTAACAAAGCCATGATATTAAAAAAGGAAGGGTGTTAGCCCCTCCCTTATTCGGAAATTTCCAAATAGATTTTCTTATGCTGTGAGGATCCTGCTGCATAGACCACAGTCCGAATCGCCTTAGCAACGCGCCCTTGTTTTCCGATGACTTTTCCCATATCATCCTTGCTTACAGAAAGGATGAAGGTGATTTTGTCATCTTCCTCCCTCGAAGTCACTCGGACTTCTTCGGGATGGTCCACAAGTGCAGAAACAATCGTTTCGATTAATTCCTTCATAGACAATGGTCGATTACTTGCTTAGTTTAGCATTGTGGAATTTTTCCATAATGCCTTCTTTTGAGAATAAGTTACGAACTGTGTCAGATGGCTTTGCACCGTCTTGCATCCATTTTAAAACAAGTTCTTCGTTGATCTCAACTTTAGCCGGTTGAGTAATCGGGTTGTATGTTCCAACCACTTCAATGTAACGACCGTCACGCGGTGAACGAGAATCTGCAACTACAATACGATAGAAAGGAGATTTTTTAGCTCCCATACGTTTTAAGCGAATTTTTACTGCCATAATAAACAAGCACCTCCGAATAGTTTTACACAAGATAGTATAATATCAAATGTCATATGTGTTGTAAAGGTTTTTTTCTTAACAGATTAGAAAAGTGTAAGCGCCCTGTATTTAGGAACGTCGACTAAACAGCCGCCACGTCCTGTGGCGAACGTCGACGCCAGTCCATCCTGGACAAGTGCGACAGGCATAAGACGCACCGCGCAGGAAATCCTGATTTCTGAAGCGGTGTGACTTATGCGGATCCTCGGCTAAAACCTGCCACATCGTGTGGCAAACACCGAGGTCAGCACATCCTGTGCAAGTCCGAGCGGCTGGGCGCTGAAACTAGACAACAATACTACATGAAAGGGAATTTAAAGCCGCCTTTTTTCTTCCCTTTTTGCATGTTTGTGACTTGCTTCATCATTTTCTTCATGTCTTCGAATTGCTTGAGAAGGCGGTTCACTTCCTGTATGGACCTACCGCTTCCCTTCGCAATCCGTTTTCTGCGCGCAGCGTTAATAATCTCGGGATGTTCCTTTTCATGCTTATTCATGGAACGGATAATCGCTTCGACATGGCCGATTTGCTTTTCATCGATCGACATGTTATCGATGCCCTTTATTTTATTGGCACCAGGGAGCATTTTTAGGATGTCGTCAAGAGGCCCCATATTACGGACCTGTCCAAGCTGGTCCAGGAAATCGTCAAAGGTGAACGAAGCGGTGCGCATTTTTTTCTCAAGTTCTTTGGCTTTTTCTTCATCGACATTCGCCTGGGCTTTCTCGATAAGGGTCAAAACATCGCCCATTCCAAGAATTCTCGAGGCCATTCTCTCTGGATGGAATGCTTCAAGAGCATCCAATTTCTCACCCATACCGACAAACTTAATCGGCGTGTTGCTGACAGCACGAATCGAAAGCGCCGCACCACCGCGTGTGTCGCCATCAAGCTTCGTCAAAACGACGCCGGTCAAGCCAAGCTGTTCGTTAAAGCTTTCGGCAACGTTGACCGCGTCCTGACCAGTCATGGCATCGACTACGAGGAAAATTTCGTCCGGCTTCGTCAATTCCTTGATGTCTTTCAGCTCGCCCATCAGGTTTTCATCGACATGAAGACGTCCCGCCGTATCGATCAGCACATAATCGTTATGCTCTTCCTTCGCTTTTTCGATGGCTTGTCTGGAGATTTCCACTGGGCTTACCTGGTCGCCCAATGAGAATACTGGCATGCTTAGTTGTTTTCCGAGCGTTTCGAGCTGCTGGATTGCCGCCGGACGATAAATATCGGCCGCAACGAGCAATGGTGTACGGTTGTATTTTTTTCTAAGTAGGTTCGCAAGCTTTCCAGAGGTCGTCGTTTTACCCGCACCTTGAAGACCAACCATCATGATAACAGTTGGCGGCCTGCTTGATACAGCAATTTTGCTTTGCTCTCCGCCCATAAGCTCTGTTAATTCTTCTTGAACAACCTTGATTACCTGTTGGCCGGGGGTTAAGCTTTTTAGTACTTCCTGACCTACAGCCCGCTCACTGACACGCTTCACAAAATCCTTCACGACTTTAAAGTTAACGTCAGCTTCTAATAGCGCGAGACGGACCTCCCGCATCATTTCTTTAACATCAGCCTCGTTGACCTTCCCTTTACCGCGAATTTTTTGCATCGTACTCTGCAGTCGGTCGGCCAATCCTTCAAATGCCATTCTTGCCCGCCTCCTAATCTAACTTCTCAAGCTCTGTGACAACGGATAGAAGTTCCTCCTTCGAAACGTGTTCCTTTTCAACCAGTTCCTTCATATCCGAAATCCATTTGGTTCGCTCTTGAAATTTTTGAAATAATAACAACTTTGCTTCATATTCCTCAAGCATTGCTTCCGTACGTTTTATATTGTCGTATACTGCCTGCCTGCTTACTTCATATTCGTCGGCAATCTCGCCAAGTGAGTAATCGTCCAAATAGTAAAGGGACATATAGCTCTGCTGCTTTTCTGTCAACAACGATTGATAAAAATCATACAGATAATTGATGCGCGTTGTTTTTTCAAGCATATCGAAGCCCCCTTATGTGTTAAGTGAAAGCACTTTACAAGTTATTAGTTTACACAGTTTTCGGGTGGATGTCAAGATAAAACCTTTACACTTGAAGGTGGAGATAGTAAGGATAACTTGGCTAGGAGAAGCCAGAAATATAGTTGCATTTATACAGAATAAGAGCGGTTGAAAAGATTGGTTACTTTTGTAACGTTTAGGACATTTTGCAGTCGAAGATTCAGTTTTGTGACAAGTCGGGGATTTTGTAGCGGAAATTCCAGTTTTGTAGCCGGGTTAGAGTCTTTTGTAGCGGGAATTTCGGTTTTGTAGCCAATATCCGATTTGGTAGCGACCCAACGAATGTTCTTATCTAAAAAAACCGGACGGCCCCCAGGGTACCGTCCGCATTAAAATTATTCTTCCTCCACTAAATCTGCAAAAAGTCCGTATACATACTTTTCAGCATCAAATTCCTGCAGATCGTCCATCTGTTCTCCGAGACCGACAAACTTGACCGGAATAGACAGTTCATTACGGATGGCCAGGACGATGCCGCCTTTTGCGGTGCCGTCCAGTTTAGTCAAAACGATTCCGGACACATTTGTCGCTTCCTTGAATGTTTTAGCTTGAATCAGTGCGTTTTGGCCTGTTGTTGCATCTAAGACAAGCAGCACTTCATGCGGAGCGCCGGGAATCTCGCGTTCGATCACCCGGTTAACTTTTTCAAGTTCCTTCATCAGGTTGACCTTATTCTGCAGCCGGCCTGCGGTATCGCATATAAGGATATCAGCCTTACGCGCCTTAGCAGATTGGACAGCATCAAACATGACCGCAGCCGGATCTGAGCCTTCTGCTTGTTTGATGACTTCAACTCCAACACGCTTTCCCCACACCTCAAGCTGATCAATTGCCCCGGCTCTGAAAGTGTCCCCGGCCGCCAGCATAACCGATTTTCCTTCTGATTTATATTTGTGGGCCAGTTTACCGATTGTTGTTGTTTTTCCTACACCATTAACACCGACAAACAAAATAACCGTCAAGGCATTTTCCTGGATGTTCAACTCTGCGGTTGTTCCATCCTCTCCTTGATAAATCTCGACGAGTTTTTCCGAAATGACCGATTGCACTTCTGCAGGGTCGGAAATATTGCGTCGCTTTACCTCTGACTTCAGTTCGTCGATTAACTCCATCACCGTTTCGAAACCAACGTCAGCCTGAATCAGGATTTCCTCCAGTTCCTCGAAAAAATCCTCGTCCACTTTACGGTATCGGGCAACGAGGTCGTTTACCCTTCCGGAAAAGGAATCACGCGTTTTCGATAAACCCTGTTTAAACTTTTCGGAAACAGAATCAGACTGATCGGTGAATTTTTCCTTCAGCTTCTTAAAAAAGCTCATGTAATCCATTCCTTTACTAATTTCTATACTTCTGCGAATTCCTTCGTTTCTTCCAAACGCACGGAAACCAGCTTTGAAACACCGGATTCTTGCATGGTTACCCCGTAGAGGACATCCGCTTCTTCCATGGTCCCTTTGCGGTGGGTGATGACGATGAATTGCGTATTGGCACTGTATCGTTTTAAATATTGACTGAAACGCATGACATTTGCTTCGTCAAGCGCAGCTTCCACCTCGTCAAGGATACAGAATGGGACAGGGCGGACTCTCAAAATCGAAAATAACAGTGCAATGGCGGTCAGCGCCCGTTCACCGCCGGATAACAGACCAAGGTTCTGTAATTTTTTCCCAGGAGGCTGCGCGATGATATCTACCCCTGTATAGAGCAAATCATCCGGATTTGTCAGCTTCAATTCAGCTCTTCCCCCGCCAAAGAGGGCTTTGAAAACTTCTTCAAACTCCGCTTGGATCGCAAAGAAAGTCTCAGAAAAACGGCGTTTCATCTCATCGTCCATCTCTTCGATCACCTGGAACAGCGTGTCTTTCGCCTGTTGCAAATCATCTTTTTGGGCGATCAGGAAATCATAGCGTTCAGAAACCCGCTCATACTCCTCAATCGCTCCAAGATTGACCGTGCCGATTTCTTCCATAGCCATCTTGATGAGTTTTACTTTTTTCTTCGCTTCGTCGGCTGGGATCAACAATGGGTACTTTTCTTTTGCCCCTTCAAATGTCAGAAAATATTCTTCTCGTAAATGGTCCAGACGATTTTCCAGTTCAACGTCCATCCGATTTAATTTAACTTCCTCATCTTTAACAACTTCGGCCATGCCTTTATGCTGACGTTTTAACTCTTTAAGCTCAAGTTCCAGGTTCTCGAGGTTTGTTTGCAGCTCTGTACGCTCTTTCCGTTTCGATGCTATTAAATCGATTGTCCCTGTTTTATCCTTAAGCTTTTCCGTTGCTGCTTCTTCAAGCATCTCTTCACCGTTTGAACTGTCGGACATCTCATCTGTCAGCAAGGAAAGGTCTTCCTTGAATTCGGCTGCTCTTTCAGTTTCCAGACCATGTTCGCTTGCAAGCCGCTCGTATTTTTCCTTCTGGTTTTGCAGCTGCTCACGTCTTGAAGCAAGATGGACCCTTAGCTCGTTTGTTTCTTCGGAAAGGGTTTCTCTCGATGACTGTTGAGTTTGCTTCTGCTTGGTAAGCTCTTCTATCTCTTGATCAAGCTTTTTAATCTCGGCTTCACATGTTACGAGAAGCTCTTGAAGGTTAACAATCCTGGCGTTTTTTTCTTGCTTTTCTTCGTCAATTGCCTTTTTATCGAGATCATAGAGATGAAGTCGATCGTTAATATTTTTCTCCTGAATCTCAACTTCCCGGATGTCGCCTTTAATGGATTGTTCTTTTAGGCGGAGTGTTTCTCCGGACTTTCTCACTTCTTCAATTTTGTCTTCCTGTTTGGCTGCGTCGCTTTTCAGCTGTTTTACATGCAGTTCAAGCTTATTTGTCTTGTCTTCCATTCCGACGAGCTTTTCTTTCAATTCTTCCAGCTCGCCTTTTCTGGAAAGCAATGATGAATTCTTCTGTTTAAGCGCACCTCCGGTCATTGAACCACCGGGATTGACGATATCGCCGTCGAGGGTCACAAACCGATATTTATGCTGGACAAGTCTGGCAAGCTCGTTAGCTCCTTGTAAATCCTTCGTAATGACGACTGTACCAAGCAGGTTTGTGGCGATTGCCTCGTATTTATCACCATACTCAATTAAATCTGCCGCTCTGCCGATAAATGAGGCGTGATTACGCATCAAGTTCAGCTGTGTTTGAGGCAGTTCACGGCCTTTGATTACGGATAAAGGCAGAAAGGTTGCGCGGCCGTATCCATTTTTCTTTAAATAAGCGATAGCCTGTCTCGCATGTTCTTCATTATCCATGACAACATGCTGCATAGCCCCGCCGAGTGCGGTCTCAATTGCCGTTTGATACTGTTTCGGAACGGCAATTAACTCGGCTACTGCGCCTTCTACGCCGGAAAGGGTGCCATTTTTTGCTTTTAATACTTCCTTTACCCCTTGGAAGAATCCCGCATAATCATCTTCCATTTCCTCAAGCATTTCTTTGCGTGATTTAGACTGCTGCAAAAACTGATAAGCCTGGTAAAGGGTCGTTTCCTGCTTTTGATAGGATGACCTTATATTTTCAAGCTTTCTTTGATCCTCTCTATACAAATGGATCTGAATCTCCAATTCTTTATGAACGGCTTCAAGCGCTGCTTGCAGTCCGGCTTTCTTCTCTTCAATTTCAAGTCTTTCGTCAAGAAACTTAGCATTGTCCTGATCAAGCTTAGCATTCCGGTTTTCTTGCAGATTTTGCTGCTGCTGTAAAAATTGCAGTTCATTCTTCGAAGCAGCCTGCTTATTCAGCCATTCGATGTAATCACTTTTTTTCATCTCAATTGTTTCATCGAGGTTCCCATTGAGCAGACTTAATCCTTTTTGCTTTTCGTTCAAGTTTTCATGCAGCTGTTTAACTTCAGCTTCGAGCTCAGAGAGCGCTTTATTCTCGTGCTGTTTTTGCTCTGATAAAAGAGCGATTCGCTTTTCAGCTTCCTCGATCGACTTTTCCAGCTGTTGTTTATTTTGGCTCGCATTTTTCTTGCGTTCTTTTAAAACTTCTTTGCGTCCCTCGAGTTTCTCAAGCTCTTCACTGGCGGCAAGCAATACTTCCTGTAGCTGGTTGACCGATTCATCAAGCATCGTGATTTTTTCACGAATTCCTTCGACTCTGGATTCTTTCTCCTGAAGATCGGCAGACATTCTCGCTTCTTTATCACTATGCTCCTCCAATTCGGCTGATAATTTCTGCCATTTTTCATGAAGGGCTTCGATTTCATGGACGGTTAAAGCAACCTCTATTTGTTCGAGTTCATCTTTTTTTTCGAGATATTCTTTCGCTAGGGAAGATTGAATCTTGAGCGGTTCAACCTGTCCTTCCAGTTCATGGAGAATATCGTTTACCCGGTTTAAATTTTCCTGTGCCTCCGAAAGCTTGCTCTCTGCCTTTTTCTTTCGGGTCTTATATTTTAAAACACCAGCTGCTTCCTCGAAGATTACCCGTCTTTCCTCCGACTTGCTGCTCAGGATTTCTTCCACTTTCCCCTGGCTAATGATCGAAAATGCTTCCCGCCCGAGCCCTGAATCCATAAATAAGTCCACGATATCCTTCAGTCTGCAGGCCTGTTTATTGATGAAAAATTCACTTTCGCCTGATCGGAATACGCGGCGGGTCACACTTACTTCATGAAAATCAATCGGCAAGGAATTTGACTCGTTATCCAGTGTCAACGAGACTTCCGCAAAGTTCAATGCTTTACGTGAATCGCTTCCGGCGAAAATGATATCTTCCATTTTCACTCCGCGCAGCGATTTGGCAGACTGCTCCCCAAGCACCCAGCGAATCGAGTCAGTGATATTGCTTTTGCCACTCCCGTTTGGACCTACCACCGCTGTTACACCGGGAACAAAGTCCACAGAAATTTTTTCTGCAAATGATTTAAATCCTACAACATCTAAGCGTTTGAGGAACATTACTCTTCCCCTTTCTTCTAGCTTCGTACATATATAAGTTGAATTAAAGGTTGATGAATTGATGAATAATATTGTTGATTTTTGGCTCATTTAAGCTCCAATTGCATAGGTCAAGAGAAAGCTGACTTTCTCTTGGACCTATGCAGTTGAAGCAACCTTTCAGCTTTGCTGAAAGGCATGTGAAACATAAGTTTCACATGAATGAACCAAAGATGTTGGTCAGCATCAACTTATATAGCTGTTACTGTATGTTTCTTTTTTCTTTAATGGAAGTCAGCGCGTGCTGTGCCGCATGTTGTTCTGCTTCCTTTTTGGACCTGCCCGTGCCGGTCCCCATTATTTCCTCGTTTAAAGAGACAGTCGAGACGAATTCCCGATTATGTGCCGGGCCTTTTTCCTGAAGAATCTTATACTCCAGAACACCGGTACCCTCTCTTTGAACCAATTCCTGTAATTGGCTTTTATAATCCATCACATGAGAAAAAGCACCCTCATTTATTTTAGGAAAGACAACATTTTGCAAAAACTGGACAACTGCGTCCAGACCCAAATCCAAATATAAAGCCCCGATGAAGGCTTCGAAAACGTCAGCGAGCAAGGCAGGACGCGCCCTTCCGCCCGTCATTTCCTCGCCTTTTCCAAGCAAAACCAATTCCCCGAAGGACAGTGAGTTCGCAAAGGAAACAAGCGAAGGTTCGCAGACGATAGCTGCTCGGAGTTTTGTTAACTCTCCCTCACTCATCAACGGATATTTGTTAAATAAGAAATTAGAAATGGTAAGCTCTAGAACTGCGTCTCCTAAAAATTCAAGCCTTTCATTATCCTCGTAAGGCTTACGGCGATGCTCATTCACATAAGATGAATGGGTAAATGCTTGCTTTAGCAATTTCTCATCATGAAACTGAAAACCGACTTTTTCCTGAAATTGCTTAAATTTATTTTCTGGATTCCCTTGCCTGCGATTATTTCCATTCCTAAACATTGTACCCTCCGTACATTTCTAAAAATCATCGGCCTATATAAGCCTAGTACTATCATAACCAAATGTCGGTATAAGAGAAAGCCCCGTTTAAAAAACGGAGCTTTAAGCTTTGAATGCATTTAATTACATAGTGCTTTGTATGTAATTCACAGCATCACCAACTGTGGCGATCTTTTCAGCATCATCATCTGAAATTTCCATCCCAAACTCGTCTTCAAGTTCCATAACAAGTTCAACTACATCAAGGGAATCGGCACCTAGATCTTCTTTGAACGAAGCTTCAGGTTTTACTTCTGATTCTTCGACACCTAATCTGTCCACGACGATTTTTGTTACACGCTCTAGTACATCTGCCACTGCATTCACCTCCCCTCAAGCCATTATAGTGTATTTCCCGAAATTAATAAATATATTGTTAACTGGAACGCTACATAACCATTCCGCCATCCACATGAAGCGTCTGGCCAGTCATATAGGAGCCAGCCTCGGAGGCAAGAAAGACAGTGACACCGGCAATATCCTTAGGGTCTCCGAAACGGGCGAGCGGGATTTGCTGCAGCATCGCCTCGCGAACTTCTACAGTAAGCTTGTCCGTCATATCGGTGGAAATAAACCCAGGTGCAACGGCATTTACGGTTATTCCCCTTGTGGCAAGCTCTTTTGCCGTAGTTTTCGTCAGGCCGATCACTCCCGCCTTGGCCGCGACATAGTTAGCCTGCCCCGGATTGCCACTGATGCCGACGATGGAGGCGATGTTAATGATTCTGCCGCTCCTTTGCTTCATCATTTGGCGGGTAGCAGCTTTGGTGCAAAGGAAAACGCCTTTTAAGTTCGTGTTGATGACAGCATCCCATTCTTCTTCCTTCATCCTCATAAGAAGATTATCACGGGTAATCCCGGCGTTGTTGACGAGTATATCCAGTGAGCCGAATTGATCAATCACGTTTTTTATCATTTCCGTAACAGATTCAGAATCGGCAACATTGCATTGGACAGCGAACGCTTCCCTTCCCATTGCTTTGATCTCATCAACAACCTCAATCGCTTTGGCCGCGCTACCTGAATAATTGACGGCGACGCTTGCGCCTTGTCTTGCAAGCTCCAATGCGATTTCTTTACCGATCCCCCGCGATGCGCCGGTAACAAGTGCTGCTTTTCCTTTAAGCATCCGTATCCACCCCTCTTAATGATTCAATGGTTTTTACCAGGCTTTCCTCGTCATTCACTGAAAAAATAACAGCAGAACGATCTATCTTTTTAATCAGCCCGCTTAGCACTTTTCCGGGACCTACTTCAACAAACGTATCAACGCCGAGCGAAAGCAATGTTCTCACACTGTCCTCCCATAACACCGGCGAATATAGCTGCTCCAAAAGTTTTTCTTTTATTTCTTCAGGTATATGGATCGGCTCTGCGGTTACATTCGAAATCACTGGAATGGCGGCTTCCCTAATCGCAACTTCTTCCAATGTCTTCTCAAAGCGGGAAGCAGCTGGTTTCATTAATGAAGAATGAAAAGGACCGCTCACTTCTAATGGAATTGCTCGTTTTGCCCCTTTTTCCTTGGCGAGTTCGCATGCCGCCAGTACGCCTTCAGTGCTGCCGGAAATGACAATCTGTCCCGGACAATTAATATTGGCTAGCTGCACAGGTTTTCCTCCGGAAGAAACTTCTTCGGTAATCCCGATTAAAGGTTCACGTTCCATCCCAAGAATCGCCGCCATCGAGCCCTGTCCGTTCGGCACGGCCTCTTCCATGAACTCGCCGCGCTTTCTGACAGTATAGACAGCATCATCAAAACTTAACGCACCGGAAGCGACTAATGCAGAGTATTCTCCCAGACTGTGCCCTGCCGTATAATCAGGCTTAATGCCTGCTGAGTCCAGCGCCTGATAAAAAACATAGCTTGTCGTAAGTAAGGCAGGCTGTGCGTTTGTAGTTAACGTTAATGTTTCTTTAGGTCCGTTAAAGATTAATTGTGATAGCGAAAAACCTAATTTCCGATCCGCAGCTTGAAAAGCCTCTGCTGCCACATCAGACTTATCAAACAAATCTTTGCCCATTCCAACCGTCTGCGAACCCTGCCCCGGAAATACAAAAGCAATCTTTCCCATTTGCACACTTCCTATCTTGATAAGGTTATCGATTTTCAATCATTAAACGAATATTCTTAATGACATCATGCTGGACCATTTCCCTCGTCTGCCTGATCGCATTAAAAAACGCGTTGGCATCCGAAGAACCGTGAGCTTTGATGACCGGCGCCTTCAAACCGAATAATCCGGCTCCGCCATATTCAGAATAATCCATTTGATTCTTAATGCCCCTTAATTCTGGTTTCAACATCCCGGCAGCAAGCTTGCTTTTCATATTGCTCATCAATGCCGTTTTCAGCATGGAAAAAACGGACATAGCCGTTCCCTCAATTGTCTTCAACACCATATTTCCGGTAAAACCATCCGTTACGACGACGTCCGCAGGGCCTTCTAATAAATCCCTCGCTTCCACATTGCCGACGAAATTAATATCTCCCTCTTTTAAAAGATCGAATGCGAGCTTAGTAAGCTCATTCCCCTTCTTCTCTTCTGTACCGATATTCAGAAGTCCGACACGAGGGTTAGCAATGCCTCTAACCTTTTGAGCATAAATCGAGCCCATGATGGCAAACTGCAGCAAATGCTCCGGTTTCGCATCCGCATTTGCGCCGACATCCAAAAGGACAAACCCTTTACCATCAATGGTTGGAAGCGTTGGCGCAAGTGCCGGACGCTCTATCCCTTCAATGCGTCCAATCACAAACAATCCGGATGCCATCAACGCTCCCGTGTTTCCGGCAGAGATACAAGCATCTGCTGCACCATCCACCACCTGCTGGGCTGCAAGCACCATGGACGCTGTTTTCTTACGACGAACTGCGCGCACCGGTTCGTCGGTCGCTAATATTTTTTCTTCTGTATGTAGGACGGATATTCTTTCACCGTTTGTTAAATGCTTGTTTATGTCCGTCTCGTTTCCAACTAATAAAATTTCGATATCGGGAAACTCCCTGACAGCCTTCAATGCACCAAGCACGACTTCCTTTGGCGCGTTATCTCCGCCCATCGCATCGATTGCTATTTTCATTCTTCTTCATCCTTTTCCTGCTGATTGGATCGGAACATTTCAAATTCACCCTTGAAAACCAGTTCGTTCCCTACGAAACTATTTACCTCCACTGAGGTGCGATCCGCATTCAGATCGGTTTCTAAAACTTTAGCTTTGGCGACCACTCTCTCATTCTCCCTCACTGCCCGGGAAAATATAATATTAGCTTTAGCCGTCAAGGCAAGCTGATCATCAATGACAGCTACAGCAAGGGAATTGGCCTGGGCAAACAAATGATGACCTCGGGCGATGCCATTCCGTTTAAATACATGCTCTTTTTTTATATCTAATATAGAAATCGCGTTCTCATCAAGATTTATATCGATTACTTCCCCGATCACTTCATCCAGTGGAAGTGCGCGTATTTCATCGCTGAATCTTTTTTCCGCGACAGTCTTGATTCTTTCCCGCAGCTCGGGAATCGAAAGTTCCAGACGATCAAGCCTGACTGTCTGGACACTCACAGCGAATCTTCCAGCCAGCTCATCATCTGTTATAAACGGATTTTCATTAATCGTTTCCATTAACAGAAGCTGGCGTTCCTTCTTATTTTTTTTCATATGAAGGTCACCATCCGTAGTATTATGACTAGGTACTAATAGTAGTATATATATATTAAAAACAGATTGCAAGATAGGAATGTAATCTCGCAATCTATAAAGAAAAGCGGAAGCGCCTTGCTCAGCCGCGACAGGCATAAGACGAATCGCGCAGGAAATCAAGTAAGGAACGTCGGCTAATTTCCGTCACGTCCTGTGACGAACGCCGACGTCACCACATCCTGTGGCAGCTCTGGAGCGGTTTGGCTTATGACCCCGAGCGGCTAGGCGCTGCAGCTAGACAACACTAAATCAAGGAACGAAGGCTAAGAGCACCACGTCCTTATGTCTTCGCCTTCATGACCCACATCGTGTGGGCCTAAGCGGAAGCGCCTTGCAAGTAGGGACCATCGACAAGGGCTGCCACTTCGTGGTCAAATCAGTCTAGCTTTTCCCCATTTAAAACGCCTGTTTCTTCAAGGTAATTCCGCAACGGAAGATATTCCGGATCCTTCCAAAAGCTTTCTGAAGCTATGAGCTTTACAGCGTCATCTCTCGCGACTTCAAGCGCCCGGTAATCGTGGACCATGTCGGCTACTTTGAATTCAGGAAGGCCGCTCTGCTTCTTGCCGAAGAAGTCCCCTGGTCCCCGAAGTTCCAAATCCTTTTCTGAAACGATAAATCCATCATTCGTTTCGGTCATTATTTTCATCCGTTCCTTGCCGACCTCGGATTTTGGGTCCGCGAGCAAAATACAATACGATTGCTCACTGCCCCGTCCTACCCGGCCGCGAAGCTGATGAAGCTGAGCCAATCCGAAGCGCTCCGCATCATAGATGACCATGATCGTTGCATTCGGTACGTTTACACCGACTTCAACAACTGTCGTCGAGACAAGAACCTGCAACTCATTTTGGCTAAATTCCTTCATCACCGTCTCCTTTTCATCGGAAGGCAGCCGGCCATGCATCAGCCCTATGCGGAAGCGATCGCCAAAGTATTGGGAAAATGTGGCGTGAACATCGAGCGCGTTCTGTAAGTCGAGCTTCTCAGATTCTTCGATTAACGGGCAGATGACATAGGCCTGCCTTCCCTGTCGAAGCTCTTTTTCTACGAAGCTCAAGATTCTGTCCAGCATCTCATGCTTGGCCCAGAATGTTTCAATCGCTTTTCTCCCTGCAGGCATTTCATCGATAACAGAAACATCCATTTCTCCGAAAACCGTAATCGCAAGCGTTCTAGGAATCGGTGTCGCCGTCATGAACAGCACATCGGGATTCTCGCCTTTTTCGCGGAGCACTCTCCTCTGTTCTACGCCAAAACGATGCTGTTCATCAGTGATAACCAATCCGAGATTATTGAAATTGACTTCATCCTGGATTAGCGCATGGGTTCCGATCAAAATATCAATTTCGCCATCCTGCAAAGCCTGCAGGAGCTCCCGGCGTTTCTTCCCTTTGACCGAACTGGTCAAAAGTGCTGTGCGAATCCCTGGAGGCTCAAGCATCGAATGAAGGGAGCCTGCATGCTGCTCTGCCAAAATTTCAGTTGGCACCATAAGCGCACCTTGATACCCCGCAGAGACAGAAGCGAACAGGGCAATTGCGGCCACAACAGTCTTTCCGG
Organism: Bacillus sp. V59.32b; assembly: GCF_003429085.1. Classification (GTDB taxonomy): domain Bacteria; phylum Bacillota; class Bacilli; order Bacillales; family DSM-1321; genus Peribacillus. The sequence goes on along the minus strand of NZ_QVTC01000014.1, from coordinate 64,396 downwards.
AGCCTACATCCCCCTGGAGCAGCCTGTTCATCCTGTAGGGAGATTTCATGTCCGCCATTATTTCATTGACCACTCTTTTTTGGGCATTTGTTAACGGGAAAGGCAAGGAATCGATAAATCCCTTCAAAGAATCAAGTTTATATGACTGCTCGATTCCTTTTGACTGTTCTCTTTGAACCTTTCGGATCGCCTGCATCTTAAGCTGAAAAAATAAAAATTCCTCGTAAACGAAGCGTCTGCGCGCGTGTTTCACATCGTTCTCAGACAAAGGAAAATGCATGCCGCGCAAAGCATCCTTACGAGAAGGCAGCTTATATTCATCCAAAAACCGCTGGGGCAGATTTTCTTCAATTTCCTGCCCGTACTGTGAAAAAGCATTGGCTATAAAGCGGCGCAGCCCTTTTACTGTAATGCTTCCCTTCGTCGAGTATACAGGTTCAAATTCTTTTTCTTTCCGGTATGGACCGATCTGGCATTCACTTCCGTTAATGGTTTGGCGGTGCCGGTCCCATTTGCCTGTTACTGTCACAATGTCATTGATGCTAAGCTTATTTTTTAAATACGGCTGATTGAAATACGTTACCGTTATTAAATTACGCCCGACCAGCACTTTAAAGGTAAGCCGGGATTTCTTTCTTCCGAAATACCCCAATGTTGGCTGACTGTGAATTTTGCCTTCAACGGTGACCCTTTCATCATGCTCCGTTTCTTCTAGGTCTTTCAGGCGATAATCCTCGTAACGATATGGAAGATGCTCGATAAGATCCCCAATCGTGTAGATGCTCATTTCATGAAGCGCAGCCGCTGATTCATCGCCTATTCCTTTAATGGCTGTTACGGAATCCTGTATATTTGTTATCACTTTTTCATGAGCGGCAAGCCGAATATTTTCGCTTCTAATTCACGGCCTGTAGGTGTTGCCGCCAACCCTCCCTGCGCAGTTTCTCTTAATGCGGACGGCATTGATTGACCGATCTTGAACATGGCACCAATCACTTCATCACACGGTATCCTGCTTGTGATCCCCGCTAACGCCATATCGGCGGCAACCATCGCATTAGCCGCTCCCATCGCATTTCGCTTCACGCAAGGAACTTCTACGAGGCCCGCTACGGGATCACATACGAGGCCAAGCATATTCTTCAGAGTGATCGCCATTGCCTCAGCGCTTTGCGAAGGAGTGCCGCCGGCTATCTCAACAATTGCCGCAGCCGCCATACCAGCCGCAGAGCCTACCTCAGCCTGACAGCCGCCTGCAGCCCCGGAAATCGATGCATTGTTTGCGACCACGAATCCAAAAGCGCCTGCCGTAAATAGAAATTCTATTTTTTGTTCACGGGTCGGATTGAGCTTCCGTTGTACCGCAAATAACGTCCCGGGCACAACCCCCGCCGAACCCGCTGTAGGAGTGGCACAAATTGTTCCCATCGCCGCGTTCACTTCATTAGTGGCAACTGCTTTGCTGACTGCATCCAAAAGCAATTCCCCCGATAAGAAATTCCCCTTTTTAATATATTCCTGAAGCAAGACAGCATCTCCACCGGTCAGGCCGGAATGAGACTTTACGCCTTTAAGTCCTCGTTCAACCGCTTGTTCCATCACATCAAGATTTATTTCCATCTGACGGAGGATTTCCTCACGGGCTTTGCCTGTCACTTCCATTTCCTGCTCAATCATGATGTGCGATATCTTAGTATTCTTTGATTCTGCTAATTCTACCAATTCAGCAACATTGCGGAACATTCATTCTCCTCCTCTGGATATGGATTTTGTATGCGTTTTCATATTTTTTCAGTGAATCAATCCGAGATTCGTGCTACCTGTACAATGTTTGGCAGGGCCGAAATTTCACTGAGCACCGCTTCTTCAATATTTTGGTCTACCTCAATGGTCATCAATGCCATCTTGCCTTTTTCTTTACGAGAAACGTCCATTTGCCCGATATTTATTCGGTGTTTCGCCAAGATATTTGAAACGTTGGCTATGGCCCCAAAACGGTCATTGTGAACCACGAGTATAGCCGGGTGATGGCCGGAAAGCTTCAGTACAAAACCGTTCAATTCAATAATCTCGATTTTCCCTCCGCCAATGGAAATGCCCGTTAATTCCATCTCGCCGCCTTTATCACCCATGATTATTTTTGCCGTATTGGGGTGATTGGTAATGGCTTCCTCTTCTATAAACTTAATTTTTATTTTTTTGCTTCTGGCAATTTCAAGTGATTCTTTAATTCTCTCATCATATGTGTCGAAGTCGAGCAATCCTCCAACGATTGCCACATCCGTACCGTGCCCTTTAAAGGTTTTCGCGAAAGATCCGTAAAAAGAAATGGTCGCCCACTCAGGCTCTCGTCCAAATAAATCCCGCGCTACCCTACCGATTCTTGCGGCACCAGCCGTATGCGAGCTAGACGGACCAATCATAACTGGACCGATTATGTCAAATACACTCTTATATTTCATAATTTATTCTGCCTCCTGAACCGCAGTTTTACTTTCATATGCATGGGAAAACAGGGAACTGATTTTCCCCTACTCCTATCATACACAAACAAAAAAGAAACTGCACGGTCAAACATGCAGTTTCTTTTTTAACAGATTGGAAAGTCTCACCTTCCAATCTTCTTAAGTGCAACTACGCCAGCTCATCACCTCTAAAGGATCGTTACCGGGCGTGTCATTTATTCAATAGAGAAAATGAACGAGTATAACGGTTGGTTTCCGTTATGGATCTCGATCTCGGCATCCTCGAAGTTTTCGTGACAAAACGCCACCAGCTCGTCAACCTCTTCCTTCGTCGCATCTTCGCCATATAGGATTGTAAGAATCTCTGAATCTTCATCCATCATATTAGAGAGAAGTTCTTTCGCTGTTTGGAGCTTGCTCTTATTTTTCACTTGGATCTTTCCTTCGGCAAGGCCCATGAAATCGCCTGTTTCGATTTCAAGCCCATCAATGCTTGTGTCGCGGACCGCATACGTGATTTGGCCTGTCTTCACATGTAAAAGAGCTTCTTTCATGGCCTTTTCATTGTCCTCGGCACTTCCGGAAGGATTGAATGCCAACAAAGCTGACATCCCCTGTGGGACAGTCTTGGAAGGAATGACGATAACATTCTCATCCAGCAATTCTGCAGCCTGCTCGGCTGCCATGATAATGTTTTTGTTATTTGGCAGAATGACAATATTCTTCGCGTTCGCTTCGCGGGCAGCTTTGACGATATCTTCCGTACTTGGATTCATCGTTTGTCCGCCTTGAATCACGGATTTGGCGCCAATGCTCTTGAACAGATCGCTTATGCCAGAGCCCATTGCGACGGACACAATCCCGTATTCTTCCTTTTTCTTAGGCTTCTCATTTACAGCCGTTTTAAGCGGGGCGTGTGTTTCACCCACGATGCTAGAATGCTGCTCTCGCATGTTATCAATCTTAAGTTTGATCAGGCTTCCGTATTGCTGGCCATAGTTCAGACAGTTCCCTGGCTCTTCAGAGTGAATATGTACCTTTACGATTTCATCATCTGAGATAACCAATAAAGAATCTCCGAATTCACTTAAATCATTGCGGAACGTTTCTTCAACGAATGGTTTCTTGGCGGTCTTGTCCGCTTCCAATCTGACCATGAACTCCGTACAATAGCCAAAAACGATATCTTCTGTATTTATATGACCCTGGACATTGATATGATGTTCAGCACTGACAAGTTCATCCATCGTCGGAACACTGGAAGGTGTATCAGGGAGTTGCTCCCCTTTCAATTCAGCGAGAAACCCTTCATAAACGAATACGAGTCCCTGGCCACCGCTATCAACGACACCTACTTCCTTAAGGACTGGAAGCAGGTCGGGCGTACGGTTAAGTGAGGCCTTCGCTTCTTTTACAACATCCTGCATCACCGCGATGATGTCCTTTTGGTTCTTTGCGGACGCAACAGCCTGTTTAGCCGCATCTTTGGCAACGGTAAGAATTGTACCTTCAACAGGCTTCATAACAGCTTTATACGCCGTTTCCACTCCCGCTTCCAATGCGCCTGCGAATTCCTGGCTGTTAATTTCAGCCTTCGTTTCAATCGATTTTGAAAATCCGCGGAACAATTGTGACAGGATGACACCGGAATTTCCGCGTGCTCCCATAAGCAATCCTCGTGATAAAGAGGTTCCTACTTTTCCAATATGTTCTTGTACGTTATTTTGTACTTCCTTTGCTCCGGAAGTCATAGACAAATTCATGTTCGTACCGGTATCACCATCCGGCACTGGGAAAACGTTGAGAGCATCCACCATATTAGCATTAGCTGCCAGATGGTTGGCACCTTGAATGATCATCTCCGCGAATCGTTTTCCATTTATACTTGTAATTGACACAAAACTTTCCTCCTCGACTTAAGGGTTTGTCACGCGAACTCCCTGTACAAAAATATTTACGGAGTCCACAGCTAATCCGACCGTTTTGTCCAGGGTGTATTTTACCTTTGATTGTACATTATGCGCAATCTCGGAAATTTTTGTTCCATAGCTGACGATAATGAACATATCGATATGTACCTGATCGTTTTCCTGGCGGACGATAACACCTTTAGTGAAGTTCTCTCTTCTTAATATTTCAGCAATGCCGTCCTTTAATTGCTTTTTAGAAGCCATTCCTACTATACCATAGCAGTCAACAGCGGCTCCTCCGGCAACTGTCGCAATAACATCATTGGATATATCAATTTGCCCGAATTTTGTTTGTAATTCGATGGACATACACTTTCCCCCTCCCAAAATCTCCTTAGCTAAAGACATTTTACTATATTGTCCCTTGTTTTAAAAGTAATAGTCACACTGATACTAATAAACCAATTCTTAGTGTAGTATGTCAAGGGTTTTTTCTTGAAAGGAATGAATTGAATGATTGCATTATCGCCAAAGGTATGATAAATTATTAAAGTATTTGCGAAAAGACTTAAGATAATTTTTGAAACTTAAGCTTGCGGTAGTTAGGAGGGAATAATACATGGCACGTAAATGTGTGATCACAGGAAGAAGAACTCGTTCTGGAAACAAACGCTCCCACGCTATGAATGCTAATAAGCGTACATGGGGTGCTAACCTTCAAAAAGTGCGTATTTTAGTTGACGGTAAACCTAAGCGTGTATACGTTTCTACAAGAGCCCTTAAATCTGGCAAAGTAGAGCGCGTATAATGTTCAAGGCAGGTGTCCTTTCGTAGAGGCACCTGCCTTTTTATATGATGCGACAGACGAAGAAGCGGATTGACACGGCAGTTCAGCTGATTTAAACGAAAACTAATTTTCCACACACAAAAGACTATAGGTAAACCTGGATTCAGCAAGTTTGTCTACGTTGATTGGAGCGGAGGATGCGAGACTCCTGCGGGAAGATCAGGATAGGGGAGACCCCGCAGGCGCGCTTTTCGCCGAGGAGGCTCCCGGACTGCCCGCGGAAAGCGAGCGCCCGGAGCGGAAGTCAACAGGCAGGATAAAAAAGATCAACATATAAAAATAACACCCTGACTATACAGGGTGCCATCTCAATCTATGCTTTCCTCAACCTTTTTTAAATGCACCGAGCATCGCCCTGACAAGGCCTCCCAGCACTTTTGGCAGCTTGATTGTATAAAATTTCATAATGCCCCTCCTCTGCACATATCACTATCCCTATAAATGAAACCTTTTCATACGAGATTAGCTCAGGTAGCTATTACCTGAAATATATTATATTTGATGATAACTGTGAGTGTGAATATTAATCACTACTTCTTACCACCAATAATATGCCATTTGAAAACGAAAAAGTACCAGATTCAGAAATTAGTTCGTTGCTAATGCATAAGGTCGATCCCATCATGATATGGCTGTTCTCCAGGGGATATTTAAAACCCTGCAACGTGATGCCTTTCACTTCTGTTGTGATAGGTACGAACGAAACGTACTTTTTTCGGGGCATTGCCTTAATTTTATACTCTCCGGGCAGTTTGGCTGTTAAAATATTTGTTTTATCGATGATGAATATGTCTGTTCCTGCCATTTTGTTTTGAACTTCTTCTTTGAGCAGCAGTTGAATGTTCGCTAATAAATGATCCAAACGTCCGCCTGTTGCGCCAAAAATATAGATCTCTCCGGGAGCCTGTGCAATGGCCCAATGCAAAGCAATCTCGAGATCTGTTTCGTCCTTTTCAGAAGGATAAAGATGGATATCCTTCATGGCATTTCTGATCATTTGCATCTCTGTCTCGGAAACAGAGTCAAAATCCCCGAACGCAGCTTGCGGCGTTATCCCTGTTTCCAGCAATGTCAGTACCCCTCTGTCGACCCCAACCCATAAAACATCCTTATATGTGTGTAAGTCTGGTAAAAATTCCGGCGGCCCGCCTGCTAAAATGCAAATCTTCAACTTTATCACCATCCTACATTGTAAAAAGGAAACCTTCCAAAATAGCGGCCGGCTTCCTAATATAGCGGAGTTATCCCCTGATTGCTTCTATCGCTTTTTTTCGATCAGGCTGGTTGTAAATAGCGGTGCCAGCAACCAAAACATTGGCCCCGTGCTGGATGCATAGCTTGGCAGTTTCTTGATTCACGCCGCCGTCCACTTCAATTTCAATAGTCGCATCATGTTTTTCGGCGAGTGCTTTAACCTCGCTGATCTTTGGCAAAACGGACATGATAAATGTCTGGCCGCCAAACCCGGGGTTAACAGACATTAACAGGGCCATATCGATCTCAGTGATGACATGTTGGATCGATGAGACAGGTGTTGCCGGATTCAGCACCACACCCGCTTTTACCCCAAATGATTTGATTAACTGGATCGTACGGTGAAGATGCGCGCATGCTTCAACATGAACGGTAATATAATCGGCGCCTGCTTTTGCAAAGGCTTCGATATAAGAGTCCGGATTCTCAACCATCAGATGGACATCGAGCGAAAGCTTCGTAACCGGACGAATTGCTTCCACGATCAATGGTCCAATCGTTATATTCGGCACAAAATGACCATCCATCACGTCCACATGTATATAATCGGCCCCGCCTCTCTCAACATCCAGAATCTCTTCAGCAAGTCTGGAAAAATCAGCGGCTAAAATAGATGGAGCAATCTTAACCATATCTAATACCTCGGCTTTCTCTCTTTAATTTCCTCTAAGAATTGCATGTAGTGGTCATAACGGTATTGCCTGATATCCCCGGTCTCCACTGCTTCTTTAACGGCACATTTCGGTTCCTTGTCATGAAGGCAACCGCGGAACTTGCATTTCTCGCCCGTTTTATATATTTCTGGAAAGCAATACGACAGGCGCTCAACTTCCATTTCCAAAAACTCCAGTGCGCTAAAGCCAGGAGTGTCGGCGACAAGACCCGTCCCGATATGAATCAGCTCTACATGTCTTGTCGTATGTTTTCCCCTTCCAAGATGCGAGGAAATATCATCCGTTTTTAATTCAAGTTCGGGATTTATCGCGTTCAGCAACGAAGACTTACCAACACCTGACTGTCCAGCAAACACGCTCGTTTTTTCTTGTAAATATGGCTGGAGCACTTTCGTCCCTTCAGAAGAGACCGAGGATGTTGTCAAGACCGTGTAGCCGATCGCAGCATAATATTTCACATATTCTTCTAATCGAGACCGGTCCGCATCTGGGACAATATCCATTTTGCTTATGCAAATAATCGGTTCAATTTCATTATCCTCGATCAGCACTAAAAACCGGTCAAGCAACGTTGTGCTGAAGTCTGGTTCAACCGCTGAAAACACAAGGATTGCTTGATCCACATTAGCGATTGGAGGCCGGATGAGTTCATTCTTCCGCTCTTTAATCTCCATGAGGTAACCTTCAGTTGGATTGTCAGCCTGGTAAACAACATGATCACCGACCAGGGGAGTTATCTTATTTTTGCGAAAAATGCCTCTGCCCCTGCATTGGATCGTTTCGTTGCCGTCAAGAACGTAATAAAAACCGCTGAGCGCTTTAATAATCTTGCCTTCAGGCATAGCTTCACTCCTTTTTTAATCATTCATCCGGATATGGAACCACTTCGTCCATGATGACATTTCCATCCCTCATTACTTTATAGCCTGCTTTCTTGTCATGAGGAACCATAAAATCCAGCTTGCGCCTGATCGATTCGGTTATGAGAACCGTTTCAACCGGCTCGGTCATGTCCCGAGTCAAGTCTTCAATGAAAATTTGGATTTCCTGAGGTTTCCCTGCGGCTTCCGGATCATATTCGATAACAATATCCTTTGTTACAACCTTGGGCGGAATCTCTTCTCTTCCCCGCGATACCACTACGTTCACGGTGCTGCCTTTGTCTATTTTCGCGTAAGGGCGCGGTGATTGCGAGATGACATTGCCTTCTCTTACGGAATCGTGGTGTTTTTCACTTTGACTAATTTTAATACCCACTTCGTTTGCGTAATCATCCAAGCTTTCTTTGTTGAAATTTGTTAGATCCTTTAATGTGATTTTATCGGGACCTTTGCTGACAGTGAGTTCAAAAACGGTTTCTGAAGCGACGACTTCATCGCCAGGTCTTGGGTTTTGGGATAGAATCGTCCCATTTTCACTGTTGTCAAATTCCTCTGTCACTTTGACGTCCTTAAATTCCATTTCTTTCAGAAGCGGTTCGATATCTTCTATTTTTCTCCCGGTATAATCCGTGATTTCCAGCTTTTCTAGGCCAATGCTTTGGTAGATTTTGATTTCTTTTCCTTTTTTGACAACTTTGCCTGCTTCCGGATCGGTTTGGACGACTTTTCCGGCTTCAATTTCCTTATCTTCGATTTCTATTATAGCACCGGTGTCGAATCCTGCTTCAAGAAGCTGTGAAATGGCCTCTTCCAATTCTTCGCCCCTCACATCAGGAACCGCTACTTCATCGGTTGCCAACATATCCGGGAAAACAGTGATGGTCAATATCCCAAGGGTCACCATTAATAAAAAAAGCGAAACTAGAATGATTGGAAGCTTACTTTTCTTCTTTCCGTCTTTTGCTTTTTTCTTTTTATCTTTTTTCTTTTTATTTGTTTTTACTGCCAGCTTTGTGTCCTCTTCGGCCACTGTATCCTTTTCCGGGCCCCGAACGATCGTTTGATCAATGTCTGAAACGAATTTGTCGTTTGTGATGATTGGAATCACCTTAGTGACATCGTTATCTTCAGGAATTTCAAACGGTTTTTCATTCAATCGATCAGGATCAAGGGCTGTTCTGATATCCTCGTGCATTTCATCCACGCTTTCATATCTGTAAAACGAATCCTTTGCAGTTGCTTTAAGGATAATGTTTTCGACACTTTGCGGGATATCCGGGTTCCACCGTTTCGGCGACGGGGTTTCGGATTGTAGATGCTTCAAAGCGATTGATACCGCTGATTCTCCAGAAAACGGCAAACGTCCGGTCATTAGCTCAAACATGACGATGCCAAGCGAGTAAATGTCTGATTTTTTATTGGCCATGCCTCCCCTTGCTTGTTCTGGGGATAAATAATGGACAGAACCGAGCACCGCGTTTGTTTGGGTGATGTTTGTCGAACTAAGGGCCATCGCAATGCCAAAATCGGTTATTTTCGCATTTCCGTCTTCATCTATTAAAATATTATGAGGCTTGATGTCTCTATGAATAATGTCATTATGGTGGGCATGGGCAATCGCGTCGGTGGTCTGCTTCATAATATCCAATGCTTGTTCAACAGGGATTGGGTAATGTTTTTGTATGTATTGTTTCAGAGTCATTCCCTTTACATATTCCATAACAATATAATAAATATCGTTTTCTTCCCCGACATCGTAAATGCTGACGATATTCGAATGGGCCAGACTTGTTGCGGATTGGGCTTCGCGATCAAAACGCTTGATGAATTCCTCATCATTCGAAAAATCCATCCTAAGGATTTTTAAGGCAACCTCGCGCTCGAGAATCATGTCACGGGCAAGATAAACATTGGCCATTCCGCCGCCGCCAACCATATCCAGGAGCTTGTACCGGCCGTTAATCCTTCTTCCGATTAACATCCGTTTCACCCCCACTTTCAGTTTCGTCATCGAAATGAACAAGGACGAGGGTGATATTATCTTCGCCGCCATAGCCATTGGCAAGTGTTATTAGAGAATCGGATTTTTCTTCCAAACTTCTTTCATCCGTAACAATATCAATCATTTCTTGTTCTGATACTTTATTGGACAGGCCGTCTGAGCATAGCAACAGCATGTCCCCTTCTTCAAAGACGATGGTCGTTATATCCATATCCACATGGACCTCTGTTCCTAACGCGCGTAATAAAACATTTTTGCGCGGATGATGTTCAGCATCCTCTCTGGATATTTGTCCGGAGCGCACAAGCTCATTCACTAACGAGTGGTCTTCGGTAATCTGTTTAAATCCGCTTTCGTTATATACGTAACAGCGGCTGTCACCAATATTGGCGATTGTGGCGAATTTGTCCGTACAAATGGCAGCAACGATGGTCGTTCCCATTCCCTGGCATTCAGAAAATTGTTCGGAATGCTGGAAAAGCAATTCATTCACACTTTCTATTTTCTCTCTAAGCCAGCTTTCCGCTTCTTGTGGAGTGTGAAACGAGTTTGAATCATCCCAGCTTTTACGCATATGTTCAATTGCCATAGAACTTGCGACATCGCCGGCGCGGTGTCCGCCCATGCCATCAGCAACGACGGCAAAGCGCACACCTTCCGGGTTTATAAATATTCCGCCATTATCTTCATTATGCTGACGGACCTTTCCGCGATCTGTTTTAAATACTGCCTTCATAGGCTCACCTCGTTTCTTCCTTACGCTCCTTAGCACGCAGCTGGCCACAGGCTGCATCAATATCATGTCCCTGCTCTCTTCGAATGGTCACGTTAATCCCGCGCTTTTTGAGGGTTTTCTCAAATTCAAAGATTTGTTCACGAGGAGTTCTTACATAATTCCGTTCAGGAACATAGTTAACCGGGATTAAGTTTACATGGCATTTGATGTCCTTTATCAGATCTGCAAGCTGTTCAGCGTGCTCTACCTGATCATTTTCGCCGCCGAATAAACCGTATTCAAAGCTTACGCGTCTCCCGGTTTTATCCGTGTAGTATTTTACTGCTTCTATTAAATCCGGCAACTTGTAAGCCCGATTGATTGGCATTAGCTTGCTTCGGAGTTCGCTATTAGGGGCATGAAGCGATACAGCAAAATTAATCTGCAGACTTTCATCAGCAAATTTATAAATTTTAGGAATGATCCCGCTTGTGGAAACGGTAATATGTCTGGCTCCGATATTCAGCCCTTTTTCATGATTGATATTTTTCAGGAATGACATCATTTCATCATAATTATCAAAAGGCTCACCGATACCCATAATAACCACCGAGCTTACTCGCTCGTCCGTTTCATCAAGAGCCTGTTGTACGTTTACGACCTGGGCAACGATTTCTCCTGCTTCTAAATTACGTTTTAATCCGCCTAAAGTAGATGCACAGAACGTACAGCCAATCCGGCATCCCACCTGGGTGGTGACACAAACTGAATTTCCGTATTCATGGCGCATTAACACCGTTTCGATGGAAGAACCGTCATGAAGTTCAAACAAAAATTTCATCGTACCATCTTTAGATGTTTGCTGGATCAACGTTTTCAGGGTCGTTATCGTAAACCCGCTTTCAAGCTTATCTCGCAATGATTTTGATAGATTTGACATATCTTCGAAGCTTTTTACCCGTTTTTTATATAACCATTCAAAAATCTGGTTTGCCCTGAAAGCTTTTTCTCCAGTCTCAGTGAGCCATTCTTGTATCTCATGAAGTTCAAGGGAATAAATAGATGGCTTTTGTCGCGCTGTTTCTTTCTTTTCTTTTGTTGTAATAATCTCTGCCATTATTGCACCTTCTTTCTAAAGCTGGCGATGAAAAATCCATCACTGCCAAAATATTGCGGGAACACTTGGATTGAGTTGCCTTCTATAAACGGCCTTACTGCTTCAGGCATTCTGTCTATTAACGTAAGATCTGCTTCAAAATCGGCATGTTTCTCTAAAAATGCTGCAGCAACGAGGTCATTTTCTTCTTTATCGACCGTGCAAGTGCTGTAAATCAACCGTTCTCCTTGTTTCAAAAGGGGAGCTGCAGCGTTTAAGAGCTGCTCTTGAATACTTGAAAGCCTCGATATATCTTCCTCTGACTTTGTATACTTCACATCCGGTTTTCTTCTCATGACTCCGAGTCCCGAGCAGGGGGCATCTACGAGAATCCGATTAAAGCCTTCTTTATGAAAAAGTTCATGTGCCTTTCTGCTGTCGGATACATATGTTTTAATATTACGTAATCCAAGCCGTGTTGCCTGTTCCTTGATTAGCTTTATTTTATGCTCATGAAGGTCAAGGGCGGTTACCTGTCCTGTCGTTAACCCTTCTGCAATATGGGTTGTCTTGCCGCCTGGAGCCGCGCAACAGTCTAACACCATATCATTCCCGCTCGCACCCAGTGCATGAGCAACAAGCATGGAACTTTCATCCTGTATGGTTAAGTAACCTAGTTGATAGCTCTCGGAGTGAGCTAAATTCCCCCTAAAGCAATGAATCGCTTCAGGTACAATCTTGCTTTTCTCAACATGATAGCCTTCTTCTGTTAAAGCACTAATCAGTTCATCACGGGAAATCTTTTTAAGATTCACTCGGGCCGTTTGCGGAGGGGCCGTCAGATTGATTTCACACATTTCCTTTGTTCTATCATAACCAAATTGCTCTACCCATCTTTCAACCAGCCACTTGGGGTGGCTGGTTTCAATTGACAAGCGCTCCGCCTCATTCTCAATGGATTCAAACGATGGAAGGCCTTGTCGTTGAATATTTCGCAATACACCATTTACCATAGAGGAGATTCCTTTGTGGCCACGTTTTTTGGCTATCTCAACAGCTTCAAAAATAATCGCATGATCCGGTACTTTATCCAAATAAATCATTTGATAAAGAGATAGACGAAGAAGATTGATCACCCAGGAAAGAGTTTTTTTCTGATTCTTAATGAATGGCTGCAAATAATAATCCAAGGTTATTTTTCTTTGAATCGTACCATAAGTAACTTCCGTCAGCAATCCGCTATCGACGCTCTTTAACTGATACTTTTGGAGCTTCGAATTTAACAGTAGGTTGCTGTATGACTGGTTTTTTTCTATCGACTCAAGAATATCGAGCGCTATTTCGCGAACGTTCTTTTTCATTTCCTTCATTCCTTATGATCCCCTAACTTCATCCCCGGCTGAATGAACGATCCAGCCCCGTGCAAATAGTCCTTCGCCTTCATTTTTTTCTTTCCGGATGGCTGCAGCTCAGTAATCAGAATCGAGGTTTCATTGCCTGTCGCGACAAGAAGCCCGTCTCCTGTGACATCCAGAATTTCACCCGGCTCGCCTGTCTTATCATGTTTGTGTTTTCTCGCTGTCCAGACTTTGATGATGTCTTCGTTCAAGGTTGTATAAGAAACTGGCCATGGGTGTAACCCGCGGATGTGATTATAAATGTCTTCCCCGTTTTGTTGCCAGTTTAGTTTTTCCTGTTGACGCTTAATATTCGGGGCAAACGACGCTTCTTCTTCATTTTGCTTGATCGGTGTGACCTCACCCTTTAACAGTTTAGGAATTGTTTCCGATAACAAATCCGCACCGATTGCGCTCAGCTTGTCGTGCAGCGTTCCAACATTGTCATCTTCTTCAATAAATACCTCTGCTTGTGTCAATATATCGCCGGCATCCAGTTTCTCGACCATATACATAATCGTGATGCCTGTCTTCTCTTTCCCTTGCAGAATCGAATAATGGATCGGGGCACCGCCGCGAAGCTCCGGCAATAGGGAAGCATGGACATTAATGCAGCCGAATTTTGGTGCCGCGAGCAACTCATTTGGAAGAATTTGTCCAAAAGCAGCTGTGACAATCAAATCTGCCTGTAAAGCGATGATTTTATCCATCTCTTCTTTTATTCTAATTTTCTCTGGCTGATAGACTGGAATTCCGTGTATTAGAGCCTCGGCCTTAACAGGCGGCGGGGTCAACACTTTCTTTCTTCCGACCGGCCTGTCAGGCTGTGTCACGACACCGATTACTTCATAGCCGTCACTGATGATTCGTCGCAAAACCGGTACTGAAAAATCCGGCGTGCCCATAAAGACTATCTTCGTCATTCGTCCCCATACCTTTCCATTTCCTCTTCTGTATAGTACTTTAACACTTTGGTGGTAAATAAAACCCCGTTCAAATGGTCGATCTCATGCTGGATGGCTCTTGCCAGAAAATCCTCTGCTTCGAGTTCGTACGTTTTTCCTCGGCGGTCCTGGGCACGGATTTTCACTTTGTACGGTCTGGTGACTTCTCCGTAAACACCTGGAAAACTGAGACATCCTTCCGGGTCCGTCTGTTCTCCGGATGCCGCCAGAATTTCGGGGTTGATCATCTCAATAAGATCCCCGTCCTCACCTAGATCGACAATCGCGATTTGTTTTTTCAAGCCAACCTGTGGCGCGGCAAGACCGACCCCGTCTGCCTCAAGCATCGTTTCATGCATGTTATTTAACAGCTTAGCCAAATTTTTATCAAAACTTGTTACTTTTGCGCATTTTTGTTCCAAAATTTTATCCGGAAACAAAACGATAGGTAAAATAGCCAAAAATGAATCCTCCTAATTGAAAAGCGAAAGCGCCATGGAATAAGGAACGTGGACTAAGACCTGCCACGTCCTTATGTCTTACATCGAGGTCAGCACATCGTGTGCAAGTCCGAGGGGCTGGGCGCTGGCCGACTAAGACCGCCACGGCCTTATGTCTTCGTCGGCACTAGTACGTCCTGTACGTCGTAGCTAGACACCTGACAAAGTTAAAAAGTTAACCTATTTCCTCATTAGAAAAGTTAAGGCACTTTACATGCCTTAACCAAAAAACACTTCATTATTTAGAACATATTATATACCACAATTTCAAAATAGCCGTTACATCATGATTTGCGGATTCAAATCGATGGTAATTTGCAGCTGATTTTGGGCCGTCTCTTGCTGGTAGTTCTCAAGAATGGTTCTCAACAGCTTTTTCAATTGCGGTTCTCGTTTGTATTTTATCAAACATTGATAGCGATATCTATTTTTGATACGGCTGATCGGGGACGCGACCGGCCCTAATACGATCGCTTCCTGGCTTAAACCGGAACTTATATATTTCGTGATTTTTTCAGTGATCGCGACTGTCTTCATTAAATCTTCATGAGAAACATTAATAAGGGCGACATAGTAATAGGGTGGATAATGACTTTGCCTTCGCATGTACATTTCCCGCTCATAAAAAACATCAAAGTCTTGGTTACCCGCAAGCTCGATGCTATAGTGCTCGGGAGTATACGTTTGGATTACCACTTCCCCGGCCAGCTCGTGGCGTCCGGCCCGCCCACTGACCTGGGTCAGAAGTTGGAACGTTTTCTCCGATGACCGGAAATCGGGAAGATGGAGCATCGTATCCGCTGAGAGCACGCCAACAAGGGTGATGTTTGGAAAATCCAACCCCTTGGCAATCATTTGCGTGCCCAGGAGAATATCGGCCCGGCCTTCCTGAAAGTCGTTCAGCAGACGTTCATGGGAACCTTTCCTGCTTGTCGTATCCACATCCATCCGGATGACCCTTGCATCAGGAAGGATCTTGCCTAGCTCTTCCTCGACCTTTTGTGTCCCGGTTCCGAAAAAACGAATATGGTCGCTTCCGCAATCGGGGCATGTTTGCGGCATGCCTTCTTCATGTCCGCAATAATGGCACTTCAAGGCGTTATTGTAGCGATGGTACGTTAGCGAGATATCACAATTCGGACAATTGACCACGAGACCACAGCTCCGGCACATGACAAATGAGGAATGACCGCGTTTATTTAATAGCAGAACAATTTGTTCTTTTTTAGTTATCCGGTCCTTGATCTTGGCAAACAAACTTTCCGAAAACATGGAACGGTTGCCTCCGCGCAGTTCCTCCCGCATATCAACAATTTCAACCTGAGGAAGCTCATTGTTGTTCATTCGTTTGCTCAAGGTCAAAAGGTGATACACATTTTTCTTTGCTCTTGCAAAAGAATCCAATGCCGGAGTTGCACTCCCAAGGATGACGGCACAGTTATGGTGCTTTGCCCGCTCAACCGCTACATCCCGTGCATGATAACGCGGTGTTTCCTCCTGTTTATAGCTGGATTCGTGCTCTTCATCAATAATGATGATTCCGATATTTTCAAAAGGTGCGAAAATCGCCGACCTGGCCCCGACGACCACCTTCACTTCCTTCCGGTGGATTTTACGCCATTCATCATATTTTTCCCCAACCGACAAGCCACTGTGCATAACAGCCACCTGATCGCCGAATCTTTCTTTAAAACGTTTGACGGTTTGCGGCGTTAATGAGATTTCCGGAACAAGCATGATCGCTTCCTCGCCTTTTTTTATGACCGCATCAATCGCCTGTAAATAGATTTCTGTTTTCCCGCTCCCGGTCACACCGTATAAGAGAAAAACCTCATGGCTATTTTCTGCGATGGATTGATTAATCGGCATCAAGGCTGCTGCTTGCTCATCGGTCAGCTTGAATGGCTCGGTTTTTGCAAATACCCTGTTTTCGTATGGATCACGATAGATCTCTACGTCTTTTTCAGCCAGTATTTGTTTTTCAACGAGAGACTTAATCGTTCCGTTCGACGCATTCACAGCTTCAAGCAAGTCGCGAAGCTGGATTTCATTCGGATTCTCGATGAAAAATTGGAGCACCTCGTACTGTTTTTTAGCTTTGGGAGAAAGGGTTGACGCGTATTGGGCCAGCTCTTCTCTATTCTTGAGTGGTTCCACGAACCGAACCGTTTTTTTATTCAATTTGTCTTTCACATAATATAAAACTTCAAGATTTCCCTTTTGAACCTGCTTTTGGAAAAGCGCTGCATGTTCAAACTGAAGGACATCCTTCCAGGAAAGGATTTCTTTGTCTCCGAAAGCGGCAAGAACTTTTTCATCTACTAATTCCTGCTTGCCCGCGCTTATCCGGAGCACCTTTTCGTATTTTGCCTTCAACGCAGCCGGAAGCATGGATTGCAGCGCGGAGATTTTGAAACACATGGTTTCAGTCGTCAGCCATTCGCCAAGCTGCAGGAGCTCATGATTCAAGACAGGCTCCAAATCAAGGATTTCTTTAATTTCCCGGAGTTTTGTCAGCTCTGATTCGTTTTTCAGCTCCGTGACAAAGCCTTGGACCATTCTTGGACCAAACGGGACAATCACTCTCATTCCCGGCTGGACGACATTTTTCCATTTAACCGGAACTTGATAATCGAACTCCCTATCCGTTTGTTTCGCCGGGACATCTACAATTATAGATGCAATATTCATAAATCCATCATTCCTTTTTCAGCATCCGGCTTACTTCAATTAGAATCTTTTTTGCCACTTCATCCTTGCTCATTTTCGGCAGCTCCACAATGCTTCCATCTCGCTTATACATCGTGACGATATTGGTGTCCGTTCCAAATCCAGCCCCGTCAGATGCCACGTTATTTGCTACGATCATATCAGCATTCTTCTTTTGAAGCTTATCGGTGGCATATTGCTCCACTTTCTCCGTTTCAGCGGCAAAGCCAACAACCACCTGCTTGTCTTTCTTAGCGCCAAGCTCTTTCAAAATATCGACAGTCCGTTCCAGCGTGATGCTGCTGTCACCAGGCTGCTTTTTTATTTTTTGTTCCTGGTATACTTTTGGCTTATAATCCGCTACCGCCGCGGTTTTAATGATGGCGTCGGCACCGGCGAAATGTTTCATCACTTCGTTATACATTTCAGCTGCGGATTCCACATCAATAACGTCCACATTCGCTGGGGGAGATAGCGAAACCGGACCAGAAATCAACTTGACCCGCGCTCCCATTTTTTGAGCCTGTTCCGCGATGGCATATCCCATCTTCCCCGTTGATCTGTTCATAATAAAACGGACGGGATCAATATCTTCTCTGGTAGGTCCAGCTGTAACAATGATATTTTGACCTTTTAACGGCTGTTCTGTTTGAGCATTGAAAAATAACGTCAACTGTTCCACAATCGTTTCGGGCTCCTCTAATCTGCCTTTTCCAACATACCCACAGGCAAGATAACCTTCAGAGGGTTCAATTAATTGATAGCCAAACGTCTTTAGCGTATTCAAGTTCTTCTCAACGGCAGGATGAGCGTACATATTCACATTCATTGCCGGCGCAACCCATACCGGCGCGTTTGTCGCAAGCAATGTGGTCGTGATCATGTCATCTGCAATCCCGTTTGCCAGCTTTCCGATTACGTTTGCGGTCGCAGGCGCAACCAAGACGAGGTCTGCCCAGTCTGCCAAATCTATATGGGCAATGACTGAAGAGTCTTTCTCATCAAATGTATCTGTATAAACATCGTGCCTGGAAAGCGCTTGAAAGGTAAGCGGCGTGACAAATTTACCGGCGGAATCGCTCATGATCACCTTTACCTTCGCGCCTGCCTGGGTAAGTTTGCTCGTTAACGCGGCCGCTTTGTATACGGCGATGCCGCCTGTTACACAGAGTAGAATCTTTTTATCTGTTAGCATGCTGTTTCCCCCAACTTAAGCATTCTTTGTCTTTATTATGAAGGATTATGACAATTTTTTCACCTTTTTGAGTCAGTAACTTAGTAAACCTGGCTATCTATAAAGTTGAACTAAAGAATTACGCATTGTAGATTTTTTGGCTCATTTAAGCTCCAACTGCATAGGCCGAGGAGAAAGCGAGCTTTCTCTTGGCCTATGCAGTTGGAGCAACCTTTCAGCTGCGCTGAAAGGCATGTGATACATGAATGAGCCAAAAATATATTGGTCACCTTTACATTCATAAATTCAACTTATATATATTTGCAACGCAAAAGGGCCGGAACCTCCTCACATGATTTCGGCGAATTTCCAGCTGCTGAAATATGTGTCTTGGAAGGCTTCCGGCCCTGAGTTCTCGTTTATTTTTCCTCGTATTTGTTTTGATAGGTCAGTTTCCCCGAGTGAATTTCCTCGAGTGCTTTGCCAACCTGTTTAAACGATACCGGGTTTTCAATCTTCGTATCATCCTTTTGCTGCATTTGTCTTGCGCGTTTTGCGGCAACGGATACAAGTGAATATTTTGAATCAATCTTTTCCAATAATGAATCAATAGAAGGGTACAACATATTATTCAGCCTCCAGCATTTTTTTATATCGGATGGATACTCTCTCTCTTCGGCAGTGCTCAGCGATAACGATTGCGTTTATCTTTTGACAAGCCGCCTCTATCCGATCATTTTCCACTACATAATCGTATAAGTCCATTAATTCGATTTCTTCCTTGGCGGTCTGCATCCTTCTTTGGATGACATCTTCTGTTTCCGTGCCTCGTGTGACGATTCGGTTTTGCAGTTCAGAAAGACTCGGTGGTGCCAAGAAAATAAACAAGCCTTCCGGAAACTTTTCACGGACCTGCCTTGCTCCCTGAACCTCAATTTCAAGAAAAACATCTTTGCCGTTCTCAAGTGTTTCCCTTACATAATCAACCGGTGTCCCGTAATAATTACCAACGAACTCGGCATATTCCAGCAGTTTGCCCTGTTCGATTAATTCTTCAAATTCCTCGCGGGTTTTGAAGAAGTAATCGATGCCATCGACTTCTCCCTCCCGCGGTTTTCTCGTCGTCATCGAAATCGAATATTCAAATGCTGTGTCGGGTTGTGAAAAGATTTCTTTTCTGACCGTTCCTTTGCCGACGCCGGACGGGCCGGATAATACGATTAGCAGACCTTTTTCTCTCATAAACTTCCTTTACCCCTCTTCCACACTGTCATCCTTGTCATGCAGCCGAGCCGCAACGGTTTCCGGCTGAACGGCGGAAAGAATCACATGGTCACTGTCAGTAATGATAACAGCTCTCGTTCTTCTTCCATATGTAGCATCCACTAAGGAGCCGCGATCGCGTGCGTCCTGGATGATTCTTTTTATTGGAGCCGATTCCGGACTCACAATCGATACAATCCGGTTAGCGGAAACGATATTCCCAAAACCGATATTAATGAGCTTGATAGACATTTTTGTCCCCCGATCATATTCTATTGTCGCCTCGATATAAGTATCATAAACAAGCTACTCGATATTTTGAACCTGTTCTTTTATTTTTTCAAGTAAACTCTTCATTTCAACGACTTCTTTCGTAATCGCTGAATCATGCGCTTTGGAACCAATCGTATTGACTTCACGGTTCATTTCCTGAACGAGAAAGTCCAGCTTCCGGCCAATCGGCTCTATCATTTCAAGCGTTTCTAAAAATTGAAGATGATGGCTTTCAAGGCGTGTTAGTTCCTCATTTATATCGGCTTTATCGGCAAAAATTGCAACCTCTGTTAAAAGTCTGCTTTCATCCATCATTCCTGATGTGACTTCTGCCAATTTTGCTTTCAGCCTTTCTTTATAGGCTTCAGCCACAGCAGGAGCATAATTTTTTAGCCTGCCGACGATAAAAGAAATTTTTTCGAGCTGCTTTATCAGGTCACTCTTCAGCTCGGCACCTTCTTGCAACCTCATAGCTTTGACATTGCTCAAGGCAGCTTGAGTGGCTGTGTGCAAAATCATGTCCAGCTCCTCATTTTCAGCTTGTATTTCCTCCACTGAAAAAACATCGTTAATGTGCAGCAAATCCTGCCAGGAAGGAGATGAGCTTAAAGAGTATTTATCTTTCACATCACTCATGATGGCAAAATATTGATCAGCGAGCGACCAATCGAGCTTAAGCCGTTTTGTCAAAAGGCCTTCGCCTTCAATCGCAATAAATATTTCAACCCGGCCTCTTCTTATGTATTCATTTGCTTGTCTTTTGACTTTATCTTCTAAAATGAAGAGCTGGCGCGGCATCCGAATATGATATTCACAAAAACGATGGTTAACGGTTTTTATTTCGACGGTCACCTTTATATTGGCATTCTCCGCCATTCCAATCCCGTAGCCTGTCATACTTACAACCACGGCAACACTTCCTATCCAACGTTGAATGTTTTGGTTTTATAAAGTAAAAAGGTAATAGAGAAGTCTCTACTACCTTTAGAATTATATCATAAACTATTTTGATTTACTTGCCAAAAATGATCCCGCCAGTAAAAAAGTTGGAATCGACGCCATGCCTATAACGAGCAGCCAGTCTCTTGGCTCGATCGGTAAGGTATGGAAGATTGCTTGCAGCGGTGGATAGTATAGGACCGGTAGCATCAACACTAAAGAAGAAATAACCGCCCAAACAAGGTATTTATTCCCGAAAGGATTTCGGGAGAATATGGAGCGATCGCTGCGGCAATCGAAAACGTGGATTAGCTGTGCCAAAACGAGAGTGGTAAATGCGATTGTTTGAGCATACGCAAGGTTATCCGGATCATTCTTATAAACGACCATGAACGCAATCAATGTCGAGATTCCGATTAAAAATCCCCGTGAAATGATTTTCCAGCCTAGTCCTCTGGCAAATACACCTTCCTTTGGACTGCGTGGACCCCTTTTCATCACGTCTCCTTCCGGCTTATCGAGACCAAGGGCCATAGCCGGCAAACCATCCGTCACAAGATTCACCCATAATATTTGAATGGGGACAAGCGGCAGAGGCAGGGCCAAAATCATCGCAAAAAACATGACGAGGATTTCACCGACATTGGATGCCAGCAAATATCTGATGAACTTCCGGATGTTTTCATAGATGTTACGTCCTTCTTTAATCGCCGATTTAATGGTCGCGAAATTATCATCAAGCAGGATAAGGGATGAAGCTTCTTTGGCAACATCGGTACCGGCAATCCCCATCGAGATCCCGATATCAGCTGATTTGATTGCCGGGGCGTCGTTTACCCCGTCACCCGTCATTGCCACGACATGTCCTTTGTTTTGTAAAGCTTTGACAATCTTCAGTTTATGTTCAGGTGAGACGCGAGCAAAAACGGAAACGTTCTCGACGACGTCTTCCAGCTCGCCGACTGACATGTCCGACAAAGCTTTTCCATCTAACACTTTATCTTTTCCTCTTAAAATTCCCAGTTGTTTCGCGATCGCTTTGGCCGTGGAAACATGATCCCCGGTGATCATGACTGTTTTGATTCCGGCTTCCCTGCACTCTTTAACCGCACCGGCTACTTCCGGGCGAGGAGGATCGATCATACCGTGGAGTCCCATGAACGTCAATTCTTTTTCTGCTTCGGCTTCATGTAGCAATACCGTATTGGGGCTGATCGGTTTATACCCAACTGCGATTGTACGCAGTGCTTGTGCTGCCAGGCCATCGATGGCAGCCTGCACGGAATTCTTCATGTCGCGGTTTAGTTGTTGAAGTTTTTCATCCCATAAAATAGATCCGCATTGGGATATGAGGACATCCGGTGCCCCTTTTGTCACTACAAATTGCTTTCCATTCTCATCTTTCACGACGACACTCATCATCTTCCGGGTCGAGTCGAACGGAAACTCTTTGACAATCGTAAATTTCCGCTTCAGCTTATCGCGTGTTAATCCGGCTTTCATGGCTGCGACCAACAGCGCTCCCTCTGTCGGATCACCATCCAGGACATATTGGTCGTCTTTTGTCAGAAGCTCGGCTTTATTGCAAAGAAGCCCAAAAGTCAAAAGCTGGTGGAGTGATTTCTCCTGTTTCGGATTTACCTGAAGCGTATCATCCATAAAGCTCCCGTTTGGTTCATAGCCTGTACCGCTTACACTCCACTCTTTTCCTCCACTCCAAAGGTGGGTAACAGTCATTTTATTCTGGGTCATTGTCCCGGTTTTATCTGAACATATGACGGAAGCACACCCCAACGTTTCAACCGCGGGGAGCTTGCGGACGATGGATTTTTGCTTAATCATCCGCTGTACGCCGAGAGACAGCGCGACAGTAACGATGGCCGGCAGCCCCTCAGGAATTGCTGCTACCGCAAGTGAAACACCCGCTAAAAACATCGTATATAAATCATTGCCTTGGATAACCCCGATAATGACGACAAGCAGAGTTAAGAATAACGCTGTGATGATCAGGATTTTCCCAAGCTGTTCCAGTCTCCTTTGCAGCGGGGTGGCCATCGTTTCCGCTGATTGAAGCATATCGGCGATCTTGCCCATCGCGGTATCCATCCCTGTGGCCGTAACAACGCCAATACCGCTTCCCCTTGACACCATTGTCCCCATAAACGCCATGTTTTCCTGGTCGCCAATGCTGTCGACATCATTCTTTAACGGCGAAGAATATTTGACCGCAGGAACGGATTCCCCTGTCAGTGCCGATTCTTCTATTTCAAGGCTCACTGCCTCGATAATTCTCATATCTGCGCCTATCCGGTCACCGCTTGAGAATTTCAGAACGTCACCTGCCACGACTTCCCTTGAAGGAATTTTCGCCCATTCTCCATCCCTTAATGCATATACTTGCGGCGCAGACATTTCTTTTAAAGCATCAAGCGACTTTTCCGCCTTTCTTTCCTGGAAAAAACCTAAAAATCCATTTATTAAGATGATGGCGATGATCGCAATGGCATCGATATACTCCCCGAGCAGTCCCGAAATCAATGTAGCTGCGAGCAAAACGAGCACCATAAAGTCCTTGAATTGAGCGAAAAATAGCAGGAGGGCTGATTGTTTTTCACCTTCTTGAAGTTCATTAAACCCTTGTTTTTGCTGCCTTCTCCTAGCCTCATCCCCTTCCAACCCTTTTTCAATGTTGGTTTGAAGGGCTGCTTCAACATCTTGTGTATCCATTTCACGGAACTTCATTAAGTATCACACATCCTCCACACATAGTATTAAAACGGCATAATTCTTTTCTCCTTCCATGCTTATTCAGTCTCGTCCAAAAAAATGCTATACTTTATTGTGAACGCTAATAAAGATCTTAACGAAAAGGAAGTTATATAGATGTCTTTTGACGGTTTATTTACAAAAGCAATGACAGAGGAATTATCCAGTCTGCTTAAGGGCGGACGCATCAATAAAATTCATCAGCCATACAAAAATGAAGCGATACTTGTCATTCGTTCGGGCGGTAAAAATCATAAACTATTACTGTCTGCACATCCAAGTTATGCGAGAGTCCAAATTTCACAGGAGAGCTATGACAACCCCAAGGAACCGCCGATGTTTTGTATGATGATGCGCAAGCATTTGGAAGGGTATGTAATAGAGGACATTTATCAATCCGGGCTCGATCGAGTGATTATTTTTGAAGTAAAAGGGAGGAACGAGCTCGGAGACGTTTCCCAGAAGCAGTTGATTGTTGAAATCATGGGCAGGCACAGCAATATCATTTTAGTTGATAAAGAGAAGAATATGATTTTAGACAGCATCAAGCATGTTTCCTATGCTTTCAATAGCTATCGTGCTGTCCTGCCTGGCCAGGATTACAAGGCTCCTCCCGCCCAGGAGAAAGTAAATCCATTCACAGCTAAAGAAGAGGAAATTTTGCAAAGGCTCGATTTCAATGCCGGAAAGCTCGACAAGCAGATTGTCAGTCATTTTTCCGGTGTCTCTCCTCTATTTGCAAAGGAAGTCATCCACCGGGCCGGGCTTGCCAACCGGTCAACTTTGCCCGAGGCATTTTTGAAGCTTATCGAAAGGCTCGCAAAAAAGGATTACAGTCCCACCCTTATTGCCGATGGGAATAAAGAATCTTTTTATATGATTCCATTGGAGCATCTGCAGGGAGAAAGCCGCGCTTTTGCTACATTAAGTGAAATGCTTGACCGCTTCTATTTTGGGAAAGCAGAGCGGGACCGGGTGAAGCAGCAGGGAAATGATCTGGAACGATTTATCTCAAATGAGATCGATAAAAACGAAAAGAAGGTCAAAAAGCTCGAGAGAACACTGAAGGAAAGTGAGCGGAGTGAGCAATATCAATTATTCGGGGAGCTGTTGACGGCTAACCTTTACCAAGCGAAAAAAGGGATGAAGGATATTGAAGTAAGCAATTACTATGAAGAAGATGGCAGGATCGTCATCATTCCGCTTAATCCGCAGAAAACACCTTCGGAAAATGCCCAGAAATACTTTACACGTTATCAAAAAGCGAAAAACGCTATCGGGATTGTCCAAGAACAAATCAAACTTGCCAAAGAAGAAGTGGCTTATTTCGATACCCTTCTGCAACAGCTCCACTCCGCTTCCCCGAAGGATATCGAGGAAATCCGCGAAGAGCTTCAGGAGGAAGGCTATCTAAAGCAAAAGCAGAGGAAAGGCATGAAAAAACCCGCACATGCCAAACCGCAGCTTGATAGCTATGTATCGTCCGATGGCGATGTGATTTTCGTTGGAAAAAACAATAAACAAAATGATTATTTAACTAATAAATTTGCGAGAAGAGACGAAATATGGCTGCATACGAAGGATATTCCCGGCTCGCATGTGGTAATCCGCAATGAAAACCCAAGCGAGCAAACGATAAAGGAAGCCGGGGTGCTCTCGGCCTATTTCAGCAAAGCAAAAGAATCCAGCTCCGTGCCAGTGGATTTTACAAAAGTGCGGCATGTAAAAAAACCAAGCGGCGCAAAACCGGGATTTGTGATCTATGATAACCAGCAAACGATCTATGTTACGCCGGATGCTGATCAGGTGATCGGGATGAAGGAAGCAGTCGCATCAAAAAGCTAAAGACAGAGGGCCAGTTGGAATTCCCCAACTGGCTCTCTGTTTTAAGCGGTTATCCAACCGGTATCAGCCGGATTTTCCCTCCATTTGTTCAGCTTCTCCAGATCGCTCTCTTCGATATAGCCTTGTTTTACCGCTACTTGAATCAGCGTTGTGTAATCACTTAAAGAGTATGCCAGGATGCCTTCTGAATCGAGCTGTTCTTTTCCTTTTTGCAATTCATAGCTGAAAATCGAAACGATCCCTAAAACTTTACAGCCATTTTCACGTAAAGCTTTTACTGCCTCAATTACGCTGCCGCCCGTCGAAATCAAATCTTCGACAACGACAACCTTTTGACCGGGTGCAACTTTTCCTTCGATTTGATTGCCTTTGCCGTGGCCTTTTGGCTTGGAACGGACATAGCACATTGGCAGGTTTAACAAATCGCTTACCCATGCCGCATGAGGGATCCCGGCCGTAGCTGTGCCAGCAATCACTTCCACATCCGGGAAATGCTCTGTAATCAAAGCTTGCAAGCCTTTAGCTATTTTTGTGCGGATTTCCGGAAAGGAAAGCGTCAAACGGTTATCACAATAGATAGGCGACTTGATTCCGGACGCCCATGTAAATGGATTATTCGGCTGTAAATTGACGGCCTCGATTTCTAATAAATGCTGTGCGATTGAATGTTTCATACACCGATTCCCTCCCAGGCTTCCTTTATCAATTTGTAAGTATGTACCGGATCTTTTGCGGCTGTAATCGCCCGGCCAACAACGATGGCATCCGCTCCAAGCAGCCTTGCCTGTTCAGGGGTCGCCACCCGCTTCTGATCATGGTGTTCCCCGTCGGCCATGCGGATCCCCGGTGTTACCGTTAAAAAGCCCTTCCCTGTTCTTTCATGAATCTTTGTTACTTCATGGGTTGAACAGACCACTCCATCAAGCCCTGAGAGTTTAGCCAATTCAGCATAATGGAGAACCGATTCTTCAAGGCTTGACTTAATCAACTGTTCTTTGTTCATTTGTGCCGCGGAGGTGCTTGTCAGCTGGGTGACCGCAATGCATGCAGGCCTCATCATTCCCGCAGGGGTTCCCGCTTCCAGGCCTTCCATTGCTGCTTCCATCATCCTCCGTCCGCCAGCGGCATGGACATTCACCAGGTCAATATTCAACCGTGCGAATCCCTTCATCGCCTGCTTGACGGTATGCGGGATATCATGAAGCTTTAAATCGAGAAATACATCATGACCTCTGCCTTTAATCAACTCAAGGATTGCGGGACCGTTTTGATAAAACAGCTCCATCCCCACTTTAACAAATAATCGTTCTTTGCCGAATTGGTCGAGAAATTCCTTTGTTTCTTTTTGTCCAGAAAAATCAAGTGCGATGATAAGCGAGTGTTTCATTCTTCCCCCAGCTCCTTCCGGTACATTCAGAAATATGGCCATATCCCAGCTTTTCAAGCAAAAGCGGCAGCTCTTCGATGATGTTCGGACATACAAAAGGGTCGACGAAATTGGCCGTACCAACCGCAACGGCGCTTGCCCCGGCATAGAAAAATTCGATAACATCCTCAGCTGTTGCGATCCCACCCATCCCGATAATCGGAATCGACACTTTTTGGCTTACTTCATGGATCATCCTGATCGCAACAGGCTTGATCGCCGGACCGGATAAGCCGCCCGTTCCATTCGCGAGGATCGGCTTTGCTGTTTTCAGGTCCACTCTCATCCCGAGCATCGTGTTAATCATCGTCAGTCCGTCAGCTCCGCCCTCTTCAACCGCCCTGGCAATTTCGGTAATATTGGTGACGTTCGGTGACAGTTTGACATAAACAGGAACCTGTGAAACTTCCTTCACTGCTTTGGTTACGCTTTTCGCTGTTGCCGCATCCGTTCCAAAAGCGATTCCGCCTTCCTTCACATTCGGGCAGGAGATATTTAATTCCAATGCCTTCACGTTCGGGGCTTTGCTTATCTCCCTCGCAACCTCGATATAATCCTCAATCTGCGAACCGGCAATGTTTGCGATAATCGGCACATCGTAGTTATCAAGCCATGACAGTTCTTCCTCGATCACTTTATAAAGACCCGGATTCTGCAGCCCGATTGCATTCAGCATGCCTGCAGACGTTTCCGCTACTCTCGGTGTCGGGTTGCCAAACCGCGGCTGCGGTGTCGTCGCTTTGATCATGATTGCCCCAAGCTGGCTTAAGTCATAAAACTGGCTGTATTCACGTCCAAAGCCGAAGCAGCCCGATGCCGGCATGACGGGATTTTTCAATTCCAATCCAGGTAAATTTATCGAAAGTGATTTCATAGTAGAACCTCCCCTGCCCGGAATACCGGTCCGTCGCTGCACACTTTTTTATAGGAATGGCCGGTTGGGTCGTCCGCTGTATGGCAAACGCATGCAAAGCAGGCGCCAATTCCGCAGCCCATCCGTTCCTCCAGTGATAAGAATAGTTTCTTATGGCTGTAAGCTGTTTCCAATGCCCGCAGCATCGGCGTCGGCCCACAAGCATAAATCACTGAAAAATCACCGGGCAAATCCCTGATTACATCGGTTACAAATCCAGTGGTTCCGTATGAGCCATCGGCCGTCACTACGAATGTTTCCCCGAGAGTTGAAAATTCTTCTTCATAAAAAACATTCTCTTTTGTTTGAAATCCCAATACATGGGTTACTGAGATTCCTTTTTCTCTTAGCCGATTAGAAAGTTCGTATAAAGGAGGCACACCAATTCCCCCTCCGACGAGAAGAACTGAATCGCCCTTTGCAGCCTCGCTGACTGGAAAACCGTTCCCCATCGGTCCAAGCACATCCACACTTTCCTCTATTCGCATAAGTGAGAGCAGTCCGGTCCCTTTTCCTTCAGCACGGTAAATCATTGTAAATTGTTTTTCTTTAAGATTAATGGACGAAATGCTGATCGGCCGTCTCAGCAAAGGCTCTAAGCCCTTCCCTGTTTTAAGATGGACAAACTGCCCCGGCTCTCTCATTTCCGAAACAAGCTCACCCTTTAAGGTGAGCTCATATATCGATTTGGCGATTTCTCTCTGGCTAACAATTTTCATCTCTTCTTTTTTGATCATGAAAAAGTCACCTCACGACTCGGTTCAGCGTTTCCCATTGCTTCCGCGGAAAATGTCATCGATTCGATCACCCGAAGAATCGCTTCTGCTGTATCCAGAGAAGTCAAGCATGGAATTCCGTTTTCGACCGATTCCCTTCTTATCCGGAAGCCATCCCGTTCCGGCTGCTTGCCTTTCGTTAACGTATTGACGACCAGCTGCGCTTCTCCGCTTCGGATTACATCGAGAAGATTATGTCCGGCTTCCCCGATTTTATCGACGACAGCGACTGGAATTCCCGCTTCTTTTAATAAGGCCGCTGTTCCATGTGTGGCAATCAAACGATAACCGCAATTGTTGAACCTGCGGGCAATTTGCAGCGCTTCCTGTTTGTCCTTGTCCGCTACTGTCATGAGTACGGATCCGTGTTCTTTAATCTGGATTCCGGAAGCTACGAGCCCTTTATAAAGTGCTTTCTCAAGCGTGGTGTCTTTCCCCATCACTTCTCCCGTTGACTTCATTTCAGGGCCGAGCGTGATATCGACCCCTCTAAGTTTGGCAAAGGAGAATACCGGCACTTTTACGTATACGCCCGTTTTTTCCGGAACAAGGCCGCTCTTATAACCCATTGATTCCAGTGAGTTCCCAAGGATCACTTTCGTCGCAAGATTCGCCATCGGCACATTCGTAATCTTGCTTAAAAAAGGAACTGTGCGGCTTGAGCGTGGATTTACTTCGATAACAAACACTTCACCATTGCTGACGACGTATTGAATGTTTAATAGTCCGATAATCTTTAACCCTTTTGCTAGCTTCGTCGTATATTCCTCAATCTTAGCCTTGATCTGCTTTGTAATGTTTTGCGGCGGGTATACCGCTATCGAATCACCGGAATGGACGCCTGCGCGTTCGATATGCTCCATGATTCCCGGTATGACGACATCTTTTCCGTCTGAAATGGCATCGACTTCAATTTCTTTTCCGGTTAAGTAGCGGTCGATCAAGACGGGATGCTCAGGGTTGATTTTAACAGCATTTTCCATGTAGTGAAGCAATTCTTCCTGCTGGTAGACGATTTCCATCGCTCTTCCGCCGAGAACATACGACGGCCGGACCAGCACCGGATAGCCGATATCTTCAGCAATCTTAACCGCCTCCTCTATCGAAGTGGCCGTTTTCCCTTTCGGCTGGGGAATTTCTAAAGTCCGCAACGCCTGTTCGAACTTATCCCGGTTTTCCGCGCGGTCCAGGTCTTCGAGCGTTGTTCCTAAAATGGTAACGCCTCTCTCTACAAGCTGGTCCGCCAAATTAATCGCTGTCTGCCCCCCCGAATTGGACGACGACTCCCATTGGTTTTTCGAGGTCAATGATATGCATGACGTCTTCGATTGTCAGCGGTTCGAAATAAAGCTTGTCGGAAATGCTGAAATCGGTAGAGACGGTTTCCGGATTATTATTGATGATAATCGCTTCATATCCCGCCTCTTTAATCGCCCAGACCGAGTGCACGGTTGCGTAATCGAATTCTACGCCCTGGCCGATTCGGATCGGGCCTGAACCGAGGACGACCACGCTTTTCCGGTCAGTGACGATCGACTCGTTTTCCTCCTCATACGTTCCGTAAAAATAAGGGGTCTCGGATTCAAATTCTGCAGCGCAAGTGTCGACCATTTTATAGACTGGCATAATCCCTTTGTCTTTTCGCCATTCATAAATCGATTTTTCACTTTCGTTCCATAGAGACGCAATGGTTACATCAGAAAAGCCCATCTGCTTTGCTTTCCGGCCAATTTCCTCGTCAAATGGATTCTCGATGATACTTCCTTCAAATACGACGATTTTATGGAGCTTATAAAGGAAAAATAAATCAATCTGGCTCCACTCATGGATTCTTTCGATGTTGATTCCTCTTCGCAACGCTTCCCCGATGTAAAATAACCGTTGATCGCCGGCCGTTCTGATTCTTTTCTCGATCAACTCATCTACGATTGGCTCATCCAGTCCGATATGAGAGAAACCTGCCTCAAGCGAGCGAACGGCTTTCAGGATCGACTCTTCAAATGTCCTGCCGATTGCCATCACTTCTCCGGTTGCTTTCATTTGTGTTCCAAGTTTACGGTTGGCGGATTCAAACTTATCAAACGGCCAGCGCGGAATTTTTGTAACCACATAGTCAAGGGCAGGCTCAAAGCTTGCATACGTTTTTCCTGTTACAGGGTTTAACATTTCATCCAGTGTTAAGCCGACTGCGATTTTTGCCGCCAGCTTGGCAATCGGGTACCCGGTCGCTTTCGAAGCAAGTGCTGACGAGCGGCTGACCCGCGGATTGACTTCGATTACAAAGTAATCAAAGCTATTCGGATCTAATGCGAGCTGTACGTTACAGCCGCCTTCAATTTCGAGTGCCCTGATGATTTTTAAAGAGGTGTTGCGCAACATCTGGTACTCCCGGTCGCTAAGCGTTTGGCTCGGAGCAGCGACAATTGAATCACCCGTATGGATACCGACCGGGTCAAAGTTCTCCATATTACAAACGACAATCGCATTATCATTGCTGTCTCTCATAACCTCGTATTCTATTTCCTTATAGCCGGCAATGCTTTTTTCTAATAAGCATTGGGTTACCGGGCTGCTTTTCAATCCACCAGTGACAATTTCAATCAACTCTTCTTCATTGGCGCAAATGCCCCCGCCTGTTCCACCGAGCGTAAACGCCGGACGGACGATGACCGGATAGCCTACGCGATCAACAAAGCGGCGCGCTTCTTCTAATGAATGGACAATATCACTGTCAGGAACCGGTTCCCCCAGTTCATTCATGAGCGTCCTGAATAAATCCCTGTCTTCCGCCTTTTGAATCGCGGAAAGTTCTGTCCCAAGGATTTTTACATGGCATTCTTCCAAGATGCCTGCATTCGCCAGTTCAACGGCCATATTAAGCCCAGTCTGACCGCCTAGCGTAGGCAATAAGGCATCTGGCCGTTCTTTGCGGATGATTTTGCTGACGAACTCGAGCGTGATCGGTTCAATATAAACGGCATCGGCAATTTCGGTATCGGTCATGATTGTGGCCGGATTCGAGTTTACGAGAATGACCCTATAGCCTTCTTCTTTTAATGCGATGCATGCCTGGGTGCCCGCGTAATCAAATTCCGCTGCCTGCCCGATTACGATGGGACCTGAACCAATCACCAGAATGCTTTTTATATCTGTACGTTTTGGCATGTCAATTCCCCTTCCGTCTTAGCTGATTCGATCATCTTCAAAAATTCATCAAATAGATAATTGGCGTCTTCCGGCCCCGGGGACGCTTCTGGATGGTATTGCACCGTAAATGCCGGAAATTGCTTATGTTTTAACCCCTCCACTGTTCCATCATTTAAAGCGATATGGGTTACTTCCAATTCCGTTTGTTGAACGGATTCAGTCCGGACTGTGTAGCCATGGTTTTGTGAAGTAAGCGCAACTTTTCCGGATCGCAAATCCTTGACCGGGTGGTTGGAGCCGCGATGCCCGAATTTCATTTTTTCGGTATCAGCCCCATTCGCAAGCGCAAACAACTGGTGGCCGAGACAGATTCCGAATAATGGCACTTTCCCCTGGACTTCCTTGATCATCTCTATAGCTTCATGGACGTCCTTCGGATTTCCGGGTCCGTTCGACAGCATAATGCCGTCCGGGTTTAAGGACAGAACATCTTTGGCGGTTAGGTTGTAAGGGACGACAATCACATCGCAATCCCGGTCATTCAATTCCCTTAAGATGCCATGCTTCATTCCAAAATCGACGAGAACGACCCGTCTGCCTCTTCCCGGGCTTGGATATGCTGTTTTTGTAGACACTCGTTTCACCTGGTCGTTCGGGGATACTGTCGCACTTAGCTGCTGAAGTACTTCCTCAGCTGTTTTTTCGATATTGCAAAGAGCTCCCTTCAATGTCCCGTACTGCCGGATGATCCTTGTTAGCTTTCTCGTATCAATCCCGCTAATTCCAGGAATGTTTTTTTCTTTAAAAAATTCATCCAATGAGATTTCGCTCCTCCAGTTAGAAGGAAAATCAGCTGCTTCCTTGACGATAAGACCTGAAATCGCCAGATTAATCGATTCGAAATCGTCCCGGTTGATTCCGTAATTCCCTACAAGGGGATAGGTAAGGGTCACAATCTGTCCGCAGTAAGATGGATCGGATAAGATTTCCTGATAGCCCGTCATACCCGTGTTGAACACAATTTCTCCGATTTTTTCTGTATCGCTTCCGAATGCTTCACCGATAAATACAGTACCGTCTTCAAGAATCAGCTGTCTTTTCATTGATTTACACGTCCTTTTTCCCAAGCCTTTTTACCTTCCGCAATCGTCATAACCGGCCAGCCACAGCAGGATTGGCCTTGAAAAGGAGTATTCTTCCCTTTCGATGCGAACTCTCGGATGTCAATTTCTTTTTCTGTTTCTAAATCAAGTAAAACCATATCGGCAATCGCTCCTGCTTCTAACCGTCCATATGGCAACGAGAAGCTTTCAGCAGGCTTCACCGTTAAAAAGTCGATTAATTCTTTCAAAGAGAGAATTTCTTTTTTCACAAAATGGGTGTAAAGAAGCGGGAATGTCGTTTCCAAACCAACGATTCCAAATGGAGCGAGCTTCATGCCTTCCGCTTTTTCTTCAGCCGTATGGGGAGCATGGTCTGTGGCGATAAAATCGATCGTGCCGTCCAGCAGCCCTTCCAACAGTGCAGCACGATCATCCCTGCCTCTTAGCGGGGGATTCATTTTATAATTCGGGTCGAGTCCCGGAATGTCTTCATCACAAAGCAACAGGTGGTGAGGTGTCACTTCAGCGGTAACATGGATCCCGGCTCTTTTTGCGTCCCTTACCGCCCTTACCGATTCCTTCGTGCTAATATGGCAGACATGGTAATGGCAGCCTGCTGCCTCGGCTAACAGGACGTCTCTGGCGATATGAACGGATTCGCAGACCGAAGGAATCCCATTTAATCCGGCAAGTTTTGAAAAAACACCTTCATGAACAGATCCTTTATTGATTAACGTATTATCCTCGCAATGGGCGACAATCGGCATATTTACAGCAGCTGCTTTTTTCATGGCGGCCAGCATCATTCCTGCTTCTTGGACTCCAACACCGTCATCCGTGAACGCAAATGCGCCTGCTTGCTTCAAGCCTTCAAAGTCGGTCAGTTCTTTTCCAAGCTCCCGTACGGTAATCGAAGCGTAAGGAAGCACCCGTACATGTCCAGTTTCATCGATTCTTTGCTTGAGCCAGTTCATTTGCTCCTTGCTGTCCGGCACCGGCCGAGTGTTTGGCATTGCGGCCACTGTTGTAAATCCGCCCCTGGCAGCCGCCATCGTACCCGTCTCAATCGTTTCTTTCTTTTCTCCGCCCGGCTCACGCAAGTGGATGTGCAGATCTATAAAACCTGGGGCTACAAGCATTCCGGCCGCATCTATCATTTCACAGCCTTCAGTCGAAATATCTTCTGCAACCTCGGTGATTGTCTTTCCTTCAAAAGCAATGTCAGCTCGCACAAGATTCCCTTCATTATCGAGTAATACCCCATTTTTGATAACTGTTTTCATAAATCGTCGTCCTCCCTTTGCTTGTTTAATCGAAAAAACGCCCTGGCCAAAGATAGGCTAAAGGGCGTATGCAAGGCAAAGATGACAGCAGACAGCGGCTCCCTATCTTTGTTTAGCGCCACCCTTTTAAGCCTCTCTGGACTTCGTTTAAAAGGTGAATCATTATTTACTTCGTTTACTTTTCTTCTACAATCGTATTACTGGTTACCTTATCCCTTCCCGGAAGGATCAGATTGAGCAAGATACCGATAATCGCGGCTAGAGCCATTCCGGAAAGCGAAATTTTATCTGATAGTTTTACAAATGCACCGCCGACCCCGATGACAAGAATCACAGATGCGATCATCAGGTTTCTGTTCTTTCCAAAATCGACTTTATTATCAATCAGCATACGCAGTCCGCTGGAAGCGATAATCCCGAAAAGCAGGATGGAGATCCCTCCCATGACGGCCTGCGGTATCGAACTGATGACGGCTGAAATTTTACCGATAAAGCCGAATATAATGGCGATTACGCCGGCTCCCCCGATGACATAGACACTGAATGCCCTTGTGATTGCCAACACACCGATATTTTCCCCGTAAGAGGTTAGCGGCGGTCCTCCGATAAGCGAGCCAATCATAATTCCGACGCCGTCACCGGCAATTGATCTGTGCAGACCCGGTTTTTCAATAAAGTTCTTTCCGACTACTTTGCTTAACACCATCTGATGGCCAATATGTTCCGCTAGCGTGACAATGGCCACCGGCACCATGATGAAAATGACTTCCCATGAAAAGTTCGGTGTGTATGTGGCGAACGGAACCATGAAGTCCGGCATTTGGAACCATTTAGCGTTTTGGATTCCGCTGAAATCGATGATTCCGGAAAAATAAGCGGTGGCATAGCCGACAATGATTCCAATCAGGATGGGAATCAGCCCAAGGAACCCTCTTAAGAAAATCGAACATACAATGGTCACTGCCAATGTAACCAGGGCGACGGTAATATGGGTTGTACTGTATATGAGTTCATCCGCAGGTGCCCCGGGGTTTTCGTACATCGCCATATTAACTGCTGTACCCGCGAGTCCCAATCCGATAACAATAATGACCGGACCGACAACTACTGGAGGCAGAATGTTCATCAGCCATTGCAGCCCGACCTTTTTGATAATCAAAGCGATGATTCCGTATACCAAACCTGCGAAGAAACAACCGATCATCGCTGCTTCCGGACCACCGAGCGCTTTTGCCGAGATAATCGGCGCGATGAACGCGAAAGATGATCCGAGATAGGCCGGAATCTGCCCTTTCGTAATAAGTAAGTATGATAGCGTTCCAAGACCGCTTGATATGAGCGCGATGCCCGGGCTCAATCCTACCAGGAAAGGCACTAAAACGGTGGCCCCGAACATGGCGAATAAATGCTGCAAGCTTAGCGTAAACCATTGAGCCGGTGAAGGTACGTCCCTTACATCTAAAATAACATCTCTTTTTGTTTCTTCCATGACAATTCCCCCTTGAAAAGCGCAAGCGCCTTGCTCAGCCCCGACAAGCATAAGACAACCCGCGCAGGAAATCCTGATTTCTGAAGCGGGGTGGCTTATGACCTCGAGGGGTTAGGCGCTGGAGCTAGACACCTGTCCTTATTGAAAAAATTATACTTTCTTCTTTTTAAAAACCTCTTTGCCTAAAATGACAAAGAGGTTGTGTTGAAAGCAAGCATGCAGTTTCCATGCCGCCTTACATCCTCTTGTCAGTCTCGCTGGACTGCTTTTAAAAAGGTTCTATTTTTATTTTTCAATGATGCTTACTTGATCAATACCGTCTACTTCCATTAAAGCTACCGCAATTTTTTCGGTCTGTGAAGTAGGTACATTTTTCCCGACATAGTCGGCGCGAATCGGCAGCTCCCGGTGTCCCCTGTCGATCAACACAGCAAGCTGAATTTGCGAAGGCCGGCCGATATCGACCAATGCATCCATTGCCGCCCTGATCGTTCTCCCCGTGAACAAGACATCATCGATAACGATTACCTTTTTGTCAGCAATATTAACCGGGATATCCGATCCTTTAACAAGGGGCTCCCCATCACTTGTCTTTGTCGTTAAATCATCTCTATATAAAGTGATGTCCAGTTCGCCTACTTGTATCTCCTTGCCTTCAATTTGGCTGATTCTCTCAGCCAGCCGGTTGGCAAGGAAAATCCCGCGTGTCCGGATGCCGATCAAAATGCAATCTTCGACTCCTTTATTTCTTTCAATCATTTCGTGAGCAATTCGCGTCAGTGCCCTGCGGATCGCCTGTTCATCCAAAACAATTGCCTTTTCACTCATATAGATTCACCCCGTTTCATATAAAAAAATCCCCATGCCAAGAGGGCATGAGGATTTTGCTCGTTAGAATCAGGATATAGTCATAGTATATCCTTAACGCTCCGCTTCCTTCTCAGCCTCTCTGGACTGTGTTAAAGGTTCTTATTTGATTAGATTCATCTTAAATTTTTTTGCGGATTTTGTCAATTGCTTTTTCGCAAATAGTCAAGCACGTGTTCGAAATCCTTCGGAAGTGGCGCCTCAAATTCTATATATTCCTTTGTCCTTGGGTGCACAAATCCTAAAACTCCTGCATGTAGCGCCTGTCCTTTAATATCGGTCAAGGTTTTTCTCGGGCCATATTTCGGGTCTCCGGCAAGCGGATAGCCAATATACTTCAAATGGACTCGAATCTGATGGGTGCGGCCGGTTTCAAGCTGGCATTCAACATATGTAAATGATTGAAACCGCTCCAGAACCTTGAAATGGGTCACTGCATGCTTCGAATTCTCTTCAGTTACCGTCATGCTTTGCCGGTCTTTTTTATCACGACCGATCGGCGCGTCGATTGTTCCGTAATCATGCGGGATCACACCGTGTGCGATTGCCTGGTATTTACGGGTAACCGTTTTATCAACAAGCTGCTGCACAAGGCTCTCATGGGCCATATCATTCTTCGCAACCATTAGAAGGCCTGAAGTATCCATATCAATCCGGTGCACAATTCCCGGCCGCATGACGCCATTGATACCTGATAAGTCCTGGCAATGGGCCATCAATCCATTTACAAGCGTGCCGGATGTATGGCCGGGTGCGGGGTGGACAACCATTCCGCGCGGCTTGTTGACGACCAGCACATCGCTGTCTTCATAGTAAATATCCAGGTCCATGTCTTCCGGCATTACATTAAGCTCCTGCAGATCAGGCAGATTCACTTCGACCTCGTCCCCGGGATTACATTTGTAATTCGTCTTGATGACTGCTCCGTTCACAAGTACATGCCCGTCCTTTATCAACTGCTGCACATGTGATCTGGACCAATCTTCATTTAAGACGGACAATACCTTATCAATCCGTTCTTTGTTATGTGTTTCATTCAGAGTGTATGTTACGTTATCCATTCTTTTTCTCCTTGGCTAGCTTTTCTTCTAAAAACATATAAATAATCAGCATCCCTACTCCAATACAAAGGGCCGAGTCGGCAATATTGAATATTGGGAAATTGTATCCGAAAGGAAACGTATGAACAAAGTCGACCACTTCTTTTCTCACTAATCGGTCAATAAAGTTGCCTATCGCACCGCCGAGCATAAAACCAATTGCTGTTCCAAGCAATACACTTTGCTTTCCCATTTTCTGAAGGTAATATACGAGGCCAATAATCACGATCACCGTAATCAAATAAAAAAACCACATTTGCCCTTCTAAAATACCCCAGGCCGCCCCGCGATTCCGATGCGACGTTATGTATAAAAAGTTATTGATCATTTCGATGCTTTGTCCAAGCTCCATGTTTTTCACGACCAGCCATTTCGTAAACTGATCCAGTGCAATAATCAACAGGGCAATCAAGTAATAAAACACAGTTTATCCCCCAAACTATCTAAAAAGTTTCCTTTTGAATTGTAGCATACTCCGAAAAATTTGCCTAATGAAAATCAGTTAGAATCAACCGCTAGCCGAATTAAACGAAGAGAATATCCATTTACGTAAAACTGCCCGTCACTTAAGCAAAAGTTAAAAGGGGCCCCCTGTGTCCTATAGAAAAAGGAGCAGAGCCAAAGGCTACCACTCCCGATTACATTTATTAGTTTGTATAATGTTCATTGATGACAGAAGCACAACGGGAGCAGAGAGTTGGATGTTCCTCAATATGACCTACATCTTCAGAAACATTCCAACAGCGCTCACATGTCTCCCCGTCCGCTTTCGTAACAACGATTGCTGCTTTTTCGAGTTTAAGCGCATCTTCGGGCGCTGCTTCGATATTGCCTGCTACCTCGAATGCTGAAACGATGAACAATTGTTCCAGGTTTTCATCGATGCTGGCAAGCAATTGCTTGCTATCCTCATTTACGTAAACCGTAACCTTCGCATTTAAAGATTTACCGATGATCTTTTCATTACGTGCTTCTTCCAATGCTTTTAGGACATCGTCACGCAAAGATAAGAATGCGTTCCACTTCTCTTCAATTTCCTGTGCATTATTTATTTCAATTTCATCAGGCATAAGCGTCATTTGAACGCTTTCCTCGGTTACGCCAGGAATGAAGGCCCATACCTCATCCGCTGTATGGGAAAGAATTGGCGATACAAGCTTCGCAAGCACAAGCAATGATTCATAAAGAACCGTTTGGATCGCTCTTCTTTCATGGTTATCCGGCGCTTCACAGTATAAAATATCCTTCGCATAATCAAGATAGAAAGCACTGAGGTCAAGCGTACAGAAATTATTGACCAGGTGATAAATGTTTGCAAATTCGTAATTGTCATATGCCTTTTTTGCCTGCTTCACAAGCTTGTTCAATTTAATAAGCATGAATTGGTCGACTTCGCGAAGCTCGTTAAAGCTAACTTTATCCGTTTCAGGATTAAATCCATCCAGATTTCCGAGAAGGAAACGGAAGGTATTACGGATCTTCCTGTACACTTCGGCAACCTGCTTTAAGATTGGATCGGACACACGTACATCTGACTGATAGTCAACAGATGCCACCC
Source organism: Bacillus sp. V59.32b (assembly GCF_003429085.1). Classification (GTDB taxonomy): domain Bacteria; phylum Bacillota; class Bacilli; order Bacillales; family DSM-1321; genus Peribacillus. The sequence continues at coordinate 25,080 of NZ_QVTC01000014.1, read as the reverse complement.
ACAGCCTTAGGATGTCAGCACCGAGCTGATTCATGACTTTTGCAGGTACAACGGTATTACCAATCGATTTACTCATCTTCCTTCCTTCGCCATCCAAAGCAAAACCGTGACTTAACACGCCTTTATAAGGAGCTTTTCCGCTTACCGCGACACCTGTGGAAAGCGAAGAGTTGAACCAGCCGCGGTATTGGTCTGAGCCTTCCAGATACAAATCAGCAGGCCTCTCTAGTTCTTCACGCTCTACAAGCACTGCCTGATGGGAAGATCCGGAATCGAACCAAACATCCATGATATCCGTTTCTTTTGTGAATTTCCCATTTGGGCTGCCTTCGTGCGTAAACCCTTCCGGAAGCAACTCTATAGCGTCACGCTCAAACCATACATTCGAACCATGCTCGCGGAACAGGCCGGAAACATGTTCAATCGTTTCGTCGGTAATAATCGGTTCTCCGTTTTCCGCATAAAAGACCGGAATCGGAACACCCCATGCACGCTGGCGGGAAATACACCAGTCCCCGCGGTCGCGCACCATGTTATACAGGCGTGTCTCACCCCATGACGGCACCCATTTGGTTTCCTCCACAGCCTTTAATAAATCCTGGCGGAAATCCTTGATTGAAGCGAACCATTGCGCCGTTGCCCGGAAGATCGTCGGCTTCTTCGTACGCCAGTCATGCGGATAAGAGTGAGTGATGAAAGAAAGCTTTAAGAGAGCACCTGCTTCTTTTAATCTCTCCGTGATTGGTTTATTTGCTTCATCATAGAATAATCCTGCGAACTCACCGGCTTCTTTTGTCATAACTCCCTTTTCATCAACCGGACAAAGTACGTCTAATCCATATTTCTGCCCAACAATGAAGTCGTCTTCCCCGTGACCCGGTGCCGTATGGACACAGCCTGTTCCGGCATCAGTCGTTACATGATCGCCTAGGACAACAAGAGATTCACGCTCGTATAGCGGATGTTTCGCCACGATTCTTTCAAGATCGCTTCCCTTTACTGTTTTGACCACTGTATGGCTTTCCCAGGGAACCTCTTTCGCCACAGATTCCAGCAAAGCTTCAGCTACTAAATACTGTCCGCCTGCAACGTAAACGACCACGTACGTTAAGTCAGGGTGGACCGCAATTCCAAGATTCGCTGGAATGGTCCAAGGCGTAGTCGTCCAAATGACAATTTTAACGCCCTCTTCAATTACGCCCTTTCCATTGGTAACCTCAAACCCTACATAGATGGATGCTGAACGTTTGTCCTGGTATTCGATTTCGGCTTCCGCAAGCGCTGATTCACTGGACGGGGACCAGTAAACCGGTTTAAGCCCTTTATAGATATACCCTTTTTTCGCCATCTCGCCGAATACTTTAATCTGTTGCGCTTCATATTCAGGCTTTAGCGTAATATAAGGATTTTCCCAATCACCGCGAACGCCAAGCCGCTTGAATTGCTCCCGTTGGCTATTAATTTGCTCGTATGCGTATTCCTCACAAAGCTTGCGGAATTCCGCCACGCTCATTTCTTTACGCTTTACACCCTTTTTCGTCAGGGCCGTTTCGATTGGAAGACCATGCGTATCCCATCCTGGCACATACGGGGCATGGTAGCCGCTCATCGATTTATAACGGACAATGAAATCCTTCAGAATTTTGTTTAGCGCATGCCCCATATGAATATCGCCATTTGCATACGGCGGTCCGTCATGCAAAATAAATAAAGGGCGGCCCTTTGTATGTTCCTGCACCTTCCGATAAATATCTTGTTCATTCCAGGTTGCCTGGATTTCCGGCTCGCGCTTTGGCAGGTTGCCGCGCATTGGAAATTCAGTATTTGGCATCAATAATGTATCTTTGTACTCCATTTCCATTCCTCCAAATTTTATATCGATATAATGAAGATCTGGTTCAAGAAAATAAAAAAAGCCCTCTCATCCCATATAAGGGACGAGAAAGCTTGATTCCCGCGGTACCACCCTGGTTAGACATAAACGAACGGCTTACAGCCACGCTTTGTCCTCTTGAGCATTCGTAACGTGAATGACTCGCCTCGCTTACTTCCTTTCGGGTTCAACTCGGAACTCCAGGGTGATTTTCCATTTCTCCGCCTATACCGGGCTTCCACTATCCCCGGCTCGCTCATTGCAAGGAAAAACCTTTTTTCATATGGCTTTGAAGAAACGTACTGTCCCTCTCATCGTATGATATCGATATGATTCTATTGTTTACAAATTATATGCGAAATAAGTGCGAACCGTCAAGTGAGCTCTTACATTTCTTCGTCGACGGTTATATCGGTGGCATCGATTTCGTATTCCAACAGGTTGTCCCAATCATCATTATCCAGCAAATCAAGCTGTGCCTCAACGAGCATCTTAAAACGTGTCCGGAAAACTTTGGACTGTTTTTTCAACTCTTCAATATCCATCGCGATTTTTCTCGCCTTGGACAGGGAATCATTGACGATACGATCCGCGTTCTTTTCAGCTTCTTTTATAATCAGCTTAGCTTCTTTTTGGGCATTTCTTTTTACATCTTCTCCAGCTTCCTGGGCAATCACGATAGACTTGTTCAATGTTTCTTCGATACTAGTAAAATGTCCCAGGCGGTCGTGTACTTCATTCAACTTGTCTTCAAGTTCCTTCTTCTCTCGAAGAATAATCTCATAATCTTTTATAATCTGGTCAAGAAATTCATTTACTTCATCCTCATCATACCCACGGAATCCTTTACTGAATTCCCTATTATGTATATCTAACGGGGTTAAGGCCATATGGCACCTCCACAAACAAATTCTACTCTATTATATAATACTATAAGTTTCGACAACAATTTAGTAAATCCTGCTTATTTTTCAATTATTTTTAGTTCTCATAACCTTCCAATTGTGATTCTCCATTTGTCCTTCTTGGTTTTTCCTTCTATCGACATGATTTTACAGCGTCCGAATCCGCGGATGGACAGCGTATCCCCTTCCTTGCATTCGATGGATACATTCTCCGTTTGCTTAAAATTCATTTTGACTTTGCCTGTGGAAATCAAGACCTGCGCTTTCTGACGGGAGAGGTTAATAACCGTCGAGATGATTGTGTCAAGTCTCATCGAACTGACCGTAAAGGTATGTTCCACCCATTCTTCTTTTGATTGAAGGATGTCCTTTAACGCCCGCTTTTTTAGTGTAACGGAAGCCTTTCCGATTTTCTCCAGATTGTTTAGCAAATAGGTCTCAATTTCTCCAGCGGCTATAAATTGCACCTGTTCGCCGGAAATGAGAATGTCCCCATATTTTTCGCGCTTCAACCCAAGTGACATCAGTGTACCGAGCACCTGCCTGTGATCGATGTTCACAAATTTACTGGGGTAGGTGATTTCGAATAAAGCGATCTGAAAATCGCTTTCCGCAGGGGAAAAATAGTCCGGGCAAAGAATTGCTCTCTTTCTTTCCACCGTATCATTCCCGCCAAATAGATGTAGGGAGATTTCTTCATCGTTTCCAAGTAAGGTTTGTGCGATCTGCTGCGCGCGTGGATCAAGAAAATCCGTCAGTTTAGGAGCATATAACGTTCTTGCCTGCGTGATCCAATTCAGGGCCTGATCGATGAATTCTTTCTCTTCCGGCCTGAAATGCTGATAAATGCTCATTTGTATTCTCCTTTACGGTCTAATAGAAAAATAAAAAAGACTATCCATAGGGCAGCAAAAAGGAACTGTATACCAGTTCCCTCTGCATGGTTCCCTATGGCCAGTCCTTACATCCATCTCTACATCAGCCATACGAAAAGCTGTCTTAGTCCGCTCTCGGCAAATCGAAGGACAAGCAAAGCCACGATTGGTGAAATATCAATCATGCCAATCGTTGGGATGATTTTTCGAAAAGGTTCTAAGTACGGTTCACAAATTCTTGCCAGGAATCGTCCGATTGATGTCTCCCTTGCATTTGGAAACCAAGACATCAATATGTATATGACCAAAGCCATAGAATAAATCGAGATTACATTCAATAAAATATTAAGCACCAATCCCATTAAAGCTTACCACCTCGCATCGTCAAACTCTTCTTCCAGAGCAAAGCCGGCGATGTTTCCTGAAACATCCACGTTGTCAGGTGTACATAGGAAAATATCCGTTCCGATTTTTTGGATGTCGCCGCTAATGGCGTACACGGTTCCACTCAGGAAATCAACAATTCTTTTGGCCTGGTCATGCTGAATACGCTGCAGGTTTACGACAACGGCCCGGCGATTTTTCAAATGATCGGCCACTTCCTGAGCTTCGGCATATACTCTAGGTTCCAATAATACCACTTTCGAAGACTTTTGTAAGCTTTGCAGACTCACAACATTCTGGTTTACCGTTCCCACCGCTTGGGACTGTTTAGCAGAAGACTTCTTAGCCTTAGGTTCCTCGACCTCTTCTTCGATAATTTCTTCTCTATATTCATATTCATCTTCTAGTGCAAAAAAAGATTTAAATTTTGATACGATTGACATAAATGTACCTCCTTAAGAATCTTTGCCAACGAGGGCGGTTCCTATACGAATCATCGTTGCGCCTTCTTCGATGGCAATCTGGAAATCATTAGACATTCCCATTGACAGTTCTGTACATGGCGCATGGTCAAGACCCGCATGCTGGATTTCTGTTTGAAGCTCCTTTAACTGTCTAAAACAGCTTCGAAGCACAGCTTCATCTTCGGTAAATGGCGCCATCGTCATTAAACCGGCCACAGTAACCTTGTCAAATTCCTTAAGACTTTTAATGAATGGGAGTGCCGCTGCCGGTGTGATACCATGCTTAGAATCCTCCCCGGAAACATTGACCTGGATGAAACATTTTAACGGCCGATCCGCCCTTTTTTGAATTTCTTCAGCTAAAGAAAAGCGGTCAAGCGAATGGATGTATTCTATTTTATCGATTATATTCTTCACTTTTCTCGACTGCAGACTGCCGATGAAATGCCAGACAGCTTTGTCGTTCAAAACGGAATATTTATTTAATAAGCCGTCGTCGCGGTTTTCTCCAAGATTTATGACCCCTGCCTCTACAGCTTCTTTGGCCCGTTCGGTTGAGACATATTTCGTGACCGCTACGATTGTTATTTCTTCACGGTTTCTGCCGCTTTTATGGCAGGACTGCCGGATTTTTTCTTCGATGGATGCTAAATTCTCTGCAACTTTCACTCTCTCTTTAGTCCTCCTTCCAGCCGATGAAGCTCAAATCACGTCCCGTTTTCCCTTTATCGCGCCGATGAGAGAAAAACTGCTCGTTTTCACAGCTTGTACACAATGAAGATACTTCGATCTGGTTTTCGGGAACGCCGGCTCTCTTGATTAGGAGTGCGTTCAGTTTTTGTAAATTCAATTGATATTGTCCTTCACTGATTAAAGTATATGGCTTTTCGTCATTTTCTTCCAGCATATTTTGCACCAATGTGATAATTTTATTATCCACAACGTAGCAGTTTTTGCAAATGGAGGGACCAATTACCGCATAAATTTCCGAGGAAGGAATGCCTTCGTCGTTCCATCTGTCTATCATTTTCCGGCCAATTCCGCCAACCGTTCCCTTCCAGCCAGCATGGGCTGCTCCGATATATCCTAGCCTCGGTGCAATAAAATACAACGGGACACAATCGGCATAACATAGTGTTAGCAATATTCCTTTTTGGTCGGTATAAAACCCATCCGTTGCCCTCAAGCCGGAATCATAATCTCTTGCCCCTTTGCCTTTATCCCCGGCTTCAATTTTCACAATATTGGTTTCGTGTGTTTGTTCAGCTCCAACCCAGCATGAAAGGGGAAACTTGAGTTGATCCGCAATTAATTCACGGTTTTTGACGACATCTTCCAATTGGTCTCCGACATGAAAGCCTGTATTCAAACTCTTATATTCCTCCTTGCTGCTGCCTCCGTTTTTTGTAGTAAATCCGGCAACCAGTCCCGGCCAGGCTGATTGCCAGCAATTGATTTCAAAGTATTGCTTTTTCTTTAAAACAAACGATTCGCTCATCCTTAAACCTCTTCATTATTTTTTAATAGTGTACCATAAATGCCTGAGCTTTTTTACTCTTTCAGCAGTTACTCTCCGCTCCGTGACTCTGTTCACTTCCCACCAGGTTTTTACTTAGATCAGTGGCAATGATAGATTACCTGTCAATACTTATTAGGGGTATTGTAATCTACCAGTATGACATCAGCTCCTATTTTTTTGATTCTGTGCCAGGGGATGATAATATCCGCTTCCTTGCTGAAAATCCCCATAAGCTTGCTGCCATCCGATACGATAATGGCTTCAATCGCCCCTGTTGATAAATTTATATCTAGATCCGCCAGGCTCCCGAGCTTCTTTCCATCCGAAACATTGACGATATCCTTGACCTGAAATTCCGAAATTTTGAGCAATGCTATCCACTCCCTTTATCATCTTATTTATGTATATGAAGACCGGCTTGTAAGCATGTAGTATGGCACTTATAAAAAACTGACGTCTAAAATGCGGCTGGGCGTCTTAAGGTCCCCCTAATTGAACGGGACCTGACCCCAAAGCATTTTAAACGTCAGTTTTACTGTTGAATGTTTTTATTCATTTGTCGTATTGCCGCTTTCTCCAGACGAGACACCTGTGCCTGTGAAATGCCGATTTCTTCGGCCACCTCCATCTGGGTTTTCCCTTGGAAAAATCTTTTTCGCAGAATCATTTTTTCTCGTTCATTCAATCGCCTCATGCCTTCATTAAGCGCAATTTCATCAATCCACTGGCTGTCGCGATTTTTCTCATCACTTAATTGGTCCAGTACATAAATCGGATCGCCGCCATCATTATAAATCGGCTCAAATAAGGAAACGGGATCCTGGATGGCATCAAGGGCAAAAACAATTTCTTCGTGTGTAACATCCAATACTTTCGCGATTTCTTCCGCGGTTGGTTCCCTTGATGTCTGGCTCATCAGCCTCTCTTTAACCTGCAATGCCTTATAGGCAATATCTCGCAAAGAACGGGAAACTCTTATCGGGTTATTGTCACGCAAATATCTTCTGATTTCACCGATAATCATCGGTACAGCATATGTAGAGAATTTTACATTTTGACCTAAATCGAAGTTATCAATCGATTTCATTAAGCCTATACAACCGACCTGAAATAAGTCATCCACAAACTCTCCACGGTTATTAAAACGCTGAATTACGCTCAATACAAGCCTGAGATTTCCGTTTACCAGTTTTTCTCTTGCTAACGTTTCGCCGTCCTGCATTTCTTTAAAGAGCTTTCTCATTTCATCATTTTTTAAAACCGGTAATTTTGATGTATCCACACCACAAATTTCAACTTTGTTTCGAGACAAAATATTCCCTCCTTACAGGAGCTGCTGTACAAAAAACAGTATCTCCTCGGGAGGGAAAAATATGCATATGCTGAAACCGTAATATTTTGCGAAAACAGGATGAATTATTGTACAAGCATTGATATGATTTGATTCTAAGGCAAGGAAATTTTTTTAGACCATTTTATTAAATTCTTTCCTTAACCTTTTAATGATCCTTTTTTCCAGTCTCGAAATATACGACTGGGAGATGCCGAGCATGTCAGCCACATCTTTCTGGGTCTTTTCTTCCCCGCCGGTAAGCCCGAACCTGAGTTCCATGATTTGCTTTTCACGATCACTCAGCTGGGTGAGCGCCTTTGTCAGGAGCTTGCGGTCCACATTCGCTTCAAGATCCTTTGTAATGATGTCTTCTTCGGTACCCAGCACATCTGATAGAAGCAGCTCATTTCCATCCCAGTCAATATTAAGCGGCTCATCAAACGAGACCTCTGAACGGATTTTATTGTTTCTGCGCAAGTACATGAGAATTTCGTTTTCAATACATCTTGAAGCATATGTAGCTAGCTTGATTTTCTTCTCGGGATTGAATGTATTTACCGCTTTTATTAACCCGATCGTTCCTATGCTTATTAAGTCCTCAATATTAATGCCGGTGTTTTCAAATTTTCTGGCGATATATACGACCAGCCGCAGATTGCGTTCAATAAGGATGGAACGTGCCGCTTCATCGCCCTTCGGAAGCTTATTGATTAGCAGTTCCTCTTCGTCCTTGGAAAGCGGTGGCGGCAATGCTTCACTCCCGCCGATGTAGAAAACTTCATCTGATTTCAACCCGAGTCTGATTAATAATTTATACCAATAATATGTGAAACGGAGCCGTAATTTTTTCAAAAGGATTCTCCCTTCTAATTTTCTAGATTTGGAGTATAGATTTAGTAACGCATGATTTTATGATGCATTTTGGTCCGGAATGCCTGTTACCATTTTCGGATGGACGATGCATTGATACGACTGATCTGAAGACAACTTTTGGACAGTAAATGATATTAACCCTTTGTGGACATGGTATTCTTTTCCGTTGTGGTGAATGTTAATCCAATCCGGTTTAAAGGCGATTAACAGTTGATGATCGTTTCCAACGACTTTGCTCGGGATGATCCTCATTCTTTCTGACCAGGTGTAATCAAATGAATCTTGGTGCTGCAAGAGAACGTCGGGATCGTGGATAAGCTCAAGCACGTCGTTTGGAATGCCTGTCTTTTCAGTGCCTTCTAATGACATAATCATGACCGTAGAGCGGTTCAAGGGATCATACAACTGATTGCCACTGTCAATCAAGCCATCCACACTGCACTCAAAGCCTTCCATTTTCACATATACCCTTGCCATTTGATCAAAGGTTATATTGGTCATTTCCATACTGCCAAAGGCGCGTTTTGAGAATTGCCATGCAAGCGGAAAACCGAACATGACGAATATCCAGCTCACAGGATCTCCAAACCTGTTGATGCCGGCACCCATTCCCGGACGCAGCGTATGGATATTAAATTGGAATAAATAATGAAGGCCAAGCAATATTCCTCCGGACAAAAAAGTAACCAAATAAAGCGAAGCGAGATTTTTCAAAAAAACCTTCAATCTGATAAATCCAAAAACAGCAACTATCATGAATACGGAAAAGCTGAGCTTCATGTATAGGTTATCAACCAAGTAATGGTATGGAGTAAAGGCAAGCACTACAATCGAGGAGCCTATCAGCCCTCCAAAAATAATCCTCCAGGCCGCCGCTCTTCTCTTTAATATAATCGCGGTCCAATATAAGAGGAGGCAATCAAATAACCAATTCAACAGCCAGATAACATCTAAGTATAATGTCAAGCACTCCCCTCCCTGAAACTCTTCTATCTGCTATTTTCAAAAGTATATCGTACATCCCCGATGTAAGGTGTCACTTTTTGTATTGGAAACCTAAGAGTTTTTTAATAATTTGTTCAAACTTTGTAGAAAAATATTTATAAAGGGTTTAGATAAAAATGTAAAGAAAACTCGTCGATTGACGAGCCGTAAGGCGGAGATTAGACGTAGCCCGGGTCCACAGGACAAGGAATTCTACGACAGCGATGCATCACTAGCGCAGGATGCGCTGGCGTCGGTGTAAGACATAAGGACGCGGCAGCTTTTAGCCGACGTTCCGCTGTTCCTTGACAGCTTTTCGAGGATGTGGGTCACACAGGCGAAGATATATGGATGTGGCGCACTTAGTCTGTGATTCTGCTTTATGCAGAAAGGAAAGTTTATACTTTCCTTGTTGCCAAAAAAAAGACGCCCTAAAAATAGGACAGCTTTCATTATACGTATTCCGTTAACGGCGCCTGTTACGATTGCGAAGAAATGCCGGAATATCTAGCGCATCTTCAGCCTGGTTCGTATTATTATTACGTACCGGCTCGTTTGTTTCTTCGCGCTTCATTTCGCGTTTTACCGGTTGAGCCGCAGGCCTGGTTTGGCCAAATGCCGGACGGTTTGTTTGGCGGGGATTGACTTCAGCTTCGTTAAAACCGGTAGCAATGACCGTGACTACGATCTCATCCTTCAGGTTTTCATTAATGACAGACCCGAATATCATATTTACGTCCTGGTCTGAAGCACTTGCGACGATATCAGCCGCCTCCTGGACTTCAAACAGGCTCAGATTGGTACCGCCCGTAATATTCATCAGGACACCCTGTGCACCGTCGATGGATGTTTCCAGCAACGGACTTGAAACAGCTTTTTTGGCTGCTTCGGTAGCGCGGTTTTCACCAGTGGAAACACCGATACCCATTAACGCTGATCCTTTGCTTGACATAATCGTTTTCACATCAGCGAAATCAAGATTGATTAACCCCGGAGTGGCGATCAAGTCAGAAATACCCTGGACACCCTGACGGAGAACATTATCAGCTTCACGGAATGCTTCAAGCATTGGTGTGCTTTTGTCGACAATTTCAAGAAGACGGTCATTCGGGATGACGATTAATGTATCAACGGCTTCTTTCATGGAAGAAATGCCACCCTGTGCCTGTGTGGCACGTTTACGACCTTCAAATGTAAATGGACGCGTAACGACCCCAACTGTCAGTGCACCTAAGTCTCTCGCAATCTCTGCAATGACTGGTGCAGCTCCTGTCCCTGTACCGCCTCCCATACCGGCAGTCACGAACACCATGTCGGCACCGCGAAGCGCTTCCTCGATTTGTTCTTTGCTTTCTTCAGCAGCCTTTTTACCGACTTCAGGATTAGCACCTGCTCCAAGACCACGGGTCAGTTTACCGCCAATTTGCATTTTAATTTCAGCTTTTGATAGATTAAGAGCCTGGGCATCCGTATTGACAGAAATAAATTCCACACCCTGAACACCATGCTCAATCATACGATTTACCGCGTTATTGCCGCCACCGCCGACGCCAATGACTTTTATTGTAGCTAATTGATCTAAATTAGAATCAAACTCTAACATGATAATCCTCCTATTTGATGAATTCCTGGCTTGTATTGCTTACTCAAAAAAATAGCCGATTATTTTCTTGAATTTAGAATCACCTTTGTCAGCCTGGTTTTTCTCAGAACGCTCCTTTGGCTGAGGAGCTGATTTTTGACTTCTCGTTTCGGTGTTATCGTATATGGCAGGGGTCCTGACTTCAGATTCACCAGTTTTTTTCATGGTTCTCTCTTTTTTGAAGGCATGTTTTATCAGCCCTACAGCCGTTGTATATTGAGGCTCACGCACACCGATATAATTCGGTTCAGCAGCTCTCACCCTGTTTTGGAACACATACTGGGCAAGTTCAAGAACACCAGGCATCTTCACGACACCACCGGTCAAGACAAAGCCGCTCGGCACGTCCCGGTAGCCCAATCTTTCCAATTCATCTTGAATGATTTCAAAAATTTCGGTTAGACGGGCTTCGACAATTTCCGAAATCATCAGTTGATTGCATGGCTGCTGCTGATCGCTGCCGATGATCGGAATATTGAAGACATCATCCTCTGAGGCATCATCATAGAAAGCATGTCCATGTTTGATTTTAATTTTTTCAGCATCCTCCATAGTAGTGCGAAGAACGATGGAGAGGTCCTTCGTTACCGTTTCACCGCCTATCGGGATAACAGAGGTATACTTCATATGCCCTTCTTCGAAGATTGCTAAAGTAGTAGAACCTCCACCAATATCAATAAGGGCTACACCCAATTCCTTTTCATCCTTAGAAAGAACCAGAGAACCTGCGGCAAGAGGCTGTAAAGCTATATCAGTAATTTCAAGCCCTGCCCGTTCAACACAACGCAGAGTATTATGTAATAATGTCCGCAGTCCTGTTATTAAAATCCCTCTCATTTCAAGACGGACCCCAATCATACCTCTCGGATCATTAATTTCGTCCAATTCATCCACTTTGTAATGAATGGGCAAAATACTAATGATTTCCCTGTCAGATGGAATTGTAATTAATTCCGCAGCTTCTTTTACACGCTGTACGTCATGATCCGTAATTTCTTTGTTCTCACTGGATACCGCTACAACACCATGGCAAGGCTGAAGCGTTACGTGGCTTCCGCCGATGCCGACGACTACTTTTTTGATATCCATGCCGATCATTCTTTCAGCCTGTTCCACTGCCTGTTTGATGGAGTGGACTGTTTCATCTATGTCGACGATCGAGCCTTTTTTCAAGCCTTCCGATTTCACATTTCCTACGCCAATTATGTTTAATGTGTCATTGACCATTTCCCCAATGATAACTTTTACACTGGATGTACCGATGTCAAGACTTACGTTTATCTCATTGTTGTTCATTCCATGGCACCTCCTTCTGAATAGAACAAATTTGTTTCTTAAACTCATGATTATGCCAGAAAAAACCTATTGTATATAGAATAGTATACTACTTTACAAATTACCACTGGAAATACAGGATCCCTCATTAAACAGAAACTTTTGTAAGGTATTGATAGTAAAATCGCGCAGGTAACACGTTTTTAATCTTTTACCTATTCGTCATGCATGGGTTTATCCCTTTAATTTTTTCCAGTTTTTTTGCGAGAATCGGACCACCTGGACAACAGGATTCTTCTGATCACCGCTATGTTTTGGAACAGCCTGACACCAAATGCAAATACAGCGGCTAAATACAAGTCTACACCAAGATGTACGCCCAGAAAAGCTAAACTTGCAGCAAGGATAATATTAAAGAAAAATCCGGATACAAATACCCATTCATCATAAATATCCTGCAAATGAGCCCTGATTCCGCCAAAAAGGGTATCCAAAGCGGCAAGCACAGCAATTGAGAGGTAATTGGCGTATTCTTCGGGTATTTTCAAGTCTGTGAGCAAGCCAAGCAGGACACCTATTAGAAGTCCGAAAATAGGAAGCCACATTATGATTCTCCCCCATTTCCTTCAATAGGTTCCATTTCCTTAACTCTTATCGTGTCACCATAAGCGGGAATGGTGACTTCCAGAGGGTTTGATATGATGACATTCAAATTATCCACAAAAAAATGATCGACCGATTCGGAGACTTGGATGCGATTCTTCAGTTCTTTGGCATCTGGAGCGATGACCTTTATTTCAACCGGGTAATCATCAAGCGAAAATCCGTCAACTTTTGTCTCTCCATTAACATCACGAATCACCGTTGTATTAATGACTCTTTGCCCATTTATGGAAATATGCTCTGCTTTATACATATTTAGCTCGTTCAGCAATCTCTTTAATAAATGTGGTGAGATATTTTTCGATCGTTCACCAAGCAACAGACTCTCCTTGGAAGGTTCTATTGTCAGAATGATTCCTTCAGAACGAATATCAGTAAGTCCTGCTTCCCTTTTTAGTTCGGCCAGCGTTTCCCTGAGGACTTCTTCCTTGCCCAGACTTCGTTCAGTTTGATATTTTGCCAGTTTTTCTTCATGAGCGCCAATTTCCTTGATCAATTGAGATTGTTTCTGCTGCTCCTGCAATAAATCTCTCCGAAGCTCCCATGTATCCCTCGTATCACGGACTTCAGGATTCTTATGGGATTGAAATTGAATGGCAAGCATAAATCCGATAATAACAGCTATAAAAGTAAAAGCAAAATTATTTATTCTCTTCAACATTCCCACCAATCTTTCTAATCAGAGGAAGCGCCCTGCAAGTGAGGATGAACGACTAAGGACGCCACATCGTGTGGCAAACGCCAAGGTCAGCCACATCCTGAGCTAGTTCGAGGGGGTGGGCGCTGGCCGGCTAAGATCGCCACGTCCTGTGGCAGCGTCAGCGCGGTTCACATCCTGTACGTGGCACTATTACATCAGTCCAGAGGGTCTAGCTTCCCACAGTCGGATCCAGAATCATGTTATCCTGCCTCTCAAGCTTGAACACAATATTGTCGTTCACTAGCTGGTCCTTTACTCCACCAGACAGATTTAGAGCAGCCGCCAATACGTCCGGGCTACCAATTGCCGAGATGATGAACGGAGCTGGATGTTGTCTGCCATCAACAGTGATAACCGGACCATCACAGACAATGTAAGAATTGTGCTTCAATCGTTGGCCATTAATCGCTACCGCTGTCGCGCCGGATATGTAAAGTTCATTTACAACGTTAAATACATGCTGTTCATGGACTATATAGCTGTTCGGATTTTCAGTTGCCTCATCCGCTGCACCATCTTCGAGAGTTACTTCCACACCCTTGCCTTTCACTTTTACCTTCCCAAGGAAGAGCCGATACTTCTCCGTATCTTCAGCTAGGTTAAAAAACACCCTGGCTTCCTGTGAAAGTTCTTTTTCGATTGCCGTTATATCCGACTGTTTTTGAATCAATTCTTTTTGCAATTCTCGGTTTTTCTCTTCCTGCTCGATCAGCTCTGCCCTGAGCTGATATTCTCGATCCCATCCTTTATTTTCTGCGTCCGGCTTGTTGTTTTCCCTTTGCGTCAAATTAAACGAAAAGGCAACCATGAACCCTAGCACTAAACAAACAAGAGATAGAATCACCTGCTTCCCTTTAACTTTCATCGGCATTTTTCTTCGTTTCCTTATCGTTTTTTGTATCAGGTGAATCATAAGCCTTGAAATAAGAACCTACTTCAAGATTGATGACCCCTTTGACATTGGGATCCAACTGACTGATTATCGCCGGATAATGCACAAGCTTCTCCGATAAAGTCCTGCTTGTTGCGCTTACCTCAAAACCGTCATTCATATATAAAGTTATTTGATAGTTGTCGGTTTTTATAGGTGCCTCGTGTATTTCGGAAATAGAATTCAAAATCTCCTGCGGCAGCTTGCCCAATTCCCCAAGAAGCTGATTAAGCTCTTGACCTTTTGAGAATCCGACCAAAACGGGGGCATAAACAGGGATTTCTCCTTTCTGCAGAGGCTCCAGAACCTCACCATTTTCCAAAACAGGCTGAAAACGACCTTCTTTCACGACGTAGGCGAGCCGGTCTCTTTCTGTTATCGTAAGGACGACAGAATTTGGGATTCTTCTTTTTATAGCGACCTGTTTGATTTCTGGATTCGTTTTTACTTGTCTACTGACTTGCTTTTTATCAATCTGCCATATATTCGTATCGTTTGTTAACCCGCTTAGCTTGACAACCTGCTCGGAAGAGATATAACGGTTACCTTCAACGTCAATTGTCCGAATGTCGCTGAGCGGTGAGAGAAAATACATCACACACGCAATCAACACGAAGAACAAAGAAAGCAGCAGTATCATTCGTCGGTTCGCTTTTCTTTTTCTTAATTCTTTAAGCTTGGGGATGCGATCCTCAATGGAAACGATTTTCCCTTTCTCCATCCCTGTTCACCTCTTCCTGAAAAACAAATGGACACCTAATCTACTGTTGATAAGCAGCCTGTCCATATAAAAAGCGATGTGTCCTGAAAGCAGGACAAATCTTTTCCAGGATATTATATCAAAAATTCGGATCCATAAGTACGGTTACTGGCTATTTCCGTCCAATAATTTCAACTTCAGTTTCCATTTCGACGCCGTATTTATCATATACGGTATCCTTCACATGCTGTATTAAAGCCAAGACATCTTCCGCCCTGCCGTTTCCTGCGTTAACAATAAAGTTTCCATGCATTTCGGAAATCTTCGCCCCTCCGATGGAATGCCCCCTTAACCCGGCTTCCTGAACGAGCTTGCCCGCATGATTTGGCAGCGGATTTCTAAAAATGCTTCCTGCACACGGAAGATTGTATGGCTGGGTTTCTTTACGGTAGTTCTTGTTGTTCTGCATTCTCTCGACAATTTCTTCGCGATTGCCGGAATGTAAGCCGAAAACGGCAACGACCACAATTCCTGGCCGTTTTTTCTGTAGGACCGAAGTTCGGTAGGAAAACTCCATTTCCTCTTTTGTCAACCATTCTAGGCTTCCGTCTTCAAATAAAACATAAGCTTTTTTTAATATATTGGAGATATCGGAGCCGTGGGCACCTGCATTCATATAAACGGCACCGCCAACCGATCCCGGGATACCGCTCGCGAACTCAAGTCCCGCCAGTCCTTTTTTACTGATTTGTACAGACAAGCTTACGAGGGAGAATCCAGCTCCGACTGTTATCTCCGTGTCATTTATCTCAAGATCATCCAGACCTTTTCCAAGCTTAATGACGGCCCCTTCAATCCCCATGTCTGATACAAGAAGATTGGAGCCTCTCCCAATAACCGTCCACTTAAGCTCAAATTCCTTAAGAATATCCATTGTTTTCTCAAGATTTTCAATCGAGGATGGCTCAATGAAAAGATCAGCCGGTCCTCCAATTTTCATCGTTGTATGGTTGGCGAGTGCTTCATCTTCAAGTACTCTTCCTACCTGTAAGTTCTTCAGTTTTTCAACTGCCTCTTTCATGATAATCCTCCCATTATATGACTGAATAAAATGTTCCTTACATTGTATGCTTTCACTATGGATCAGTTCTTTTTAGAAATGTCCGTGATCACTTGATACAGCCTGTCAGCTGCATCCGGCAGACCGAGGTCTTTTGCTGCCTGTTTCATCGATTCAAGCTTCTTCTTGTCAGTTATGATGGAATCGATCGTGCTGATCAGCTTGCAGCCGGTCAGTTCCTTTTCGAGTACAAGCTCTGCTGCGCCGTGGTCGCTTAGGGAGCGGGCGTTCTTTTCCTGATGATTATTCGTCACATACGGACTCGGAATTAAAATACTTGGTATCCCGAGCACCGTCAGTTCGGCAAGTGTCGTCGCGCCCGCGCGGGTTACCGCTAAATCAACTCCCGATAAAATTTCCGGCATATTACTCAAATATGGCTTAATCATCACATTTTCCGGGTTTCCAATCAGTTGAATTTCCCTTGAGATCTGATCAAAGTGAACCTCACCAGTCACATACAAAACCTGATACGTTTTCCCTCTAAGCTCTGACATAACCTTTAAGACGGCTTCATTAATCGGCCTCGCACCGCGGCTTCCCCCAAAGATTAACACCGTGGGAATCGATGGATTTAAGCCGAGCTTTTTTAATCCTGTTTTGCCTTCGAAATGGAGCATCTCTGACGCGCGAGGATTTCCTGTCAGGACGGTCTTATTTTCCGGGAAAAATTGCTTTGCTTCTTCAAAACAAATCGCTACCTTATCAACATATCTGCTCAAAAATTTATTAGTCAGTCCAGGTATGCTGTTCTGTTCATGGACGATGCATGGAATGCCGAGTTTTGCCGCAGCATAAACGACAGGTCCGCAGACGTATCCCCCTGTTCCAATGACAACATCAGCCTTAAATTCCTTCAGCATTTTTTTACTGTCACGAACACCCTTAAGAAATCTCGTGACCGTTTTCACGTTTTCGAAAGACAGTTTACGTTTGAAACCGGTAATATGTATGGATTTAAACGGGATTTTTTCTCTAGTAACAATATCCTTCTCGAGGCCGTTTTCTGTACCAATATATAGGAATGAACTGTTTTTATCCTTATTTTTGATTTCCCGTATGAGCGCGAGAGCCGGATAAATATGTCCTCCTGTGCCTCCGCCGCTAACAACAATCTTCATGTTTAGTCACCCCAACATCGTTCTGTATAAAAAGAGAAAAAAGTAAAGCCCTGTGACGCTTTACCCTCTATATACTATAGTCTAAACAACGGGCAATGCCAACCATTACTTCGCTTTTCTGATGAAAGGATTTTGGAAAATTGATAAAAAACTCCTCTATCAAGTAGAGGAGTTTGCCGACGTATCTTAAAATCTTGAATACCTGCTTATATTCAATAACACCCCTATTGCCATGAGCATGAGCGTCAAGGACGATCCGCCGTAGCTTAAAAAGGGAAGGGTGATTCCGGTAACAGGCATCAGTCCTGTGACGACCCCGATATTAATCATCACTTGAATCGCAACCATTGCAATGATCCCCACCGCCAGGAAACTCCCGTACAAATCAGGTGCACCTAAAGCAATCCGGATTCCTCGCCATAAAAGCAATGCAAACAACAAGATTACAAGTGAGCCGCCAATAAATCCAAGCTCCTCGGATAAAATCGCAAATATGAAATCTGTCTGCGGTTCAGGCAGGTAGAAAAACTTCTGCCTGCTTTGGCCAAGTCCTAGTCCAAACAGGCCTCCGGGACCGATCGCGAATAGTGATTGAATGATTTGGAACCCACTGTTCTGCGGATCCTGCCAAGGGTCAAGGAACGAGGTAATCCGCTGGATCCGGTAAGGCGCAGAGAGAATCAATCCTACAAAACCGGCTACCCCTAAAAGCCCAAGTCCCGCAAAGTGCCAAATCCGGGCACCGGATATAAAAATCATCACGATGCAGGTGCCGACCATAACCGTCCCTGTCCCTAAATCAGGCTGAAGCATGATCATGCCGAACGCCAGAAAAACAAGCGATAGCGAAGGCAGCAGGCCTTTCTTGAAAGAGGTAATCAGTTTTTGGCGCTCTGAAAGATATTTTGCAAGGAACACAATCATCGCAATTTTCATGAACTCAGAGGGCTGAATCGAAAATGCCCCTACCCCAATCCAGCTTCGCGATCCATTCCGTTCCAAACCGATACCGGGAATCAATACAGCCACCAGCAGGATAAAACAGACAATAACTAAAACCTTTGCCCACGTTCTCCATGTCCAATAATCGATATTCATAATAAAAAACATTGCAGCAATCCCGACACCTGCAAAAAGCATTTGCCTTTTTGCAAAAAAGAAGGAATCACTGAATTTATAATCTGCCCATATAGCACTGGCACTGTACACCATGATCAGTCCAATAGACAGCAGCGTTAATGTGACAATAATCAGGATCAGATCGGGATGGGATTTTTTTAATGGCACAGAAATACACCTCTAGCAAGATATTAGAGCCGTATGAGCCTCGGACCTAAGAGTCCGTACCTGCGAAAAAAAAGCGATAAACCTTCTTATCGCTTTTTTTCTGAGGTGTCGAAGATGGAAGAAAAGTTCTTCCTTATGCAAAGCTCGATGGGCAAGCCCTTATTTCAGTTTATGCACCGCTGCCATAAACATGTCCCCTCTGATTTCAAAACTTTTATACTGGTCCCAGCTTGCACAAGCCGGGGAGAGGAGAATACAGTCGCCATCTTCAGACAATTCGAAAGCAGCCGGTACAGCACTTTCTACATTATCGACACGTTTTATATTTGTTATTCCCGATTCTTTTGCTACACGTTCTAATTTTTCGGCTGTTTGTCCAAAAGTGACAAGCGCCCTGACATTTTTTAGATAAGGCTTTAAATCATCAAACTCATTGCCGCGGTCGAGTCCCCCTGCAAGGAGGATGATCGGCTCACTAAAAGAAGAGAGAGCCATCGACGCCGCTAAAATGTTCGTTGCCTTTGAATCGTTATAAAATTTTCGATTATCAATCGTAGCCACATATTGTGTCCGATGGGTAACGCCGCGGAAGCTGCTTAACACTTTTTGAATCGCGTCATTGGATACTCCCTTTAGCTTACTGACAGATAGTGCAGCCAAAATATTTTCTAAGTTATGCTTCCCAGGCAGGACGATGTCGGATATCCGGGCGATTTTTTCGCCCTGGAAGAAAAGAAAGCCATCATCTGCATAGGCTCCATTTTCGTATTTTTTACTAGCTGAAAATGGTACTAATTGGGCGTTCGAGCGTTCGGCCATTCCGGAAACTTCTTTCTGGTCGCCATTATAGACAAAAAACTGCTTGTCTGTCTGATTTTTGGTTATATTCTCCTTCGCCCCGGCATATTCATCCTTCGAACTATGATAGTCAAGGTGAGCGTCAAATAAATTTGTCATCACGGCAATTTCCGGCTGGAATTCTTCTATGCCCATAAGCTGGAAGGAAGAAAGCTCGATTACGATCGTATTTTCCGCCTCAGCCTCCTCTGCCACACCGGAAGCGACCGTGCCTATGTTACCGGCGATTAGCGGCAGCTTTCCTCCCTCTTTTAACATTTCATAAATCAAAGTCGTCGTCGTTGTTTTTCCGTTCGTGCCGGTAATTCCGACGAAGGGCGCCTCGCTGATTTGATAGGCAAGCTCCACCTCAGTAATAACGGTGATCCCCTTCTCCATCGCTCCTTTAACAAGTGGGTTTGTATAGGGAATGCCGGGGTTTTTTACGATTAATTCGAAGCCCTCATCGAGCAGTTCAATAGGATGGCTTCCGCATATGACTTTAATGCCCTGTTCAAGCAATCCTTGGGCCTCTGGATTTTCAGAAAGAGGCTTCATATCATTCACAGTGACAAAGGCGCCGAGCTTATGCAAAAGTGAAGCTGCCGTGACACCGCTTTTTGCCAATCCCAAAACGAGTATTTTTTTTCTTAAATATTTATCAGTCTGTTTCAATTATAACCACACCTCTAAGTAGATTCCGAGTATTGCCGCAAGCAGGCCTACAAACCAAAAGGTCACGACCACTCTCCATTCAGACCAGCCGACAAGCTCATAATGATGATGCAAAGGACTCATCTTGAAAATCCGCTTTCCTCTTAATTTGAAAGAAGCGACTTGCAGGATGACGGACAGCGTTTCGATGACAAACACAAGCCCGATGATGACAAGCATAAGCTCAAGTTTTGTTAGTAAAGCAATCGTTGCGATTGCCCCTCCGAGCGCAAGCGAGCCTGTATCCCCCATAAATACCTTTGCAGGATGGGCATTAAAAACTAAAAAGCCAAGCACCGCTCCCACGACTGCAACTGAAAAGATGGCTACGTCATATTGCGACTGGTTCCAGGCAAGCACCGCATACGCACCAAACGCGATAGCCGCTGTCCCTGAAACAAGCCCGTCCAACCCATCCGTCAGATTTACGGCATTCGAAAAACCGACAAGCCAAAAAATGATCACAAGCACATAGAACCAACCGACATTTAACGACAAATCGGTTCCTGGAATCGAAATATTCGGCACGAAATCATCCGTTTGTCTGTAAACAAAATAAAAAATGACCGCTATGATAATCTGGCCGATTAACTTCTGGCGCGAAGTCAAGCCCAGGTTTCTTTTCATGACCACTTTGATAAAATCATCAAGAAATCCGAGGCATCCGAAACCGAGTGTGACAAAGAGAAGAAGATAGGTTTTCACGGATGGCTCCGAAAACTTAAAAGTCATGACCAATGTCGCCAATGTGATGGACAAGAGGATGACAATGCCACCCATTGTCGGTGTACCGGTCTTCTTTTGATGTGATTCAGGGCCTTCCTCGCGAATGCTTTGCCCAAATTTCAGTCTTCTTAGAAACGGGATAAATATAGGAGAGAGAAGAACCGTTATTAGAAACCCCATTAGTATTGTATAAAAAATCACCTGCTCCAACATGCCTTACTCCCTCATTCCTGACGCAATTAAGCTATTCATAATATTCATGTGTATTTCATCACTTTCATGATATGTTATCGTTGTTTTTTTCAGAATGCAATTGTTAGATTTATTGATAATCATTCTTGACACTCGCCGCTTTCTTTCAATTGTTCATAAATTATTTATTGGCTGCAATCGCTGCTTTTGCTTCCATTCTATCATCAAAATCGAGAACCTCAGTGCCGATGAGTTGATAGGTTTCATGACCCTTACCGGCAATGACGATTACATCCCCCGCCTTTGCTTTTGAAACAGCAAATTGTATCGCTTCTTTTCTGTCTGGGATAACCATATAGGATTTGCCTTCGATTCCTTTTTCCATGTCCCGAAGAATCTCGTGCGGGTCTTCGCTTCGTGGGTTATCTGAAGTGAAAATGGGGTCCGTCGCCAAATCACAGGCTATTTTCGCCATGATCGGCCGTTTTGTTTTATCGCGGTCCCCACCACAGCCGATAATCACAAAGATCCTCTTCTCGGCAAATTCTCCAACCGTCTTCAACACATTTTCAAGGCTGTCAGGGGTATGGGCATAATCAACAATGACCGAAAAATCCTGTCCGGCTTGGACAAGTTCAAACCTTCCCGACACTCCTTCAACCTCTTCGATCGAAGCAAGTATTTGATCGAGGCCAACTCCCGCGCACATCGCAGCTCCCAGTGCAGCCAATACGTTATAAACGCTGAATTTCCCAACGAGCTTTAATGTAACCTTTCTTGTTGCCTGAGGGGTCACAAGCAAAAATTCGGTACCCTTGGATGTAATGTTGATGTTTTTGGCCCTAATATCTGCGTCCTTATCAATCCCGTATGTCAACACGTGAGCTGCGGTCCATTTTTTGTAATCCTCAGTCGCTTCGTCATCGGCGTTTAATACGGCAAATTTCGGATTTCCTTCGATAAAGACATTGCCAAGCTGGGAAAAAAACAAGGACTTCGCATACTTATAGCGTTCCATCGTTCCGTGGAAGTCCAGATGGTCCTGGGTAAGATTCGTAAACACGGCAATGTTAAAATCGCATCCATGTATCCTTCCAAGTTCAAGGGCATGTGACGAGACCTCCATAATCGCCGTTTCCACACTGCTTTCTTCCATTTCATGAAAGACCTTCTGTAGCGTTGCACTGTCCGGGGTCGTGTTCCGCGTATTGTAGATTTTCTCTCCCACTTTTGTATACATCGTACCGATCAATCCGGTTTTTTGGTTGGCGTCATGAAAGATTTTTTCTAGTAAATGACTTGTTGTCGTTTTGCCGTTCGTTCCCGTTATCCCGATCAGTCGGAGCTTTTGGGTCGGATGGCCGTATAAGGCATCCGCAAGCACAGCCATCGCCCGTTGTGTATCCTTCACGACGATTACCGGCACCGACAGAGACATCTCCCTTTCAGCCAAGACGGCGACAGCGCCTCCTTTGACAGCGCGGGCGGCATAATCATGGCCGTCTACTGTGTAGCCCTTGATGCAAATAAATAAACTTCCTTCTTTCACTTGTCGATTATCATGTTCGATGGATGTGATATCCGGGTTGTCTCCTGTATATTCGGAGAATGAGTGCAAGTAAGAAAGTAAAGTGTGAAGCTTCATTTTTTCCATTCCTCTCAAGCCTGACTTGAGGCATTCGTAATTTTTCATTCAGTAAAGAAAGCGGCTGAAAGTATCCAGCCGCTTTTCTGCCATTTATTATTTTATACTTATTCTGTGCTTTCGCCAAGATATATTCTTATAGTTGAGCCTACTTTTACCTTCACTCCCGGTTCGGGTGCCTGTTTTACCACTTTCTCTCCCTGTCCGGCGACATCGAGCCTTAAATCGATCAGCTGTGTTTGTAAATCTTTCCTGGTCATCCCAACAAGCTCAGGCACTTCCACCATAATCGGGTCTCCGTATTTTTTTTCTTTTTCTATCTGATCTTTCCGCGGCTGAACTTTTAGCGCCCGCAAAGCATCTTCCATGATTTTACCGACAATCGGTGCTGAAACAGTGCTTCCGAATTGTCTGACACCTTTCGGATTATCTACAGCTACATAAACGACAATTTCCGGCTTATCAGCAGGGGCAAAGCCGACGAAAGAGACAATATGATTATTTTCCAAATAGCGGCCACCCTGCGCTTTTTGAGCCGTACCTGTTTTGCCTCCGACACGGTACGATTCAACAAAAGCGCCCCGCCCACTGCCTTTGGCAACTACAGATTCCAATGCGCCGCGGATTTGCTTTGACGTTTCTTCTGAAATGACATTCCTTTTTGGTTGCGGTGTTTTCCGCATGACGACTTCGCCCGTTACGGGATCAACGAGTTCCTTGGCGACAAATGGTGTATATAGCGTACCTCCATTGACCGCGGCGGAAACGGCTGCGACCTGCTGGATCGGAGTAACGGAAACACCTTGTCCGAAAGCAGTCGTTGCTTGCTCGACTGGACCGACCCGATCCATTTTGAACATGATTCCTGTACTTTCGCCTTGCAGGTCGATGCCTGTTTTTTGTCCAAAACCAAAATCTTTAATATATTTAAAAAGGGTATCTTTCCCCAATCGATTGCCCAATTCCACAAATCCCGGGTTGCAGGAATTTTCGACAACTTCCAAAAAGGATTGCGAGCCATGTCCGCCTCTTTTCCAGCAATGGAGCGTGGAGCCTCCTACCTTGACATGCCCTGAATCATAGAAATGGTCGTCTAGCAAATTTACCTTTTTTTCCTCAAGAGCAGCGGCCAAAGTAATGATTTTAAAGGTGGATCCAGGCTCATAGGTGCTCCATACCGGTAAATTCCGGTTATAGATTTCCTGCGGTACATTCCTGAAGTTCGCCGGATCAAAAGAAGGCTTGCTTGACATCGCGAGGATTTCCCCGTTATTAGGGTTCATGGCAATGGCAACGATGCCATCCGGTTTATAGATCTCCTCCGCGATTTCAAGCTCTCTTTCTATGATTGTCTGAATTTTATTATCAATCGTAAGATTTAGATTCAAGCCATTTTTCGGCGGTTTGTAATCATCCGCCATGTTTTCCATCCGCTTTCCCTTGGCGTCTGAATAGAATTTAACATACCCCTTTTCCCCTTTTAATTCCTCATCATAGGAAAGCTCAATTCCTGTAAGCCCCTGGTTGTCCACTCCGGCAAAGCCGAGAACATGGGACAGATAGGCTCCAAAAGGGTAATGGCGTTTGGAATCCTCGGCAATGTATATGCCTTTTAAACCAAGTGCCTTGATTTCTTTGGCTTTTTCATGAGAAATCTTTCTTCCTTTGGAAAGGCGGATATACATCTCACCTTTTGTAATCTCTTTATAAGCCGTTTCTTTAGGCATGTCCAGAATACCGGCAAGCTTCCCGGCAGTCTCGGCAGGATCTTCTACTTGCCTGGGAACGACATAAACAGTCGGCGCGGAAACATTCGTGGCAAGCGGGACGCCGTTGCGGTCAAGAATTTCTCCCCGCTGAGGCTCAAACGGAATATCACGGCTCCATGATTCCTTTGCTTGTCCAGTGAGCCATTCTCCTAAATAAAGCTGAACAATTCCCAGACGGATATCAATGATAAGAAATATGCCCAAGCCTACCAATAACGCTATCAACAGCCTCTTTCTGACCGTTACATTAGAAACGCGCAAAAAAAGCACCTACCTCCATTTCAGCTTGTTTAACTATATGCTCGTCCGAACCTAACTAGAACCTTGTAACAAAACTCAGCGATTGGCAGTCTTTTAACGGAAAATTCAATATTGTAGCGAGTTTTTTGCTGATTGAAGTAGATTGATGAGGTTTATAGGAGCATTTTCATTCTGTTGCCGGGCCGATTTTTGTTGCCGGAATTTTCATTTTGTTGCAGTTTTTTTCATTTTTGTTGCCGGAACAGGGACTTTCGTTGCCGGAATATAGTTTTTGTTGCCTGCCCCTG
>NZ_QVTC01000013.1 GCF_003429085.1 Bacillus sp. V59.32b | reverse complement strand
CCAAATAAAAAAATAACTGCAGGCAAACTCGATTTCATCCAGTTTGTCTACAGTCTGAAACGTCTAAGCTCAATGCTTAGACGTTTTTTTGGATATAATTTTCATCTTAGAATACAGTTTTTTTAATTCCGTAAATAATTGACTAAGCTGAACAAAGGAGTGGTAAAGGGCCGGTCTGGAGAAGATAAAGCTTAATCTCTCTTCCGAGTTAACAGGTTTGTAAGAAAACCCCTCCAGCTTATCTTTCCAGTCCCTTAAACCAACAGGACCATTATGCATCCAAAATAAAATGGACAGATAAATAGAAAGCCCTTCTTTCATCAGCTCTTCTGCTTCCTGTGCTTTTCTTTCCGCAAATAGGCCGCCTGCCTCTGCCTGGATTGCCTCCCACTGGCAAAGGAGCTCCTCTATCGGCTTCCCGGGATCTTCCCATGGGCGATAACCGTCCAAATCGTTCCAATATAATAACTCGTAAGAAAAAAATGGAGCGCCTCGCGTAATGGTCCATTCCTTTAACAAAACTGGAGACAGCTTAGCTTCATCTGCCGAAAAAAACAGCGAAGATTTCATCTCCATTGGAATTTTACATGTGAAAAACCCGCTCATTTCATTTCTTTCCTTTTCATGCGCTTCTGCCCTTCCCTGCACAACTCGAGAAGCGGACATGTTTCGCATTTGGGAGATTGGGCTTTACAATGATATCTTCCAAAAAAGATTAAACGGTGATGGGTGACAGACCATTCCTCTTTCGGAACCTTTGCCATCAGCGTTTTTTCAACTTCAAGGACACTATCCTTCCACTTGCAGATACCGAGTCGTTTGCTCACTCTTTCCACATGGGTATCGACAGCAATTGCTGGTATGTCGAAAGCAACGGACACGACTACGTTTGCGGTTTTTCTTCCGACCCCGGGCAGTTTGGTCAGTTCGTCGCGGTCTCTCGGAACATTCCCGTGATAGTCTTCAATAATCATTCGCGAAAGCTTTTGGATATTCTTTGCCTTATTGCGGAACAAACCGATGGAACGGATGTCCTGTTCCAGCTCTTCGATCGGCACATTTATGTAATCCTCAGGCGTTTTGTACTTTTCAAATAAATTTTTCGTTACCTTATTGACTAACACATCCGTACATTGGGCCGACAGCGCCACAGCGACAACCAGTTCAAACGGATTCGAGTGGTTTAATTCACAATGGGCATCCGGAAACATTTCCCCTATCGTATCAAGACACTTACGAATTTGTGCTCTATTAAGCATAGCCTTACTCCTTTAAACGTACATCACTGTTCCAGCCAGTTATAAAATGGAACATCCTTTGAGGCGGCGGCATGTTCAGCTTTTCTTTCTCGCCTTTGATGCATCCTGAATTTCTCTCCGTGATTCTTCGCCTGTTCAAGCGTTTTAATGCCGTTCTTTTTCCATTCAAACAAAATGCGGTCAATATAACGGAAATTTAATTTTCCTGATATTACACTTTCCCGTAATGCAGCTTTAATAATATCAGGGTGGTGGCTTTCTTCGATCCACATTGCCAGGGTTTCACATTCAAAAGGCGAGAGTGGCCGTCCAAATTCGTTCTCGAATATGGTATAGAGGCTCTCACTATCAGCAGCAGCCTGTACATTTTCCGTTTCCTGCATCGTTTTCAGGAAGCAATCAATCATCTTCCCATACAACGGTTCTATCGAATATTTCTCATGGCGAATGGAATCAGCGTACTCCTCTTCAATTTCAATGAAACCTCTTTGAATTAAGCGCTGAATCATAAATAAACATTCTGACTCCCCAAAAGTCATCCGTTCAGCGATTTCATCCGGAGTAGGGAAGCTGTTCCCCTTTTCAAGGAAATTCTGGAGCTGCAATAAAAGCATGACTTCCTGTTCGTTAAGATTCATCAATTTATAGTTACTAAAAAGAAAAGAAGGAATTGTCATCGTGCCTTCCTTCATCCATGTAAATAGTTTGTCCTTTATCATTTTAAGACACCTCAACTTAAGTATAACATGAAAGTAACCGACGGATTAGTGCTAAATGAGATGAAAGTTTTTACAGCTACAGAAATGGCAGGCTGGCTACTAAAATAAAATATCGGCTACAAAAGTCAGTGTTGCAGTACTAAATCAATATTTCCGCTACTAAAATCCAGGGCGGCTACAAAAGCAGTATTCCAGACAAAAAGTAATTCTGATAAAATCCGAGTTTGGATAACAAATACGCCAGATCGGATAATACGACTCTCGATAATAAATGCCGAGTAGTTAAAATTAAAACATTTATGCGTTCTTTAGTTATAAAGAAAACTCGCCGACTAGCCGCAGATGCACTTATGAAAGTGTAAAAAAGAACGGCCATGCCCTCCTCCGGGCAAAACCGTTCCTTTACGATATTTAAATGATGTTCGTCACGGGTATAGTCGGTTCAGCAAGCGAGGGAATGGAATCGTTTCACGGACGTGCTCCACGCCGCTGATCCAAGCGACGGTCCGCTCTAAGCCAAGCCCAAAACCGGAATGCGGCACAGAGCCGTACTTCCTTAATTCAGAATACCATTTATAAGCTTCCTTGCTCAGCCCATGTTCTTCAATCCGCGTTGCAAGCAACGCATGATCATGGATACGTTCAGAGCCGCCAATGATTTCCCCGTACCCTTCCGGAGCGATTAAATCGGCGCAAAGCACCACTTCTTCGCGATCAGGGTCCGGCTGCATGTAAAATGGTTTAATCGATGTTGGATAATGGGTGATGAATACAGGTTTTTCATAGCTTTCGGCAATGGCGGTTTCATGGGGTGCACCAAAATCATCGCCCCACTGAATATCATCAAATCCTTTTTCATGCAGGAATGTAATCGCCTCATCGTACGTAATGCGCGGGAATGGCGCCTGTATTTGTTCGAGCTTGGACGTATCGCGACCAAGTGTATTCAGCTCCAGTCCGCAGTTTTTCAAGACGGATTGAATGATATATGAAACATACTCCTCCTGGACCTCGAGGTTTTCCTTGAATTCATAAAAGGCCATCTCCGGTTCAATCATCCAGAATTCAATCAAGTGCCGTCTCGTTTTTGACTTCTCTGCACGAAATGTCGGGCCAAATGAAAATACTTTACCCAGAGCCATCGCTGCTGCTTCCATATATAGCTGTCCGCTTTGGGATAGATATGCGTCCTCGTCGAAGTATTTTGTCGCGAACAGCTCTGAGGTTCCTTCAGGTGCACTGCCTGTTAAGATAGGCGGATCCACTTTCACAAACCCCTCATTATTAAAAAATTCGTACGTTGCCCTGATAATTTCATTGCGGATTTTCATAACCGCATGCTGGCGTTTGGAACGCAGCCATAAATGGCGGTTGTCCATCAAGAATTCAGGTCCATGTGCCTTTGGCGTAATCGGATAATCCACTGCTTCATGAATCACTTCAATGTTTTTGACAAGCAGCTCGTAACCAAACGGGGAACGTTCGTCCCTTTGAACGATTCCTGTTGCGTACAGCGAAGATTCCTGTGTCGCGGATTTTGCGCGCGCGAAAATTTCTTCGCCGACATCTTCCTTCACGACTACACCCTGAATGAACCCTGATCCATCCCGAAGCTGTAGAAATGCGATTTTCCCGCTAGACCTTTTGTTGGCTAGCCAGCCTCCGATCGTGACTTCCTGATCAATGTATTTGTTTACTTCTGCAATGGTAATTTTCATTAAATATTTCCCTCCAAATGGAGAAAAGACAGCTTTTTAAGCCATCTTTCCTTCTACAAACTTATGGATTCTTTCGACTCCTTTTTCAAGCTGGTCAAGGGCGGTTGCATAAGATAGGCGGACATTATCCTCAGCTCCGAACCCTGAGCCGGGAACGACGGCGACCAACGCTTCTTCAAGCAATGCGTCCACAAAATCGTCAACATTATTATAGCCGGACAGTTCCGCTGCTCCTCTGACATTCGGGAACAAATAAAAGGCTCCCTGAGGCTTGAGGCAGGTCACTCCCGGTATGGCAACAAGCTTATCATAAATGATGTTAAGCCGTTCTTCAAAAGCCTGGCGCATTTTCTCCACATCATCCTGTGGACCGGCATAAGCAGCGATTGCGCCATATTGGGCAGTTGTCGTCGGATTGGATGTACTATGGCTTGCCAGATTCGTCATCGCCTTAATGATTGCTTCATTGCCTGCAGCATAGCCAATCCTCCATCCCGTCATCGAATAAGACTTGGACACACCATTAATCACGATGGTCTGCTGCTTTAATTCAGGTGATAATTCAGCGATAGATGTATGCTTTGCGTTTCCGTATATTAATTTTTCATAGATTTCATCCGAAACGATGAGGATATCATGTTCAAGGCAAACCTCACCGATCGCAAGCAGCTCTTCCCGCGAGTATATCATCCCGGTAGGATTACTAGGCGAATTGATGATAAGGGCTTTCGTCTTTGTGGTAATGCTTTTTTCAAGCTGTTCTTTTGTCAGCTTAAAATCGTTCTCTTCTTTTCCCTCTGCATAAACCGGAACCCCTCCGGCCAGCTTAACCTGTTCCGGGTAGCTTACCCAGTAAGGGATCGGTACGATTACTTCGTCGCCTTCATCCAGGATCGCCTGAAACAACGTATAAAGAGCATGTTTTGCGCCTGAAGTCACGATGATTTCAGAAGCCTTAAACCTAAGGCCGTGATCTCTTTTCAACTTGTCCGCAATCTCTTCTTTCAGTTTAGGTAGACCGGCAGAAGGTGTATATTTCGTCTGTCCTTCATTCATCGAGCGGAGTGCTGCTTCGATGATATGCTGTGGCGTATTGAAATCAGGCTCCCCTGCACCAAGTCCGATCACATCCTGCCCCTGCGCTTTAAGCTCTTTTGCTTTAGCAGTGATGGCCAGCGTTGAAGATGGCGTTAACGCCTGCACGCGGCTAGCTAATTTCATGAAAAAATCCTCCATTCTATATGCTTCGATAATATTTAAGCCATTCCCCTGTCTTGAAATCGTAGTAGGCATAATTATACCGTTTCGATTCATCAAGATATGTCACTTCCCAAAGCGGTGTGCTGTTTTCCAAGCCCGGTTTTATGGAAATGATTTTTTCTGGATTCAATTTCTTTACGGCTAATTGCTGAATTTCCTGTTTAGGTATTCCATCCTTGTAATTTTCCGTGACTGGCTCATTTTTGTTATCATTTGGCAGCCAAACGATCTTTTTCTCGCCGGCTTCCGTATCGCCAATCACCACGTGATAGGACTCCAATCCGTTATAAATATAAAATTCGTCCATCGTGATAAGTCCGCTTTCTTCTTTTGCAGATTGAAAGGCTTCCTTTTTGGCATCATTCTTTGGCCCTAATGCGTTTATGTAGGAGCCTGCTGCAATGCCGAAAATTAAAAACACAACGATGGCAGAAATAATCAACCATTTTTTCAAGGTACAGTCACTCTTTCTATGTACGATAGATCGTAAATATCGCTTTTTCTTGGTCTTCAGAGTCGAGCGCAAGCCCAAACATTAAGTCTTTTTCCTTCAAAGTACGGTTCAAGGCATCGACAATTTTATACAAATCAGGCGAGTTCTCAATCGTAACCGTCGAAAGCACTTCAATTTTGCTTTCCATCCGTAATTCCTCCAATAAAAAAACTATCTTTTTTTGTTCGTGACGTTTCACATTACCATTATAACAGCTTGACTATGTTTACGATAATATTTCTTCGTTTTTAAGCCAATATCTTTATCAGGGTTTCGTATGCTTCAATTCTTTGTATGAACGAAATTCTTAATCGGAAAAATTTCGTGGTTGTTTTCCGTAAATTTCGCTGTCACTGTACCCTGCTCGGCGGTATTGAAAACCTCGATCCACAGTTCGTGAAATTTCTGGATCATCTCTTTTTCAGCCTTTTTTTCATAACGCTCATGAAGAATCACCGCCTGGGGATCTAGATGTTTCGCAACATCAAACGACAATCCCTTAACAGGCGCCTTAATAAGATGAATACCTGAAGCATCTACTTTCATTAACTTATTTTTTAGTTCTTCAGACGATGATGTTATGTAGAGAAGTCGTTTATCATGGATCTTAATCAACAAATCCAGTTCAGACCTGTCCGTATCATTTTCATGGACCACACTGATTTCAATTTCATTCAAAACCATGTCTTTCGATTGCTCGCTCCAAGAGCTGATTTCTACTTCAGGAAAATCGTTCAGAGCAGAACGAACATCTTCCTGCGTTTTCTCTCCAGCAATGACTCTTCTAATGTCATAATCAGCAACAATGTCCTGTAAATTCTCTGCGGGCTTGGTCAGGATAACGGCATCGATTTTTTTCACATCATAAAGCCTAAGCCATGCTTTCAATTCCACAGCCTCAGCAGCTCCTGTATTAATCAAGATTGTCGAATCTTTTCCTTGAATGATAGCCGTTTCCCCTTGATCCAAAGCAAAGAAAGTCATGGCGTATTCGTTATCTGTCAAGTTTAAATCGATTTTTTCTATTTCTTCAGGTATTGCAGGTTCCTCATCCAAACCTGACAGCAATCCGGAAATTGCCATAATCAACGAAAAAATCAGCTTCACTGTGAACCCTCCGCCTAATCAATCTATACCCATAGATTGCCTATATTAGCAGAGAGTTATAACCAATCCTTGATTTTTTCTTCCATTTCATGTAAGCTGGCTTCCTCCCAATCAACCTTTGGCACCGCCGAAATGAACTCTTCTCCATATCGGCTAGTAGCAATCCTGCGGTCCAGAACAATGAATACCCCTTTATCATCCATCGTTCTAATCAATCTTCCAAAGCCTTGACGAAATCTAAGGACTGCTTCCGGCAACGAATGTTCCGAAAAAGGGTTTCTACCCTGACTTTTCAGAATTGAGCTTTTTGCCGCCGTTATAGGATCGTCAGGCGGCGAAAAGGGAAGCCTCACCAACACAAGGCAGGAGAGTGCTTCACCGGGTATATCAATGCCTTCCCAAAGGCTTGTTGTCCCAAACAACAGCGCTTTTTCATAGCTTTGAAAATTTCTGAGCAATCTCATCTTGCTTCCGCCCGTTATGCCTTGGGCAAGCAGAGTGAATTCTTCAAGCATCCCCGATTCTTTCACCTTTTGATACGTTTTCGTAAGCATGTCGTAAGAAGTGAATAAAACCATCATCCTGCCGCGGGCTGCCTTCGCTGCAGCAACAAGATGCGCGGCGGCGGCCTCGATAAACTCTTCCTGGGAAACGGCATTGATATCAGGCATTTCACTTGAAATGAACGCCTTCATGTTCTTCTCATAATCAAAAGGAGAAGGATAGATTTCACTTTTAATATCCAGGTCTTCAATACCGAGCTGTCTTTTAAAATAGCGGAACATTTTTCTAACCGATAAGGTCGCCGATGTCATTACAACGCTTTTTTGGGAAACAAAGAAGGTTTCCCATAGAAGTCTGCCGGCTGAAACGGGTCTTGAGGCTAAAGAAAGTCCGTGATGCGGCGCTGTTTTCGTATAATCAAGCCAGTAAATGGATGAGCTTGAGGGATGAATGAAGAATTCCTCTATCGTGCTACTTACTTCTTCAAGGCTATGAATCAGCAGCTCCAATTCATTGAGAAAAAATAAAGAATTTTTCCCTAACGATTCAACTTCCTTTAAAGCAGCCACCCGTTCACGCAAACCTTTAGTAAGTATGGATAAAAGATCAATCAATCTCTCAGCAAGCATGGAAACCTGCTTCCATTCTTCACTTTCCTTTACCTTCAAAGCCATGCGCTGAGGGATGGAATTTGCCAAATGCTTTTCTGCCCTGCTTGCGAGCATATAAAACAATTGCTCGAACTCGTAAAGAAAATCAGTGAGAGGCTGCTCTATAGCAGCCGCAGAGAGTTTGTTTTGCCGGGTCATTTTTTCAAGGCGGTACAACATCTGCTTCTGGTCATATGTCCCTAATCTGTTTAAGAGCGTTTTTACGGATATATAATCGAGCTTTTTTCCAAGGTATCTGGAAGCTGACTGCTCTAAATGATGCGCTTCATCTAAAATGATATATCCTTCGTTCGGAATGATTCGATCCTCCGAAAGCAAATCGGCCATCAAATAGGCATGATTTGTAACGATAATATCCGCTGTTTCCGCAACTCTCCTGGCCCTTTGATAAAAGTCGACAGCTTCCCAAGGCTGGAGCAATCCCCTATAGGTGTAATCATCACTCTGGAGCCTTTCCCAATACGCCTGGCCGCCACTCGATAGATTCAATTCATCCTTATCGCCTGTTTCCGTTTCGGTGAGCCAGACGAGGATCTGCATTTTGGCAAGGGCAGTTTCGTAATTATCATCTTTTTGGCGCAGTGCCCGCTCGAATTTGGCCAAGCTTAAATAGTTGCTTCTTCCTTTCAATAAAACCGCAGTGATCGGAAACGGGAGCATTTCTTGGATTTTTGGCACTTCCTTTTGCAGCAGCTGTTCCTGTAGCTGAATCGTATAAGTTGAAACAACAATTGTTTTATGATGCCTTTTCGCAAAATAGGCAGCCGGAAAAAGATAGCCTAAGGATTTCCCAATACCCGTACCCGCTTCAATAATTGCGTGGCGGCTTTCCTGAAATGACTCATAAATGGTGTCCATCATCTTAAGCTGATCTTGCCTATAGTCCAAGTCCGGTCCCAATATCCGCAGTTTATCCATATCGTTCCCCGGATAACTTGCCGTTACGTCTTCATCGTATGTATGGTTGCGCCTCGTTTTTTTCATTGCAATGCCGCGGAACGATTCGATATCAAGCCGTCGCTCCTCTTTTTTTGTTAGCTTTTCGGCAATCAGTAAATCTAATAGGTCGGAAATTTCGCTTTTTAACGAAAAAGAAAGCTTATACAGCTGTTTTAGTGTGTTTAACGGAAGGGATTGAAGTTTCTTTTTCAATTCCAGAAACAAGAGCGCCGTTACATATGCATCGCTGTCGGCACGGTGGGGGCGGTCATGTTCAAGATTTTCTTCCTTGGCAAGCTGATTCAATTTATACCCGTCAGAGGTCGGCTTGGTTATTTTCGCCAGCTCTACCGTGTCAATCGTCGATCCGTAAAAGCCGGCGTAACCGCAGCGTTCTAATTCTTCCTGCAAAAAGGATAAATCAAATAATACATTATGGGCAACAAAAGAAGAGTCCTTTAGGAAATCAGCGATTTTTTCGGCAACCTCCTCGAAGGCAGGAGCACCCTTAACCATATCATTCGTTATTCCGGTAAGCTCTTCAATAAATATCGGAATATCCTGTTTTGGATTGATATAGCTCGAAAACGTCTCCACCAATTTGCCGCCTTCAATCGCGACTCCGGCAAATTGAATGATCCGGTCGCCTCGTTTCGGAGAATTCCCTGTTGTTTCTAAATCTATCACTACAAATCGCTGCGCCATACTTAGTACACCCCAAAAACCGTCATAATCTTCGTTCACTTTTTTATACCATATCATTTTATACCTACAAATGGAACGCAGTGATTTTCAGAAAAGAAAAAACCCCTCAGATGGAGGGATCTCTTAATCCTTACATAATCGTCGCTTCAGGCTCATGGGCAATTAGCTCGACAATTTTATTGTTTTCACCCATTATGGCTACCTTAGGCTTATGGTCGCGAACCTTTTCATCCGGGACCATTACATAGGAAATAATAATCACGATATCATCCGGCTGAACCAATCTCGCAGCCGCCCCGTTTAGGCATATGACACCGCTTCCTCTTTCTCCTGGGATGATATACGTTTCCAGTCGTGCTCCATTATTGTTGTTTACGATCGCCACTTTTTCATTTGGCAGCATCCCGACCGCATCCAGGATATCTTCATCAATCGTAATGCTTCCCACATAGTTCAGATTGGCCTCAGTTACCCGGGCACGGTGTATTTTCCCATTCATCATTGTACGAAACATAAAAATTCTCCCCTTCTTTAAAGTGTTAGGGTTATATTGTCAATTAATCTTGCTTTCTTGAATTTGACGGCAAGAGCAATGATTATTTTGCCTTGGAGCTTGCTCACAGGTTTTAATTCGGGATAGGAATGGATTTCGATATAATCTACTTCACCGCTCGTATGGTTTTCGATATGTTCTCTCATCATGTCGATAAGCCGTTCCGGCCTGTCCACCCCATCTTCTATTGCCCGTTTGGCAGATGTGAGGCTTTGATATAATTCCTTTGCTTCTTTGCGTTCGTCCTCCGAGAGATAAACGTTACGCGAACTCTTTGCAAGGCCGTCTTCTTCACGAACGGTCAGGACCGGGACCAATTCGATATCGAAATGGAAATCCCTAATTAAGCCGTCCACGACTGCTACCTGTTGCGCATCCTTCATTCCGAAGTAAGCCTTGTCCGGATTGATGATATTGAACAATTTCGTAAGCACGGTGGCAACCCCATCGAAATGCCCCGGTCTTTTGCTGCCGCATAAGACATCGGTCCGGTCTTGAACAGTTATTTTTACCGATGCCGGATCACGATACATCTCAATAACAGATGGGAGAAAGATATAATCGACACCTGCATCTTCCGCGATTGTTTCGTCCCTGTCCATATCGCGCGGGTATGTTTCGAAATCCTCGCTTGGGCCGAACTGCGTCGGGTTGACGAAAATACTGAGTACTAAAAGATCATTTTCTTTTCTGGCATTAGCCAGTAGACTTTGATGCCCCTCATGCAGAAAACCCATCGTAGGGACATAACCGACGCTTTTGCCGGTTTTCTTCTCCGCACGAATCGTTTGCTGCATTTCACGGACCGTAGTAATGATTTTCATTATTTGCCTCCGTACAATGCTGAAACTTCTTCTTCCTTCATGGTGAACATGTGTTTCTCTTCAGGAAATTCTTTAGCTTTTACCTCTTTGACATATTGGGAAACTGCAGCCAGAATTAACGCATTTGCGTCTCCGTATGTTTTCACGAATTTAGGAACACGGTCCACCCCGTAATTGACGACGTCATGGAACACGAGGACTTGTCCGTCCGTTTCAACTCCCGCTCCAATCCCGATTGTTGGGATATTCAATGCTTTCGTAATCATCTCGGAAACCTGATGCGGTACACATTCGAGCACTAAGGCAATCGCTCCTGCTTCCTCGCACTTCTTCGCATCTTCAAGCAGCTTCCCGGCCGCTTCCGCATCTTTCCCCTGCACTTTGTATCCGCCAAGAACCCCGACGGACTGAGGCGTTAAGCCAAGATGGGCGACAACGGGCACTCCTGCTCTTGTAAGGGCGGCAATCTTTCCAGTCACTTCTTCCGCTCCTTCAACCTTTACCGCGTCTGCCTGGCCTTCCTGGATAATGCGGGCGGCGTTCTTTAATGTTTCGTCTATGGAAAGATGGTAACTCATAAAAGGCATGTCCGTAACGACGAATGTATCCCTCGCCCCTCTTTTAACTGCTTTCGTATGATGGATCATGTCGTCGACCGTTACCGGTATTGTGGATTCATAGCCAAGAACGACCATGCCCAAGGAGTCACCGACAAGGATCATGTCAACATCCGCCTGTTCTGCAAGTTTTGCTGTCGGAAAGTCGTAGGCTGTCAGCATGGTGATTTTTTCACCGTTTTGTTTCATTTTCATAAATTTTCCGGATAATTTCATTCTTCTTCCTCCTTTATAATTAGAGGAGATGAAACACCAGCGCCTGAGCTGCTGTCGCATGATTACTTCGTTTGTCCAAAAAAGAGGCTGACTCTGGTATGATACAAACGAACACCGCAATAACCATAATGAGCAAGAAAACTTGCATCGATATCGTCATGGAGGGCCGTTCATACTGCTACCCAAGTCAACCTCTTGTTAACATCCAGAAGTTTCATCCCTCCGTCCCCGTCCAGCATACTGGATCAAGGCAGAAATTTGTTTTCAGATTCAAGTTCATGCAGGTGCAGTTCCAGGGATACTGCCCAATGGAATTATATCAATTTCTTTTAAAAAATGCTATCACTATACATTACTATATGAATCAATTTCATAAATTTAACCCTAGAGATCCAATGGTTCTGAGACGTAAAAAAAAAAGAGTACCTCTCCAAATGTCGAAATAAGTAAGCACCACACACACGTATAGGACTGAAGGAAAACTCCCTATGCCTATTATACGACAAGGAGCCTGTTTGACCTACAAGAATGATATGATGTTGAACTTACCAACGATGTGAAGCTGTTTTTTCAGCTATTGAAATCGAGCCAAATCTTCGCTGTGTTAGTACCCTCTCTTGATTTCCAAACCTGTTGCTTTTCCTCAGGCGGCGACTCATCGAAAATGCATACGCATTTTCTCGTGCGGTGACTATTCATGGATGATGCTTCAACGTCCTGCGAGAAAAGCGTGGCCAAGTGAGCCCTCGCAGGAGCGAAGCGACGAGGAGGCTCACGGACCGCCAGCGGAAAGCATCTGCCTGTAGCGGAAATCAACAGCCTAATTCAACAGGTACAAACTAAGAACATTTTTTGATTAACTAATATTCTGTTGGTCTGTATTTCTTTATAAAAGGCTCTGTTAAACGATAATGTTGTTTTTGGGAAGGGAATCTGCGAGACTCCTCGAAAATGCATACGCATTTTCTCGTGCGGTGTCTATTCAAGGATGATGAATCAACGTCCTGCGGAAAAACGGGCTGGCAAGACCCCGCAGCGAGGTACGAGTGAGGAGGCTTGCCAGTTCGTCCGCGGAAAGCGAGTAGATTCCATGACCATTTGAAAATCAACAATGGAATTTAACAGAGCTTTATAAAAAGGAATTATGAAATTGATTCATATAAGATAATTTATGAATTTAAAGCTCACCCTCCAATTATATAGGCCGAGGAGAAAGCGAATCTTCTCTTCGGCCTATTCAATCGGTCTTTAAATGAAAATTAACACGATTATTTATCATAAGTAATTCTTTCGTTCAACTTATATACCGGAAAGGTCAAGGCAGCTCTATATCCGCGGAATAGATGCTATGGATTTTTCCACTGTCATCTTCAAGAAGTAGCACACCGTCGTCGGTTATGCCGAGCGCTTTCCCGAAAATCGTTTCCGTCAGGGTGGATGCCTTAATTTCTTTCCCTAAAGACACGGCGTAGCTTTCCCACAAAATTTTTATCGGGGCAAAGCCTTTGTCCAAATAAAGCTGATAGAGTTTTTCCATGGTTGCCAGTATATTTTGAATCAGCTTTGCCCGCGAAATCGTCTCGCCGGACTCTATGGAAAGGGAAGATGCCTTCTGCCTTAGTTCTTCAGGAAAATCATCGATTGTCTGGTTCACGTTGATCCCAATGCCAATGATTACTGAATGGATCCGGTCCGCCTCTGCCTGAAGCTCTGTCAGGATGCCGGTAACCTTCTTTCCCTTAATGAGTATATCATTCGGCCATTTGATCCCTGGCATGAGTTCCGTTGTTTCCTCTATTCCCTTAGCAACTGCAACAGCAGCAAGCAATGTTAACTGAGGAGCTTGTTGAAAAGGAATATTCGGCTTCAGGATCAAGCTCATCCAAATGCCTGAGTATTTGGGTGAATGCCAGCTTCTTGAAAGTCTTCCTTTGCCAAAAGTCTGCTCTTCAGCTACAACAAGAGTGCCTTCCACGGCTCCATCTCCGGCTAAACGGTGTGCGATTTTCTGAGTGGAATCCACTGATTCTTCATAATGGACGGATTTTCCGAAAGTTTTCGTGCTCAAACCAAGCTGGATTTCATCATTGGTCACCTTTTCGGGCTTGCTGATGATCCGGTAGCCTTTCTTGCGGATCCCTTCCAGTACATATCCTTCACTGCGCAAATCTTCTATATGCTTCCATACCGCAGTCCGGGAACAGCCGATATATTCAGCGATATCCTGGCCAGAGATAAATGCCCCGCCCGCTTTTGAAAAGGCTTCAATGAGTTTACTTCTTACATCCGATCGCAAAACATAAGCCACTCCTTTATCGCTTCTTTTCGGTTAACTGTTTCCCCGTTAAGGATGGATTTTAGAATAAACTGTAGTTCTTCCTTAATCCAGGGGCCGGGGCGCCTGCCATACCAGGTTACGAGGTCATTGCCATTGACCGTGAGCTCTGACATATCGTGAATCGGCAGCCTCTTAAAAACTTCCACAATCCTTCGTTCCGAATCACGCTCGTCTTTATCTTCAAGAACCGCCATTACCCTTACCGCTTTTACCGCATCTTTCATTCCCGTTGTTAAAAGCGCCAATCTGTCGTTTGTAAAATCCGTGCCGGCTGATACATGATGGCTTATACTTTGAATTTCCCTTATTTGTTTGATAGGCATTTTCCAGTCTCTCAGTAAAGACTCGATATGATCAATCTGACAGAGAATCATAAACAAAGACCATAATTCAGCCGGATCATCTGTCTTCTGAAGCGGCAAGGCTTGGAGTGCATCCAAGGTTTTTCCTTGATTAGAGAAACCCGGTAAATAGGTATAAAGGCCGCTTGCATTCAACAATTCAAAAGCCTTTTTCCTGCCTTCGCCTTTTAACATTTTTTCAAACTCGGCAAAAATACGTTCAACCGCAATATTTTCTAATAGATAACCGTTTTTTTGCAGTGATTCGAGCGTTTGTCCATCCAATTCAAAAGTGAGCTGGCTGACAAAACGGATAGCCCGCATCATCCGGAGTGCATCCTCGCGAAATCGCTCATCAGGATTGCCGACAGTGATGATTCGCTTTTCAAGAATGTCCTTTTTACCATGAAACGGATCAATCAAATCCCCGGCTTTATTCATGGCAATCGCGTTCATCGTAAAGTCTCTTCGCTTTAAATCTTCCTCAAGTGTCCGGATGAATTGAACCGTATCAGGGCGACGGAAATCCGAGTAGCCGGTTTCCGTTCTGAAGGTGGTAATCTCATATCCTTCGCCATCATGAATGACCAATACGGTCCCATGTTCAATGCCAACATCGACCGTTTTTCCAAAAACCGATTTTATTTCCGACGGAGTCGCTGATGTTGCGATATCCACATCATTAATTTCCTTGTCGAGAAGGTAATCTCGGACTGAGCCTCCTACAAAGTAAGCTTCAAAGCCCGCTTCTTCTATCTTTGTCAAGATTGGGACAGCTTTTAGAAATGTCTGATTCATGGAGGACATCCTCCTTTATTGATTAGGTAATTTTTGTGACACTAATTGACGGTAAATGGACTCATATTGGGCAGTGATGGTATCGGAACTGAACTTGGTTTGCACCCTCTCGGCGGCCGCTTCGGATACGCGTTGATAAAGTTCAGGATTAGATAACAGTTCAACGGCTTTTTCGGCGACGCCTTCAATATCGCCAAGTTCACAAAGATAGCCTGTCTTCCCATCCTCAATGACTTCAGGAATTCCGCCGACATTTGTACCGATGCCGGGAACACCGCAAGCCATTGCCTCGAGTAAAACAAGACCGAAGCTTTCTTTTTCAGAAAGCAGCAGAATCAGCTCGCTGATTGAATATAATTCTTCCAGATTATCCTGTTTGCCAAGAAACAATACATGGTCTTCCAGGTTGAGATCCTTAACCAGTCTGCAAACGACCGTCATTTCAGGTCCATCCCCGACCAATAGCAATTTTGCCGGCATTTTTTTTCTTATTAAATCAAAGGCCTGCACGACATCCTTCACCCGTTTGACAGCTCGGAAGTTGGAGACATGGATACATACCTTCTCCGAATCATCGATGCCATATTGCTGACGCAAATGGCGGGAATCCGTTTTTTGATAGACACGTTCATCAATAAAGTTATAGACGGTATGAATGTCCTTATCAGGGGCGATCAATTCCATCGTCTGGCTGACCAATGCATCCGAAACGGCTGAAACCGCATCCGATTTTTCGATGCCGAACTTGATCAAATCCTTTAAGGATGGATCGTAACCTAAAACAGTTATGTCCGTTCCATGTAGTGTTGTTACGATCTTAACATCGGTTTCAGCCATTTGCTTCGCCAATATCGCGCATACAGCATGCGGGATCGCATAATGCACATGCAGGATATCGAGCTTCTCCCTTTTGATTATTTCAGCCATTTTGCTCGCCAGTGCAAGGTCATAGGGCGGATATTGAAAGACGGAGTAAGAATTCACTTCTACTTGATGATAGTAAATATTATGGTACATCTTGTTTAGTCGAAAAGGCATGCTTGAAGTAATGAAATGAATTTCATGTCCCTTTTCAGCAAGCAGCTTTCCGAGCTCGGTCGCTACGACTCCCGAGCCTCCTACAGTTGGATAACAGGTAATTCCAATTTTAAGTTTCATAATTAATCTCCTAATAAGTCAGCTGAAAGCAACAGCGGTTTTTTGGAAATAAAACCTTCCGCATACGCGACTCCTGCCCCGTGGCCAAACAATCGCTCCCTGGCTTCCACCGTTTCAATGTAGCCGTTTACTAACGGGGTTTCTACTGCGTTTTCACCCTTTTGAAACTGACTTTCATAAGCTCGCAGGCTATCAAGCTTCTGACTGATCGTTTCGGAAATATCAATCAGAAAATCAGGCTTATGAAATCCATTTATCATATACAGATATAAATGATTTGCCTTATGGGGGCCCCGGGACCCCGGCCCGGTTTCTTCCCCATATTTCCTTATGCCTGCCGAGAAGGCCGCTTCCTCTACCAGTCGCATACAATTACCGTGGTCGGGATGGCGGTCTTCATAATAAGGGGCGAAAAGGAGCTTGGGCCTGTATCTTCTAATAACGGCAACGATCTCATCAATCGCATCTTTGTTCATAAATAATCCGCGATCAGGCAGGTCAAGTGAAATTCTTTCAACACCGAGAATCGCAGCCGCTTTCTCCGCTTCTTGAATACGTCTCTTGACCGTGCCGTTCGAAGACAGCTCCGCCTTTGTCAGATCACAGATGAGTATTTTCTTGCCTAAAGCGGCATATTTCGCGAGGCTCCCGCCCATGCCGATTTCAACATCATCGGCATGCGCACCAAAAGCCAGGATATCGACATCATTTCCCATTCGTCTTACCTTGTTCCCGGGCAATATCTCTCCATGACATATACCCATTCTTCAG
Organism: Bacillus sp. V59.32b; assembly: GCF_003429085.1. Classification (GTDB taxonomy): domain Bacteria; phylum Bacillota; class Bacilli; order Bacillales; family DSM-1321; genus Peribacillus. Next base: position 71,280 of record NZ_QVTC01000013.1, on the reverse strand, counting down.
TCCGTGAATCAATACCTCTGCAGTTCCCATATTGGTTGCAAGCGGTACATTATAGACATCTGACAGCCTGATTAATGCTGTGACATCCGGCTCATGCGGCTGAGCCGTAAGCGGATCACGGAAAAAAATAATCATATCCATTTCATTATTGGCAATCATTGCGCCGATTTCCTGGTCTCCTCCAAGCGGACCCGATTTGAATCGATGTATGCCTAAGGATACTTCCTCGGAAATCAGCTTACCCGTAGTCCCGGTCGCATATAATTCATGCTGCTCAAAAATATCTTTGTACGCAGTCACAAACCTGATTAAATCTTCCTTTTTTTATCATGGGCGATCAAAGCTAATTTCATCCGTATCCTCTCCTATTCGATGATATTCTCTAGACCATATACAAGGCTATCCATGTTCATCACAGTTTCAACCGCAAGTTTTACCCCAGACATAAAAGAGGCCCGGTTAAAGGAATCATGACGGAGAGTAAGCATTTGTCCATCGGCCCCGAACATAACCTGCTGATGGGCGATTAATCCCGGAAGCCTGACACTATGTATATGCATGCCTTCAATATTGGCGCCGCGGGCACCTTTTATCGTTTCTTTCTCCGCATGATGTCCCTGTTCTTTCGGTTGTCTCACGCTCTTGATCATTTCTGCTGTTTTAACGGCTGTACCTGATGGTGCATCTAATTTTTGATCATGATGCAGTTCAATAATCTCGATATCAGGAAAATACTTTGCCGCCATTTGTGAGAATTTCATCATTAAAATCGCGCCGATTGCAAAGTTGGGCGCAATGATGCAGCCGCGTCCCGTTTCCTTTGTAAGCCTGTCAAGTCTCGCTAAGTCATCAGCAGAAAACCCTGTGGTACCGACAACTGGGCGGATACCTGATGTTAAGGCCAGTTCGGTATGCAACATTCCCGTTTCAGGTGTCGTCAGATCAATGAGCACATCCGCATTAACGCTTGAGAAGCATTGCTCCGCATCGGAATATACGGGCGCATCAATGCCTTGAAAGCCTTCGATTTCTTTTAAATTCATCCCGTCATGCTTTCGATCAAGAACGGCAACGAGTTCAAATTCATCTGTTTCGTGAACAAGTTTAACCGCTTCACTGCCCATTCTTCCCCTTGGCCCGGCTATGATAATTTTAATTTTCTCCACTGTCATCGATCCCCTCTGTTTGATTCCCGATTCGTGTCCATCTATCTTTGTCACGTGTCTTGAATTTGTCCATGACCGCATCATGAGCAGTCTGTAAATCAATATGTAAGGAGTTGGCAAAGCAAATGATCACGAAAAGCAAATCCGCAAGCTCTGCTTCGACGGTATTTGCGTCTTCCGTCGATTTTTTCGGCTTTTCACCATAAGAGTGGTTGACCTCCCGGGACAGCTCCCCCAACTCTTCTGAAAGCCTGGCTAGCATGGCGAGCGGACTGAAGTACCCTTCTTTAAACTGGCTTATGTATTGATCCACTTCTGTCTGAAGTTCCTTTAACGTTTTCCTGTTTTCCAAATAATCACCTTTTTCTCTGCTATATCCTGTTCTAATGTTAGCGAAAACTTTCGGTTCTGACAAACATTTTCGCCGCCGCTGCCCGGATTGCTACTGGCTGATTATTCCTTTATAATAGTGTTCATTGAATAATTGGAAATTCAAATGGCACGGGAGGTAGCTGATTTCATGTTTTCTGGCTTAAAGTTAAAAAATATATTATTTATTTTGCTTGGTTCCGCCATTTTCGGCTTTGGACTGATTCATTTTAATATTCAAAATAACCTTGCTGAAGGAGGCTTTACCGGACTTACACTGATTATCTACCAATTAGCCGGAATTGACCCTTCCTACTCAAACCTAATTTTAAATATTCCTCTCTTCTTTCTCGGCTGGAAATACCTTGGCAGGACCGCCTTCTTTTATACGATAATTGGAACCGTCAGCCTTTCCGTATGGCTATGGATTTTCGAACGATATCAATTTGATATTCCTCTTCGCGACGATTTGATGCTCGCCGCGCTATTTGCCGGTGCTTGTGTCGGCATCGGTCTCGGAATTACGTTTCGATACGGCGGCACGACAGGCGGTGTCGATATCATTGCCAGGCTGGCTTTCCGCTACATGGGCTGGAGCATGGGAAGAACGATGTTTTTATTCGATGCGGTCGTGATTACACTTTCAATCCTGACCTATCTTGATCATCGGGAAGCGATGTACACAATTGTAGCTGTCTTCATTGGGGCAAGAGTGATTGATTTTATGCAGGAAGGTGCTTATTCGGCAAGAGGAGCGATGATTATTTCCGATAAAAACACAGAAATCTCGGAAAAAATCATGAAGCAGATGGACCGGGGCGTCACAGTACTAAGGGGATATGGCTCTTTTTCAAAAACGGAAAGAGAAGTGCTTTATTGCGTCGTAGGCAGGAACGAAATTGTCCGGCTAAAAAACGTAATCACTTCCGTAGATCCACACGCCTTCGTATCTGTCAGCATCGTACATGATGTTTTGGGAGAAGGATTTACACTTGATGAAAACAAAAATCCCATTGAACGTTGAAAACTATAAATTAAAAAACCAACTTCGGCAAACTACCGAAGTTGGTTTTTTCATGCTAATTAGTCGTCGCTGCGAGTCATTCCTGTGTACATCAGAACGAGCCTCACTAATTCGAGAACGGCGACGGCGGCTGCGGCAACATATGTTAAGGCCGCGGCATCAAGAACTTTTTTCGTTTCTCTTTCTTCATCATTTCTGATAATTCCCAAAGAAACAACCTGATCCATCGCTCTTGAGGACGCGTTAAATTCAACAGGCAAGGTAACAATTTGAAACACTACGGCTGCTGCCATAAAAATGATCCCTAGCAGCAGCAAGTTTGCCATTCCGGCAAATATCCCAATCATGATCAAAATCCAGGAAAAGTTGGATCCGATGCTCGCTACTGGCACTAGTGTATGGCGGAGGCGAAGGAAAGCATAAGCCTCCTGGTCCTGGATGGCATGTCCAACCTCATGGGCAGCTACGGCCGTACCCGCCAGGGAATGGCCATGAAAATTATTCGAAGACAATCTGACTGTTTTTGAGCGGGGATCATAATGATCGCTCAAGACACCCGGTGTTTCTTCGACTGTGACATTGTATAACCCTTTTTCGTCGAGGATTTGCCTGGCAACCTGAGCGCCGGTCATCCCTGTCGAGGACGGGACTTCTGAATATTTCTTATATGCGCTTCTCACCTTCATTTGGGCATATATCGGGATGAGAATGATAATCGCGAAATAGATAAGATAAGACATGACTTCCTCCTTGTTGTATAGTCTTAGCTTAATTTTATGGTTTCACATGGGAGGTGTCAATCATTGTGTTCTTTCATCGTTTTTTCCTTGCCGCCCTTATATTTTCTCCAACCGACGTAGGATAATGTCAGAATAATAATGCTACCAGTGGAGATAATAACCCACCAAAGTGACGGATCTGCCTCATCTTCGTTCATCTCATCAAAAATCGATTTTAGATCCTGCTGCAGTGCTTCCAATTCCTTTTGGCTCCCCTTTTCGGAAAAAACCTGGATGCTATTATGATTGATATATTGCAGGCGGCTATCGAGCTTCTGGATTTTTTCCGGTGCAATATCCACCTTCAAGCTTGGATAAATCAAGTCATATTGAGACAACAGCGTATTAAGCTGGACATGAAACTCCTCAGGGTTCTGTTTCTCAACCGCAGCTCTTGTCTGGCTGAACGTAACCATCATTTGATCTTCCATGGCCGTCCATAACGGCTGATGCGTTGACTTAATCGCATCCACCACCAGCCGGAACTTGGTCACTGCATTATCTTTTTCAGCTTCGGTTGCTTCATTGTTGTTGACGGTCTCTAGTGCCTGATTATGGGCGACCGTTATAATCCGCAGTTCGTCCATACTGAAAATCTGTTCCTTTGCCGTGACCTTTAAAAACCGTTCCGAAAAATAAGTCAGCATTTTTTCTGTATCTTCATATCTCTTCAGCTTGGTCAGCTGCAGCGCTTCATCAGAAATTTCATCTAATTGTATTAAACTAGAAGAGGATTCTGCATGAACATTAGAAAAAGAAGCCGCAAATAGTACGAAAACCAGCAACAGGATTTTTTTTATCATACCTTGTCCCTCCTCATTCCTCTACTACACCATATGAGTGAGGATTTCAGAGTAGACCTTATTTTTAAGAAATGCGCAAACGCCCTTTAAGTAAGCAACATCGATGGAAAATCTGCCACATCGTTATGTCATTTGTGAAAGCCCGCCCATCCTGGGTAAGTCTAATTGGCGATCCTTTTAAGGATGAGACAGAGTCATCGTTCCACTTATAGAGACAAGGCGTGCCGGCCCTTTCTGATGCCAAAATAATACCCGATAAAAATGGAAAGGATGCTTAACCAAAAAGTAAAATAGCCGATCCGGTCATTATATTGCATGAGGTCACTGTACCTTGGCATCATATCAAATACATAATCAATGATATCGTTATGAACGGTCCAGATTGCCGCTACAATCAGGTGCCACACTTTTATCCGAAAGAACGGGGAATACAGGATTCCCTGGATGGCCATTCCCAGATGTGAAGCCATAAGCATATAGCCCTCCCACGGCAAATATCCTGTTGTATAAAGCGTTAATAGGTTCATCACAACAGCCCAGATTCCATATTTAAAAAGCGTCACAATAGCCAGCGCCTCAAACAGTCCCCAATTCGTTTTCAATAAGAAAGCAAGGAGGACAAACACAAAAAATAAACTGGCGGTCGGACTATCAGGAACAAAAGCCAAAAAGATGTCAGGCGTTTCCTTTAATTGATACCCATACCAATAGTATCCGTATATCGTACCGACTAAATTAATGACGAAAAGTAAAAGTATCGTCGTTTTATTAGCAAGAACTCCATAAACGATGTTCATTCTCTTCCCTCTTTCTGTACACAATCAAGCTTAATAGAATACACCTATTCTACCGTCATTTTCCGTTCAATCCAAGTTTTTCTTACAATTAAGAAAAACATAACGTCCTTGTAGGAACTGCGATAATAATTGGCCACGTCCTGTGGCAAACGTAATTCTGAGTTTAGATAATAAATCCCGAGTTTGGATAATAAACTCGGAGTTCGGATAAGAAATCTGGGTTTGGATATTGGCATTACCCCATCCTAAACAAGTCCGAGCGCTTAAACCTCACCTAAAGGTCCTCTTTGATATTAATCTAAAATGAAAACTGGCTGGCCGCTCCGCTGACTGACTATGATCGTCCGTTACATCTTGTGGCGACGTCGGCGCAAGTCACGTCAATTGCCATAGCTGGACATTTTTCAAAGTTATTCCTTCTATAATTACAAAAAACTGACAGAAAAATTCCGTCAGTTTTTTATACTTTATTCTTTTGTTTTGGCTTCTGAGATAAAGTTAGCCAATACCTCTAATTCTTCATCAGTACCTTTGAATATTCCAGCCGGCATCGAACCTTTACCTTCTTTTGCGATTTTCGCAATTTCTTCAGGTGTAAGGCCTGTGTCGACTAATGTCGGTGCTGCTGCTCCACCGGTGAGTTCAGCGCCATGGCAGCTTATACAGCCATTGGCTTCATATATAGCATAGCCATCACTTTCCTTGTCAACCGAGCTTTCAGCGACGATTTGACCCTGTTTCTTAGCCGCCTCCCAGTCATGGGTAGCGACGGATTGCCAGGTAAGGAAAATAACTGACGCAACTGCCAGAAGCATGAATCCGACCGCAAACGGACGTTTTGCGGGACGTCGTTCCGGACCACGGTCGATGAACGGAGCAAGCATTAATGCCCCGAATGCGAGTCCAGGAATGACAAGTGCCCCAATCACGTTATAAGGACCAGATGCGTAAGTATATTTCAATAATTGATAAAGAAATAAGAAATACCAGTCAGGCAATGGAATATATGCTGAATCAGTCGGATCTGCAATTCTCTCCAATGGAGACGGGTGAGCAACTGTTAAGCATAAATAACCAATCAGGAAAACTGCCCCAACCATCCATTCCTTTAACAGGAAATTCGGCCAAAACGCTTCCGTTTTACCAGGATATTCCGAGTAATCCTTAGGAATATTCGGTTTGCGATGTTCAGCCGTTGGAATTCGCGAGTCTCCAACGAACTTCATTCCTTTTCCACGAAGCATCGAACCATCCCCTCCTTTATGAAAAGGTTATTAATTTCAAATGAATTTGTTTTTTACAATGGGCCAGAAATACCCTGTTTGCGAATCATTAGGAAGTGAGCTGCCATTAAACCAAGAAGCGCTGCTGGCAGGAAAAACACGTGAATCGCAAAAAAGCGTGTCAGCGTTTGCGCACCGATAATCGTTGGATCCCCCGGCAAGCAATGTTTTAATAGCCGTACCAATGAATGGAACAGATTCAGCGATTTGCAAGCCTACTTTTGTTGCAAATAGCGCTTTCATATCCCATGGCAATAGGTAACCAGTGAACCCTAGGCCTAACATAACAAAGAAAATTAAAACTCCAACAATCCAGTTAAGTTCACGAGGTTTTTTATAGGCTCCTTGGAAAAACACTCGAAGAGTATGTAAAAACATCATAACGATTACCAAGCTTGCTCCCCAATGATGCATTCCGCGGACGATTTGTCCGAAAGCAACTTCATTTTGTAAATAGAATACTGATTGCCAGGCATTTGTAATATCAGGCACGTAGTACATCGTTAAGAACATACCTGAAAGGATTTGGATGACCGTAATGAAAAATGTCAACCCGCCGAAGCAATAAACAAACGCGGAAAAGTGATGCGCCGGGTTTACATGTTCCGGAACCTCATGGTCAGCAATATCCCGCCATAATGGCGTAATGTCTAACCGCTCGTCAACCCAGTCATAAATCTTGTTTAACAATTATTACGCCCCCTTATGCGGTTTTACTTGACCTAAATAAAGAATTCCGTCTTTTTCTCTAAAATCATAAACATCCAAAGGTGATATAGGCGGCGTTCCCTCTACGTTCATCCCGTCTTTTGTATATCTGCCATAGTGACAAGGACAGAAAAACTGGTTTGGATTTGACTTGTCCGTATTCCAGTCGACCGTACATCCCAAGTGCTTACAAACCGGTGATAAAGCAACGATTTCGCCGTTATCATCCTTGTACACCCAAGCGGTGTTGGTTATTTCGGACGTGTACCACGCATCAACCTGCTCATATGAAAAGTCGACACGCTTTGGTTCAGTTGTCAATTCAGACACTTTTTGATTGGTGGCGATAAAATCACTATCCGCGCCTGCTTTTAATACAGGATCAACAGCAAATCTTACCATCGGCATCAACATGCCTGCTGCCATGAACCCACCTATTCCGGTAAGTGTATAACTAAGGAATTGACGTCTAGAAACATTATGCTTACTCATGCATTTCCCCCCTCTATCACTAAACTTAAGCCCAAAGGACCCATGATAGTAACACTATAAAACTAGGACATTACAATGATATATCAATAATTCGCCAAGGTCAACAACCTGATAAACAACAAAAGCCCTTTAAAGAGTATTAATTAAAAAAATTTCAAAAAAACAGATTATGATTCATTCCATTTCCGGGTAAATAAATCAAACACCTGACGCGCCTGATCATTGATCATGGCCCTTATCTGGTTTTCTTCTAAATGTTCAAGCGGAATGGATGGTATCCAGATCAATGTTCCTTCGAGCTCCTGTTCACGTGCTTTCCACTCATTGTCTGAAGTAATAAAGCAGATATTCTTAAAACTGCCTACTTCAGCCGTCCATGCTTTAACCTGATCCATTCTTTTGTCTATACTAAGGCTGGTCAAGTATGCCAATGAAGGCAAGAGCATGATCCGCCCTTTAAATTGATTTTCAATAGCGGCGGTTAACATGTTGATAAAATCATACATGGACGCGGATTGTTTCATTTCCTTTTCAAATGAAACAGGCACAAGCGGTATGAGAACTGTGTCAATATATTCACGCGCCTCTTCAAATGTATCAATATCCTTTGGTGTCCATCTCAAGCTAAATACCTCCTAAAAACTGTTGAATCAACTTCCTTACTATATTAACATTTTTCTTCAGATTATAGTATCTTTTCCAATTATAATCGGTTTTAACTGCTGATAAAATCAAAAATAAAAAACCTTCCCGTTTGGGCAAGGCTTTAAGAAACATGTAGGAATTATTTATTTTGCTTGCTTAATTTGTTTAGCTGCGCTGAAAATTCTAGGAAAGCCGCTTCATCATGCCGATCTAGAGCATCGTCAATCTGCGCCAATATTTTTTCCCGCTGGAATGAAAGGATCGTTTTTTCTAAAAATTGTTCAGCAACAATCTTATCTCTCTCATTGATTGTTCTGCTTTTTGGCATGAACGGGTTCGTCTCCAGCACCGCAGCGTATTGGTAAGAAGAATAGGCGGACTTAAAGTTAAGCTGGATATAAATTTCTTCCTCGCGATTCAATCTGATATCGTGAAAGGACTTTTCGGCATCTGTCGTCATAATGTTGGACTTATAAAATCTGAATGGCGCTTCGTCAACACAGTGTGTTGACATAACGAGCCCTCGGGGGCAATATTGTGCGTTTTCAACGAAGTGAACCTTCTTCATGAGTTGGTCATGGCTCATCAGATAGTTCAAAATCCAGACACACTCTCTACGTTTAAGTTGATAATGGTTCAAAAACCAGCGAATAAAATCCTTCTTCTCATTCACAGATACAGGGGCTGCCACCATGAGTTCCCTCCTCTGTATTAATATTGTCCCATTGGGGCATTTACAAGTGATCCTTGTCATCTGTCAGACGTTCTAAAATCATCATGTACTCGTCATTTGATGGGTTTTCCAAAACAAGCTTATTAAATATTTCTCTAGCCTTGGGTCTGTCTCCTTCTTCCATTAAAAAGAATCCGTAGTCTTCTAAAAATTCCTCGTTGTTCTTAAAAGAATTATATGCTTTATGATAGTAATTTAATGCCTTATCATATTGTTCTAATTTTTGATAACCCACAGCAGAGATCCAGTCAAACTGCGGATCTTCTTCCCCATATTTCTTGACCTCTTCGATGCAGTCGACCGCATCCTCAAAACGTTCTTCCTGCATCAGCAGCTTTAATAATGTCAATGCGGCTTCTAAATAGCCGGGATCTATCGCAAGCGCTTCCCTGAACAATTCCTCCGCCGCGCGGGGTTCGCCCTTTTTTAGCGCGACCTTTCCGCCATAAAAATAAAGGTCCTTATTAAATTCATCGACCCTGATTCCCTCTTTTACAGTACTTAATGAGTGCTCTAGGTCCTCAAGATGCTCATAAGCCTTCGCAAGATATAAATATAAGGAGTTATATTCACGATCAAGCTCTTTTAATTCCTTAAATTTATCAACGGCTGTCTCATAAAGGCCTGCTTGGTAAGCCGTAAACCCGTATTCGAACAATGTGTTGATTTCAAGCTTTTCATCCAATGCCTTTTGAAAGTAACCAAGAGCTTCTTCAAACTGGCCTGATCCGCTTAAAGCCTCTGCCACCCGCTGATTCAAATTGACACCGGCGATTTCAGTCTCTGTTTCCAGCACCTTCCTATAACGAGTAATGGCGTCATTGTCTCTTCCCTGCTGGTAATATAGCTCTCCCAGTGCAAAATCGATTAAAGGCTCTTCAGGAATCAGGGCACTTGCTTGCAGCAGTTTTTGCTCACTGACTTCATCCATTCCCTGCATTTGATATAAATCGGCTTCAAGGAGAAGCGCGCTCGGATACACTTCATCATCCTGACCAATTTGCTCAAGCAACAGAAACGCTTCATCTTCCTGGTCATTATCAATCAAAATTTCTGCAAGCGATAAAATCAATTCGCCAACGCCTGGGTATAAGCGTAATAATTGCTGATACAGATTCTTTGCTTCGTCTATAAATCCGAGCTGCAGCATTTCTTCAGCAAGCTCAAGCATATCTTCGGCGGATTCTGATGCGGTTACGCGTTCAACATGGCTTCTTGCTTCTTCGAATTCGCCTTTTTTTAAGAGTTGTACGGTTTTCTCTACTATATTCATTGTCTTTACCTTCCCTTAAGATAAAACTTCAAAAGTTACAAATTGATACGAAAAATCTCTTTTTGAACAGTGAGTGACAATTAGTTTATCATAATCAAAAGCAACAATTCCATTATTAGAGTTTGTGACTTAGCTTGGCAGAGAGAAAAGGATGAACTTTGCTGTCTGCATAAGTGCAACTACGTCCTAATCTCCGTCTTACGGCTCGTCAATCGGCGAGTTTTCTTTATCGCTATTGAGTTATAGCTTTATTCTCCATTGTTATGCGAATATCCTCTTTGGGAATGAATGCTTTTTTCTTTTAGGATCCACTCAAGGGTTGTCCATATTCAGCATACAATTGAGAACCGGGAAAGCAGGTACAAAAACGGCAAGTATAAGTCATGTAACTTGTATTAATAAAGATTATGAAAGTTTTATGAACTTTATGAAGGAAAGGTTCCTATTTTCAGAATTAAAAAACCGGGGAACGATGCCCCCGGCCATTAACCTATTAACTGTGAAAGATGTTCAAAAAAGTGCGGATATGATACTTCTATAGCCGAAGGGTCCTGCAAGTTCATTTCTCCCTGCGCAATCAGGCCTGCGATTGCAAGCATCATGCCGATGCGATGATCTCCGTGGCTTGAAACCGTGCCACCATGAAGGCTAGCATCCCCCTTGATAATTAGCCCGTCGTCCGTCGCTGTAATATCCGCGCCCAGGGCTGTAAGTTCTTTCGCAACCGTATCAATGCGGTTCGTTTCTTTGACCTTCAATTCTGCGGCATCCTTAATGACTGTAACCCCTTCCGCCTGAGTAGCAAGCAAGGCGATTACTGGTAATTCATCAATCAGTCGCGGGATAAGCTCCCCGGATATCTCAATTCCGTGTAAGCTCGATGAACGGACGGTGACATGGCCAGACGGTTCGCCATCCGTTTTGACCATTTCGACTTCGATATCAGCGCCCATTTGCTGCATCGCCTCGATTATGCCAGATCTCGTAGGATTTAAGCCAACATTAAGCAGCTTCACTTCACTGCCTTTCGTGATGGCGGCCGCAACCATAAAAAAAGCTGCTGAAGAGATATCCCCCGGCACATCTATGTGTGTCGCTTTAAAGGTTTGGTTTCCTTTTACCTTTATCTTATTCCCGTTCTTTTCAATTTGACCGCCAAATTGAGCAATCATTCTTTCCGTATGATCCCTTGTTTTGGATGGCTCAATGATAACCGTTTCTCCTTCAGCCTGAAGGCCGGCAAGCAGCACAGCTGATTTCACCTGTGCGCTTGCCATCGGAAGTTCATAAGTAATTCCCTGTAATTTTCCGCCTCGACTCGTAATCGGGGTGTATTCTCCGTTATTTTCCCCCTCAATTACCGCGCCCATTTGCCTCAGTGGATTCACAACTCTTGTCATCGGACGTTTGGCAATCGAACTATCACCGGCGAGCGTTACTGTAAACGAACGGCCAGCCAGAATACCGAGCATCAGGCGGATCGTCGTCCCTGAATTCCCGACATCGAGCATTTCCTCAGGCTGCTTGAGCCCGTTAAAGCCTTTGCCAGAGACACGAATCAGCGATCCATCTTCTTCAATCTTGACACCAAGCTTCCTAAAACAGTCAATCGTACTCAAACAATCCGCTCCGGCAAGAAAGTTGCTGATGGTCGTTTCACCTTCAGCAAGAGCCCCGAACATAATCGACCTGTGGGAAATGGATTTATCCCCCGGTATTGAAATCGTGCCGTTCAGCGATTGGACATTTGTCTGCAAAGTAAGGTTTTCCATAAAATCATCCTTTTGGATAAAATATAACTTCTTATGCGATAAATGTTTCATAGTTTGTGCGATGCTTTATGCATGCTTCGGCTTTTATTCTATCATGGTCCGTTTGGAAGCTTACTACCAGCACTCCGTAAATTTCCTCTTCCCTGGTTTCCATGATTCTGATATTCGTAATACTGATGCTTTCCTGAGCGAAATAGCCGGTAATTTCGGAGATGATCCCCGGGTAATCCGGTACGTCAATATACAAATCATAGAATGCCGGTATCGCCCCTTTGGCGTGCACAGGCAATTCATCACGGAATTCCTTGGCGCCTTTAAAAAAGTCAAAAATGGCTTCGTCGTCAGCTAGGTTAAGCGCCGACTTGACCCGTTCCATTTCGACGAGCCAATCCTCCATGAGAGAAAGAAGCACCGTTTTGTTTTGGATTAAAATATCCCGCCACATGACCGGACTGCTTGAGGCGATTCTCGTAATGTCCCGAAACCCTCCTGCAGCAAGCCGGGAAACAAGACCGTTTTCCACGCTGTAATTTTTAGCCTGTTGGACGAGACCGGCAGCGATGATATGCGGAAAATGACTAATGACTCCGGTTAACCTGTCATGTTCTTCCGGCTTAACAACCAGAAAGTTTGCCCGAGTCCCTTCAAGCCAAGACATAAGCTTTTCAGTCTGTTCTTGATCGGTTTTTTCATTCGGTGTCAATAAATAAAAAGCATTTTCAAAAAGCCGTGCTTTTGCGGCGCCCGGACCGCTTTTATGAGAACCAGCCATTGGATGTCCGCCGATGAAGCAAATCCCTTTGTCGGTCAGACATGTAGCTGTGTCGACAATTTTCTTCTTGGTGCTTCCAACATCCGAAATAATGACATCTTGCTTAAGACTTATAGATGAAAGGGTGTGAAGAACCTTTTCCGTCTCGACGACCGGAACGGAGATAATAATCAGATCAGCGCTCGTAGCACCTTCTTCGATGGATTCGGAATCATCGTCAATGATGCCGAGCAATTTAGATAACTGGACATTTTTTTATTTACATCATAACCGACAATAGTAGCATCCCGATGGTGGTCTTTGATAGCAAGGCCCACTGATCCGCCAATTAGACCCAGTCCGATGATAAATACGTTACCCTTCATTGTACACACCCTCAATTTCTTAGGGAATATTACATTTCCACACCTTCACGGTTTTTAGAAGCAAGGTATTCCCTCATGATTGTAATGATTCCGTTGTTTTGTTCTGAGGATCCAACCGTTACCCTTACAGATGTTGGAAAACCAAGTGCCTTTCCAGATCGGACGATATAGCCTCTTTCCAGCAAAAATTGGAACACTTCATCCGCATCGGTGTTAAAATCAATCAAAATGAAATTACCTTGAGACGGATAATAACTCAGGTTCTCTTCCTCACAAAAACGGTAATATTGTTGAAGCCCTTTCCGGTTTTCCTGCTTGCACTTTATTACAAATTCCTGGTCAACAACGGCTGCCGTTGCAGCATGCTGTGCCAGAGTATTCGTGTTGAACGGTTCACGTGCCGGTTCGAGCTTTTTGATAATTTCCTCGTTTGCCACCCCGTAACCAACACGTAAACTGGCAAGGCCATAGATCTTAGAAAACGTCCTTAACACAATAAGATTTTTATAGGCTTCGATAAGCTCCAGACTTTTTGAAAAATCTTCAGCCTCGACATATTCAAAATACGCCTCATCTATAACGACTAGTACGTCCTCTTGAACCTGAGTTAAGAAATCACTCATTTCTTCTGCTGTAATATAGTGGCCTGTCGGATTGTTTGGTGTACATAGCCAGACAACCGCCGTGTTTTCGTCAATTTGCTTAAGCATCTCTTGTAAATCATGGGCTCCATTCACGAGCGCCACTTCTCTTATTTCCGCTCCTTCGAGTACTGCATTATGACGGTATTGCGGAAAGGTCGGGGTTGCCATTACCGTATTTCTTTTCGGATATAACAGGCTGCGAGAGATTATCTGGATGATCTCATCCGATCCGTTGCCAAAGATAAGCTCTGTTTCCTTCACCCCTAAATGACTGGAAACGGCCGTTCTTAACGATGTTGCATACCCATCCGGATAAATCGCAAACTCATTAAAATCGCGAATCTTTTCTTTTACATTTGCTGAACAGCCGAAAGGATTTTCATTGGAAGCAAGCTTCGTGATATTCTCAAGTCCATATTGTTTTTTTACTTCCTGAATCGATCTTCCAGGCTGATAAGGCTTCAAAGATAGAACAGCACTTTTCCATTTCATAACGATCACCTCTATCGTAAATTCAACGCTTTAAAGTAACAGAGTATATAGATAGTATAGCATACATTCGAGGACCTCAGGTCGAGTTCTCGTTTTTTCTGCAAAAATCTTAAGTTTGCTTCCATCTATTGTTTTAAATCGGGACGTAACGCGACTGCTTTCTCCTGGTATACATGGGATATCTCGTGTTGTGCTTTTTCGGTATTAAGGTGCAGCATGATTCTTATACAGGATTTCAACGAATTTGGTACAGGAATTTCCTGCATGCACATGACAGGCACATAAGTCCACCCTTCGATCTTGCGAAGTGCTTTAGCAGGAAAGGCAGAACTCAGATCGTCTGTAACGGAAATAAAGACAGAAGCGACTTTATCCGGATCGATCTGATTTTCCGCGATCATTACACTGAACAGTTTTTCCGTTGCATTAATAATGTCCTGCTCATTATCTCTATCGACAGTCGTTGCACCCCTGACTCCTCTAATCATAGTGTTCCCCTCCATTTACTTATGTCTGTACATGATTGAAAGATTTTCAAGAATTTCACTGTCTTGAATATTTACGAGTTTAGGCTGGCCCACCATTTGAAGCAATACAAATGTGACCACTTCGCTGACAGTCTTTTTATCTCGTTTCATAAAAGCAAGCAAGTCTGTCTTACCGCATTCCTCACTAACGACGGTTTCATAGCCAAGAGACCCAACCCAGTCTATGAATTTCTCTAGATCGAACTCCAGCTTTAATTTCTCCCGGCTCAAATGTATGGCAAAAATTGTGCCAATCATGACCGCTTCACCATGTGAAATTTTTCCATACCCGAGCAATCCCTCAATCGCATGGCCAAGGGTATGGCCGAGATTTAAATACGCCCGGACCCCTGTTTCTTTCTCATCTTCGGCAACGATATTCGCCTTGATTTCGATTCCCCGCTTAACCATATACAAAAGCTTATCCTCTGTCAGCTCATTCAAATTATCCACAGAAGCTAATAGCCATTTGTAAAATTCGCCGTCCTGGATAAGGGCTTCCTTTACAACCTCCGCGAACCCCGAACGCAGCTCCTTGGCAGGCAGGGTTTTTAAAAAGGATAAATCGAAAAATACCGCTTCCGGCTGATGAAAAACACCAATCATATTCTTGCCTTGCGGATGATTGATGGCGACCTTACCACCGACCGCGCTGTCATGGGCAAGCAATGTTGTCGGGACTTGAATGAATGGAATACCCCTCATGAAAGTGGCTGCAACAAAGCCTGCCACATCCCCAACTGCTCCGCCGCCGAGCGCGATAATCATCGATTTGCGATTTAAATTCTGCGATAAAGCAAAGCTTTGACATTGGTAAAATACTTCAAAGGTTTTTGCATGCTCACCTTCAGGAACTATGTATTCACAGATCGGGATATTTGTCAGCGCAAGCAGTTGTTTAACCGTATCCAAATGAAGGGTCGCCACTTTTTCATCTGTAATAATCATGATCTTACCGATCTCACGATGATTTTCATTTATAAAGTCAGGCAGTGACTCGGCAGCATTGTGTCCGATAAAAACGGGATAGGACTTTGATGGTGTTTTAATGTCGACGGTTTCCATAGCAGATTAAAACTCCTTTGCCTCGTCCTTATGGGCTGCGATTGCCTCAGTCAGCTTATCAAAACGGTCGGACGGGAATTGATCGATGAGCGCGGATGCCAGCTCCCAGGCTACAACGGCTTCAGCTACAACCGCTGCGGCCGGTACTGCACAGCTATCTGAACGCTCGATGCTTGCGGCAAATACTTCTTTCGTATCAATATCTACACTTTGCAGCGGCTTGTACAAGGTCGGAATCGGCTTCATTACTCCACGCACAACAATAGGCATTCCAGTCGTCATGCCGCCTTCCAGACCGCCCAGGCGATTTGTTTTTCTGGAGTAGCCTGCTCCTTCTTCCCAGATGATTTCATCATGGACCTCACTGCCTGGAAGATGGGCCGCTTCAAAACCAATTCCAATCTCAACGCCCTTAAACGCATTGATGCTGACGATGGCAGCGGCAAGCTTGGCATCAAGTTTTCGATCATAATGAACATAGCTGCCAACACCAACAGGCATTCCTTCGACGATTACTTCAACAATTCCGCCAATGGAGTCACCGTTTTTCTTGGCATCATCAATGGCATCCATCATTGCTTGTTCAGCATTGTTGTCGAAGCATCGGACCGGAGAGGCTTCAGTAAGTTCCTGAAGCTCGCTGATGGATGAATACGCTGGCGGATTTGCCTTGATTCCGCCTATTTCAATCACATGGGAAGCTACTTCAATTCCTAGCAATGACAATAGCTTCTTCGCGACGGCTCCAGCGGCTACACGCACCGTCGTTTCCCTTGCCGAAGACCGCTCAAGGACATTTCTTAAATCCCGGTGGCCATATTTAATGCCTCCGTTTAAATCGGCATGTCCCGGTCTCGGACGGGTGATTTTCCTTTTAACTTCCTCCGCTTCCGCATCATCGAGGGGATCGCTGCCCATAATTTTCGTCCAATGTGTCCAGTCGTTATTTTCGACAACAAGGGCGACCGGCGATCCTAGTGTATAACCGTGCCTGATCCCAGAAGCGATAAAGGCTTGGTCTTTTTCGATTTGCATTCTTCTGCCGCGACCATGTCCTTTTTGCCGGCGCGCAAGTTCATTGTTTATATCTTCCTGAGCAATCGGCATTCCAGCCGGCAGCCCTTCAATAATGGTTGTCAACTGTGGTCCGTGCGATTCCCCAGCCGTTAAATATCTCATATTCTCTTCCCCCTTTTAGCCCTTTAAAGGATTTATGTATCAATATACCATAATTATAAGAAAAGTGGGAACAGGAATGACAGACTTATTTGGTTTCATAAAAAAAAAGACTGCTGCTCGCGAGTGGAGCCCTTCAGTCTTTTACGTGGCACTATGAAAGAATTTTTATCGCTTGCTTTTTATAGAAAAACGTATCTTCCGTATCTAATTGATACTGAGACGGATTAAAGATTTGTTCCGTGCTTCCAACAAAGAAAACTCCATCGTTTTTAAGTGAAGCACTGAATTTATTGTATAGAATGTTTTTCGCTTCTTCCGTAAAATAAATCATCACATTGCGGCAAACGATTAAATCAAATTGGGAGTCAAACGGGTCAGCCAGCAAATTGTGCTTCTTGAAGGTGACGGTTCTTTTAATTTCATCGGCGACCTTATAGAAGTCCCTATCTTTTGAGAAAAATTTCGCTTTTATGTCGGCAGGAACCTCATTTAGAGAGCGTTCCGGATAAAGCCCCAACTTGGCCCGGGCTAGTACATTTTCGTCAATGTCTGTAGCCTGTACTTCAATCTGGGACAGAGGCACAAAGTTTGAGAGCACCATGGCAATTGTGTATGGTTCCTCACCGGTTGAGCACGCTGCACTCCATATTTTTAACTTTCGTGAAGACTCTAGCAATCTTGGAAAGATTTTTTTCTCTAACACTTCCCATCTTTTTGCATTCCGGTAAAATTCAGACACATTGATCGTCATTCTGTCCAAAAATTCATTCAGAACGTTGTTATCCTTTTCAATCGCTTTGTAATAATCGGGAAATGAAGCATAGCCTTTTTTTCATATAACGATATCAGCCTGCGTTTCATCTGTGCTTCTTTGTAAAGCAATAAGTCGATTCCCGTTAATTTTTTAATTTGGATAATAAATTCGTT
Organism: Bacillus sp. V59.32b; assembly: GCF_003429085.1. Lineage (GTDB taxonomy): Bacteria > Bacillota > Bacilli > Bacillales > DSM-1321 > Peribacillus. Next base: position 53,465 of record NZ_QVTC01000013.1, on the reverse strand, counting down.
GTACTCTTGAGGCATAAAACGTCTCCCCCGCAATTTTTTTCCACTTTATACTATGTATATCGGAATAAAAGCAGAATAATTTTGCACTTTAGGGAACAATTATTAAGTTTTTTTAATGAATCAATTTCATAATTCCTTTTTATAAAGAAACACAGACAAACAGAATATTAATTACTCGAAATTTTTCTTAGTTTGTACCTGTTGAATTTGGCTGTTGATTTCCGCTGCAGACGGACGCTTTCCGCGGGCGGTCCGTGAGCCTCCTCGTCGCTTCGCTCCTGCGGGGTCTCACCTGGCCACGCTTTTCCCGCAGGACGTTGAGTGATCATCCTCGAATAGACACCGCACGAGAAAATGCGTAGCATTTTCGAGGAGTCGCCGCCTGCAGCGAAAATCAACCGGTTTGGAAATCAAGAGTGAGTACTAACACAAAGGAGCATCATGCCTTCTCCGGGGTGGGGACTTATCCAAAAAGAATATGATCAACATTATCTAAAATAGAACCTAAAATAAAAAAGCTTCGCTGATAGCGAAGCTTCCCTTCATTGAATATGCAGAGATTAATATACCCATTCACTGATTAATTTTGAGTAATCTACGAGCTCTTCTTCTTTGAAGAATAGACCGATTTCACGTTCTGCGCTTTCCGGAGAATCCGAACCATGGATGACGTTTTTGCCGATAGTTACAGCGAAGTCACCACGGATTGTAGCAGAAGCAGCGTCCTTAGGATTTGTTGCACCCATCATTAGACGTGAGGTGGCGATTACATTCTCACCTTCCCAAACCATCGCGAATACAGGGCCCGATGTGATGAAATCAACAAGCTCCCCGAAAAACGGCCGCTCTTTATGCTCACCATAATGCTGCTCAGCCAGTTCTTTTGTAACCGCCATCAATTTTGCCCCGGCTAAGCGGAAGCCTTTCTTTTCAAAGCGTGAAACAATTTCCCCGATAAGGTTGCGCTGCACACCATCTGGTTTAACCATCAGAAATGTTTTTTCCATGCGTGTCCACTCCTACTATGTATGAATATTTTTGCCTATTAAAAGCAATCCTCAAAAATAGTATCATTGTTTTGAAAATTCCGCAACCTCAAAGAAAAGTGAATGTACCCATAATTAAAGAACGTAGCCTAAAACCTGCCACGTCCTTATGTTGTACACCCATATCAGCCTATTTTGGGGAAGTCCGAGCTTTCGTCACCAATAGATCATGTTTTATGCAAGATACTATACGAAATGAAAACTGGCCAACGCTGGCCACTAAGATCGAACGCAACTAGACATCTGTCAAAATCAAAAAGTTATTCTTTCTTTGGAAGAGAAGGTAAGTTAAAATTTTCGTTTGCCAATGAATTTTGCTATTTCAGAAAGTGTGGTTTTTGCACGGTTCGCAGGCAATGTTTCGAGTACCTTGAATGCTTTCTCTAAGTAGGCATTTCCCATCTCCGAGGCTTTTTCCATGGCACCTGATGTATTGATAGCATGGATAACTGCTGTCAATTCATCCTTCGAGATATTTTCATGCACTTTTTCAACCATTGACTTTATGTGCGGTTGCTCCATGGCAATCAAAACCGGGAGCGTGATGTTCCCTTGCCTGAGGTCGCCACCTGCAGGTTTGCCAAGTTCTTTTTCGGTTGCCGTAAAATCGAGGATATCGTCCGTAATCTGGTAGGTCATCCCGACATAATATCCGAATCTAAACAACTGTTTATGTACCTTTTCATCTGCTCCTGCGGCAATGGCTCCTAATTGGCAGCTAGAGGCAATTAAGAGCGCCGTTTTCCGTCTAATTCTCTTTAAATAGGTTCTCAAGTTTTGGGTGAAATCAAATTTATCCTTAATCTGCTCAATTTCTCCCTTACATACTTCGACGATTGTATGGGCAAGCAGCTGGTGGGCGAGTGGATTGTTAATTTCGGATATGATTTCAAGAGACCTGGCAAAAATGTAGTCGCCTGTATACATGGCGACACGGTTATCCCATTTTGATTTAATTGTTGGTACCCCGCGCCGCAAATCAGAATCGTCAATGACATCGTCATGGACAAGCGAGGCCATATGGATCAGTTCCAATGCAATCGCAGCATTTTTCATGACATGAATGTCATAATGGCCAAACTTTCCAGCCAATAATACAAAAACTGGGCGAATCCGCTTTCCTCCTGATTGCAATAAATGCAAGGATGCTTGTCTGAGAACAGGTGAATCAGCCTGAATGGTAGCTTCTAATTCGTTTTCAATTATTTGCAGATCTGTATTCAAATATGAATACAACATTTTAAGTTTCATATACTACACTCCACCCAGTTTGCAAATGCATTTCTTGTCGTTTAGGAAATAATAAAATGTTAGTCTATTTTGGATTTATAGCCAAAATGTGTAGCGGCAGCACCACCGCTATGAGATTTGTAGCTTACATTTTGAAAACCGGCGGCTTTAAACATGTCGGCCAACTCCTTCATTCCCGGAAAATCGCGGGCCGATTCCTGAAGCCATGAATATTCCTTAAAGCTTTTGGCAAATAGTTTTCCAAACACCGGCATGATAAAACGGAAGTAAAAGTAGTACAGCTGTTTATACCCGAACATGGTTGGCTGTGAAGTATCGAGGCAAACCGCCATGCCTCCCGGTTTTAAGACTCTGTTCATTTCCTTTAATACTTGCATATAATCCGGAACATTCCGAAGGCCGAACCCAATTGTCACATAATCAAACGTGCTGTCTTCAAATGGCAGCTCCATCGCGTTTCCTTGTATTAAGGTTACGTAATCATCCATTTTCAGATCTTTTATTTTTTCTTGACCGATTTTCAACATATTTTTACTGAAATCCAGGCCGGTAACATTGCCGTTTGGACCCGTCTGCTCAGCCAGGGCAATGGTCCAGTCAGCTGTACCGCAGCATAAATCAAGTGCAGTCGCAGCTTCTGGGACGTTCATCTTCCCCATCGTATATTCGCGCCATTTAATGTGCAGCCTGAAGCTTATGAGAGAATTCATCTTGTCATAATTGTCATAGATCTTTTCAAACACCTGATGAACTCTTTGTTCTTTTGACTGCTGCATGGGTCACCCTTCTTCCACGGTTGAATTTGCCGTAACGGCCGTATATTCCAAAATGCTGTCTATTCTTTTGATCAGACTTCCATTTTGGGCACCAAGTTTTTCTACTGTTTTTCTGAGAGAATTTTGCACACTTGTAATGCACTGATCCATTTTGTTTAAAACATGTGCGGCCTGTTCTTTTGATAAAGCTCCTGCTTGATCCTTCTTAGGAAAAGCAATTTTTTTAAATGATTCAAAAATGATTGATTGTCCGCCTTCTAAATAACGTTTTTTTTCTATATGAAGACGTTTCAAGAGAAGGATGTCAGCAGAAAGAACACTCCAAATCGGCTTATCGAAGGATTCCGACACTTTCCTGACTAAAGACGATTCTATCGTTTTTACAGCCTCGAGAAGTCCGGATATCTCATTCAATGACTTTTGATACAATAAAACTTTGTTTTCATTGATGTCTTTTATCGCGCTTGCCAACACACGGATTAACGGAATATTTTCAACTTCGGAGAGAAGTTGATAGTAAAGGCCGCTATAATAATCCCCGGCCAGCACCATTAATTGCCTGATTTTCTGAGAGCCGTCTTCCTCTGGCTGTATTGGTGTGTTGGTTACCGTTTCATGTGTATCCAGCGCCATTTGCACAAGCATCGTAGATATTATATATTTTTTCCGTTCTGCATCTGTAATCTCTAATTCATTAAACAAGCCCATAAGCAAGAGCAGCTTATCGTCATCAATACTCGGCTTTTCTAAAAACATGAGTAAATAAGGATGATCAGCTTTTGTTTCTATCATTTCCTTCAATTCTGTCAATAGAGTATCTATGTTTAACAATGAGATCACCTTTGCATCCCCGTAAGATAAATTCAATCCGCAGCATGCGGTTTTTTCCAGTATAAAAGCACAAATCATTATAACATAAAAATAATGTGATGGTAGTTTGAAGTAACTATTTTTAAGAGAAAGTCTATGTACCCAAAAATGAAAAACACCGGCAAAGACACCATTTTAAAGGCGATTTATGCCGGTAATCGATCAATAACGTCGTCAATCTACAACGCCCTCGACTTAGATTCAGGTCCGTTCAGGACAACGTTGGGATGGATGGATCTACCGATCTCCTTTTTTCCCTTCACTTTCTATCTCTCCGTATGGGGTATAGATTTTCGCACTCCCTCTTATTTTAATCGCGGATGTATGCTCCGTAAATTGGGCAATCATCACTTCACCTGAATCCAGCTTTTCTGAATGGTGAAATCGGGTATCGGTTCCACGAGTCAATCCGATTACATTCACACCATCTTCTATTGCTTTTATGACGACAAAATCCTTTATCTGTTTTTCCTCCATTTGTCCGCCTCCGCATGTTTAGTCCTTAATGAATGAAAGCACTTCTGCTCTGGAGCGTGCATCCTCCGCAAAAACCCCCCGGACAGCGGAAGTCACTGTTTTTGCACCAGGTTTCCTGACGCCGCGCATCGTCATACACATATGTTCCGCTTCAACGACAATCATGACGCCGTGTGGCTCCAGCTTATCCATAATCGAATCAGCGACGGTTGACGTGATTCTCTCCTGCAGCTGAGGCCTTCTCGATACCGCTTCAACAGCTCTCGCCAGCTTACTCAAGCCGGTAACTCTTCCGTTTTTTGGAATGTAAGCAACATGCGCCTTTCCGTAAAAAGGGACAAGATGATGTTCGCAGACAGAATAAAAGGGGATGTCTTTGACAAGAACAAGCTCTTCATGATCTTCCCCAAAAATCGTTTCAAAATATTCCCCCGGATCCTGATTCAATCCTGAAAATATTTCCTCATACATTCTCGCGACACGTTTAGGTGTATCCAGAAGCCCTTCACGCTCCGGATCTTCGCCTACCGCTTCCAAAATCATTCTTACCGCTTCTTCCAATTTGGCGTGATCTACGTTTGCCATCCTACTTCCTCCTACAAAAACATATAACCCAATATTAGCATACTTCGAAAAATAGAAGCAAAAAAGGGGCCCACACATATCGCGTGAACCCCTTTTCGTAAAGTTACTGTATGTAATTACTTAACAGCGTCTTTAAGTGCTTTACCAGGTTTGAAAGCTGGTACCTTGCTAGCTGCGATTTCGATTTCATCGCCAGTTTGCGGGTTACGACCTTTACGAGCCGCGCGCTCACGAACTTCGAAGTTACCAAAACCGATTAATTGTACTTTATCACCGCTTTTTAAAGCGTCCAGGATTGTATCAAAAACAGCATCAACAGCTTTCGTAGCGTCTTTCTTGGAAAGCTCTCCTGCTTCTGCAACTGCGTTAATTAATTCTGTCTTGTTCATGCCATTCACCTCCTCTCAAAAGGATTTGTATAAAAAATCAATATTACCAATACAGTATAATAGAGATTAGTTATTAGGTGAAAAATTCCCTTGATCCCCAAAATTATTAAAATTCTTCCGAACGATATGGAGAAAATTAGTAAATGGGTCAGAATGGCGCTGTAATGCGTTTTCTGTATGTAGATTATCACAAAGGGTTTGCCTAAGCAAGGAAATTCAAGAAATTATGAGTATCTTTTCATAAAAATTGCATATATTAGTCCAATATGCTTCAAATATGGGTTTTTAAAGCACGAAAGAACCAGCCCCGCACAGGTCTGGTTCTTTCGTTTTAGGAACAATTATAAAATAATCGCAATCAATCCGCCTGATCCTTCATTGATGATGCGCTCCAGTGTTTCCTTAAGCTTATAACGCGCATTTTCAGGCATTAAGGACAATTTAGCCTGAATCCCTTCCCTCACGATTGAACTGAGCGATCTACCGAAAATGTCAGAGTTCCAAATCGATAAAGGATTATCCTCAAAGTCTTGCATCAAATACCGTACCAATTCTTCACTTTGCTTTTCAGTTCCAATAATCGGGGCGAATTCTGATTCCACATCCACTTTAATCATATGGATCGATGGGGCCACTGCTCTAAGCCGTACACCAAACCGAGATCCTTGACGAATTATTTCCGGCTCATCAAGGCTCATGTCAACTAGCGATGGAGCCGCAATTCCATACCCGGTCTGCTTTACCATCTTTAACGCATCGGAGTATTGATCATATTCCGTCTTCGCATGGGCAAAGTCCTGCATGAGTGAAAGCAAATGATCCTTGCCTCGTATTTCAACACCGACAATTTCTTTTAGAATCTCATCATACAGTTGATCGGGAGCATACAGGTCAATCTCGGCGACACCCTGGCCCATTTCAATGCCGGCAAGGCTTGCACGATCTATGAATTCAAAGTCGTTAAAATGTCCGACAACCCGGTCGACATCCCTTAACCGTTTGATATCCTTAACCGTTTCCTTAACAGCTTCCTGATAGCTTTCTCTCAGCCAATGATCTTCTTTCAAAACCAATACCCAGCTCGGAAGGTTCACATTTACCTCTAAAACAGGGAATTCATATAAAGCTTCACGTAAAACACTTAGTACATCGGATTCGCGCATTCCTTCGACACTCATCGCTAAAACCGGAATATCGTATTTCGTCTGAAGGTTTTCCCTTAAAGCAACCGTGTCAGGATGATGCGGCTGAACGGAATTGACAATCATAATGAAGGGTTTGCCTACTTCTTTTAATTCCTCTATGACTCTCTCTTCCGCTTCGATATAATCTGATCGCGGAATCTCACCGATGGTGCCGTCTGTCGTAATCACAACTCCCAGCGTAGAATGCTCCTGAATGACTTTTCTGGTGCCGATTTCAGCCGCTTCATGAAAAGGAATCGGTTCTTCGTACCATGGTGTATGAATCATACGCGGCCCGTTTTCGTCTTCATACCCTTTTGCTCCTGGCACGGTATACCCGACACAATCGACGAGCCGGATGTTTACATCAAGGCCATCGGCGACATGCACGGTGGCTGCCTGATTCGGAACAAACTTCGGTTCAGTCGTCATGATTGTCTTCCCGGCGGCACTTTGAGGCAGTTCATCCTGTGCCCTAGCCCTGTCAGCTTCTGTTCTGATATTCGGAATGACCATCAGTTCCATAAATTTCTTTATGAATGTAGATTTACCGGTCCGCACTGCGCCGACAATCCCTAAGTATATGTCTCCGCCGGTACGTTCAGCAATATCTTTAAAAATATCTACCTTTTCCAAGGTATCCCCTCCCGATATTAGAGTTCCTGGGATAGCATCATCCGTTATTTAAAAATCTAGGACAGTATATGTGTATGATGTTGTCCTAAAAATATATGCCTGATTTTTGGAATCCGTATCCCCGCTTCTATTTTTAAGGTTAAGTATTTTCGGATAATATAAAGAAATAACCCTTCCCCTACAATATATTTTGCAGAAAAAGGGTTATGCCAATTTTGTTGTTATGAACATAAATTTTTTGAAGTGTTCCACTTAAAGCTGCCGTTGACGCTCCTTTATTTAGGAGTTTTTGCTTTTACACTTAAGAATACCGGTTTTTTTGTTTTATCATCGATTGTATAAGGTAATGAATATGCCGGTACAAATTCTGAATCATCAGTCAGGACTGATCGGATATCCTCACCGGGTTTGTAGGCTTTTTCTTTTTTTTCCAAGGCATCATAAAGATCAGCGGTGTAATCTACATATAGCTCAATATCGGAGTTGATGACGATCGGTAGCTGTTTTTGTGAATAAGGACTCAAAACAGTCGGTGCTTCCTTCAGTCCCATCTTCTCATAATCCAATGTAAAAACCTCATCAGAGAGGCGCTCTTTATATGGAGGATAGCCGTTTTTCTGTCTATATGCGTTCAGGCGAAGGTTTATATCCTGAATCTCCTGGGCGATCCTCACATCAAATATTTTCACCGTTGGATTTGTCTCTTCATCAATGATTACATATTGAAAAACCCCGCCTGTCTCAAAGGCATTTCCTGGTGGCTCCGCCATATACCTTGGCGCAATCTTCTTAAAATCCACAAGATATTTTTGATAATAAGGTGTTTCCGCCGGCTTCGTTTTAATCGGCAGAATCCCGCCTTCGTCTTCTTTAAACTGGTTAATCGCACTTTGAACAGATTGTATCTGCTCTTTATACGGAACCTGGTTCTCTGCTACTTCCTGATCAGGATATAAACATCCTGTCAAAAAAAGAGATACTAGCAACAGTATTGCTGTCCATTTAACTCTTATCATATCTGATTCCCTCACCTATGCTGTCGGTCCGCTGAATACGACAAAAAATATAATCAAACCAGCCAATATCATTAATATGTAGGCAAAAATGGCAGAAAAGACCCGAAGGAACCCTTTTAGCTTATAGCGGCTTAAATAAATGGTTAAGATAGAAATAAACATAAAGCCCATAGCAGCAAATGAAATCCACATTTTTTGCAATGCTGGTGTCATAGATTCTCACTCCTTCATTCGAAAATATTATAACACAAGCCGACTTTCCCGAATACAACTAACTTTGAGTGCAGCGTTTCTCCAGAAATTAAAGAAAACTCGTCGATTGACGAGCCTTAAGGCGGAGATTAGACGTAGTTGAGGGCCACTGGATGTGGGTTATACAGATGAAGACATAAGGACGTGACACTTAGTCTGTGTCTGCTCCATGCAGAAAGGAAAGTTTGTCCTTTATTTCAGCCAAAAAAGCAGAAGACATAATATCTTCTGCGATTCGACTAAATCCCCCATATAACCAGGTCAGAATACTAGTTTACTACGTTGCATTGTATGCACGATATGAAAAAGACGCATCCTCTAATGCCTATTTTTCTAAAATAATTATTTTTAACTGTTTACCGTCAGCTTAATCAGTAAGCCTGGATCCGAGGATATTAATCAGGTCTTCCATTTCGTCAGTTTTGGTGCGGTTCATTAAAGTATCTACCGAGTCCTTCACATTCATGCCGTTAAACAGCACATTGTATAAAGCATATGTGATCGGCATATCGACATCATACTTTTGAGCCAGCTGGTAAGCCGCTTTTGTCGTGCGGACGCCCTCCACTACCATCCCCATATTATCGAGAACTTCATCGAGGTTTTGTCCCTTTCCAAGCATGTTCCCCGCTCTCCAGTTTCGCGAATGAACGCTTGTACAAGTGACAATTAAATCGCCGATCCCTGTCAAGCCTGAAAAAGTAAGCGGGTTGGCACCCATCGCTGTCCCCAATCTCGATATCTCAGCGAGCCCTCGCGTAATCAGTGCGGCCTTTGCGTTATCCCCGTATCCTAAACCATCTGTTATTCCTGCGGCAAGAGCAATGATGTTCTTTAAAGCGCCGCCGATTTCAACACCCACTATGTCAGGGTTTGTGTACACCCGAAAATTTTGGTTGATAAATAAATCCTGAATTCTTTCGGCAGCTGCCATATTCTTTGCAGATACTGTAACGGTTGTAGGGTGACGCAGGCTCACTTCCTCGGCGTGGCTTGGCCCGGAAAGCACCACGACATCATCAAGCAGTCCGGCAGGCATTTCTTCTTCGATCATTTCCGAAATGCGTAAAAGCGTATCCGGCTCTATCCCTTTACTAACATGGACAATCGTCAGCGGTGTTTTTACAATCTTAACGATTTGTCTAAGAATTTCCCTGATCGCTTTTGTTGGTACGGCGAGTATGATATCCGTTATCCCTTCAAGCGCCTCAGTTAAAGAAGTGTAGCCAGTGATTCCAGGAGGCAATTCAATTCCAGGAAGATACTTACGGTTCGTACGCTGTTCATTTATTTCTTTAATTCGGTCTTCATTATGGCCCCATAGCCTAATGTGATGTTCATTGTCTGCCAACACAAGAGCTAAGGCGGTTCCCCAGCTTCCTGCTCCGATTACGGCAATATTTTGCTTTTTTTGTGGCATGTTCAGCACCTCTTCGTTATTTTCTTTGACGACCTAAGATTCTAATAGGTGTCCCCTCGAAGTTGAACGCATCACGAATCCTGTTTTCCAAAAATCTTTCGTATGAGAAATGAAGTAGCTCAGGTTCGTTGACGAATACGACAAAGGTCGGCGGTTTTACTGCAACCTGGGTTGTATAATAGATTTTTAACCGGCCGCCGTTATGCGCGGGTGTAGGATTCATCGCTACTGCGTCCATAATCACTTCATTCAGGACATTGGTTTGAACACGAAGCGCATGTGCTTCGCTGACTTGGTCAATAACGGGAAGCAAAGAGTGCACCCGTTTCTTTGTTTTTGCCGATAAATAAACGATTGGTGCGTAATCGAGGAATAGGAAGTGTGCCCGGATATTTTCTTCAAATTCTTTCATCGTTTTCTCATCTTTTTCGATGGCATCCCATTTATTGACGACAATGATGACGCCTCTGCCCGCTTCATGGGCGTAACCCGCGATTTTTTTATCTTGTTCCCTAATGCCTTCCTCGGCGTTTAATAAGACAAGAACCACGTCCGAACGTTCAATCGCCCTTAAAGCTCGAAGCACGCTGTATTTTTCCGTGCTTTCATAGACCTTACCTTTTTTCCTCATTCCTGCCGTATCAATAATGACGTATTCTTTGTCATTATATGTATAAGGTGAATCGATCGCATCCCTCGTCGTACCTTCAATTTCACTTACAATAACCCGGTCTTCTCCGAGCAACGCATTGACAAGCGACGATTTTCCGACATTAGGCCTTCCGATTAAGCTGAACTTAATGACATCCTCATCGTAATCCTGTTCATTATGCTGCGGAAAGTGGGCGGCTACCTTATCAAGAAGATCGCCAAGCCCTAGACCATGAGATCCAGAGATAGGAAACGGATCGCCAAAACCAAGTGCATAAAAGTCATATATCTGGTCTCTCATTTCTGGATTGTCAACCTTATTTACGGCGAGAACAACCGGCTTCTTTGATTTGTAAAGGATTTTCGCCACTTCTTCGTCAGCGGAGGTCACGCCCTCCCGACCGTTTGTCATAAAAATAATGACATCCGCCTCATCAATCGCAATTTCTGCCTGTTGGCGAATCTGTTCGAGGAAAGGCTCATCGCCAATATCAATTCCTCCTGTATCTATGATATTAAAGTCGTATGTCAGCCATTCACCAGAGCTGTATATTCGATCTCTGGTCACGCCTGGGACGTCTTCGACAATGGAAACCCGTTCTCCGACGATTCGATTAAAAATAGTCGATTTTCCTACGTTTGGCCGCCCCACTATGGCCACTACCGGTTTCGGCATATTTCTCCACCCTTTCAAGCCTGTTATCTGTGTTTATGGAATTCAATTCATTATGTTAAAATTTCATTAATTTCCATGTCATTTCTTATATTTCCTAGAATAACCTTACTAACTATCATATAGTATCAAATTTTTCAGTAACCAACAATGATTGTCTACATTCATCTTAACCTGGACGCTCCTTTTGCCATGCCCTGATTAGCAATCATCCCCTGAATGAAGCGACTAATGAATTCCAATGAAACCCAAAGCAAATTCATCAATAAAACGAGGACAGCACTATCCAACCATGAATAAGAGCCTGCTTTATACGGGATCGAGTTAACGAGTAACAATCCCGAAAAGATCGTCTCGCCTATGAGCATTCCGACTAATAGGGCGCCAAACCGTAACTTCCATTCATGAATAATAAGCAGGGCAAGGTAATTAATTAAGACACCGAACATCCAATCCGCCTTGAATATCAGCCACACCGGGTCCAACATTGCATAAAGTTGAAAGCATGCGTACCCTAAAGAAATGATAAAACTACTGACGGTAAATTCGATTATTCTCCATAAACTTAGATTTCTTAAATATAAGCAGCAAACCAATAATAAGTAGATAGAGGAAACATGAATTACGTAACGGTACACCTGAAGCTCATATGCAGCTAAGAACATAACCGCAAGCAAGTGGAATAACAACCAATAACGGCCTTGAAACGTTTTCGCGATAAAAAACATCACGATTACCCAGGCCATCCATAAAATCCAATAAAAAAACAATCCATCCATACTATTTCCTCCTATAGGAAACATTATGTCTTCTTTCAAGGAGAATTAAACGGGAAAGCCGGCCATACTCGGTGGATAAAGTGAAACTTCCATCGGTGGGGGTTTTGTTCATCCCCCAACGATGGTTAGTTGAACCAATCGGACTTTTACGGGCAGTTATTCCCCAACTTATCCTTGTTTTTTCATGTGGGGGGCTTACTGCCCGTTAAAGCGGGATAAATTCTTTTATTATAGCAACGCTAAACTTAGGAGGTGTTAAAATGGGTAAAGATCGTCAGGAGAAAAAATTACGAGAGAGCAGGACCGTGGACTCCGATAGAGACCAAGCCTTGGATAAACCGGGGGCAACGAAAATGGAAAGTGCGGAAGATGCTCGCGATAGAAATAAAAGGTAAAAAAAGCTGCACCGATTTGGTGCAGCTTCAGACTGTAGACAAACTGGATGAAATCGAGTTTGCCTGCAGTTATTTTTTTATTTGGCCTGTTAATGGGGTCTGTTGATTTCCGTTCCAGGCGCTTCGCGCACCTTAGGGGCGGGCGGTGAGCCTCCTCGTCGCATGCTCCTGCGGGGGTCTCACCTGTCCCGCTGCTCCCGCAGGAGTCTTCGCGCCTGGAACGTTGATCAACAGGCTTTTAAACGTTTACTATGGAACGTTCCTAACATCTATTTTAAAATGGATACATAAAATGATTGAGGTGACGAGGCATATTTGGCAGGATTATGTAGAGGAAACAGATCAATTGCGACACCACAAGGATGTAAAACCAATCTATGCGAAACGCAAAAACGATAGAACGCCTATTCGCAGATGCAAAAGAAAAGCATGGCATGCGTTGGACAAAGTTAAGGGGACTTAAAAAATTGTCGATGCAGGCGATGCTTACTTTCGCTGCCATGAATTTGAAGAAGATGGCAAACTGGACATGGCAAGGTCCAGAAATGGCCTAATAAATAAGGCTAAGTGAGGTCCACTCACACTCCAAATAAGCAAAAATAGAAATAATCACTAAAAAGGGGTTCGGAATGAGACCATTCCGAACCCCTTTTGTCGACAATCTATAGCTGAACCGATTTGGTGCAGCTTTTCTGGCATTATTTAAATTTCTTTAATTGCTCCCCAATCATATCACCAAGCTGGAATCCATTGGATTCTTCCGGAAGCTCATAATTCGAGTCTTCTTTAGCCTGTGATTCCTGGAGCTCTTTAATACTTAACGATAAACGCTGCTCCGCTTCATTGACATCAAGAACCTTTACCTGCACAGTTTCTCCTTCTTTCAGGACTTCCTGCGGTGTACCGATGTGTTTATGAGAAATTTGCGAGATATGGACAAGTCCCTCCACGCCAGGGAAGATTTCAACAAAAGCACCGAAAGAAACAAGGCGTTTGACAACTCCTTCAAGAACGGCCCCTTTTGCGGCTTTATCCGCAATATCCGTCCAAGGTCCTGGAAGGGTTTCTTTAACAGAAAGTGAAATTCTTTCGTTATCACGGTCAACGGAAAGGACCTTAACCTTCAGTTTTTCTCCTTCTTTCACGACATCGGAAGCTTTTTCAACATGCTCGTGCGAGAGTTGAGAAATATGAACAAGCCCATCTACACCACCGATATCAACGAAAGCTCCAAAGTCCGTGATTCTTTGTACAGTACCTTCGATAACCTGGCCGCTCTCGATGGAATCAAGCACTTCTCCTTTTTTCAGCTCTTTCTGATCCTGTACAACAGCGCGGTGTGAAAGGATTAAGCGATTCTTTTCTTTATCCAGTTCAACAATTTTAAACGTTAATGTTTTATTCTTATAATCGGCAAAATCTTCCACAAAATAATCTTCCACGAGCGAAGCAGGGACAAATCCTCTCACACCCAAGTCAACAACGAGACCGCCTTTGACGACATCTTTGACTTCGGCTTCGAAGACCTCCTCTGACTCGAATTTCTTTTCCAGTTCATCCCACGCCTTTAGTGCGTCGATTTTGCGCTTGGACAGTATAAGAGCCTCTTCTTCCACTTTAATGACTTCAAGCTCCAGCTCGTCTCCTTCAGAAATCGCGTCGGAAGCCTTTTCGACATGCAGGCTGGAGAGCTCGCTGATCGGAATGATCCCATCAGTTTTGCTGTTCTCAACATCTACAATCACCTGTTTTTCTTCAACTTTGGATACTCTGGCATTGACCTTATCGCCAACTTCATAGTTGTTTACCTCTACTTGGTTCATGTCTTCTGTCATTACGACTCCTCCTTAACCCATGACTGTTCTGCAGAATTTCTTATCTTATAAATTCACAATTCGGAATAATCCCCTTTTTTATAAATTCTAATAAATAAAGGAAATTGTCAAGCAAGAAGGATTATTTATGCGCGGAAATTAAGCCTCTAATTTCATCCATAATGATTTTGGTCGCTTCATCGGCAGATATCTTTTTCTCCCGGTATTCGGTAAAATCAATCGGTTTTCCATAAACAACGTTTAATGGATTAAGAGCTTTGTATGGACCGATTATGGCGCAAGGAACAATCTTCGCATTAGATCGCAAGGCGAAAAATCCAGCCCCTGCCATAGCTTCGCCGAGTTCGCCCGTTTTACTTCGTGTTCCTTCAGGAAACAAGCCCAAAACCTTCCCTTCCTTAAGAAGTGAAAGGCCTTTCCTGAGAGCTTCCCTGTCACTCATTCCCCTTTTCACCGGAAAAGCATTAACCTTCGGAAGGATAGTTTTTAATAAAGGAACATGAAAAGCCTCATCTTTGGCCATAAAATGAATATCCCGGGGACAGGTGATTCCCACTATCGGCGGATCCAGATTGTCAATGTGGTTAGCACAAATCAAAACAGCGCCTTCTTTTGGAAAATCCTCTTTACCTATTGTTTTAACCCTATATATGGGACTTAAAACAATTTTTACAACGTTTTTGGCAAATGTATAAAACTTCAAATTCATCTTATCCTTTCTTCAATCAATACCATTACTTTTTCGGCCACTTGTTGGATCGACAAAGAAGTTGTATCAATTTCAACCGCGTCGCTAGCCTTTCTTAACGGAGCTACCTCCCTCTCGGAGTCCAGCTTATCACGCAAGGCAATCTCTTCTTTTAATTTCTCTAGATCGGAGGAAAAACCCTTTTGGATATTTTCCTGATGGCGCCGAGAAGCACGCTCTTCCACCGATGCAATCAGGAATATCTTGACCTCGGCATTCGGAAGGACATGTGTGCCTATGTCCCTGCCATCCATTACGACACCGCCTTTTTCTCCAAAAAGCTGCTGCCTTCTTACCATTTCTTCCCGTATTGACTTGTGCTTGGATACCTCTGAAACCGATGCGGTCACTTCGTTATTTCGAATCGCTTCGGTGACATTTTGGTCATCCAAGAAAACGAGCTGACCGGTTTCACTCGGCTTTAGCTCAATGGCTGTATCGTTCAATAAATGACTCAAGGCCGCTTCGTTGCCGATATCGACCCCGTCATTCAACGCTTTATATGTTAACGCTCTGTACATAGCGCCGGTGTCTACGTATATGTAATTGAATTTTCCCGCAACCAATTTCGCGACAGTACTTTTTCCCGCTGCCGCAGGCCCGTCAATTGCAACTGATATTTTCTTTTCCATAAATCCTCCCAAGATCCAGACAGACAAGCTGTAATTTTTAATGCATTTCTAGTTTATCACAAAAGGTTAGATGATTATGAATAAAAATGATGCTTTAAGAGGTGTCAGAATTTCCTTGGTTTTAAATAGAAAAAGCAGGGGAGGGTCCCCTGCTAATTTTCATCATTAAATGTTTCAATTATTTTGGTATAGTTATTTTTTGTTACGCCTTCATAAGCAGCCAACTTCTTTAATTCTAAAAAGGAATCTGCACGGTGAAAAACAGCCTGAAAGGCCAGCAGGCAAATCACCTGTATAAGTATTAGCTTAATGATGATCCGTTCTATGGATTTCATAACGACCCATCCTTACCGTCTTTCTAGACAGTATGGAAATGATCCATGCTTTTCATTCACATTTCTAAAAAAAATCAGGGTGACAAACGTTTTTTCTTCATCTCGACTTCGCGTTCGAAGATATACCGTATGAGCGTCTGACGGTCGCCCTCGCTCATTTCAGTGAACTCTATAGACAATATATTAAATCGTTCTTTTTCTTCACTGATGCGGATAACCTTGCTTTTCACCTTGAAATAATGAATTTCACCGGATTTTAGCGGGAGGGCGAACCAGACAAAAATACTTGAACCAGATTGAAGGATAATGTCCTTTGATATCAGTAATGCAGTACCACCTGCGCTAATATCTTCCGTAATCGCCTTAAAAGGCTGAAACTCAGAAGCTTGCGGATGAACGACTGTATCGATGGCCGTTTCTACCCTTACAAACTCCCTTCTTTGAATCTTGATGATCGAGTCTTTGGGAGGATGCGACAATTGTATCATGGCAATCCGTTCTTTCACTCTTCCTAGGACCTCTGTATCAAATACATATATAGCCTTTTTTGCGGCAACAAGTGTGATTTTCAACTGTGTACCATCGATTAAAAACGCTCTTTTTCCCGTCGAAGCATTGATGGGATAATCAATGAAAATGCTTTGATCATTTATCTCGACTACTGTTGATTTATATTGTTCATGCTGTTGTGAAAATTTCGGCTCCAATACTAAGGTATCCCCGACTTTAATCATTCATCCCCAACTCCAAGTTAAATATGGTCTCTTTATCTAAATATTTAGTCCTATGTATATTTTACCTTAAATATCCAAAAAAATCATTAATTAATACACATTTAAAGAAAACTCATCGACTGACGAGCCTTTTAAGGCGAAGACAGAGACGTAGTTGCCCTTATGCAGAAAAGGAAGTTTATACTTTCCTTTCTGCAAAAAAAGGAAAAGCACAAATGTACCTTTCCCGTGATGAGCTGTTTATAATAAATCCTCATAAACCGGCTCAGAGTTTTTAAGCTTCTCAACTTTTTCTTCCTGCCCTGTGTTGGCATTTATAAAAATTCTGTATGTGTCATCGTTAATCGTGCCGAGGAACTCATAGCAAAGGACCTCTTCACCGGTTTCACCTTCTATTAACGCTTTCCGCTCTTCCATAACCTTTACTTTAGGATTGATTTCTTTCCTGGCCTGCTCACTAGTTACAGAAAACTCACCAATCTCTCTTATTTTATGGGATTTCAAGAATTCGTCTGCGGAAAAACCAATCACACTTCCATCATCCAAGGCGATTTTCACTTTCACTGAATCGGGGTAAACTCTTACGCCATCCACTGTAGTGACAAAGTTGAACAAACCAATATTGTCATACTGAGCACTTTCATATAAGTCAAGAGAATCAAAGTTGTGGTCTTTTAGGAATGCCACAGCCTTATTGCTTGCGGTGTTCAAATCGATTTTGGATTCATTGACATCCCGGTTATTGATATACCAGATTGGATAGCCGCCCTTTTTTGTAATGTCCATATTGACTTCTGTTTTGGTCTTGGAATTAATCAGGCTAACACTATAAAAGCCATAATCGGAACCTTTCCCGTTTTCCTCTACACGGGTTTTCACGTTGCCAGTTAAATTGGCATATTGCTTTGCTTTCGCTACTGCCTCTTTTTTGCTGATTTCTTTCCCCTTAATATTTTTGAAGTTTTCATCCTTCTGTTGGCCGCTTGTGAAATTCGGATCAAGATTGGATGTCTCGCTATAGCCCGCCACTTTCTTTTCAACCGTTTTAAAACCATTAACAATCGTGTTGTCCGCATTTTGGTCATTGGAAGCCAAAGCCGTTTCGACATCCATCCATCTCAGGTTGTTCTTCATGACCAGATGCTGAACTTTCCTTAACTCACCTTGTACTTCTCCAGATTCTTTATAAAGCGACTGAAGCCGGGAATATTCTTTGTCGTTTAACGGTTCTTTCTCGAGATCCCTGACCGCAGTCGTGTAACTGAACTTCCCAATATCTGATAAAAATTCCTCGGTTTTGTTGAAAGGCATGAGAGTAAGAGGCAGTTGGCCTACATCAATTTGTGCCTCTGAAGTAATTCTCCAGACATCCGTAAGCGCGGGACTTAGCGACTGTCTTGAGTTCATTGCCAGCGTATTCCCTATTTCATCATGCAATACATCCATCTGATAGGATAAATCATGGAAAGCCCGCTGATAATTATTTTCTGCTTGAACCAGTACTGCGCTTTTTTCTTTATGTTCCTGGTAGCCCCAAAATCCAGTACCGGCTAGCGCAACAGCTAGAACTCCGATTATTACATTGCGTATCATCTTTTATCACCCCTTTATTTACAGAAAATATGTTTCCCGATTTTTTTAATTTGTGGCCGCCCCCAAATCCACCCGCTTGTCGCTGTATCAGGGTTGAAATAATATTGAGCTTCACCAGTGGGATCCCAGCCATTGATAGCATCAATGACGGCTTCCTTAGCCCCTTCATTCGGCGTCAGCCAAATCTGGCCATCCGCAACGGCCGTAAAGGCACGCGGCTCAAAGATGACGCCTGAAATGGTATTCGGAAATGATGGACTTTCAATCCTGTTCAAGATAACGGCAGCAACGGCAACCTGACCTATATATGGCTCACCGCGGGCTTCTCCATAAACCGCATTCGCCATCAGCTGAATGTCGTTTTGAGAATACCCTCCCGGAACGTTTGCGGCTGTCGCTGTTGGTGTCGTTTTTGCTCCTCCACCCTTCGCAGCTTGTTTCGCTGGTGCCTTTGCTGCCCCGCCAGCATTTGTTTTCTTTTTCGGTTTTACCTGTTTTTCAATAGGGACATTACCGTAGTAAGTAAAATCATTCCCTTTTGCAATTTGCTCATGGACAAACTTCCCATTAAAATTTGAAGCGTTAACTAGTTTGGTTCTCGTTTTAAGGCCGGCAAGCCCATCAACGGGAAGTCCGAAATCCTTCTGGAAATTTCGAAGGGCCCAGTAGGTTCCCCAGCCATAAACGCCATCAATTTTACCATTAAAGAAGCCAATGTTTTGCAAGCGTGCCTGAAGCTCAATAACATCATCCCCCACGGCTCCTCTTTGAATCACCTGGCCGGAGAATGCATGTACCGTAGTTTCAGAAGTCAGAGAGATACTGACTGATAGGCACAATAACCAAAGCAAAAATTTGCTCTTTGACGAAATCCCTTTCATCAAAACACTCCCTCTTTTCTTATATTGACATTAACCCTATTTTCTTCTTAAAAGAGGTTTTTATTCTATTTCACTGAAAGAGGATATATTTTATTTTCTTGGTTTATCAATAGAAAAAGGAGACAGCTCTGGAATTTTGAACTGTCTCCTTTTTACATATAAAGATCTATTATAATGAACCGGATGCATGGAAATCCGAAAGCACTCTTGCCTTTTTGACTTTTTTAAGACCCAACCACCATAAAAAAATCATGAATGGCATAATCCAATAGAGCCAAAATTCCTGTGTAAGCAAAATGTAATCATATACTCCGTGTAAAAGAAACGGCACCGCAAAAGCGAGGGATACATACATTTCCTTGTGTTTCTTCGTAAATTTACCTTTACCCAGATAATACCCCATGATGACTCCAAACAGCGCATGGCTGGAAACCGGAAGAATGGCCCTTGTGAAGGCATGCTCTACCCCATTTGCGATCAGATACAAAATGTTTTCCATCGTCGCAAAACCAAGCGAGACGGAAACCCCGTACACGATTCCGTCATACGGTTCATCAAAAGCCACATGAGAATAAATGAGAAAGAAGAGGATAAACCATTTAGAAAATTCCTCTAAAAGCGCAGCCCAAAGAAAAGCATGTGTCAGATCACTCTGAAAGATATGTTCCGTTTCTAATATATACTGAAAAAACATGATTGGAAAAACGAGAAAAACACCAAATAGAAAAGACTTTGTCACAACTGAAATGGGTTCTGTTTCATAATGGTCTTTTAAGTAGAAATAGCTGAGCAAGGCCAGACCCGGAGCCATACCAGCTGAGAATATGACCAGCATTGGCTGACCTCTTTTCATCTTTTTAATAATCGTATCACGGAATAGGGAAAAAGAACAATGCGGATATCTCTTCATTCTTAGGAAAAAAGGAGGCACCTGGACCGTAAGAATATAAGGCTCATTGAGCATCGTGATGTCTTACATCGATGCCAGCCCATCTCGAAGAACCGCGAACAGAAAGTTCCGCATTTCTAAAATTCGGGTCATCGCTCATATATTTGGATCATCGCTCATATATCTGATTAATCGCTCATATATCTGTATAACCGCTCATATATTCGGATAATCGCTCATATATCTGTATAACCGCTCATATATTTGGATAATCGCTCATATATCTGTATAACCGCTCATATATTCGGATAATCGCTCATATATCTGTATAACCGCTCATATATTCGAATAACCGCTCTTATTTTCAGGACATAGCTCATATTTTTGGATAATCGCTCGTAAAATGAGTTTGGATAATAAATCCCTAGTTTGGATACTTAAATCTAAGTTTGGATCTTGAGGTCAACTCATCATGGGCAAGTCCGGGCTGGACTGATCAACTAAGACGTCGTCACATTGTGTGGCGACAGCCCAAGTCACATCCTGCACGTCATAGTCATTGCTTGACATCTTTTAAAGTCAAAAAAACAGGCCCACACAAGGGGGCCTGTCTATCTGGTAGTGCTATTATGCTTTTTGTACGTTTGAAGCTTGTGGTCCACGTTGACCTTGTTCAACTTCAAAAGTTACGTCTTGGCCTTCTTCAAGTGATTTGAAACCTTCGCCTTGAATAGCTGAGAAGTGTACGAATACATCGTCTCCACCTTCACGTTCGATGAAGCCAAAACCTTTTTCTGCATTAAACCATTTTACTTTACCTTGTTCCATTTTTGTTGCCTCCTAGTGTGTAAACACACATTGTATTACTATCCTTGCTCTAAGTGATCATCAAGACGAAAAGTTCACACTTATACTATCTGTTACACCGAACAAAAATAATTCTTTTTTATAATAACAGGTAGCGGTACGGAAAGCAATTTTTTTGCGTACTAGTAAGCAAAATTTTCTTCATTTACTTTGTCGGGACTGGCTAGAAGCACCGCCAATTTAATTCTTGCTTTTTTACTGTCGTAATCCGAGCCTAGCATGACGCCTCGTTGTTTTAAGTCGAATGCACTCCCGACATAGTCATAAGCAGGATACACTTTGCCTTCTTCCGCACTGGTTGTCATCACAATGGCTATACCGTTGTCTATTGCTTTTTGAATGGATGGAACCATATCCGGTGTGACTTGTCCCCTGCCTACTCCTTCTAATACAATTCCCTTCGCACCAGCTTTTAAAGAGGCTTCAATAAAAAGTCCATCCGTACCCGTATGACATTTAATAATGTCCACCCTCGGTATCTTCTTTTGGATATCATAAAATTCTCTATGTACCGGTTTTTGATAGATACTAACTACATTATTATCAATAATTCCAACATATCCATATCCATATGATTCAAATCCCTGAAGATTGGACGCATGGACTTTTTTTACATACTTGGCAGAATAAATTCTTTCATTAAAAACGACAACGACTCCTGCATTCTCTAAAAGTTCATGTGCTGCGGCAAAAATTGAATTTCTTAAATTGGAATATACGTCGGTCCCTACTTCTTGTGGCGAACGCTGTGAGCCCGTAACGACAATCGGCCTCTTATCATTGACGGTTATATCAAGGAAATAAGCTGTCTCCTCCAAGGAATCGGTACCATGTGTGACAACAATGCCAGTCACTGTAGGATCTTGCAGCTCCCGATTTATGCAATCGCGGAGTTTCAACATTGATTCAAAGTCCATGAACATGCTGGGAACTTGCAGAAAGTCTACGATCTTGATTTCAATGGTCTCAGGGAGCTTACAAAGAGCAGCCAACTCTTTCCCGCTCAATGCTCCGGAAGATAGCATCCCGTCTTTCGTTTCCTTACTTGCAATCGTTCCGCCTGTCGTTATCAGCGATATTTTCCGCCCCATATGATCGACACCTCCATACCAATGTTCTTTCCTTATTTTTTATCCAGTATATGCTTTGCGATTAGGCCGCCATGAAATCTCCCATTTTCAATGAAAATTTCATTCGCGTTATTGCCGGCAGCAATTACACCGGCAATATAGATTCCTTCCACGTTTGTCTCCATCGTCTCGAAGTCAAAAACGGGCTGGCCTGACTCTTTCTCAATTTGAATTCCCATCTGGGTTAAGAAAGAATAATCCGGATGATAGCCTGTCATCGCAAAAACAAAGTCATTTTTAATCGTTTTTATTTGGTCTTCGACATGATAAATGACGCTATCCTCCGTAATTTCATCCACTTCAGCGTTGAATTCCATGGTAATCGTACCATTTCGTACAAGGGCTTCAAATTCAGGAAGAATCCAAGGTTTGATGCTAGGTGAATATATATTTCCCCGGTAGAGCACCGTCACTCTCGCTCCTGCCTTGACGAGTTCCAGGGCTGCATCCACACTGGAATTCTTTCCGCCGATAACAGTTACGTCTGTACCGAAGTACGGATGTCCTTCTTTAAAATAATGATAAACCTTAGGAAGATCTTCTCCTTTAATTCTGAGAAAATTCGGATTATCATAATAGCCGGTTGCAATCACGATTTGTCCGGCCCTGTATTCCGCTTTGTTCGTAAAGACGATAAAGGAAGCATCATCCTGTTTATCGATGCGCTCCACTTTCTCAAAAGTGTTGACCCGCAGTTCTTTGCGCTTAACCACTTCCCGATAGTAGGCCAATGCCTGGTTACGAACCGGTTTGCGGTTCTCGGTAATAAAGGCAATGTCGCCGATTTCAAGCTTCTCGCTTGTACTGAAGAACGTCTGGTGGGTTGGATAATGATAGATCGCATTTACAATGTTTCCTTTTTCAATAACCAAGACCTCTTTCCCGGCTTCTTTCAATGAAATGGCGGCTGACAGCCCGCATGGACCGCCTCCAACAATGATGACATCTTCTATATTCATAGCAGATCACTCCTCAATTTGCTGTGTTGATAAGCTCTTGCATACAAGAGTGTATACATATATAAGTTGAATTTACGAATTTTCAAGCTGCCCGCCAATATATTTTTGGCTCATTCATGTGTCACACGCCTTTCAGCTAAGCTGAAAGGTTGCTCCAACAGCATAGGTCAAACCGAAAGCTCGCTTTCTCCCGGGCCTATGCCGTTGGAGCTTTAATGAGCCAAAAATCAACAATATAATATATCAATGCGTAATTCTTATAGTACGGTTAACGGAAAAGTCTCCTATCCAAGGATGATAGGAGACCAATTAAATGATTGCGATCTAATCAAATCCAGCCGCGGAAGCGTGACGCTTCCGCCATTTTTCTGACACCGATCATATAGGCGGCAAGACGCATATCAACCCTGCGCGTCTGCGCTGTTTCGTAAATATTGTTGAACGACTTCACAAGAATTTTTTCAAGTTTTTCTTCCACTTCTTCTTCTGTCCAATAATAGCCCTGGTTGTTTTGGACCCATTCGAAATAAGAAACCGTTACGCCGCCTGCAGAGGCAAGAACATCAGGAACAAGAAGGATGCCGCGCTCCGACAGGATTTGAGTGCCTTCAATCGTTGTCGGCCCGTTAGCTGCTTCAACAACGATCTTAGCTTGTATATTATGGGCGTTCTCATCTGTAATTTGATTTTCAATCGCGGCCGGCACAAGAATGTCACATTCAAGTTCAAGCAATTCTTTATTGGAAATTGTATTCTTAAAGAGCTTCGTTACCGTTCCAAAACTGTCTCTTCGGTCCAATAAATAATCGATATCAAGGCCATCCGGATCGTGCAATGCCCCGTATGCGTCAGAGATGCCGACTACCTTCGCTCCGGCGTCATGCATAAACTTGGCGAGATAACTGCCGGCGTTCCCAAAGCCTTGAATCACTACGCGTGCTCCTTCAATTTGGATGCCTTTCTTTTTGGCCGCTTCATTTATACAAATCGTAACACCTTTTGCCGTAGCCGATTCCCGGCCGTGTGAACCTCCCAGAACAAGCGGTTTGCCTGTGATAAAACCTGGAGAATTGAATTCATCAATCCTGCTGTATTCATCCATCATCCATGCCATGATTTGTGAATTAGTGAATACGTCTGGCGCAGGGATATCTTTTGTCGGCCCGACAATTTGACTTATCGCGCGTACGTAGCCGCGGCTGAGTTTTTCCAATTCATTGAAAGACATATTGCGCGGATCACAGACGATACCGCCCTTACCGCCACCATAAGGCAAGTCCACAATTCCACATTTTAAGCTCATCCAAATAGACAGTGCCTTAACTTCCTTCTCTGTTACGGAAGGATGAAACCTGATTCCGCCCTTAGTCGGTCCTACAGCATCGTTATGCTGTGCGCGATAGCCTGTAAAAATCTTTACGGATCCATCATCCATTTTCACTGGGATTTTCACGGTCAATAATCGTAATGGCTCTTTTAGAAGCTCGAATACTTCCTCTGGATACCCGAGCTTTTCTAATGCTTTATGTATAACAGTCTGAGTCGATTTCAGCACATCATGCTTTTCTTCTTGGGTAGTATGGTCAGTACCTTTTTCGGCTACCATCTGTGTACCTCCTAAAAATCATATATAGGCTATGGGTCACCTTCCATGACATAGTATACACTTTTGACACTTTTATGCAAAGGAGAAAACTTGTCATTTTCCCCTTTCTTCACCATAAAAGAAAGCGTATTCATTACATTTTTCTCTTTCCCTGGTCATACCTATGCCAAACTTTATTTGAAAACTATGCAGAGGTCGGGAACCCCGGGGGCCCCAGGCAGTAAACCTCTGCGGCATTATTATTTATTTGCGAAAATGGTCAGTAAGAACCCTGACCGCTTCATCAGCAATGACTAACTTGCCGTATTCCTGGATACGAAACAGCGTCAGTGTTGACACAGAACCGTATTCAGCCGCCAGGGAAATCACCGCATCATATTGTTTCTCTTGCACATAATCAATCAGCACATAATAATTATTTTCGTATCGATACAATGTAGATCGCCAGGTTCCAATTGATTTTAACGAATAGCAAAGCTGGATGACATCCTCCAGATCAGTAAAGGTATAGAGAATATGCGGATTTTCGTCCACTTTTACCTGCAAATCGAGGAATTCATCACCGGCGTCATCGAGGATGCTTTCTTCATCGTCTTTCGTAACGATAATGATTAAGCCTTGAGCCTGCAATGAGAATATTTCTATCGCAATGGATCCACTCATCTTAAATTGCAGCTCCTCACATGCCTCTTCAATCATTTCCTGAAAAAGCTTGTGAACCTTAAGCGAATTTCCATGAATATCTTCTTTCGTTAGCCCTCTGTCAATTAAATCGTCAAAAGTTAAAAAAATTTTTATTTTGTTGTTGGTTAATCGCTCAAGCTTCATAAAAAAATGCCCCCTGGATAACATCTTCATACATCATATGAAGGTGTTTATCCAGAGTGCATATCCATTGCATGACTTCTCCTCCAGTCAGGAATTGTTAGTAGATGATTTTTTCAGATGAAGAAGATGTGTTTCTGGTCTCGCTCCCAGCCGGAGAGGGATTGTGGTTGTACCATAGCCGTTGCTCGTTAAAAGAATCGTATCCTTTACCTTCTTAATGCCGCCAAGTTCATATGGCCCAAATCCAAAAAACCTGATTTGTCCGCCATGTGTGTGACCGCTTAATATGAGGCTGATATGGTGTTCACCCTTTATCTGTTCCGAAACTAAAGGATTATGGCTGACGAGAATTCTAAAAGCCGCGTGATCGGTTTTTGAAAGTGCCAGATCAAGACGGTCCCTTTCCATAGCGATATCATCAATTCCGATCAATTCCATTTTTTCTCCTTGATCTGATTCAAATTCGAAGCATGCATTATCAAGGATTTTTACGTTGTGTTTTAAGAGAATCGCGTCGAGCATGTGGTAATCTATTTCGTAATCGTTGTTTCCCCAAACAAAATAGAGCGGACCAATCTCCCGCAACTTTACAATATTGCGTTCAACCCTTTCGAACGGAACGCCCTTCTCGGTAATATCACCGCCAACGATGACAATATCTGCTTTTCCGCGCACCTCATCAATGATCTTTGCAGTGACGGTGCGTCTATGTATATCAGAAATAAAAAAGATGCTAATGGTTCCAAATGTTTCCGGAAAATCTTCAAAGAACAAATCCTTCTCAACCACTATATCGAGAAACGCGGTCCTGATCATGAATAAGATGATGATAATAAGAATGATGGCGGCCACACTGAATAGTATTAACGTCATATTACCCTCCAGAGAAAAAAGTTATCTGCTATTCTGTTTTAAATCTACCCCTTTATCCACGAAAAAAATCCCTCCCATATAACTATGAGAGGCGTGTCCGTCCATTCTACTCATCTTCATTTATACTTAAAATTCTGAATCCTGAATTCTCAACCTTCTTGATAAACTTCTCCATATTCGGGTTTTTCTCTACCTTCATGACGATGCGCCGCACAAGCTTATCGGTTTCATCAAAGGTAACAAGCGAGATGATATGTTCATGATACTGATGGGCAATTTCCGATAAACGCGCGAGCCGCCCCTCTGTTTCAACAGAAGTGAAAGCAATTCTGACTCCCGGCCGATTCACTCCGAAAGCACTCTGGAAAGTCTCCACGACATCGCTTCTTGTGACCGCCCCAAGAAAATTCCGATCCTCGTCCACGACCGCAAGAATCGGGAAATCCTTCAAATTGACCAGCGTTTTTTCAAAGATTTCATCCCCGATCAGGACATCATCCTGATGTGTAGCAATTTCGCTAACCAATGTAGATTTTAAATACGCTTCTTGGTCGCCAGCTCTTTTAAAATAATGTTTATAAATATCATATCGGGTGATTATACCGGCATATTTCCCGCCGTTCAGGATCGGAAGGCCATCAATTTGATGTTCTTCTAATTTCTGCAGTGCGACTGCAAGATTCTCATTATCGGGAACTGTATGACAATGATATTTTGGAATCATAATGCTTTTTACAAACATATTCGCTTCACTCCTAGCTTTTACTCCTTATATATTCCACACTTAAAGCTGATTTCCTTTTTTCTTTTGAACACCTTCTGTAAAAGGCCTGGCTACTTATTTTCGTGATATAGATTGATATCATAATTGTTCTTCATCATCTCAAATACTTTGTGGCGATTCTGCCACGCACCTTCTTGCTTCCATAGATCCTTGCTTCGATCAACAATTTCACAGCGGAGCCCTTGATACTCTTTCTCTGCCTTATCCCGCTTAGTTTTAAGCAAATTCATGTATCCGTATAAGCCGATGGTCACGACTAAAAAAATGAAATGATTGGATTGGTCTACAAACGCACTGAACATGGCAAAAAATGAGTACGAATATGGACGGGCTATATAAAAATATATATACAGCAGCAAGATTGCCGCCATCCCCAAGGAAACCCAAATACTGATCAGATGATTTCTTTTTGCTTTATCGAATTTTCTTTTTCTTTCGATTACATTTTGCAGCATTTTCTTCGTTGCCTGGTCTGTATGCCCATCCAATAATAAAATGCTTGGTTCCATAATGGTCCCCCTCTAAAAAGCAACATATATTCACAAATATATATTTTGCTTGTCCGCAAATTATTCCTTTTCACCTAACGATAAAAAGACCTCCGTAAGAACGTTTGTCTTTTCAGGAGGGCTTTATTTTTTCGACTTCACTATGATCCCAAGAATAGAATCAATCAGGAAGTGAGCGAAAATCGTAACCAATAGATTATTTGTCACTTCAAAAAGGATACCGATAAAAAAGCTTAACACAGTAATATTTACGAATAAATACCAATTAAATAGATAACGATAATGTACCAATGCAAAAATCAAGCTCGTCCAAAACAAGCCAAGATGGGTCTGGATAACCCCCCGAAAGAGAATCTCTTCGCTCACGGCAACAAGTAACGCTACCAGAAAGATCATCGGATAAGATAAGCTTTTAAAAATCCGTTCATTCACTCCCCCGTCATCTTGATAAGACTCCGGCAAGATTCTCATCATAAATAAATCCCAGCCAATCACCACGATAGCTGCAGTTCCGCCTACTGTGATGATGTTCCAGTCCCTTATTTGAAATAAGTCAATAAAAGAAGCCGCCTCTTTAAATAAAATCACACCTAAAATCACTGAGATGGTTAAAAGAATCACTTGAGTAAACAATAAATTGATATGCAGCTCTTTATCAGATAGCTTTTTGATGATCTCGGCTTGTTTATTTTTCATGGTTATCTGCTGCCTTTAACAATAATTTTGCAAGATCCTGTTGCCAATCAACATAGGGCTTTTTCGCTATTGCGGCTTCACTGTCGGAAAGGCTTTGCAAAAAATTATTTGCCAGTCCGCAACGGTCACAGCATCGTTCATTTTGGGTAATTTTTTCTTCTTGGAAATAATGCAATACCCCTTCCCGTCTGCACTGCGCCGCTGTTAGCCAATGAAAGAATGCCCGGATTTTTGCCGTCTTATATTCCTTGCGCTTGAAGACATATCTCTTCATCGTTTCCTTTAATTCTGATTCATTAACTCCATGCTTATTTGTTGTGATAAAATGCAGCATAAACCGCCATTGTATGTCACTTAAAGAAAATTGTTGCATAATCGTTTCTTGAATCGCGACCGGTATTTTTTGCGTGATATCTAGATAAGAAAACACATCCTCTATCTGCGTTTCTGTCGGGAGCTCTTGTTCCGTCAGGTACAATGGAAGTCCCTCGTCGCCATCGCAATAAAGGAGGATCGCAGCACTTTGTTTTCCATCCCTTCCGGCTCTGCCGGTCTCCTGTACATACGCTTCCATACTTGATGGCAGGTGAAAATGGACAACGAAGCGAACATTTTCTTTATTGACCCCCATGCCAAACGCGCTTGTAGAGCAGATAACTTTTAATTGCCCGTTAATGAATTGCTGCTGGATCAGCATCCTTTGTTCCTGCTCCATACCGCCGTGATAATATTCAACATTCGCAATCCCATTCTGTTTCAAATACAAAGCAGTCGTCTCCGCTGCTTTTTTGCTTGAAAAATAGACAATGCCAGGCCCATTGATTTCCCGGGTGATATGTAGCAGCCTTTGCAGCTTTTCTTCATAACCGGAGCATGTTTCCACGGTTAAAGCAATATTTTCACGATCTACAGACGAAACAACCTTGTGAACCTTTTCTAAATAAAGCTTTTCTATAATATCATTCCTGACTTCTTCGGTTGCAGATGCGGTCAAAGCAAGAGTTAACGGATTTGAAAGCTCTTTGCGGACCGTGCCAAGACTTAAATAATCCGGCCTGAAATCATAGCCCCATTGAGAAATGCAATGTGCTTCATCTATAACGAACAACCCGATATCCAATTTTTTCAACGCGTTCAACACATCGTGGGCAACGAGCATTTCCGGAGACAGAAAGATAAAACGAAATCGCCCAATATTTTCTATGCCTTCGCGCTTCTGCCTTGGAGTGAGGAAGGAATTCAGCGTCAGCACACTTTTTTCTCCCTTCCTCTTCAATTGCTCTGCCTGATCTTGCATTAATGAAAGCAAGGGTGACACGACCAGAACCGGTTTATCTAATAAATAAGCGGGAAGCTGATAGCATATTGATTTTCCGGTCCCGGTTGCAAGCATCCCTAGGGTATCGTTTCCATCCAGCAAAGAAGAAATGATCTCCTTCTGGCCCGGCCGAAATGTACGATACCCGAAATATTGTTGTAAGTGCCTCTCCAGATTCATGCATCGCCACCTGCCCTTGCTAAAACAAGTCGTATTTGAAAGAACGTAACATCCTCATTGGCTAATTGATTTTTAATTATTTTAAGCTGCCTTGTTTTCAACTTTTTTGCAGTCTCCATTATTTCGTCTTCCGTTGTCTCTGAAACGAATGACGTAATCGAAAAATCCGGTTTCGCGAGGACGATCTCGACGATATGATCCTCAATCGTGTTGACTTTTAGCCGTCTGATAGCGGCAACCTCTTTTAATTGCTTACCAGCTTCTATGTAAGTGAGCGTAAGCCGTGCAGATTCAGTAAGCGGTCTGTCCCCGTTTGGCGGCAAATCTTTTACGACAGCATATAAATAAGGATAATCTTCACGGTTCACAGTTATTTCGCGAATCATATAATGGAGCATACCTAAAAAAAGAAATCGGACGTACACCTCATCTATCTTCGCCGCTTCAGAAATTTGTTTAAATGTACTTCCAATCCGATGGGACCCTGTCAATCGCATCACAAATACATCCCGTTCTACACTGCTTTTCTTTTCAAGAAGCCTCACAAGCTCGTCATAATAAGATTGGCCCATTTCACTCCTATTTAGTGGATGGAGTTGAAAAAAACGTTTTACCCAATTTTGGATGCCTGCATTCCTTTGAATCGGATAAAAGTAGTTCTCATCGTTAATGATATGGGAAAGAGATTGAAGCAAGAGGGTTAACCTTCCCCAAAAAACGGCAGCATTATTTTGAAAGCCCCACCCATCCAAGTCAATTGGTAACGGATGGATACTAAGATACTTCCTTGATTCTTGCCGGCCTTTTTCTGTAAGGAGAAAGTGATTTTCCTTATTCGTTTCTATCAAGCATTTATGTTTTATACTGGCAGAAACGCATTGTTCCAACTGCTCTCTTGTAATGGGTGAATAGGTTCCGAATAATTTTTTCACCCCAAAGAGATGGGCATCCTGAATGGTTTGGGAGGATTTTTTCCCTTTAAGCAAATGGTAAATCGCATAAATACTCCGTTCCCCGTTCAGTTTATCTATAAAATAAAGAAATAGCGCTTCGGTAAAAGATGATATGAACATCAATAATCACTACCCTGATTTTATTATAGTAATTATCACTATTGTAGCAGAACCAGAGCAACGCTTGGGAAATAACGTTTAAAACATGGGAGGAATGGGGAAATAGAATGCATGTGCTATGAAATTTTTTGGTTATTTATGCGTTCCTCAGTGGGTATTCCTGGTCCTGAAAATCATTTTCATTACATTTTTATTGAAAAGTTCGAGTATCAGTTTTACA
Organism: Bacillus sp. V59.32b; assembly: GCF_003429085.1. Lineage (GTDB taxonomy): Bacteria > Bacillota > Bacilli > Bacillales > DSM-1321 > Peribacillus. Next base: position 22,375 of record NZ_QVTC01000013.1, on the reverse strand, counting down.
ATAGGTAAGTGTATAGGAATTTTCATAATTTTATTATGGAGTTAAATTGTTGTATTGGGAGGGGTTTTGTTCATGGCAAAATATACAATCGTTGACAAAGACACTTGTATAGCATGCGGCGCATGTGGAGCTGCGGCGCCGGATATCTATGATTATGATGATGAAGGCATTGCTTTTGTAACACTTGATGACAATGAAGGAATCGTAGAAATTCCAGATGTACTCATAGATGATATGATGGATGCATTCGAAGGCTGCCCTACTGATTCTATTAAAATCGCTGACGAAGCATTCGACGGTGACGCATTAAAATTCGAATAACATAAAAGCCAGTTTGTATCCAAGGATACAAACTGGCTTTTTTTATTATGCATTTTTTAAAGTTGATTGTTTGTTGATCCACGGCTTCAATCTGACAAACAGCAGCATGAACACGGCTGTGATCAAGAAGCCTTTCAGAATGTTGAATGGAAGGATTGCAGTGGTGACAAATTGTCTCGCCTGCGGAGCGGACATCGCGTCCCATCCCATGAAAATCGTATAGGCCGGCAGGATAAGATAGTAATTGAGGACACTCATCAAGACTGCCATAGTCAGTGTGCCTGTAATAAGTCCGAAAGTCATTCCTTTTCCGGAGTTAAGTTTTTTATAGACAAAATATGTCGGCAAGATAAATAATACGCCTGCGATAAAATTAGCGATATGCCCTACCGGAACACCCGTCTGGCTGCCGGTCATCACATAAGATAGCAGGTTTTTAATAAATTCTACGATAATACCCGCAACAGGTCCGAATATTAACGCTGCAATCAGCGCAGGAATTTCGCTGAAATCAATCATCAGGAATGTGGGGAATCCCGGGAACGGGAAGTTCAACAGCATCAAAACATACGAAATGCTGCCCAGCATTGCCAGTGAAACCAATTTTCTTACTTTGTTGTTCTTCATCAATCTCTCTCCTTCTTTTGGCTTATCAGAAAGTTTAAACGGGAACTTTCTGACCGCATAAGAAAAACTAATGGTTCCACCCTCGTCCAATGGACTCGTTGAATCCAAGTTTTTCTAATGATCTACCTCACGAAAAGAGGATAGGCTCCTTCAAGTTGCTGAGCGCCAAATAAAAAACCCCAATAATTTAAAAATTATTGGGATGGATAGCGGCATACTCAAACAAACGTTCAAACCCTGCTTTTTTTGAACGCTATCTGGAACCTCCATCTTCTCCCATCCAGACTATAACTGTCGGCTTTGGAATTACACCAAATCTGCCCCGAAGAGCTCGCGGGCTTTGAAGCATTGCTTCATCACCGCCGGTGGAGAATTTCACTCCGCCCCGAAGATAGACACTATTAAATTATATTACACTTATGAGTATAAACGATTGATAGATATTTGAATAGCAATATGCAATATATATTTCCGCTACGGGGCTCCAAAAGGAAAAGCGAAAAAATTTTTAATATAATGATTGAATGGATCAAACCTTGATATTCAAGGTTTTTCTGATTCTTTTTCAATAAACGCCCAATCATTAAGCGCTTACATTTGTGCGTCTCAAATTGACAGTATACAGCCTCTCTTGTAAAATAAACAGAAATTTATGAGAACTTTATAGGGGTGTTCAATTGTGTATCGTATTCTTGTAGCGGATGCCATTAAACCAGAGGGCCTTGGACCTCTTTTACAGGCATCCCAAATCGAACTTATTCAAAAAAAGGTGGAAGAAGTAGAAGACAGTCTCCATAAATTCGATGCTATACTTGTGAGAAGCGCAACAAAGGTTTCGGAAGAATTGATCCAAAAAATGCCTAAATTAAAAATCATAGCCCGTGCGGGTGTCGGAGTTGATAATATTGATGTTCCGGCAGCCACTAAACGGGGGATCGTAGTGGTGAACGCGCCTGACGGCAATACCATTTCCACAGCCGAGCATACATTTGCAATGATGGCTTCGTTAATGCGCCACATTCCTCAAGCACATTCATCCGTTAAAAATGGGGAGTGGAAGCGTTCTGCCTATACGGGGACAGAGCTTTACGGCAAAACGCTGGGCATTGTCGGCTTTGGACGAATCGGGGGCGAAATCGCGCAAAGAGCCAAAGCTTTTGGAATGGATGTATTAGTCTACGATCCATTTTTAACGGCCGACAGAGCGAAGAAGCTAAATGTAACGGCTCTCCCTTTAGATGAGTTATTACCGCTCGCAGATATTATCACTGTACATACCCCTCTGACAGACGAAACAAGAGGCTTGCTAAATAAAAATACGCTTCGCTCATGCAAAAAAGGAGTCTATCTTCTTAATTGTGCTCGCGGAGGGATTATCGATGAAGATGATTTATACGAGCTTTTACTGGAAAAACATGTAGCCGGAGTGGCACTTGATGTTTTTGTTGAAGAGCCTCCTGTAGGGAATAAATTATTGGAACTTGATTCCGTAATCTCAACCCCTCACCTTGGAGCCTCCACAAAGGAAGCTCAGCTTAACGTGGCCACCCAAGTCGCGCAAGAAGTCCTCGTATTCTTGGAAGGCAATCCGGTAGCTAATTCAATTAACCTGCCTGCCATTTCTAAAGAGCAATTCGAGAAGGTACAGCCTTTCTACCAGCTTGTGAAACAAATGGGTTCCATCGGCTCTCAATGCATGAAAGAAGGCATTAACGAAATATCGGTTACCTATGCAGGAGAAGCGCTCCAATTTGATACAAACATTTTAACGAAGAGCCTGATATCCGGTTTTTTCAAAACAAGACTCGATGTCTCTGTCAATGAGGTGAATGCCTTGCTTGTCGCAAAAGAGCGTGGAGTAACGATTGGAGAGAAAATATCGACTGATACTTTTGGCTATTCAAACTTGATTTCCGTAACGGTAAAAGGAGATAGCCGGCAGCTTGATATCCGCGGAACGCATGTCGAGAATTATGGTTCAAGGATTGTCAGCCTAAACGGGTTTAACATCGACTTTCTTCCTGAAGGGAATTTCCTCTATATTCAGCACAACGACAAGCCAGGCGTTATCGGAAATGTCGGAAAAATTCTCGGTGACCACAACGTAAACATCGCGACCATGCAGGTAGGCCGTAAACAGGCCGGTGGCGAAGCGATTATGGTACTTTCATTTGATAAGCCACTGAGTGATGATATGTTTGAAAGATTGAACGATCTTCCAGAGATTTCGTTTATGTATCGAATGTCATTATAATGAAAAGGCTGGCCGATTAGAAAATCGGCCAGCTTTTTTGATCCAGTTCAATATTGAAATATCAACTACATAATCTAGAACCGGTTACAATAATGAAGTTCCCGCTAGATACCCAAATTCTAGCTGCAAATTCGGATCATCGAGCGGCAATGTTGAGTATCCTCATAAATTGTGGTGATCGCTCGTAAATTTTAATCATCGCTCATACATTCTGATTACCGCTCGTAAATTCTGATCATCGAGCACAAATTCCGATTATCGAGCACAAATCCGGATCATCGAGCACAAATCCAAATCATCGAGCACAAATTCCGATTATCGAGCACAAATTCCGATCATCGAGCACAAATTCCGATCATCGAGCACAAATTCTGATTATCGAGCACAAATCCAAATTATCGAGCACAAATTCAGATCATCGAGCACAAATTCTGATTATCGAGCACAAATCCTGATTATCGAGCACAAATTCCGATCATCGAGCACAAATTCTGATTATCGAGCACAAATCCTGATTATCGCGCACAAATCCAAATCATCGAGCACAAATTCTGATTATCGAGCACAAATTCCGATTATCGAGCACAAATCCAAAATCATCGAGCACAAATCCGGATCACCCAGCAGAAATTCCCGCTTCGAAACCTCGAAGCGGTTCTCAATTCTCTTCAATCCCGCTCTCCAATACGTATCTTAAAGAGAGACTTCCCTTCTCTCTCCTTTTGAAAAAGTCATGATCGATGTATAACCTACGGAGCGTGCCAGGTCTACTGCATGATCGAATTCAAAGCCCACATGCTCAGGAAAATGCGCGTCTGAAGATAAGACAATCGGAATCTTTTTATTAAAGCACATTTCAAGCAGACGGGGATCCGGATACATTTCGCCAACAGGCTTGCGAAGGCCTGCTGTTGAAATTTCCACGCATGTCTTGGAATTGCTTAATGCGTCAGTGACGCGTTCGTATTGCTGAAGCAGAAAATCTTCATCAGCAGGAACATACTTAAAGATTTTCACAAGATCGATGTGACCAATAATATCGAATAAATCCGACTGAGCGAGTGTTACGACTTGATCGAAATAACGGCGGTATGTATCGTACAGATCCCGTTCTTCCCAGAGATGCATATATTCCTTCAAATCAATGCCAAAGTCCTCCACCCAATGTATGGAGCCAATTATATAGTCGAAGTCATATGCTTTGATAAAGGTTTCCATTTCTTTATGCTTGCCTGGTGTATAATCCATTTCAATCGACATCTTCACATCGATATTTTTATTCCAGGCTTGCTGAAACAAATCGACATAGTCCTTCATATCATAATATCTTCTTGGATTGACCCATTCATTTTGCAAAATATCTGCTGTTTGATAAAAATGATACGCATGCTCGGAAATCCCAAAGTGCTGAATATCTAAAGCCTTCGCCCTGTCTGTGAATTTTGTTAAATAATCCAACGTTAACGTACCGGTTTCTAAATGATTATGATAATCTGTGAGCAAACGAACTCCCCCTTTATTCCTTTAATTATACAAAGGGTTAAAGTCCAGAAGCAACCAAAAGTATGTATGTTCCTTTTATTTGCTTAAAATGAGAGAATCACCCGATTTGATGAAGTCACTTTGCAAATGGTTAAGTTTCTTGACGGCTTCGACAGTCGTCCCATTTCTTTTCGCGATGGACCAAAGTGTTTCACCTTTTTTGACAGTATGAGTCGTTCCCTTTACAGCCGCTACCGCTTTATCCTCCACTTGCTTGGTTACATGTATCGATTCCTGCTCGCTGATGTTACGTTGTTTTGGAGATTGATTCATAACTAACAAAGGATCCAGTGCATGCCGTTTATCTACGGTCCATTCCTGTTCGTGCACTTCAAAATGCAGATGGACACCACGCGATCTTCCCGTGTTGCCCATTTTGCCAATCACCTCTCCTTGACGCACACTTTTTCCTTCACTTACCAATCGTTTATTTAAATGAGCATATATCGTTTCAAATCCATTAGGATGCTTAATGAACACAACATTTCCATAGCTGTCCGAATAATAGGATTTTGAGACGACTCCCTCATCGGCAGCTATTATATTCGTATTTAATTTGGCAGCAATGTCAATGCCTTTATGCGAACCATCCCTTGTCCCAAATCGGTCCGAAATGATGCCGTCTGCAGCCGGCCATAACCAATCTTCCTTCCCTGCCGCAGAAGCATGTCCCGTTTTCCCCCCGACAAACAACAGACCGATACACATTGCTAAAATGATGACAATCAAAAAGCGCTTTCCATAATCAATCATTCATATGCCTCCTAGCCCTAAACCGGCCATATAATTCAAAGTCTCTCGAACATCATATGCATGTGATTGGAAGCACATTCCTGTTTCCAATCACCCATGCTTTTTATTATAGATATGAAAATGAAAATTATGCATATTCATATACTAAGATGAGACGGATTGAAATAGAATTGAATGTCTGGTTTCACAGAATAAAAGCGCAAGCACCTTGTACGTAAGGAAGAACGACTAAGACCGCCACATCGTTATGTCTTCGTCGTTCTGACCCACATCCTGTGGGCCCCCGACAAGCATAAGACGAGCATCAGCGTGGGGAATGGTCTTCTCCCCATCGGATGATTGGCTAGACCAGAGAGGGGCTAGGCGCTGGAGCTGGATATAGATCATCTAAATTAGTTATCCACACAAAAAATCCATTTATAATTTCCTGGTAAACAATAAAAAACCCGCCTGATTTCGACGGGTTTTAGGATGCTTCTAATTTATTCGGTTAGGCGCAATCGGTACGGCCAAGTCATTTTGCAAGTTGTACGGTCCGATCGCATCAATCGTTACATTTTCAAATTTCACAGCATCAAAACCGAAATCCTTGGCTGTAAAAAGAATCGCTTCCAATGCGTATAAGTAAGCTTCGGTATCTTCTATTTTCGTATCTCCGGAAAATTTGACGATGAGTTTCTTTGCCTGCTCTTCAATGGAGTCCCATTCGAGCTGTTGAGGGATGGAAGGAAGGATGCTTGGATCCTCCTCAGCGTTTCCATTCTTCATCTCCGCCAGGGCTTCTTCAATCGTCGTGAACTCAGAGTTCGATGGTACGAGCATTTTTCGCGTGCCTTCATTCAATTGATAAATGAAATAGGCTCGGTTATTGTTACTCTCTATCTCAATTTCCTCCAGGAATCCATGATGGGAAAACTCGGCTCCTTTTTCCCCATTTGTGGAAAAGGTCACTCTGTCACCCCCCTGATATTTGAACGTTTCCTGAATCACTTTAAAAAACAGTCTATCTTCCAATAAGTGAGAGCTGTCTTCAGGCAGATCGATATTTATCGTTTGCTGGTTCTCGGTTGTAATAGTGGCATCCAGTGGGAAATAATCATCCAGGCCGAGGCTGTCTTCTTCCAAAAGCGACATTACCTGTGACAGTTCAGCTGCTGTTTCATCGCTGCCGTCTTCTGTGACATAAGAAACCGGGATGACATAGTTTACTTCGGTGTCAGGCACCCCAATAGTAATGACCGATTGATTTTCCAAGTCCGATGCCAGGACCGCTCCCGCTTTCAGCAGGGAAGGATCCTCTATTTTTGGGACGGATTTTTCTTCGGTTGAATTTCTTTTGGCCTCTGCCGCCTCTTCGTTTTTGTCCTCATTTGCGGCAATGTCCGGTTCTTCTGCAGGTGGTCCTTTCTTATCCGCCGAAGATTCCTGGTGATTACCTTCTGTTGCCGTTTTTTCGATGGCCACATCCTCGCTTGTCGAGTTTTCAGAGTTTAGCATAAAGCTTGAGGCAAGAACAGTCAGAACAAACAGGGCTGCCACTGTCGCAAAAAGAGGAACCCAATTACTTCGGCGTTTCTTATTGATTCTCAGTTCAATATTTTGATAAATTTCCTGCGAACTTCTTTTATCCTTAACCTGTGGTAAATTTTGCAGTAATTCCTCGATGTCCTTGTCATTCCATTGGGACCCTCTTCTCATCTGGCATACCCTCCTTCCCTGATTGTTCCTCCATTACCTTTTTGACCGCTTTCAAGGCCCGGTGCTGGGTAGTTTTCACTTTGCTTTCCGTCCACTTTAGAACCTCAGCTGTTTCGGAAATGGACAGCGCTTGGATGTAACGAAGGATGACTACTGACCTTTGATCGACTGTGCAATGATCAAGGCTTTTGTAGATCCAGCGTATATTCTCATTTTGTAAGGCAATCTCTTCCGGCAGCGGCTGCTGATCCTTGATTTGCTGCCCGTCCCAGTCAAAGCTCTCATATAATTTTTGCTTCCAGCTTTTTTGTTTTCGAAAATGATCGATGGCTGCATTTCTGGCAATCGAAAAAAGCCATGTTTTTTCACTGCTTTTTCCTTCAAATCGATCATATGATTTCATGACTCTTATGTAGACCTCTTGAACTAAGTCTTCGGCTGTCTCTCTGTTTTTAACGAGATAAAAAAGAAATTGAAATAGGTCATGATGATATTTTTCATAAAGTTCCTGAAAAACGGAGTCCATCGTTTCCCCTCCTCCGCTCAATGAATTAGTCGTAAAACATTTTAAAAAAGTTACATTTTTACTATAGACTGTTTGAAAGAAAAAAGGAAGGGGCCGCCCCACCCCTAGGTCTTCCGGAGGGGGCCCCTTCCAAGAATATTTGTTTATAGATGTTTCTTATGAAACAAGATTATCCGCCAATCTTTTTATGCCTTATTCATTTTCTCCCATTTTTCGAGGGAGGATGCATGTAAAGGTTGTTCCCTTTCCGGGTAAGCTATTTACGGTTATATGTCCGTCATGAGCGTCAATGATGTTTTTGGCGATCGCAAGTCCCAACCCAGTTCCTGAACGCCCCCTCGTCCTTGCTTTATCGGCTTTATAAAACCTTTCAAAGACAAAAGCGAGATCCTCTTCAGGAATACCGGATCCGGAATCTTTGACATCAACCACCAGTCCATACCGCTCTTCGCTTCGCTGAATGACTTCAACAGTCCCGCCTTCAGGGGTATGGCGGACGGCATTATCGATCAGATTTGTCAGAACCTGTTCCATGCGGTCTGGATCAAACTCCCAGCTAATATTCTCATCCTCCATACGGGTTACGATCTTAATATCCTTTTCTTTAGCAAGCCCATAAAACTTATAGGCGATCCGGTTCAAATAAGGCTGGAGCTCAACACGATCAAACTTAAGCGTGATATGCCCCGCCTCCATTCTTCCCAGGTCAAGCAGGTCATTGACAAGACGCCCCATCCGCAGTGATTCGTCATAAATCACCTGTGCCATTTCCTTCTTCTCTTCTTCACTTCCGGCAATATCATCGATAATCGCTTCACTGTATCCCTGAAGCATCGAAATCGGCGTCCTTAGTTCATGCGACACATTGGCGATAAAATCTTTACGCAGTTTGTCCAGTTTACGCTCTTCCGTCATATCGCGGATAATCGTCACGGCTCCGCGTATCGTATTATTGCTATACAGCGGACTGACGATCAGCACCCAATCATGTCCCTGGAGGCTTATCCCCCCAACCTGTTCTCTGCCCATTTCTTCGGACTGGTCAAAGAGATTCATAAGCACGGAAGGAACCATGTCACCTGTTTCACGGGCAAAACCTTTTTCATAATACCAGCTTTGAAGGAACCGTTCTGCAGGTGGATTCACCTCCAGGATTGTGCCGTCCTTATTGAAGGTGATAACCCCGTCAGCCATACTGCTTAAAATACTCGCAAGATGTTCCTTTTCCTGATTAAGAGCATTTAAATTGAATTTCAGCTGTTTCCCCATTTGATTAAAAGCGGTGGCCAGTTCACCGATTTCATCCCGAGTCAGGATCGGTACTTTCGTATCGAATTTTCCTCTAGCGACCTCAAAGGCAGCCTCCCGCATTTTACGCAACGGTGCCGTAATTCTCGTAGATAGGAAAAAAGCGAATATGGTTGTCAAAATGATCGCGACGCCCGCAGCGAGCAAAATAAACTTTGTTGTTGAATCCCTTGCTTCTTCCATTGCATCTAGCGAACGATATAAAAAGATTTCATCGAATTTCCCTTTTAGCTCTAAGGGAACCCCTACAACTATCGCCGGGACGTTCCGATTTGTACCGTTTTCAATAGGCAGGGCCATCTCCTTTTTTATCGTTTTTCGCTCAGAAAAAACTTTATCTAATTCTTCGTCGTCTCTTAAAAACCCGGGAGTTAACGCAGAATCCGCTTGTTCAGTGGAAAATATGACTTCGTCTCCTTCAATGACAAGCATCTTTGTTTCATCGCCAATCATTTGGGATGCTATTTCCAGTGCCTCGCTCGTATCGGCATGCTGGTGGAGAATCTCGGCAATTCTATTACCGCTTTTTGTCAGTTCATTTTCGACTTCATTAATCTGAAAGTTTTCAAAAAACTCTAATAGGAGGACCGTCAGGATCAATAGAACGAACGACACAAGCAGCAAAATCGTTATCCACAGTTTCCCGACTACACTTCGCCAAAACATCAGTCATTCATTACTTCGAATTTATACCCTACGCCCCATACCGTAACGATCATTTTTGCGGCGTTTTCTGAAATGCGGTTTAATTTTTCGCGCAATCGTTTTACGTGGGTGTCTACAGTTCGAAGATCTCCAAAAAATTCATAATGCCAGACTTCTTTTAATAATTGCTCGCGGTCAAACACCTTGTCTGGAGATTTAGCTAGGAAATACAACAGTTCATATTCCTTCGGCGTTAACGTTACTTCCTTATCGTCAGCCGTCACTCTATGCGCATCATTATCAATCGTTAAGTGAGGAAAAACAATAACATCCGCCGTGCTGGAATCTGCTTGAATATAGCTATTAGTAGCTGAACGACGAAGCAATGCTTTTACCCGCAACACTACTTCTCTTGGACTAAATGGCTTAACAATGTAATCATCTGTTCCCACTTCAAATCCCTGGACCCGGTTCACTTCTTCTCCCTTTGCGGTCAGCATGATGATAGGGGTCGACTTCTTCTCCCGAATTTCACGGCATACTTCTATTCCATCCTTGCCCGGCATCATGATATCAAGCAAAATCAGATCGTAATCACTTTCAAGTGCTTTCATTAACGCGATATTCCCGTTTTCCGCTTCATCAATCACGTAATCTTCCCGTTCCAGATACATTCTTATAAGACGGCGAATCCTTTCCTCGTCGTCCACTACTAAAATTCTTTGAGCATTCTCCATCGATTTACATCTCCTTTTTATTTAGTTTATCATTCATCAGATTGGTGAAAAAGTGGTACTTAGCAAAAGAAAAGTAGAAGCGCGCACTGTATATGGACTCGACTAAAATCACCACGCTGTGTCGGCGCCTGCACAAGTCGCTCCAGTACATCGTAGTTTAAGAAGTTCTACTTTTTTTAACAAAGAAAAAGGGCCCGACACCTCCTACACAAGCTGGATTCGCCGGGATGTGCAGGAAAGGAAGTGTCGATCCCTTAAGAATTATGCGTATGAATGCAAACCGGCGATGACCAGGTTAACAAAAATCAGATTGAACATAATGATCGCGAAACCAATCACGGCGAGCCATGCCGACTTCTCACCATGCCAGCCTTTGGACAGGCGAAGGTGAAGAAAAGCCGCATAAAACAGCCATGTGATCAAGGCCCAGACCTCTTTTGGATCCCAGCCCCAGAATCGGGTCCAGGCTATCTGCGCCCAGATCATCGCGAAAATCAGCGCTCCTAGCGTAAAAATTGGGAAACCGATCAATACGGAACGATAGCCTATTTCATCCACCAAGTCCAAATTGACATTTTTCACGAGCGGCTGAAGCATGGCGGAGATCCGTTTCCGTAGAATGAGTCTGAGTAAACCATAAAGAACAAGGCCGCTAAATATGGACCAGATGACCGTATTTAATTTCTTTGCGTCGATAATCGCCGGTACTTCGACAACCGGTTCCATTTTGCCATCAGTCAACAGTTTTCCTTCATGCGGACCGACGAGCGGAGGTAAGGTATAGGTCGCACCGGCCTCTTTATCTTCTTTGTCAAGATAGGCGAATTCCGCCTTGTAGTCCATTACTGAGAAAATGGTTGAAACAAGCACAAAGCCAAGTGTAATGACCAATGTAAGAATTGTCGCTTCAAGCCAAAAAGTACTTTTACTTGATTTCGATTGGTCAACGGATTTTAGCAAATAAATCAGCCCCGCCGCAAAGCTGATCGCCAGAATTGCCTGACCGGCTGCCGCGGTCGTCACGTGGATATGAAGCCAATCACTTTGCAGCGCTGGAATCAACGGCGAAATTTCCCTTGGAAACATACTTGCGTACGCGATGATGAGTACCGCTACAGGAAGTGTGAATAATCCAAGAACAGGAGTTTGATAGATAAAATAAATAATAATGAATGCTGCGACGAGCATCATGCCGAAGAATGTCGTGAATTCAAATAAATTGCTGACTGGAGCATGTCCGCTTGCGATCCATCTTGTGATGAAATACCCAAGCTGTGCGACAAAGCCGATGATTGTGATGATGATGCCGATCATTGCCCATTTGTTTTGTTTCTTTTCTGCCTGCCCTCTTTTATCTTTGATCGAGCCCGCAAAGAAAAAGGTAGCGATTAAATATAATATAAACGCGATATATAATAGATTGCTGCTTAGTTGAGCCATTATTTATCTTCCCCTTTTTTTGAAGATATCTCTTCTTGAAGCTGATCACGCGGTTCCTCGATTATCGTATTCTCGATGACCCGGTTTATATCACGCTTCAACCCATGCCAATTTTTGTTCGTATGTCCTGCGAGCCAAACTTCCCCATCTCTCTTTTGAATCCAGATACGGCGATGGTTCCAGTAAGCACCTTGAACGACACCAATCATAAAAATAAAGCCGCCGACAGCCAGAACCCACAGCGTTAAATCTTTTCGCACCGTTAAACCTGATACATTTTTCGTCTCGATCCCGGCAAAAGTCATCTTGTAGTCATTTTCACCGAGCGGCTCCAGATTTTGCTGAATCGCCACAAAACTGACTTCTCCCTCTGGTTTATCAGGCGTATACATTTTAAAGAAAAATGCCGGGTTATTCGGTATCCTGGATTTTGTACCGGGTTCACCGTTTTCCTTATACTCGAAGTCAGGGAAGTAGCTTATCAGTTCGACTGAATAGCCTTCCTTTAAATCGTATTTTGGTTGTGGATCGTATAAGTCCACCGTTACCATGCCGAACTTTTCTCCCGATTCCTTATGGGTCAGATCAAGCTTCATTTGATTTAATTCATCGCGTTTGTAATTCACCTGATAAATCGCATAATGGTCATGCTTTAGCGGCTGGTTGACTTTAATCTGATGATCTTTAACCTTCTTCAGTTCAGGTTCCTCACCGATTACCTGATCCCCAACCCTCTCATATAAGCTAACGTTAGATTGGTAGTTTTTCGCAATCGAACCGTTCATTTCAATAGCTTCTGAAAAATTCTCGTTTTCCTTTTCCTTATCGTAAACCTCTAGAATGAATTTATCACTCGAAAGGAAATATTTTCCTTCTGTACCTGGAATCGCTTTCGTTTCCCCTTCACGTATCCAAAGCATTTCGTCCACGTACATGCCGGGAACAAATCTCAGCATGCCGCCGATCAAGAATATAATCAAGCCAATATGGTTTACATAAGGGCCCCATCTTGAGAAACGTCTTTTTTCAGCAAGAATATTCCCGTCTTCAATGCGTACATGATACCGATGATTTTCGAGGCTCTTTTTAATTTCCTCAAAATCCGCGTCTCTATTTTCAGTCTTCGTAATTCCAAACACGCGCTGTCTTTTCAAAAAACCAGCATGCCTGGATACCTTTTGTTTTTTTAATGACCGGTATAATGGAAAGAAGCGGTCAATGCTTGCAATAAGAATGGAGGTTCCGATTAAAGCGATTAAAATCAAGTACCACCATGAGCTGTATAGATTATGAAGTCCAAGCTGGTAAAACAGCTTCCCGAACCAGCCGTATTCCTGTTCATAATGCTGTTCAGGCGGAATGTTCTGCGGTATGTACATTTCCTGCGGCAGGATTGTTCCAAGTGCCGAAGCAACCAGGGTGATGACAATCAGCCATATACCGACTTTTACTGAAGAAAAGAAATTCCATATTTTATCAACGATTGTCTTATTGTAGGTTTGCGAACGTCTGGCGCTTCCCTCATAGCGCATATCAACCACTTTATTTTCTGATTGGGATTCGTCCAACAGCCTGCCGCATGCTTCACAGAGGACAGTGCCATGCGGATTGATATGCCCGCATTCGCATTTCACTTCATCCATGTAAAAAAACTCCCCGTGTTATGGTTTTATTCTCTCCATTTGCTCCTGTATCATTTTCTCCGTCAATTCTCCCGTGATAAAATCAACGACCTTTCCTTCTTTATCAATAAGCAACGTTGAAGGAAGCGGATTGATGTCATAAGCCATCCGCACTTCCTCTCCTTTATCAATCAAGACAGGAAATGTCAGTTTATGCTTATCTACAAATGATTGCACAGCATAATCCGATTCATTGATGTTAACCGCCAATATTTGAACGCCTTGGTCTTTATATTTTTTATATTGGTTGTCCATATAAGGCATTTCTCTTTCACAAGGCTTGCACCATGTGCCCCAAAAATTAAGCAGCACACCCTGGCCCTTATAATCCGAAAGCCGATGCTTATTGCCTTCCATGTCGGTAAGCACAAAATCAGGAGGAATGGATCCCATTTTAACCGATGTATCCTGATCTTTTGTGAAATTGGCATATAAAGAGTACACAAGAGCTGCACCCAATAAAAGGAGGATAACCGTTCTTAGAACCAGGCGTCGCTTTTTCTTTTCCATATAAATCCCCCTGCTCTTTATCGTTTTCCTTCCATTATAACATTTATCAATCTTTGGCCTTTGTTTCCATAATTGAAGATTATGTGACAGTTCTTACGATTTTTTTCCTGCGACAGCAAGAGCCCGCAACTGTTTTACTTCATGGGGCGTCAATTCCCTAGAATCACCAGCCGATAAGCCGTGAAGAGTCAAAAAGCCGTAGCGCTCCCGTTTCAGCTTCAACACAGGATGGCCGATTGCCTCAAACATTCTTCTAACCTGTTGATTCTTTCCTTCATGAATGATAACTTCCACGATCGTGCTCTGCTTTTTCTTATCGGTTGAGAGTACCTTTGTCCTTGCCGGCGCTGTCTTACCGTCTTCAAGCACGATTCCTTTTTCTAGCTTCCGTAGATTTTCACGCAATGGAATTCCTTTTATTTTCGCAACGTAAACCTTATCCACTTCATGCTTTGGATGCATAAGGATATTGGCAAATTCTCCGTCATTCGTTAATAGCAACAACCCCGATGTATCATAGTCCAGCCGGCCTACCGGATAAATTCTTTCGGTAATTTCCGGGAAGAAATCGGTAACCACCTTTCTGTTCTTATCATCGGAAACAGCCGAAATCACTCCGCGCGGTTTATATAGCAGGTAGTATACCGGAACTTCCTTTGTAAGCGGGACTCCATTCACTTCAACCTTATCATTTGGACCCACTTTTGTACCGAGCTCTTTAACGATTTTCCCGTTCACCTTTACTTTTCCTTCTGTAATCAATTCCTCCGCTTTTCGCCGGGAAGCGATCCCCGAATGAGCGATAACCTTTTGTAAACGCTCCATCTATCGTCACCTCTTAGATTCTGCTTTTTGAATTTCATTTATGTATGACACAATCATACAATTATCGCACATTATCTTTATCATTAAAAGTTTACCATAGGATTATTTCGCCCACCAAAAATTATTTTTTATAAGAAAAGCGCAAGTGCCTTGCAAGTAAGGAAGAACGACTAAGACCGCCACATCGTTATGTCTTCTTCGTTCTGACCACATCCTGTGGGCCTCCGACCAGTATAAGGCGCACCGTAGGAGGGCCAAGCAAGGAACCTCAGCTAAAACCCGTCACGTCGTGGCGACGTCGGCACTAGTACGTCCTGTACGTTGTAGCTAGCACCTATCAAAGTTAAAATCTTCTTAGAAAAATAATAAAGCAAAGTGGCGATCTCACCACTTTGCTTCATTTAGTTCCAAAGACAAGTGTAACCACAACAATCGCCGCAATAATCCCGACCAAATCTGCAAGCAGGCCGACTTTGACCGCATCGCCCATTTTCTTGATCCCGACTGCTCCGAAATAGACAGTCAATACGTAAAAGGTCGTGTCCGTGCTTCCCTGTATCGTAGCGGCCAGCCTGCCGATAAAAGAATCTGGACCATAAACGGAAATTAAATCGCTCGTCATCCCCAATGCCGCAGTTCCTGATATCGGCCGGATGATGGCAAGCGGCAGTATTTCCGCCGGTACATGAAGCATTCCCAGCAGGGGCCTTAAAAATTGGACAATAAAATCAAGTGCTCCTGAAGCCCGGAAAACGGAAATGGCAACAAGCATCCCTACTAAAAAGGGAATGATCGAGAATGACATCGAAATCCCCTCTTTGCCACCTTCCACAAATGCCTCATATGTGGGAACCTTTTTGAAAGTTCCATAGATCATAATAAAACAGATTAATAAAGGAATCATCCAGACTGATATGGTCGTCATCCACTGCACACTATTTCACCCCGTTCCGGGTTCGTTTAAGATAATAATAACGATCAATCGCGATCGCGCCGACAGCTGAAATTGCGGTCGCGATAATCGTTGGAAACACAATATCTGTCGGACTGCTTGAATGGTTTGTTATCCTGATGGCGATCACAGTAGTCGGGATCAGGGTGATGCTTGACGTATTGATGGCCAAGAACGTAATCATGGATCTGCTGACAGTGGCCTTCCCGCCGTTCAATTCCTTTAACTGTTCCATCGCCTTTATG
Source organism: Bacillus sp. V59.32b (assembly GCF_003429085.1). Taxonomy (GTDB): domain Bacteria; phylum Bacillota; class Bacilli; order Bacillales; family DSM-1321; genus Peribacillus. The sequence continues at coordinate 6,310 of NZ_QVTC01000013.1, read as the reverse complement.
CCAAGCGGAGTTGCCGCATTCCCCAGACCAAAAAAATTGGCCATCATGTTTGATAAAATATATCCCATGGCCGGATGATTCGGTGGAATCTCCGGGAAAAGGCGTGTAATAATTGGCCGGAATAATCCTGACAGCCTATCGAGCAGCCCGGCATCCTGGGCGATTTTCATCAGGCCAAGCCAGAAAACGAGAATGCTCATCAGTCCAAAGGAAAGCGTGATGGCGTCTTTCGCGCTTTTGAAAAGGGCTTCATTCACTTGATCCATCGTTCCGTTGATCATGGCAAACACTACACCGATGACCGTCATCCCGACCCATAAATAATTAACCATTTTGGTTAATCCCCAATATACTGGCGAATATATCCACCCATCTAGAACCCAACGATACCTGTTTGAACGATTCCTTTGCCTCGCCGTAAAAAATCGATCGGCCGCCTATCTTATCCCCGTTCATATAAATCTCCGCACGGCCGACTTTATCAGGAAAACCCCCTTTCTTTTTCCAGCTTTTTTCCGGCTTTAGCAGCTTGATTTTAATATGGACCGCCTCTTTTTCCTCCTCATTCAAAGGATAATAAAAATTGTTTTTGATATAAACATTCCCTTTATAGGGCTTTTGTTTTACTTTTTTAATCGGGCCGGAAGATAAGATTTCCGTATTTTGATAATCCTTAAACGCAGATTCATACATAAAAATATGATCATTCCAGTCATCCGGTCCGTTCAGGGTTACTGCGATTAAATCAAGATCATCCTTGGTGGCTGTCGTAACCAAAGTCCGTTTCGCCAATTTGGTGTATCCCGTTTTTCCGCCCGTACAATATTCATATAACTGGGTAAGCAGCCGGTTTTTATTTCGCCACACATAATCCCAGTTTTCCATCGTATTCGGGGCCCGATAAACTTTTGTTCCTGCAATTTTCCTGTATGTATCGTTTTCCATGGCATAGCGTGTAAGCAAAGCCATATCATAAGCTGTTGAGTAATGATTCTTTGTATTGTCGAGTCCGTGCGGGTTAGAAAAGTTCGTGTTCTTCATGCCGATTTCCTCAGCCTTCTGATTCATCAGCCACACAAACCCTCCCAGGCTTCCTCCCACATGTTCAGCGATGGCTACGGCAGCATCATTACCCGACCGAAGCATCAGTCCGTATGTTAAATCCTCAAGGCTTATCTTCTCACCATTCTTTAAATATAAAGAAGACCCTTCAGTCCCTACGGCATTAGGGCTTACCTTCACGGTCTCATCAAGACTACCTGATTCTACGGCTAGAAGGGCGGTCATGATCTTGGTAATGCTGGCAATCTTGCTTTTTTCATGGGCGTTTTTTTCATAAATAACCCGGCCGCTTCCTTGCTCCAGTAAGATGGCGCTATGAGAACTGACCGGTAACGCCGCATCCGTTCCGGCAGGATATAAAGAAATAGTTAAAAGAATAATTAAGAAAGCCGATATGCTTTTATATAAAGAATGCATATATTCTCCACGTCCTTTGTGTTTTGTACAAGTTTATGCGTTAGGACAAGGGTTATGAATAAAATGCTGAAAAGAATAAAAGCGGAAGCGCCTTGCATGCAAGGAACGTCGACACCAGCCCATCCTGGGCAAGTCCGACAAGCCTTAGACGCACCTTGCAGGATGGCCAAGCGAGGAACCTCAGCTAATACCCGTCACGTCCTGTGACGAACGCTGAGGTCACCACAATCCTGTGGAAGCCCTGAAAGGGGCGGCTTATGACCTCGAAGGGCTAGGCGCTGGAGCTGGATGTCGAAAACCTCGATAAATTTTCTAAATAAAAATCAATACCTTAACAATAAAGATGATCGACCGGCGAATGCCGATCGATCAAACTTAACAGTCAAAAAGCCGGCCAAACCAGTTTTCGGGCTTCTTCATATCGTTCCGCAACACAAGGCCAGTTGACGATACTCCACCAATTATCCACGTATGCTCCTCTGTTTGTTGTATATTGCAAATAATAGGCATGCTCCCATACATCCAGTACAAGCAGCGGAATCGTATCCCATTGGGTAAGATTCATATGCTTCTCCGATTGCAAAATTTCCAGTCTTCTTGAACGCGGTGACCAAACGAGCAATGCCCATCCGACTCCTTCAACCTGTTTCGCGGCTTCGCTAAAATGCTTCTTGAACGCGGCAAAGCTTCCAAAATCCTTTTCCAGTCGTTTCAGCAACGGCCCTTTTGGCGTTCCCGATCCACGAGGGATCATCACTTCCCAGAAAAGAGTATGCAGGTAGTGGCCTGATCCATGAAAGGCAGCCTCTCTTTCCCAATGCTTTAACAACTCATAGTCCTTCGTTTCCCTAGCCCTCTTCATCATCATCTCTGCCTTGTTCAGTCCGTCTACATATGTTTGATGATGCCTATCATGGTGAAGCCTCATAATATCCTCAGAGATGACAGGCTCCAGCGCGTCATATGGATATGGAAGCGGCGGCAGCTTGTGTTTGCCCGGCGCGATTGTTTTTTCTGTTTGTTGTCTTTGAGCTGCTTTCTGTAGCAATTCTTCGGCTTTTCGATGGAGAGAATCAGCCGCCTGCTGCAAGGCAAGCACATTTTCTTCAGAAGCAGACCCGTCCTCGAGAGAAGTTGATAAAGCTAGAACATTCTCGATGCTATCTGATATATTTTCACGCAATCCAGTTTGCTCCAGTAGTTCAGAAATCCCTTTTGCCCACTCCCTTACATGTACGCCATATTCCTTATGATCATTCATTTCCACTTGCCTCCCAAATCCCCCGTAACCGCCTAACAGTCGAACGGGGATTGATTGAAAATACTAGGACAGAAACCCAGTGTCAATGTATCATATGATATTCCGTTACAAGAGTGCCCACCCTTATCTTTAGAAAAAGAAAAATGCCCTCCGCATTGTGTGTGGAAGGCATTTTTTGATAAGGGCATGAATACGTTTTGGTTTCAGGGTTGGAAGACTCATCAAAATTGATTTCTGCTTAATTATTTGGTTTTCTGCTCAATTATTTGGATTTGTGCTCGATTATTCGGATTTGTGCTCGATGATTGGGATTTCTGCTCGATTATATAATTTGTGCTCGATGATTGAGATTTCTGCTCGATTATCTTGATTTGTGCTCGATAATCCGGATTTGTGCTCGATGATCGAGATTTATGCTCGATTATATAAATTTGTGCTCGATGATTGGGATTTCTGCTCGATTATCTTGATTTGTGCTCGATTATCCGGATTTGTGCTCAATTATATAATTTGTGCTCGATGATTGGGATTTCTGCTCGATTATCTTGATTTGTGCTCGATGATCGGGATTTATGCTCGATTATATAAATTTGTACTTGACGGGCAAAATCAAATAAAGAAAATTCATTAATTGAAGTATAAGGCGTAGTTAGGATTCGTTTCGCTGACGCAAAAAAGACGACCTGGGCCGTCTTTTATAATAAATCAATTATTTGGATTGCATCATTTTTGTACGGTAGTCTGTTTCATAGAATTCAAGCTCTTCCCTAATAGACTGAAAACCGGCTTCTAAATCCTTCAATACGCCGATGATGCTTTCGGGAACCTCGGTGTGAAATTTAATCGAGTTTTTCCCGGTGTAAGCCGAGCGGCTGTCTTCATACCAGCGGTCTTGCTTTGGCGAAAAATATTCATCGATGCACTGGTGATATATTCTATATAAGGTTTTTTCGGCCGCCGCTTTATGAAAAACCTCATTTTTAAGGACGATTTGACAAGCTTCCAGCCCTTCTTCACAGTTTACGAGCAATTTTCTTATGCTGGATAAAACGCCTTTATAATAGGTTTCATCACCGTTTTTCTCCTGCTGCAGCCCTGAATAAGTCGTCTCATTCAAAAACTGTTCAAGCTTATCAACCGTATTTTCTAAAAAATTACGTACATCCTCAAGCTGAGATTTAACAATCATATTCCCCAACCGTAAACCCTCCTCAAGTTAATTAAATGATGAATTCTAAATCCTTGGTAAACTTGTACTCTTTCTTTTGCTCTAGCGCCTCGAAAACTTCAGGAAGCTTATCAAAGTTCACTCTCTCGAAATAGGAAGCGAATTCCTTTTTCGTATTGATGTATACCCTTTTTCGTGTCCTGAAATCGGGGTTTTTCAGTAGGCAAACGATCGCAGCGATGTCATAAAGATAAATTTCTTTTCCCCCTGCGGTAAACAGCGGATTGGCGGAATAAGGCGTAAATTCTTTGGCAAATTCATCGAAATAACGGACATACAAAACGTGGAGTGTTTTCTCCTCCCCATTCTCTATGTATGTTACTTCAGACTGGTTAAAAAAATCTTCCGGGGTATTGGACTGCGCTTTCTCCAGCTCATATCCCCTGCAATCCTTAATAATCAAGGAAACCCCTCCAGTTTGCCACCTTAGAAATTTCAACTGTCGCATTTTATTTTACAAAAAGGTATTCATTTTTATATAGTATATTATCACAATTCAGTAAAAAATGTTATTCGATTGTTCTCTGAAATTTTTCAAAAAACAGATCGGCTTCTCCCTGTTCAAAATCTTCCTCGTCATTTACAGTAAGAGGCGGTAGCTCCTCAATGGACTTCAAGCCGAAATAATCCAAAAATTCCTTTGTTGTCCCGTACAGATACGCACGACCTGAACCTTCCGCACGGCCCACTTCCTTAATCAATGCTTTGGAAACGAGCGTCTGGAGCGGCCGTTCCGTCAATACTCCCCTTACTTCCTCTATTTCCACTCTCGTAATCGGCTGCTTATAGGCAATGATTGCGAGCGTCTCCAATGCGGCTTGGGACAGCCCATGTGACCCAGGTGTTTCCACCAGCCGCTTCAGAAAGTCCGAATGTTCCTTTTTCGTGGCAAGCTGGTAAACTCCGGCCATTTCAACAATCTGTATACCCCGTGCTTCCTCCACATAATCAGCTTTTAAAGACTCAACAATGTCAACCGCCTGTATGTCAGTGATTTCGAGAACCGAAGATATCTGTTTTAACGACAAACCTTCATCCCCGGCCGCGAAAAGCAAGGCTTCAAGGATTCCCTTCCAATTAATAACTTCCAACTGCTTCTACACCTTCCTTAGCCACAATTAAGATTTCTGAAAAATTCCCTTCCTGATCAACGAAAACTTCGTTTAGTTTCATCAATTCCAGGACTGCCAAAAATGTGACGACAATATGTTCTTTATCCTGATGGGGAAATAAATCAAAAAAGCTTTTTCTTCCACCGAACGATCTAAGGTCGATAAGAATTTCATCCATTCGCTTTTCGATTGATATTTCCTGTCGGGTCACCTTCGTAAATAGCGGTTTTTGAAGTTTTTGACGACGAAGCAGCTTTTGAAAAGCTCCGAGCATATCATATAAGCTGACATTCAGATCCAGCTTTTCCTGCTCCTTCGCCTTAGAAAATTCCGATAGGTCACTAGGAGGTTTGGTAAACACGAGATTCCGTTCTTCCTCAAGTGTCTTAAAATCATTAGCCGCATTTTTAAACTTGCGATATTCAAGCAGCTTTTCGACCAGCTCGTCCCGCGGATCTTCCTCATAAGCGAAGCCTTCCTCATCTTCAGGCAATTCTTCTTCATGCTTAGGAAGGAGCATCTTGCTTTTGATTGCCAATAAAGTCGCGGCCATGACCAGATACTCACTTGCCAAATCGAGTTGCAATTCTTTCATGGCATGGATATAGCTGAGGTATTGCTCTGTAATTTCTGCCATCGGGATATCATAAATATCTATTTCAAGACGATTGATCAGATGAAGGAGAAGGTCCATAGGTCCTTCAAACGCTTCAATTTTTATATTGTACATGTATAAAACCCCATTTAAATTCATTCCGAACTTTTATCAACTATATTCAGTATAGTAGATTAACCGAACTTATCCAATAGGTATCTTTCTTTTTCACATAGGGCAGTTCCCCATTTAAAAAATTTAGAGCTCTGCTCATATTTCGGGGTGATTGCTCTTATTAGAACATCGCTCAATTCGGATAACCGCTTATATATCAGGATCATCGCTCATATATTCTGGCTACCGCTCATATATTCAGATAATCGCTCATATATCCGAGTCATCGCTCATATATTCTGATTACCGCTCGTATATTCAGATAATCGCTCGTAAATCCACGTCATCGCTCATATATTCTGATTACCGCTCATATTTTCAGATAATCGCTCATATATCCGAGTCATCGCTCATATATTCTGATTACCGCTCATATATTCAGATAATCGCTCATATATCCGAGTCATCGCTCATATATTCTGATTACCGCTCGTATATTCAGATAATCACTCGTAAATCCA
>NZ_QVTC01000123.1 GCF_003429085.1 Bacillus sp. V59.32b | reverse complement strand
AAAGCGAGTAGATTCCATGACCATTTGAAAATCAACAATGGAATTTAACAGAGCCTTAAGATAAAATAGTTGTTAATAATCATCTCGCTTAATATACTGTTATAAGAATATTATATTTCTTACTCAAAGGGGAGTAGCGTTAGGGTTCGCCCTAAAACAAAGTCGTCATCCCATGGACATCAGTCCATCGGCTTTGTTGACATGACTTCATGTTCAGCAAGACCTTTGCCTATCAACGGCAGGGGTCTTTTTATTTTTGGTGAAAAAGGAAATTTTTAAATTTATTTCTGTTTTGCCTATTGAAGTTTATTGTTTCTGAGAAAAGGAATATTAACAAATGGAGGTTGATATCATGGAAGCATCATTATTATTGGAATACGGCTGGGTTTTACTCGTCCTGGTAGGCCTGGAAGGGATTTTGGCGGCCGACAACGCGGTGGTCATGGCTGTCATGGTAAAACACCTTCCGAAGGAACAACAGAAAAAAGCCCTGTTTTATGGGCTGCTCGGAGCATTTGTATTTAGATTTTTGAGTCTGTTCCTCATTTCCTTTCTTGTCGATGTGTGGCAGGTGCAGGCGATTGGAGCACTTTACCTGTTGTTTATATCGTTCCAGCACATCTACAAACGATTCACCCATAAGGAAGAGGATAAACTGCATGAGCCGAAAGCGAACGCCGGCTCCGGCTTTTGGATGACCGTCTTAAAAGTGGAACTAGCGGATATCGCGTTTGCGGTCGACTCTATGCTTGCGGCAGTAGCTCTTGCTGTAACCCTCCCAGAAACTGGTTGGTTTGAAGTCGGTGGCGTTGACGGCGGACAGTTCACGGTTATGTTCCTCGGCGGAATGATTGGGCTAATCATTATGCGTTTTGCCGCAAGTGCATTTGTGAAGCTGCTTCAGAAACGTCCTTCTCTTGAAACAGCTGCTTTCTTTATCGTCGGCTGGGTTGGCATCAAGCTCGCGGTATTCACGCTGGCACATCCTTCAATCGCTGTTCTTGATGAGCACTTTCCCGAATCCACGGGATGGAAGGCGACTTTTTGGATTGTCTTGATCGGAATCGCTGTTGGAGGGTTCCTATTCTCCAACAAAAAAGACAGAGAAACTCAAGAGGCATAAGTGAAAGATTTGCCAAACCAACAATAAGTCGGTTCATCACCATAACTGGTGGTTTTAATATTCATTAACGTAATATCTCAGTTAATTTTGCAACAAAGTTGATTGGCGAGGATATGCGAGAC
>NZ_QVTC01000122.1 GCF_003429085.1 Bacillus sp. V59.32b | reverse complement strand
GCCAAATAAAAAAATAACCGCAGGCAAACTCGATTTCATCCAGTTTGTCTACAGTCTGACTCGCCGCGTGGCGAGTTTTCTTTATTTATATTTCTGACGAAGTTTGACTGCATTTTCTGGGAAATCGGTAAAAAAGGCGCTGCATCCTATCCGAATGAGCTCTTCCATTCTATTTTCATTATTGACTGTAAATGGCCGCACTTTCATTCCTGCGCGGATGGCGGAATTAATAATATAATCCGGAGCCGCTTTAATGCTCGGATGAATCGCTTTGGCGCCTATCGATTGGGCGTAAACCCATGGCATGTAAAGACCGTCCCTGTACAACGGGGCTGTTTCAAGTTCGGGTGCTATCCGGACACAATGGACGAGGCTGTAATGATTGAAAGAAGATAGGATGATCCGTTCCTCCAACCGATAGCTCCGGATCAGGCCGATTACTTTTTCCTCCATACCGGGATACGGAAACACCCCGTTTTTTAATTCAATATTACACAGCAAATCATTTCCTAGCAGCCAGTCAAACAACTCGATTAAAGTGGGTATTTCCGTCCGTCCATAATGTTTGCCGAATGGATGGCTTGCATTGTAAGATTTAATTTCCTGAAGGGTACTATCCTTAACATACCCGGTACCGTTTGTTGTTCTGTCCAGCTTTTCGTCATGGATAATGACTATTTCGCCATCACGAGACAACTGCACATCGATTTCAAGACCGTCAGCACCTGCTCTTTTCGCTTCCTGAAAAGAGATCATCGTATTCTCTGGATGAGTCCCTGAAGACCCCCTGTGTGCAAAAATCAAAGTCACCGAAGCTTCGCCCCCTGCAAATTTCATACCGTTCTTATTTCATTGTAATAAACAAAAAAGCTTATGCTCATGATTATGAACGATAGCTTACATTTATCAACGAAAAAATATAAAAACTCAACAAACATTCGTTTGTTGAGCGAGGAAAAAATGATTAATACGTCTACACACCTAACCTTCTCAAGAAGCCTTATGTTCAAGCCTTAGCTTGTCAGCCACCATTGCGATGAATTCACTGTTTGTCGGCTTGGCTTTGGACATGCTGACAGTGTAGCCGAACAACGAAGAAATCGATTCAATGTTTCCACGGCTCCATGCCACTTCAATGGCATGGCGAATTGCGCGTTCCACACGGCTAGCAGTCGTATTATATTTCTTCGCAATATCCGGATATAGAACCTTCGTGATGGACCCAAGAAGCTCGATATCATTGTAGACCATTGTGATTGCCTCACGCAAATACAAATAACCTTTAATATGGGCCGGCACTCCGATTTCATGGATGATGCTTGTGATGCTTGCGCTTAAATTTTTCGGCTTAGATTCTATCTGGCTGTTGCGATAGCTGTATTGAGAAGGTTTTTTCAAAACGCTATTTCCTTTTCCGCTGACCTGACGGATCTGGCTTGCGAGGTTTTCCATATCGAACGGTTTAAGGATAAAATAGGAAGCTCCCAAATCGACCGCTTTCTTCGTCACATCTTCCTGTCCGAAGGCCGTCAGCATAATAACATTCGGAAGGGAGTTCCCTTGCTTCGTTTCCCTTATTTTTTCCAAAACGGCAAGACCGTCTACATGCGGCATAATGATATCTAGAATCAAAATGTCGGGATCCGTGCTTTCCAGCAGGGTCAAGCAATCCTGTCCGTTATGGGCAACACCGATAACCTCCATATCATCTTGACTTGAGATATATTCCTCGAGCAAGGACACGAGCTCTCTATTATCATCTACCACACACACTTTTATCTTCTTCACTCTATTTCCTCCTCAACTGCAGTTGATCATTTTTTCTAATTATTTAAATCTATTGTAATTGAAATTTTCGACAATGGGAATGAAAATCCTCTTATTTTCAAAAAAATAGTGCAATATCATTATCTTTCTCACGTTTTCTCCTGTTTTCGACTATTTTCGCCATTAGTATAGGAATTTGTCGAAAAACCCCAATGGTTTATTTTACCACAATGATAAGGAAATGTAAAAAAGTGTGATAATATGCTGAATAATCGAAAAAAAGAAACCCCGCAGTCTGTATGGGGTTTCTTCGTATCAACTTGCTTTCAAATGCCTTGCTTCGTTTTCATATAAATTGATTCCTGCCTCGTTCAGCATCCATTCTATATGGACCCCGTAACCGCTTGTCGGATCGTTGACGAACACGTGGGTCACGGCACCGATCAGTTTTCCATTTTGGATGATCGGGCTGCCGCTCATTCCTTGAACGATTCCGCCAGTCTGCTCCAAAAGCTTTTTATCTGTTACCTTTAAGACCATGCCTTTTGTCGCCGGAAATTTTTGCGGGATGGTACTGACAATTTCCACATCGAATTCCGATACAGCCGAGCCTTCTACGACCGTAAGGATTTTTGCCGGTCCTTCTTTTACTTCATGCGACAATGTGATGGGCATTGGCTTATCTGAGATTCCGTTATCAATGTTTTGCTTCAGTTTTCCAAAAATGCCAAACGGACTGTTCCGATTAATATTTCCGATGATTTCTCTATTTTTCGAGAAGTGGGCAAGTTTTTCACCCGGGTCTCCGTTGCTCCCTTTTTCAATGGATGTTACTGTCGAGCGGACAATCTGACCGTCCTTGACCACGATTGGCTGTTTTGTATCCATATCGGATATCACATGGCCGAGCGCTCCATATTTTCTTGATTCGGGATGAAAAAATGTCATCGTCCCAATTCCTGCCGCTGAATCACGAATGTAAAGCCCCAGCTTATAGGTGCCTTCATTCTTGTCCTTTAATGGCTTTAGCGTTGCTTTTACCGTTTCTTTATCGCGGGTAATGTCAAGGTGGAGAGGTTCTCCCTTTTCTCCTGCTTCCTGAACGAAAGGAGTAACATCGGACATTTTTTTCATCGTTTGGCCATTGATTTTCGTAATGATATCGCCCACTTCAACTTTGGCTAATTCCCCTGGCGATTTCTTTCCTTGCTGCGTGTCCACCAGGTGATGTCCGACTACCAAAACCCCAAGGGTGTTCAGTTTGACCCCGATAGACTGTCCTCCCGGTATGACTTTAAAGTCTTTAATGACTTCGATGTCGACTTTTTTTGCCGGCAATCCTGCAAAATCGAGGAGTAATTCATTTGTACCAGGCTTATCTGCATCAAGCGTAATCGAAGTCCCATCTTCATTGACGTCGGCACCGGAATCAGCCGTTATTACTTTTGCGGTTACAGGTAAGGCTTTAGGAATACTATATTGATCGCCCTCAAACAGGACAATTTTTCTTGGGAATGAGATATATTCACGGAGTGGCTGGTATAACCCTAATGCTAGTAGCGAAACAAGGAGGATTCCACCGATTATTCTGTTTATCCATAGCTTCAACCTATTCACTCTCCTCGCTTCCTTTTGCTTTATGGCTACACCCTTAATGTAGCCTTCATGCCATCCATTTATAACTTCACCGCAAAATAAAAGCTATCCGTTTTTGGATAGCTTTTCAATCACGCATTTACATGTAACCATGTATACACCTATGTTTTTAAGACGTTACCGGGCCTCTTTTAATTGTTCTGCCTGCTCAATTAGTTCTTTGGCATGCTGTTTGGTCAGGTCGGTTATCTCAACGCCTGAGATCATCCTGCCGATTTCCTTTATCTTGTCATTTTGACCAAGCGGCTGGACGGAGGTTTTCGTGCGTCCGCCCTTGATTTCCTTGGCAATAAATAAATGAGTATCGGCCATTGCAGCGACCTGCGGCAGATGGGAAATACAGAGCACCTGTGAATCCACCGCCACTTTATATATTTTTTCAGCAATTGCCTGGGCAACCCTGCCGCTGACACCGGTATCCACTTCATCGAAAATTATTGACGTAATTCCCTGGTGTTTTGAGAAAATACTTTTTAAAGCAAGCATGATTCTCGACAGTTCTCCGCCAGACGCGATTTTGGAAAGCGGCTTTAACGGCTCGCCTGGATTTGTTGAAATATAAAATTCGAGCTCGTCCAAGCCGCCGGAATGAATGCCCGTGTCTGCAAATGTGTCGTGTGTCAAAGCAGATTTATGAAAACGGACTTCAAAGACTGTTTTCTCCATATATAGTTCTTTTAATTCCTGATGAATTTGCTTCGTCAGTTGCTTCGCGTATTTTTGTCTAATTTCAGAAAGATTTTTCGCTTCCACGAGCAGGTCTTCCTTAATCGACTTGATTTCAGTTTCAAGCTTGGCGATATGCGTTTCGCGATTTAAAAGTGTTTCAATTTCTTCTTCAATCGCGGCGCCATATTCGAGAATTTCTTCAATCGTTTTGCCATATTTTCGTTTCAATTGGTTCATTTCATTCAGCCTGTTTTCAATAAAATCAAGCCGCACCGGATCGTATTCCAGCGTATCAAGCCGGTCCCTGATTTCTGAAGCGGCATCCTCTAAAAGATAATAGCTGTTTGAGATCGTTTCCGCTACCTGTCGCACAGACTCATCAACACTGGCCGCGTCCTCGAGATTATTCATCGCGACTGATACCCAGTCAAGCCCTCTTTGTTCTTCACGAAGTGCCTGATAGCTTGTTTGAAGCGCCTCATGGATCTTTTCAAAATTATTAATTGATTTTCTTTCTTCTGACAGCTCTTCATCTTCATCAAGCTTCAAATTCGCTTTTTCGATCTCCTCGTGCTGAAATTTAATCAAGTCAAGCCGGTGCACCATCTGCTGCTCATTTTGGCTGAGTTTCTTCAACTGCTTTGTGGCTTGATCAAATTGTTTAAACAGATTTTCGTATTCCGCAAGGGCAGTGGAGATTTTTTCCCCGCCAAACTGGTCCAAAAGCGGTAAATGAAGCCGTTCGTCCATTAGTTCCTGATGCTCATGCTGGCCGTGGATATCAATTAATTTCCCGCCAATTTCACGCAGGACAGCAATTGTCACAAGCTTTCCATTAACCCGGCAAACACTTTTTCCGGTGCTTGACATTTCACGGCGCAACACAACCATTCCGTCGCTCGCGTCAATACCGAACTCTTCTGCTTTCGCAAATACAGGATGGTTCTCATCCTCCAGCTGAAACAGCCCTTCGATTTCCGCTTTCTTTTCCCCATGACGTATGAACTCGGCAGAGCCCCGTCCCCCGACAAGCAAATGGACGGCATCAATAATGATCGATTTCCCCGCGCCGGTTTCCCCTGTCAAAACAGTTAAGCCCTTTTCAAATGAAATCGAAAGGGCCTCAATGATCGCAAAATTTTTAATGGATATTTCCGTTAACAAGGCAAACCTCACCTCTCCTAAGGATTAGAGCATGTCCAAAAATTTATTTGAAATGGTTTCGGTATCTTCCTGAGTCCTGCAAATGATTAAACAAGTATCATCCCCGCAGATCGTGCCTAGAATTTCTTCCCAGTCCAGGTTGTCAATCAGGGCACCAATTGCCTGTGCATTTCCCGGCAGGGTTTTCATAACAAGCAGATTACTTGCCGAATCAATGCGAACAAATGCATCAATGAGCATTCTTTTCAGCTTTTGCAGCGGATTGAATCTTTGGTCGGCAGGCAGGCTGTATTTATAGCGCCCATCCATTAACGGGACCTTAACCAAATGCAATTCCTTAATATCTCTGGAGACGGTCGCCTGCGTCACATTGAAGCCTGCATTTTTCAACTCATCAACCAGATCATCCTGCGTTTCTATATCATTGTTAGCAATGATTTCCCTTATTTTAATATGCCGTTGTCCTTTATTCATCTACAAAAAGCACCTCTCGAAAAAAAACTTTCATTACCATTAATGTTAGCGGATTTACAACCAATTGTACAATGTATTTTCTTTTTTCTTTCTTATTCTACATCATTCGCCTTGTTTCTAAAATTTCCTCATGCTGATGAATTCATCCTGAACATTGTCTCCGAAGGCAAGCGGTGTATTATTGGCTCACTTGTAGCTTTAGAATAAAAATTGATTAAAAAATTCCCTTCAATCCCTATTTAACAGCAAATACAAAAACTCCATATTGAAAAAAATTTGATTAAAATCCGGTTAATCGTTTTAGATAACTGAATCAATTTCATAATTCCTTTTTATAAAGAAACACAGACCAACAGAATATTAGTTACTCAAAAAATGTTCTTAGTTTTGTACCTGTTGAATGGGGCTGTGATTTCCGCTACAGGCGGACGCTTTCCGCGGGCGATCCGTGAGCCTCCTCGTCGCTTCGCTCCTGCGGGGTCTCACTTGGCCACGCTTTTCCCGCAGGACGTTGAGTGATCATCCTCGAATAGACACCGCACGAGA
>NZ_QVTC01000121.1 GCF_003429085.1 Bacillus sp. V59.32b | reverse complement strand
AAGGTTCTCCGTCAAATGTTGGGGTGGCGACTCATTGTCGTCACCCTTAACCAATGTGAACCCCAATTCCGTTATACTGATGCGACAATAAAATTTTCGCTCGAAAGCGGTCAAAATCTCTAAATCCAAATGCATTTCGTTTCATTACTTTAGTTAAATTATTGATCCCTTCCAAAAAGCCGTTCGAATAGCCATAAACAAAACTATTCAGGATTTCCGTCTGCCAGTTTTGAAAGGTTTTTATGGCTTTCTGCATTTCAGGAATCCCTGATGATTCCACTATGTTATAAAAATTCTTTAGTTCCTCTTTTACTACATCTATCTGATTCGTGCCAATCATTTTAGCCCGATTAAACCAAATTCGATAACTTTCCTTCAGTTCATAGGCCTGTTTCAGTTCCTCTGATAAATCCAAATAACGATCCAGATGCCATCGTTCGTTTTCTGTGAGACGGTCTTGAGCTTTATGAAACACATGCTTCATCCGTTTGCACTTCTTACGATCATAGTCATGAAACGCCTGTTGGGCACGTCTTCTCACTCCATCCAGTGCCCAGTAAATATACCGGCAAAAGTGAAAACGGTCTGCCACAATCACTGGACGGCTCAGGGCCATTTGTACGGCTGCTTTAAAGGATTGGCTCATATCCATGATGACTACCTGAACCTGGGCACCATGCTTTTGCAGGTAGTGCTTGATTGTACTTTTATAGCGGTTAGGAAGAATATCCAGGGGTTGCTTTGTGATCCCGTCGGCAATAATTAACTGATATTTCCCTTCCCTGGTGTCCCCTTTATATTCATCAATGGCAATGACTGCCGGAAGCTCCTTTACCGCACGGATTTCACTTTTTGCCAGACGGTCAAACCGGCGTACAATGGTAGATGAAGAGGTACCATAATGTTGGGCCGTTTCTTTAAACGTCTTTCCTTTAATAGCCCGGATCGATACGGCTTGATTCCACTCCACTGACGTTCTCTGATAGCGCTCAACAATGGGTGTTTTCTCTGAAAAGCGTTTCCCGCAGTCACACACATAACGGCGGCGTCTATAAAAAATTTGGGTGGTTCGTTCAAACCATTTTAAATGATGGATCTTTTGAATCCGGTAATCATGTATCTTATTGGTTCTCGCATTGCACTGGGGACAACGGTGGGTCCTCGGTTCCATCTCCACAAAAATACGCATCACGCCTTCTGCTTCATCTACCTTAGTGACGATAGCTTCTTTCAATCCCGGAATATCCATGGTACTATTCATTTACACGCAACCCCAATTCTCTTTACTTGTTTCTCGACAATTCAAGTATAAAGAAATTAGGGCTTTGCGTGTCTTTTAATGTATCGACAGAAGTTGTGTCTAGACCCCAACAAATATTATAGAGCCAA
>NZ_QVTC01000120.1 GCF_003429085.1 Bacillus sp. V59.32b | reverse complement strand
CATTGGTTAAGGGTGACGACAATGAGTCGCCACCCCAACATTTGACGGAGAACCTTAAAATTCCGTGCAAGACGTACCCGTGAACTTAGTACAATATCAGAATCAGGTCCCTCTTCATTCATCCAAGAACTAATGGCATTTTCCAAAAAATGTTCCAGACTCAAGACCGCTCCCCTCCTTCATCACCACTGTTCATTTGTTTTTCCAATGAACGAACCCGGTCACGAATGTCAGCAGCCTTCTCGAACTCTTCCTGTTCGATAAACTGTTTAAGTGTTTGTTTTAAATCGTTGATTTGCTTTCTTATATGAATGCTTCCGCCAATTCTTTTAGGTACTTTCCCGAGATGTGAAGTATTTCCGCTATGGACTCTTTTTAAAATAGGATCCAGTTGGTCTTTAAAGGTTTCATAGCATTCAGCACAGCCAAATTTACCAACATGGACAAACTGTGGAAACGAAAGATTACAACGTTTACAGCGAAGCACTTCTTTTTTGGGAAGAGCATTTGGCATTGCCTGTTGAAAGCCGGATTCTATGTTTAATAAACCCGCTAGTAGATTATTAATCGAAAAACCGGAGCCGCCATTAAACATAAACATCTCGCCTTTTTCCTGGGCACATTTTTCACAAATATGAACTTCGGCTTTTTTTCCATTAACAATTTTCGTAAAATGCAGAGCCGCCGGCCGTTCGTTGCATTCCTGGCAAATCATCTTTATCACCTCTCGAGGCACTTTTATTTATATTTTAAGGTTGTAAGCATCGCCTTCAGGATTCTTGCCCGTAACTCGTCCCTAGTCGGCAATTCGATATAGATAACGGAACGATCCATGACGCTTAACATGATTCTGGCTTCCCGTTCATTCACAATATCTTCGCTTATCAGCCGGCTAATAACTCCCTCAGCAGTCGCTTGAGAAACGCGGGATCCAATAAGAGATATTAACTGATCAATCAAATGCGCGTAATCATACGATTTAACCTTCATAATCCGGATATAACCGCCGCCGCCCCGCTTGCTCTCTACCACATAACCTCGTTCGATGGTGAATCTGGTATTGATGACATAATTGATCTGAGAAGGAACACACTGAAATTTATCTGCGACTTCACTTCTTTTAATTTCTAAAATATCCTTCTCACTCATCTCTAATATCTGCTTTAAATAATTCTCAATTACATCGGAGATATTTTTCACCCAACCTCCTCCAATCTGACTTTGACTATATTTGACTTTTATTATACAGTGAAAATAAAAATTTTCAATAAAAATGCCCTTTATGACAATATTATTTTCGCCCGTTTTTATGTATTTAAAACATATGTAAAAGTTCCGATCGTTTATTTTATTTTTATACCTCCTATTTGTTGCTACAAAACCTGGATTCTGAAAAATAGGGAGAAGGGGGATTGTTTTATACAGATGATGTGCTTTTTTAAGGGGAGTATTGGGAGGTGTTTTTTGATTTAAGCGAAAATCAGGGGGATTCAAGTGAAAATATGGTCCATTTAAGCAAAACTCTGGTGTTTTAAGCGAAAGTATAACCGATTTACGCGAAAACCCGGTTGATTTAAGCGAAACTTCGGAAGCGCCAAAAAAGACCAGCCTAATCGGCTGGTCTTCTGCTTGCTTGGCGACGTCCTACTCTCACAGGACTTGCACAGGATGTGC
>NZ_QVTC01000012.1 GCF_003429085.1 Bacillus sp. V59.32b | reverse complement strand
AAAGCGAGTAGATTCCATGACCATTTGAAAATCAACAATGGAATTTAACAGAGCCAATACTTAAAATACATTAGTGCAACACTAATGAAAAATAATCTATATTATATAGGCCCTCGAGTTTCTGCTGTAAAACTCGCCGTTTTGCTGATACTATGGATATTAAGAAAATAGAAACCGGTGATACATATATGTTTAAAATCGGATATCGAACGATGAAAACCGCTTTAGGGGCGACGCTTGCGATTATGATTGCCCAGTTTTTTGGCCTGGACAATTTTGCTTCAGCGGGTATTTTGACGATTCTTTGCGTCCAGGTTACGAAGAAGAAATCACTGAAGGCGGCCTGGTCGAGATTCTTGGCCTGCCTGCTGGCGATTGTGTTTTCAGCGATCCTTTTTGAAGCCATTGCCTATCATCCGATTGTAATCGGGCTGATGCTATTGTTATTTATCCCAACGACTGTAACGCTAAAGATCCAGGAAGGGATTGTCACAAGCAGCGTCATCGTCCTTCATTTTTATATGGCCGGGAATTTGACGGTGGATCTGGTGCTCAATGAAACGGCTCTGATTATAATCGGTATTGGTGTTGCCCTGATTATGAATCTTTACATGCCAAGTCTTGAGAATAAACTGGTCACTTACCGGGTGGAAATTGAAAAAAACTTCAGTGTCATTCTGCGGGAGATTGTTAATTACTTGCGGACCAATGAAAGCGATTGGGACGGTAAGGAAATAACCGAGACGAACCAGCTCTTGGAAGAGGCAAAAACAATGGCTTTCCGGGATGTCGAGAATCATTTTCTAAGGGGCGAGGATGTCTATTATCATTATTTTAAAATGAGGGAAAAGCAATTTGAGATAATCGAGCGGATTCTGCCCCTAGTGACGAGCATCCCGACAAATGTCAGGCAGAGCGGGATACTGGCTGATTTCATTCAAGAATTAAGTGAGAACGTCCATCCGCAAAATACGGCCATTGTATATTTACAGCAACTCGAGGAAATGAGAGGAAAAATCAAAGAAATGGAGCTTCCGAAAACACGGGAAGATTTTGAATCCAGGGCGGCTTTATTCCAGCTGGTGAGGGAAATGGAGCGTTATCTTGAGATTAAGCTATCCTTTAAGGGACTCCCTTTAGAAACGAAAGGCCGAATGAAAAACGACTCCCTTGTTTAAAATAAACGAAAAACGCAAGGGAGCGTTAACAACATGAAGCTACTACTATCCATTTTGCTTGCCATGATGGTTTCGCCAATCCATCCGGATGTACCTGCTGTCAAACCGGGTGACCCGTTTATAATCGTGAACAAGGCTACGAATAAGCTGGCATTCATCAAGGACAATGCAGTCCAAGAAGTTTTGCCTGCCGGGACGGGAAGAAGTCAGGAACTTACACCGGAAGGATTATTTACCGTAAAAGTGAAGGCGGTCAATCCTTATTACCGCAAACAGAATATTCCTGGCGGTGACCCGAAGAATCCGCTCGGGACCCGGTGGATTGGCTTTGATGCAAAAAATACAGCCGGGAGAATATATGGGGTCCACGGGACGAATCAGCCATGGACGGTCGGTAAATATATTTCAAACGGCTGCATCCGCTTGAAAAACGCCGATGTAGAAAGGTTATATAATAAAGTTCCGATCGGGACGAAGATTTTGGTTACGAAAACCAATAAAGATTTTTATACGCTTGCCAAAGAACAAGGCGCGATTAAATAAATAAACAGGGTCTTAGCAAATGTGCTAAGACCCTTAATTTTACATAAAAAATGCTATCATTCCTGACAATAATGAGGTTAACAGCATCGTTGCGATCATCAAATAAACGACCATTTTCCTGAAATTTCTATTTCTCATCATACTCTCCCCTACCTGAATTGATTACTATTATTGTAACGTGAGTGGTTACCTGTAGACAAGCAATAATGACGAACATATTTTACCCGTAGCATAAGCAGGATTATGCTGATTATTGTTGAATATTGTTATAGTCAGATAATTGTCAAACGTAAATGGGGGACTGTTATGATAAAAAATATTGATCATATTGGAATCGCTGTTTTTTCGATTGAAGAAGCCCTTCCGCTTTATACAAATGTCTTTCAATTGAAGCTTGAAGGCGTTGAAACGGTTGAAAGCCAAGGAGTCAGGGTTGCTTTTGTCTCTGCGGGTAATACGAGGCTGGAGTTATTGGAAGCGTTATCACCTGACAGTCCGATTGCAAAATTTATTGAAAAACGGGGGCAGGGTATCCACCATATCGCTCTGGGTGTGGAAGATATTGAAGCCAGGATCCAGCAAATTAAGGAAAATGGCGTTAAAATGATAGATGAGAAGCCAAGGCTCGGGGCACACCATGCAAATGTCGCCTTTATTCATCCAAAAGGAACCGCTGGCGTTCTTTATGAGCTTTGTGAACGGAATGAGACAGAGGAGGATCAGGAATGACGGACATCTATGAAAAAATCAATGAGCTGTACGACCGGCGCCGGGAAATTGAGCTGGGCGGCGGGGATGAACGAATCGAAAAGCAGCATGAAAAAGGAAAGCTTACCGCGAGGGAACGGATTGATTTGTTGGTTGATCCTGGTACATTTGTTGAATTAAATCCTTTTATTGAACACCGCAGTCGCGATTTTGGGCTTGATGGTGTGAAAGGGCCGGGAGATGGAGTCGTGACCGGTTACGGCAAAGTAAACGGAAAACCGATTTATTTATTTTCGCAGGATTTCACCGTTTTTGGCGGCGCCCTTGGTGAAATGCATGCTAAGAAAATTGCGAATGTGATGGATCTGGCAGCGAAAAATGGCGCTCCATTTATCGGGCTCAATGATTCAGGCGGGGCCCGTATTCAGGAAGGAGTCGTATCCCTGGACGGCTATGGTCATATCTTTTACCGGAACGCGATATATTCCGGGGTAATCCCGCAAATTTCTGTGATTATGGGGCCTAGTGCCGGGGGAGCCGTATATTCGCCTGCGATCACCGACTTTGTCTTCATGGTTGAGAAAACAAGCCAAATGTTCATCACGGGCCCAAAAGTCATTGAAGCTGTCACCGGAGAAAAGATCAGCTCTGAGGATCTAGGCGGCGCAAAAGTACATAACAGCATTAGCGGGAATGCCCATTTTCAGGGACAAACAGAAGAAGAAGTGCTTGAAATGGTGCGGAAGCTTATCGGCTATCTGCCACAGAATAATGAAGAAAAACCTTCTCGTGCAGAGTTTAATGAGGAAGATGATTACCGTCCGAACCTGACGGAGGCGATTCCCTTTGACGGATTGCGTCCATACGACGTCCGAACTGTCATTGTAGAAGTCACGGATGAAGGTTCATTTATGGAAGTGCAAAAGGATTTTGCAAAGAATATTGTAATCGGCCTCGCACGAATTAAAGGAGAAGTGGTTGGACTCGTATGCAACCAGCCTAAATTCATGGCCGGCGGTCTAGATATCGATTCTTCCGATAAAGCGGCCCGCTTTATTAGGTTCTGTGATTCCTTCAATATCCCGATCATTACATTTGAAGACGTTACCGGCTTTTTCCCGGGCGTAAAGCAGGAGCACGGCGGCATAATCAGGCACGGTGCTAAGATACTATACGCTTATTCAGAGGCGACTGTACCGAAGCTTACGGTCATTTTGCGTAAAGCATATGGTGGTGCCTATGTGGCTCTTAACAGTAAATCGATCGGGGCTGACCTGGTTTACGCCTGGCCGAATGCGGAAATTGCCGTCATGGGGCCACAGGGAGCGGCTAACATTATTTTTGCCCGGGAGATCCAGAACAGCGAAAACCCTGAACAAACGCGCGCCAAAAAGATCGAGGAGTACCGCGAAAAGTTTGCGAACCCGTATGTTGCAGCAAGCCAGGGAATGGTCGATGATGTGATCGATCCGCGCGACACAAGGATCAAGCTTGTCCAGGCACTTGAAATGCTCCGCAACAAGAAGGAATCCCGGCCGTTCAAAAAGCATGGCAATATCCCTTTGTAAATAACGTTTAAAATGCCTTATGTTCTATCCCGGATATTTGCCGCCGGTCGAGTATCAGGAGTATACTGATACAGTAGATCATTTTTGGAGGTATTGACATTGATTAATGAAGAGCGATTAGTCCAGGAGTTTATGGAACTGGTTCAAATTGATTCGGAAACAAAATTTGAAACCGAAATTTCCAAAGTACTAAAGGATAAGTTTACAGCGCTTGGCGTTGAAGTTTTTGAAGATGACACAACCGGCTTGACCGGACATGGAGCCGGTAACCTTGTCTGTACGCTGAAAGGCAGAAAAGAAGGAATCGACACGATCTACTTCACATCCCATATGGATACAGTGGTGCCGGGTAAAGGAATCAAGCCATCGATTAAGGATGGATATATTGTTTCAGACGGCACGACGATCCTCGGTGCGGATGATAAAGCCGGGCTTGCTGTCATGCTTGAAACAATCAGAGTATTAAAAGAGCAAAATATCGCGCACGGCACGATTGAATTCATCATAACTGTCGGGGAAGAATCCGGTTTAGTCGGAGCAAAAGTGCTTGACCGTTCCTTGGTTACTGCAAAATTCGGGTACGCACTTGATAGCGATGGGAAAGTCGGCAATATCATTGTCGCTGCTCCGACACAGGCGAAGGTCAAAGCGATTATTCAGGGAAAAACAGCGCATGCCGGCGTTGCTCCCGAAAAGGGGATTTCCGCGATTACGATTGCTTCGAAAGCAATCTCAAGAATGCCGCTTGGCAGAATTGATGAAGAAACAACAGCCAACATCGGGCGCTTTGAAGGCGGTACACAGACTAATATCGTTTGCGATCATGTTGAGATCCTTGCAGAGGCTCGTTCTCTAATTACAGAAAAAATGGAACAACAGGCCGACAAAATGAAAGAAGCATTTGAAACCGCCGCAGTAGAAATGGGCGGACGTGCCGATGTTGAAATAACCGTTATGTATCCAGGATTTAAGTATGGTGCGGGTGATCATGTTGTGGAAGTCGCTAGAAAAGCAGCCGAAAAAATTGGCCGCCCTTGTGAACTGCAGCAAAGCGGAGGCGGAAGCGACGCAAACGTCATTGCAGGTTTCGGCATTCCGACTGTTAACCTTGCAGTGGGATACGAAGAAATTCATACAACGAATGAAAAGATCCCGGTCGAGGAATTGTCAAAGCTTGGCGAAATGGTCATTGCGATTGTCCAAGAAGTAGCTAGAAAGTAAAGAAGTCAGAGGACGCTGAATTTTCAGCGTCTTTATTTTACATACAGAGTGGTAGTGTACCTGTTGACGAGTTTTGTTAAAATAGAAGTAAACGGAGTTTGACAAGGAAGTGACGGCGTGAACGAGATGTATCCCAAGAATGGCAGAGTAATCCTCCATGTAGATATGAATAGCTTTTACGCCTCGGTTGAAATGGCTTACGATCCCTCTTTAAAAGGCAAACCGCTCGCAATTGCCGGCAATCCCGAAGAAAGGAGGGGCATCATTGTAACCTGCAGCTATGAGGCAAGGAAATTCGGTGTAAAAACAACGATGCCCCTCTGGGAAGCTAAAAAACTGTGCCCTCAGCTGACTGTGATGACGCCTAATTTCGAAAGATATAAGAAAGCTTCATTGGCTATTTTTGAGCTTTTCCGAGGGTATACGGAGTTGGTGGAGCCTGTTTCAATAGATGAAGGATACCTTGATATTACAGACTCAGGTGATATTGGTTCACCGATCGAAATTGCTGAAAGCATCCAAAAGCGAATCTTTGAAACGATGGACTTGCCATGCAGCATTGGGGTCGCTCCAAACAAATTTCTTGCCAAAACAGCCTCCGATATGAAAAAACCGATGGGCATCACCATTTTGCGAAAACGCGACGTCCCGATCAAGATGTGGCCGCTTCATGTTGGTGAAATGCACGGAATCGGCAAGAAGACAGCTGAAAAGTTGGAAAACATCGGGATCAGCACGATTGGCGATTTAGCGAAAGCAAATGAAATTCAATTGAAACAGGTGTTGGGAATTAACGGACTCCGCCTGAAAGAGCGTGCGAATGGAAACGATCAAAGACAGGTCGATCCCGAGTCTATTTTTGAACATAAAAGTATTGGCAATTCAACCACCCTGCCGCATGACTCCACCAACCAAAAAGAATTGATCGATATATTAAGAAAGCTGTCGGAAAAAGTGGCTCTTCGCTTGAAGAATAAAGGGCTGGTTGGCCAGAAAATCGGCATCACCATCCGCTATAAAGATAGAAAAACGATCACGAGAAGCAGGATCGTCGAAAATCCTTTTTCAGCGGCGGACGAAATCCATGCCATGGCAGTTCGGCTTTTTAAGAAGCATTGGAAGGGAGAAAAGATCAGGTTGCTCGGGGTGACGGCCTTTGATGTCACCGAGAGAGAAGCAGCCTTCAAGCAGCTTGATTTATTTTCCTATCATAAGGATGCCGAAAAGGAGCCTTTATATAAAGCTTTAGACCAGTTACAGAATAAATATGGCAAGGATATCATTACAAAAGGGCCTTCTGAAATGAAAAATTCCCCGGTTGTGGCTGAGACCAGTTTTGGTAAAGACTTTTTTGATAATTTCAGTTTAAAGGACAGGAACATTGATGATTCAAAAAAAGAAAATAAATAATAACAAGTTAACGGGTAAAATATAAAGGAAAAAGCATGATGTTTGAACATCGCTGAGATAGTTGATATAGTAAGCCGATAAGGTAAAGAAGGGAAGAGAATCCATGTCAAAACAGCAAATTGGTGTAGTCGGACTTGCCGTAATGGGTAAAAACCTTGCGTTTAATATTGAGAGCAGAGGTTATTCTGTTTCGGTATACAACCGTTCAAGAGAAAAAACGGATGAGATGATGAGTGAGGCACAAGGTAAAAACGTGGTTCCTACATATAGTGTCGAAGAGTTTGTTTCTTCGTTGGAGAGTCCTCGCAAAATCCTGTTAATGGTCAAAGCCGGAGGCCCGACTGACGCCACAATCGAGCAGCTTAAGCCTTTGCTTGATAAAGGTGACATCTTAATTGACGGCGGTAATACATTCTTCAAGGACACTCAGCGCCGCAATGAAGAGCTTAGCGCGCTTGGCATTCATTTTATCGGTACTGGCGTTTCCGGCGGTGAGGAAGGTGCGTTGACCGGTCCTTCGATCATGCCTGGCGGACAAAAGGAAGCGTATGAACTGGTTGCGCCGATCTTAAAGGATATCTCTGCCAAGGTAAATGGAGACGCATGCTGTACATATATTGGTCCGGATGGTGCCGGTCATTATGTAAAGATGGTCCATAACGGAATTGAGTATGGAGACATGCAGCTTATCTCAGAATCGTATTTCTTATTAAAAAATATCCTCGGACTTTCCGCGGAAGAGCTTCACAGCGTATTCGCCGATTGGAATCAAGGCGAGCTGGACAGCTATCTCATTGAAATTACCGCTGATATTTTCAAGAAATATGATGAGGAAACCGGCAAGCCGATGGTTGATGTCATCCTCGATAAAGCCGGCCAGAAAGGCACAGGCAAATGGACAAGCCAGAGTGCACTAGATTTGGGCGTTCCACTCCCAATCATTACAGAATCCGTGTTTGCCCGTTTTATTTCTGCCCTTAAGGACGAGCGTGTTGCAGCAAGCAAAATACTAAGCGGACCTGAAATCAAACCGTTTTCCGGTGATCGGGACGGATTCATCGAGAGCATCCGAAAAGCACTATATATGAGTAAAATTTGTTCATACGCACAAGGCTTTGCGCAAATGAAAGCCGCCTCTGAGGAGTACGGCTGGGACCTGCGCTACGGGGAAATTGCGATGATTTTCCGCGGAGGCTGTATCATCCGGGCGCAATTCTTGCAGAAAATCAAGGATGCTTATGACCGCGATGGCCAACTGAACAATCTGCTTCTCGATTCGTATTTCAAAGAAATCGTCGAAAGCTATCAGGGAGCTCTTCGTGAAGTAGTATCCACAGCAGTCATGAACGGGATTCCGGTTCCAAGCTTCGCTGCTGCGCTTTCTTATTACGACAGCTATCGCACGGAAACGCTGCCTGCCAACCTAATCCAGGCACAGCGTGATTACTTCGGGGCACACACTTATCAACGCGTCGACAAAGAAGGAACTTTCCATACAGAATGGATGGAGAAATAGGTTTCATATAATGACGAAAGCGGACTAATCTTAGAGGTTAGTCCGTTTTTGGGTATAATTTTAGGAAATGCCGTTACTTCATGGTGATTTTAAGAAGCGATTATGAATTTGTACTAGATGATCCGGATTTGTGCTCGATGATGTGAATTTGTGCGCGATCATCCGAATTTGTGCTCGATGATCTGGATTTATGCTCGATCATCGGAATTTGTGCTCGATGATCCGGATTTGTGCTCGATGATCAGAATTTGTGCTCGATGATCCGGATTTGTGCTCGATGATCTGGATTTATGCTCGATAATCCGAATTTGTGCTCGATGATCTGGATTTGTACTCGATCATCGGAATTTGTGCTCGATGATCAGAATTTGTGCTCGATGATCTGGATTTATGCTCGATCATCGGAATTTGTGCTCGATAATCTGGATTTATGTTCGATCATCGGAATTTGTGCTCGATGATGTGAATTTGTGCGCGATCATCCGAATTTGTGCTCGATGATCTGGATTTATGCTCGATCATCGGAATTTGTGCTCGATCATCGGAATTTACGAGCTATTATTAAAATTACAGTAAAAGGAGCACAGATCTGTGCTCCTCCATTGTTAACGACGATGTTCCACAAGGTCAATGACGCCAAGAACCACATGGGCCAATCCAAATCCGAATATGGTATTAGCAACCATTTTATTGGAACCCTCGTTCTGTTTCATTGCATAACCAGCAGCTGTTACAGCAGTACCTAAAGCAGTGGGAATCAGGCCTTCACGAACGTTCATGGTTATACCCTCCATTCGTAGTCAGGTTCGGTGAAAAATCACCATTGTTAGTCTTGCCGAAGCAGGCGGAAGTATGTAAGGAACATATACACAAAGGAGCGATATGAATGAACATCCGAAATATAAAGGAAGATGATTATCCACACATCATTTCCCGCTTGAATGATTGGTGGGGTGGGCGTAAGATGAGTTCCATGCTGCCCAGGCTTTTCTTTCAGCATTTTAATGATACGAGTTTTGTCATCGAAAAGGATAGAGAAATAGCCGGTTTCATCGTCGGATTTCTTTCACAGACGGAACCCAATACAGCGTATGTGCATTTTGTAGGGGTTAACCCCAATTTCCGCAAACAGGGCATTGGCAGACAGCTGTATGATAGGTTCGCAAGTTCTGTTGCTGTGTAAAAGGTGTGGACACGATAAAATGCATAACATCGCCGGTTAATCGGAATTCGATATCCTTTCACAGTCAGCTTGGCTTTACGATTATTCAGGGAGATAAAGAGATAGATGGGATTTCCGTACATAGCAATTACGACGGGGAAAATGGGGATAGAGTCGTTTTTGCGAAAAAAATTTAGTCAGAAAATCCTATGGAAAATAGTCCATATCGGATTTTCTTTTTTTTGTCCAAAAAGATACCCTTAAAGAAAAAGATCAGATAATATTTGATGATTTCCAACATAAGCTGATAAGACAAAAGGGAGGATGAACATGCCGATGCTTTGGATTGTTGGATCAGTGTTTCTCTTTTTGATCATCCTGGAATCAGGCGTGTCGTTTTGGATGAATAAAGGAACGGCTAAAAAACACCGAGAGATCCTCGATTCAATTAGAGGGAAGATTTTTAGAAATAAATCCAAGTCAGTAAATAATTAATTAATCCGATTCGGTGGATATTTAATCCAAACTCGCAATAATTAATCCAAATCACCAAATAAGGCGCATCATGAGAAAAAGGATATCCCGGTCGGGATATCCTTTTTCTTTAAGCGTTACTCTTCAAGGTCGAGGTTTTCTACAGGCCACCAGAAATGTTCGTCTTTTTCCAGCAGTTCGTCAGCGCATTCAGGTCCGGTTGTACCGGCTTTGTAGTTCGGGAAAGTGCTGTCCTTTGTCGTTTCCCATACTTCGGAAATGCTATCGACAAATTTCCATGATAAGGCCACTTCGTCCCAGTGCGTAAAGTTCGTGGCATCGCCTCGCATGCTATCGAACAGAAGCTTTTCATACGCCTCTGGTGTGTTAAGTTTGTCGCTGCTTTTATTTGAATATGACAGCTGTACCGGTCTCGATCTCATACCATTTCCAGTTTTTCTAGCGTTCAGGAGAAGGGTGATGCCTTCCTCAGGCTGAATATGGATGACAAGGAGGTTAGGGTGAAGCGTTTCTCCCGTTTTGTAATACAAATTCATCGGAATGTCCTTAAATTGGACCACGATTTTAGTTGATTTAATGTCCATCCTTTTCCCGGTACGAATATAGAAAGGTACACCGGCCCAACGGAAGTTGTCAATCATCAGTTTCCCAGCGACGAATGTTTCCGTGTTTGACTCGGGATCAACCATTTGCTCTTCCCGGTAACCGGGAACATTTTCCCCATTCATTGTGCCTGAGCCATACTGGCCACGCACAAAATATTGATTCACTTCTTCCGCAGTCATCGAACGAAGGGAACGAAGCGCACGCACTTTCTCGCTGCGGATTTCCTCGGTAGTCAACCGGATGGGCGGTTCCATCGCAAGAAGTGCAACCATTTGCAGCATATGGTTCTGGACCATGTCTCGTAATGCCCCGCTCGTTTCATAATAACGGCCGCGTTCCTCTACACCAAGCGTTTCACTTGAAGTCACCTGAATATTGGAGATGTAGCGGCTGTTCCATAATGGTTCAAAAAGAGCGTTGGCAAAACGGATGACCTCAATATTTTGTACCATTTCTTTACCGAGATAGTGGTCAATGCGATAGATTTCGTCTTCTTCAAACGCAGTACGGATCCGTTTGTTAAGCTCCAAAGCACTTTGAAAACTGTGTCCAAACGGTTTTTCAATGACAAGGCGTTTATAGCCGGTTGTGTCAGTGAGACCTTGCTCTCTCACCTGTTCTGCGATTGTTCCGAAGAACTCAGGAGCCATGGCAAGATAGAAGACACGGTTGCCTTCAAGCTGATAATGGCTATCTAAACGGTCTGCGATCTCCTTCAACTGTATGTACGATTCGGAACTGGTCACATCATGCGAATGATAAAAAAAGTGAGAGGCAAAGTCGTCGATGTTTTCCTGTTCATTGGTGAAGGTTAGAATCGAGTCCTTCACATTGGCTTGGAATTCTTCATTGGTAAGAGGCCTTCTTGCCACGCCGACAACGGCAAATTTATCTATCTTTTCTTTTTGGAATAATCGATAAATGGAAGGGAACAGCTTGCGCTTAGCCAAGTCCCCGGTTGCTCCGAATATCATGATTAGTGCGGACGGTTTATTATTTTGAACCAAAGCTAAAACCTCTTTTCCTGATCAATTGCTTCTGAAAAAATACTCTTTCAATATATAATTTGTTAAACAGTAACGCAAACATATTGCATACATCCTTATTCTTTTTCAAAGAAATGTATTATATTCTTCTATTCCTTATGAATAGATTAAAACTTCCCGATATATGTAAATAGGTTTTTTGGCCTATGAATTTTGACTTTTCTGATAAATACTTTATATTTAATTAAATAGAATAAATTAATGTATATCAGGGGGAATGGAGCGATGAAGGGTTTTCACTATCGGGATTATGATGCGCTGGGGCTTGCGGAATTGCTTAAAGGAAAGGAAGTTCAGACCCAAGAAATATTGGAAGAGGCCATCAACCAGATTGAAGCGATTAATCCCAATTTGAATGCGGTTATTAATAAAATGTACGAGCAGGCAAAAGCTGCCGTCGGCACACTTGATATGAATAGCACTTTTGCAGGCGTGCCAATGCTTCTAAAGGATATAACCCAGGAGATTGAAGGAGAAAAGATTACATCGGGATCAAAATCGTTCCAGAATTATCTTGCTGTTCGTGATGCCGAATTTGTACGAAGGGTCAGGAACACAGGAGCCGTTTTTCTTGGACAGACGAATGTGCCTGAATTTGCTTTAATGGGCATTACAGAGCCTGCTTTTCACGGCCCAACGAGAAATCCTTGGAATACAGAGCATACACCCGGTGGTTCTAGCGGTGGATCAGGGGCGGCAGTCGCTTCTGGCATGGTGCCGATTGCCGGAGCAAATGATGGAGGAGGCTCCATTCGGATACCTGCTGCTTATTGCGGCTTGTTTGGATTAAAGCCAACAAGAGGCAGAACGCCTGCCGGGCCGAAATTGGGCCGTCAATGGCAGGGTGCTTCCTCAGACCATGTGCTAACCAGAAGTGTTCGGGACAGTGCGGCGATGCTCGATCAAATCGCTGGATATGAAAAAGGAGCTGCTTTCCATGCTCTCCCGTTTGATGGGTCATACTTGGAAATTGTCCAAAACCCAACAGAAAGAAAATATCGAATCGCTTTTTCGACTGAATCCCCGATAGGCACCGAGGTGGATCCAGAATGCATCGAAGCAGTGAGGAAAACAGCCAAATTGCTGGAATCGATGGGGCATTCGGTCGAGGAGAAAAAACCCGCGGTCAACGGGAACAAGCTCGCGAATAGTTATATGATGATGTACTTTGGAGAAGTGGGAGCAACCATAAGCGATCTTGAACAGCAGCTGGGGCGTAAAGTCAAATTCGATGACGTAGAACCAACGACATGGCTTTTAGGCCTTCTTGGTAAAGCGGCAAGCGCAGAAGAATTTGTCCTCGCTTTACGGGAATGGGATCAAGCAGCCTTTGAAATGGAAACCTTCCATGAAACTTATGACTTGTATATGACACCTACCACTGCGTTTCCACCAGCAAAAATCGGCGAGTTGAATTCAAGGGGAGCGGAAAAGGTGATGCTTGACATTATCGGGAAGCTTGGCGCTGGAGGGCTGGTCAAAAAAAGCGGGATGGTTGATAAAATTGTAGAAAACAGCTTAAAGCGGACACCGTTTACCCAATTAGCCAATCTGACAGGCCAGCCGGCCATGTCCGTTCCGCTTCACATTACTGCGAACGGACTGCCTTGCGGGGTACAATTCATTGCCGGGAGGGGGCGGGAGGACTTGCTATTTGAATTGGCGGCCCGGCTTGAGACTTTGGAAGAGTGGACTGACGTAAAAAGAAATCCCATGTTTTTGGGGCAGCCAATAGGTCAGAATTAGAAATGTTTTTATAAATTGGAGAGGGAATCGCTCACTTAAGCGAATTCCCTTTTTATGTTATAGTGGTTGCATACATATTAGGTGGAGGTAGTGGATGTGGATTTTGTTTTTTTAGGGACAGGAGCAGGAATGCCGGCGAAGGCAAGAAATGTATCCTCGATTGCCCTGCAACTCCTTGAAGAGAGAGGGGCAGTGTGGCTGTTCGACTGTGGCGAAGCGACCCAGCATCAAATTCTTAAGACGCCTGTGAAGCCTGGCAAAATCGAGAAAATCTTTATTACCCACCTGCACGGGGATCATATCTTTGGATTGCCCGGCTTGCTTGGAAGCCGATCATTCCAAGGAGGCACGGACGAGCTTATCGTTTACGGTCCAGTGGGAACAGAGGAATTCATTACGACCAGCATTCGAGTGAGTGGAACTCATTTGAAGTACTCGCTCAAGATCGTTGAAATTACAGAGGGCATTGTGTTTGAGGATGAACAGTTTACGGTAACGGCACTTCCGCTTGATCACGGGATTATGTGTCTGGGCTACCGGATTGTTGAACGCGATCGCCCGGGAAGTCTGCTTATCGACAAGCTCCGCTTAGAGGGAGTAAAGCCTGGTCCCGCCTTCAAGGCATTAAAGAATGGCGAAATTGTCCGGCTTGAGGACGGCAGGATTTTGCACGGAGCCGATTATCTGAATCCTCCGCAAAAGGGCCGGATTATCACGATTCTTGGCGATACGCGAACCTGTGACAATGCCGTGATCCTGGCCGGGGATGCCGATTACCTTATCCATGAAGCGACATTTTCAAAGCATGAATCTGAAATGGCGCGTGATTATTACCATTCGACAACTACACAAGCGGCCCAAACCGCAAAACAAGCTAATGCCAAACAACTGATCTTGACTCATATAAGTTCGAGATATACGGAAGAAGATGCGAAAATACTCAGGGCAGAAAGCAGAGAAATCTTTCCAAAAACCGTCATCGCTGAGGATTTGCTTAGTATCAAAATTCCGCTATATCCGGGGAATGGAAGTTAAAAAAGCCCTCTTAATCGAGGGCTTTTTCATACACTATTAATCAATTCATATTTTCTTCAGGTGTTGACACTTCCACCGCGATAATAATTCCAACAACTGAAACGATTACTAAAGAAAGCACGATTAAAAACATTTTCTAACGCCTCCTTTTAAAAAACTTTTGATGAATGATTTAAAACAGCTTAAATCCTTTTGAACCAGGTGGTGCGTGTTCGATCATATTCATGAATGGAATCGCATAAGCAATCAAAATGAGCGCAACCAATACCCCAATCCAGACATACCAGTTTTCGAAAATGGCCGGCGTTTTCCCTGAATGCTCGGAAACTTCAGCGACCGGAAATTCTGTTTCCCCTTTCGGAGCAAAGAACAACAGCTGTATGAAGATGTAAATCATTAAGATAATACCGATGAATAAAATGCTTCCGCCAATCGCCTGAAGAATCTGGTAAGGGACCCATTCGGTTGCCTGAGCGCTGCCGCCGTATGTTGAATAAGAAGAGCGTCTTGGAGCTCCGAGTAAACCCTGGAAATGCATCGCTCCCGACATAATCGTCATCCCGACTGTCCAAACGATGGTTTGGACGATGCCTAAGCGGTTGATGCTTTTTGTAAGTGTCCTTCCTGTAAGAGAAGGGATGAGCCAGTAGCAAATTCCAAAGAACGTCAACAATACCGTCGTCGCCACCGTTAAATGAAAATGTCCTGTAACCCAGATGGTGTTGTGAATCACCTGATTCATTTGGTGGGATGCGTTAATTAAGCCGCCCGCGCCGCCTGGAATAAAGGCGAGCATCCCGACAAAAGGAGCAAAGAAACGGACATCTCCCCAAGGAAGGGTTTTGAACCATCCGAACAATCCTTTTCCGCCGTTTTTCCTGCCTGCTATTTCAAAGGTCGCGAACATGGAAAATGCCGTCATCAAGGATGGAATCACGACCATAAAGGTGAGAACAACCTGGACAAACTTCCATCCCGGGTCTATGCCGGGTTCTGTTAATTGATGGTGAAAACCGACTGGAATCGAAAATAATAAGAATAAGATAAATGATAGCCTTGCAAGTGAATCCGAAAATATCTTGCCCCCGATGATTTTAGGAATGGACACATACCAAACCATATAAGCAGGCAACAACCAAAAATAGACAAGAGGGTGACCGAAATACCAAAACAAGGTTCTGCTGACCAACACATTGATTTCATCGGTTATCCCGAGTGACCACGGGATAAATTGGATTAATACAGTCGCAGCCACTCCCAATGTCGCCACAAGCCATAAAACCATCGTAATCACGGCCATAAAACTGAGGACGTGCGGCATCTGGCCTTTATTTTCCCGCTTCCACCTGATATATTTGGCAAACATGCTGAAACCGCTAACCCAGCTTCCAACAACAAGAAGGGCAAGGCCGATATAGAAACCTGCGTGAGCCATAAGCGGTGCATAGAAGGTATATAAAACAGATGCCTCTCCGATTAAAATGTAAAAGGCTGTAAGAGCGGTTCCCACAGTCATGAGCCAAAATCCAACCCAACCTGTTACTCTTTCCCCTTTTGAAAAAGCACCGCTTGTTTTGCTGATGCTAGCAAATAGAAATCCGATAATGAAAAATGTAGTTAATACAAGTCCTAATAAAACTCCGTGTACCGTTAACAGCTGATAGTATCCAATTCCGGCGGGCAACTGATAGGTTCCAGAACGCACGAGCGTCTGAAGCAACCCGCAAAGACCACCTAAAAGCAAGGCTGTGAAAGCGACATAAATATGAGCCAAAGTCAGTTTTGCATCTTTTTTATCAATCCCTAATTTACTTTGCATTATCTGTCACCTCGATTGTTCCGTACATCATGTGATGTCCTGTTCCGCAATATTCATTACACACGACAGTAAACTTTCCCGTTTTTTCATGGGTGACCGTTAATTCACTCACATAGCCTGGTTCTACTATCATGTTTACATTCGTTCCTGCTACGGAGAATCCGTGAACCACATCAGTGGTGGCTACTTTATAGGTTACTTTTGCTCCTTTAGGAATCGTGACCGTCTTATCATCTTCGCCCAAGTCATAATTGAAAGCGGAAGCGACAATGACCAATTCATATTCGTTTTCCCCAATCTTGTGGAGGCCTGGTTCTGTAAATGGAGCTGTTTCTTTTACCTTTTCAGGATCGATCATATGGTGTCCGCTTGGCGGATGATTCCCCATAGAAAAAGCCTGGACCCCGACAATGGTTAAAAATAAAATTAATGAGCCGGTACCAAATAGAAGCCAAATCTTTTCAAACTTATGGATTTTCATATTTTTCACCTACTTGTCTATGTATTATCTTGAAAGAAATAAAGCGTAAACACTAAACCAGGAGACGATCAGAAACACTCCCAATATCATGACGGAAGCGAGTGTCCCTTTTAGCGTATCTTCCTTCTCCTCTTTCTTTTTTTGGGCCAATTTAATCACCTCTTTTTTTAAAAAAGTCCATCGCTTACATGTTTAATTTTACCATTGGCATAGATTGCAAGTTATCTATGTTATCAACAAAAATGTGAACGTCGCCATCTTGCTTCCACAATGTACCTCTATTCTTTTAACGTTTCACCATAGTAAACTATGAAAGTTAAAAATCTATGAAGGAGAATGGAAATAGTGAAAAAGTTTTTTAGCTTTGTTATCATAGCTTTTCTTTGTATAAGCCTTAACCCGGCTAAAGGGGAAGCGGCAAATCATACCCTTTCGATCGGTACTGTTAAAACAGACGATGCGAAAGTATACAGTTCACCTAAACTGGGTTCTCCGGTTTTATCGGTCTTAAAAAAGGGAGAGCAATACCCGATTATCTCTTCGGCAGCGGGGGATTCCGCAATTAGCGTCATCCATACCGTAGTCTCCGGCAACACCCTATGGATCATCGCTAATCAGTATGGGATCACCGTAAGCGAGCTGCAAAAAGAAAACAAATTAACGACTACCAAAATCAGTGTCGGTCAAAAGTTGAAAATACCGCAGAAATATCAGGTCTATACGGTCGCATCAGGTGATACGCTTTGGAAAATTGCAACAAAATACGGGGTTACAGTCAGCGATGTAACGAAGCTGAATAACTTACGTTCAACGAAGCTGTCCATCGGCCAAAAAATCAAGATTCCGGATTATTATGCCCAGGTTCAATTACTTGGCGGTAAAAAAGGCTGGATGAAAAAGTCCCTTCTGCAAACGAAGGCACAAAAACGCATCGTCATGGGCTGGAATTATAATGGGACGACAGACAGTTATATTCAACAACTAAAACAGCCAAATTTAAATGTCGTATCACCGCGCTGGTATGCATTAAACAGCACGGAAAACGCAGTCTCGGTTTCTGTTGATGCACGGTATGCCCAAGCCGTCCATGCCGAGGGGAAACAACTTTGGCCGCTATTTGGCAATAAATTTGACCCTGCCTTAACCGATTCTGTGCTCAGCAATCCGCAGAAACGGCTAAAAGTAATCTCAACGCTAAGAGATTCACTCGTGCAAACCGATAGCGATGGAATTAATGTAGACTTTGAAAATATCAATATCAAAAACAAGCAGGATTATGTAGTTTTTATCGGGGAACTTAAAAAGGCTCTTCAGCCACACGGAATCATCGTGTCTGTGGATGTGAGCCGGGAAAACGAAGACCCGTTCTGGTCAGGAAGCTTTGACCGGAAGGAGCTTGGCAAGATTGCCGATTATATCGTGATGATGGGATATGACGAGCACTGGGGAGGAAGCCCGAAAGCGGGATCGGTCGCCTCCTTGCCATGGACGAAAGAAGGGATCGAGCTCTTGATGAAAGAGGTGCCGTCCCACAAGATCATTCTTGCTGTACCATTCTACACCCGGGAGTGGGTTACGAATCTATCAACAGGAAAAGTAACCAGCCATGACCGGACGATGGCCCAGGCGAATCAAATCATTTCATCCAAGGGCCTTCAAAAGGTGTGGGATCAAAAAACCTCACAAAATTATGTGGAATATACAGCGGGTGGAGAAAAGCATCAAATCTGGCTCGAAGATCAAAAGTCAATCGGGCTTCGCATGAATTTGGTAAAACAAAATCACTTGGGCGGAGCAGCTGCCTGGTATATCGGTTCGGAAACAGCTGATATCTGGGGCGTTTATCATTTTAATTAATGAAAGAAAAAGACCGTCGGGGCGGGAACGCCGGACGGTCTTGCAACAGGAAAGACAGAAGTAATCCACCAACACCAGGTGGATTATTTTTTTAGAGATTAGTAAGTACCCTCATTCTCTTTAATGTCTTTGTAAATACTTGTTTTTAAATGGATCATTATTAGTCTTAAATAAGCATAAATAGATGTGATAATGAAAAAACAATAGAATAGGTGTCTCAAGGGTGGTCAGCTCATCCCCGTTAGAAAGGGGGTGGTGCTGTACAGTTTCTGACGCTTTGATGTTTGCTTGTGCTTTTGCAAGCTTGATCCTTGCTGTACTGTCATTCGATAAGAACCACAAAAAATAATCCACCCTTGAGCTAGACGGCTAGTGGTGGATTATCTTCCCTATTATGCTGAGCCCCTTTGAAGGGAACCTCTATTGCAGGACCGTTTGGTGCTCCAACACCAAATGGTCTTTTTTAATATATGCAATACTTTTGTTCTATTATACCCTGGATTTTCAAAAAATCAAACAAGCTATGCTTTGTCACTTGCAGAAAAAAGTCGAGCGAAAAACTCTTTCTTTTGTTTACTTGCAGTATCCTTGATCCAGGCCTGTCTGGGATTTCCGGAACCTCAATAAATTTTCGTCCCATTATTTCAGTGAATCCGAGATGTATGGTCTCTGTTTTTCAGTTTTGTAGGGTATTTCTAATTAAAGTCAAACGGACTTTACTCAGCGGCGGAGCACTGTGCCCTTTGAAATCTCCTGGCTGATTTGCTGTCCCATTCGTTTGGATTGCTGCGCTGCTTCCTGAATGCAGGAGATGAGTGCTTCTTGCACACCGTGTGCTTCAAGCACTTTAATGCCTGCTTCCGTTGTCCCTCCAGGGGAGGTGACCTCTTTACGGAGAGTGGCCGGGGTTTTGTCCGAGTTGCTTAGCATTTCAGCGGCGCCGATTAATGTCTGGATGATTAATTGCTTTGCCGTTTCTCCGTCCAAGCCGATTATCTCCGATGATTTCTCCATCGCTTCCACAAGATAATAAATATAAGCAGGACCGCTTCCAGATAACCCGGTGACGGCGTTCATTTGTTCTTCCGCAACGATGGCGACCGAACCGATGGTTTCAAATAATTGGCAGGCAAGTTCAAGATCGTCCTGTTTCGTGTATTGATTGACGGCAAGTGCAGTTGCGGACTGGCCGACTGCCGCCGATGTATTAGGCATCGCCCGGATGATCGGAATTTTTTTGGAAAGAATTGCTTCAAGGCTTGAGATATTCACGCCTGCCGCTACCGATATAAATAGCATTTTTTCAGTAATGTGAGACTTCACCGCATCCATTGCCGCCAGCACATCCTTCGGTTTAACAGCGAGCACGACAATTGCCGCTCCATCCAACAGTTCAGCGCTGGATCTGCAAACAGTCACGCCATAGCCATTTTGTAAAGAAGATAGTCTCCCCTCATCTGACCTATTTGCTATATGAATGTCTCCCGGTTTTGTGACACCCCTTGTGATCATTCCTGATATGATGGCCTCGGCCATTGAACCCGCACCAATAAATGCGATTTTGCTCATGAATATCCGTCCTTTTGTGTAAACGATTTTTTAATAAAAACAAAAAGACCCCTCATCCAATAAAGGACGAAAGGTCTAGCTTCCGTGGTACCACCTTTGTTCATCTTTCGCGCTGAAAGATGCAACTCAAAATCCGTTATCGCCGGAATTACGTTAGGTTTGCCTAAAGGCTCATAAGGTAGGTTCAATAAACCAGAGGGCGGTGAAGCTTTTCAGCCGCTGGGCTTCACTCTCTTTCGCCATAATTTATCTACTAGCCTTATTCTAATGCCGTGTCGTATAGTTACTAGTGATTATGGAGGATGGACAAGCTTGCTGTCAAGTTTATTTTTTTGAGAAAAATCAAAAAAATTCTATCATCATGTTCATGAAAATAATGACAATTATCCAGCATAGAGGTAAAATATTTACTATTAAATCGTTTTCTATATAAATATAATAATTCAAGGTGGATAAGTGACTATGTGGAAAAATAATATTGCTAAAATTTCCTTGCCGACCCCGTTTGCGGTAGGAAATGTAAATGTGTATCTCATTAAAGGCGATACATTGACATTGATCGATACAGGCTTGCAGACCGAAGATGGGAAAGAAGCACTTGAACAGGGGCTCCGGGAGCTTGGTTTGAAACTGGGTGATATTGAACAAATCGTATTAACGCACCATCACCCTGATCATGCAGGCGGTCTTGGTTTTTTTTCTGAGGATGTTTCGATATACGGTCATCCTAATAATCAGAGATTTCTGCTTATGACTGAAGATTTTATGGTGGAGCACGAAAAATTTTATCTCGATTTTGCAACACAGCTGGGGGTTCCGGCCGAATATAGATCATTGATTACGCAATTCCGTCGCTCGGCAAAGTATATTAGTCCGCGTACGCTTCGTTCCGGCCTTTTGGAAGGAGACAGTATACCGGGCCATCCGGATTGGAAAGTGATCGAAACCTTTGGTCATGCCCAAAGCCATATTTCTCTTTACCGTGAAAAAGATGGTGTGATGATTGGCGGAGATCATTTGCTCGAAAAAATATCGCCCAATCCACTGATGGAGCCTCCAATCGAAAAGGGGAGTGAACGGCCAAAACCGCTGTTGCAATACAATCACTCTTTAAAGAAATGCCTTGAATTATCGATAGCCATGCTGTACACAGGCCATGGCAATGAAGTGTTTGACGTTCCGGGATTGATCAAAAAACAAAGGGAACGGCAGCATCAGCGGGCCATGAGCGTCAAGAAGATGATTGAGGAAAAGCCTTCCACTGGCTTTGAAATATGCAAGCAGCTCTTCCCTAGTGTCTACCAGAAGGAATTGGGGTTAACGCTTTCAGAAACAGTCGGCCAGCTTGACTATTTAGAGAATTTGGGAGAAATCAAAGCGGAAACCAATTCAGGAACAACGATTTATTCTGTCAACCAATGATGGAGGTGAAACAAGTGAGCAGACTGCAAGGCAAATGTGTGGTCATAACCGGAGCTTCAGGCGGGATTGGCAGGGAGACGGCAATCCGCTCTGCAAGGGAGGGCGCACGCGTCGTCCTTCTCGCCCGAAGCATTGATAAATTAAATGAGCTTAAAAAGGAAATCACAGCGCAATATCAGACAGAAGTATACGCTTTTAAACTGGACGTGGCGGATACGATAGCCATCAAACGGGTATTTGAAGAGATTAAGGCAACTGCCGGGGATATTGATGTGCTGATCAACAACGCGGGCTTTGGCGTTTTTAAAGAAGCCCATGAAGCGGACCTCGAGGAAACAAAAGCGATGTTCGATGTAAATGTTCTTGGCTTGATTGCCTGTACCCAGATGGTTCTTCCTTCCATGAAACGGCGCCAAACAGGGCATATCATTAACATTGCCTCGCAAGCCGGGAAAATCGCCACGCCCAAATCAGGTGTCTATTCGGCAACGAAGCATGCGGTATTGGGCTACTCGAACAGTCTCCGGCTTGAATTAATGAAAGACCATGTTTTTGTGACAACCGTTAATCCGGGACCGATTGCGACAAACTTTTTTAATGTCGCGGATGAGTCGGGCACGTATGTGAAAAACGTCGAAAGATTCATGCTGCAGCCTGATTATGTCGCCGAGAAAATTGTCGCCGCGATTTTTACGAAAAGACGGGAAATCAATCTCCCGGGCTGGATGAACCTGGGGAGTGTTTTTTATACGCTATTCCCGAGGACGGTGGAAAGACTGGGGAAAAAGGCGCTTTTTAAGAAATAGGGACGATATCCTGAATTTATGTGTTTAATGCGCGTGTAACCACTTCCGAGATTTTTGATCAGATAGAAGAGCGTAGACTTTCCTATCTTCATAAGGACAACTACACCTAATCTTCGCCTTATGACTCGCCAATTCTTTATCTATTGTTCTGGAGGGGGAAGAAATTGATGGCAAGGGTTATTTTGCTTCTGCATGTATTTGTTTGTATCCTGCTTGCCGGCTGCAGTCTAGAGTTTGGAACTCATAACGAGGCAATCAGCATCGGGGCAGCCGGATTTATCACGGACCTGGCAGACGGAGAAAGCGTACTCATTAAAAATACATACTACACACTATCAGAAGATACATCCATTAAAGACTCCGACGGGGAGGAACTGAGCTTTAAAGATTTAGAAATAGGCATGAAGGCAAAGGTATGGTACGAAGGGGACCTGAAAGAGTCCATTCCAAGCCGGGCTGATGCGAGACTGATTATGATCCAGAAAGACAGACAAAGTTTGACGGAGCAGAAAGTTGTCGCATCGGCTATTTCTTTTCTGCAAGAAGGTGAAAGTCAGCGTTTTTTTGTGAGAAAGGTCACCTATCTGGCCGCAGAAAAGGCTTATCAGCTTGAGATGATGAGCCGGTCGAACACGGACGCTTCTTTTTTCGTGACCGTTGATGAGCTTTCCTATGAAATAATATATCAGGATTGAAACTTGCTAAAGCCCCTGGTGCGAGCCAGGGGCTTTACGTTTATTTTCGATCGATCTCTATATTAAGTATATCCTCAAACGATATATGATGCTCCTCGCCTGAATCATCCATAACCGAAATCACTTTAACAAGCTCATTAATTTTGGCTATTTGCCCTCTCACAGAATGAAATCCGTGATGCCGATAAAACGTAACCTTAACATTCAACGTGTGGCCCAGCGCTACTCGTATAATGTCGTTTAACTCTTCCAGCTTCTGCTCGTCAAGCTCTGGCTTCGTTACGTGCTTTTGTTCCTCATAAAGATCGGCAAGCATTTTCTTATGTTCGGGTAACATCATGGCCGTCCATTTAATCGAACCTCTGTCTCTCATGCGCGGTGCCCCCCGATCTTCTTGCTTCGTTCAAGGGCAACGCCGGCGTCCGTGTAGCTGCGTGCCCGCAGAATGGCCGTTGAGCCGTATTTAGCCCGAATGCTGTCCATTACATAGCCGAGCTGGTGTTTTCTCTCGTTGTTTTCAAACAGGTTGAGCTGGGCGCCGTCGTCGGGGCTTAAGTTATTAAGTGAAAGGTGGACAGAACGGATGATGCCTCCGCTATGATTCTCTTTAAACAAGTCCATACAGATATTATAGACATCAAGGGTGACGTTTGTTGGGAGGTCAACACTCCGGGATCGGCTAAAACCACCCCCGCCCTGGTATGTGGAGTAGCCGATGCCGAAATGGATCGTGCGGCCACTCATGTTAGCGGTGCGGGCGCGCCGGCATACTTCTTCCGCCAAATCGAGCAACACGGCCGGTACCTCATCACCGGTATAGTCCCGTAAAAGGGTGATGCCGTGTCCGTATCCCTTTTGCGTGCTGTGGCTGTTGTCGCCTGGATTTCCCAAGACAGGGGAACGATCAACGCCCCAGGCATGGTACCATAATTGTTCGCCCATGATGCCATATCGCTTCTGTAAGAGGGGGAGAGGATACTGGGCGAGATCACCCAGTGTGACGATCCCCAGACGGTTCAGGTTTCCTTTCATCCGGCGGCCGATGCCCCAGATTTCCTCAATCGGCAAAGGCCAAAGCTTTTCTTGGACATCTTCATATTGGCATTCGGCGATTCCTTCCTTTTTGGACTTCGTGTCAAGAATAACCTTTGAGAGAAAGCGGTTTGGGCCAATGCCAATGCAGCTTGGCAGGCCAAAGTCCTGCAAGATCGCCTTTTTGATTTTCTCGGCAACCTCGAATCGATCCCCAAACAAAGCCCGGGTGCCATCAGCCGTGAGCCAGAATTCATCAATCGAATATTGGTGAATCGCTTCCATGGGGACGAATTCATTCATTCGTCTTGTAATGGCAGTCGATATTTCTAAATAAAGACCCATGTTTGCTTCGACCACGCGAATACTGGGGTCGTGAGTCGGGATTTCAAATAAACGGCTGCCTGTTTTAATGCGATAGTGCTTTTTCATCATCGGTGAAGCTGCCAGAACAATGCTTCCTGACCGTTTTTTGTCGCCGACAACTGCGATAAAGGCAGTCAA
This sequence comes from Bacillus sp. V59.32b, assembly GCF_003429085.1. Classification (GTDB taxonomy): domain Bacteria; phylum Bacillota; class Bacilli; order Bacillales; family DSM-1321; genus Peribacillus. The sequence continues at coordinate 25,813 of NZ_QVTC01000012.1, read as the reverse complement.
TGGATCCAACCCAAGATTAACGGCTTCAACTGAAGCAAAAAATGATTTCATATCCACGCAAAGAACATCGTGGCGGGGAAGGGTTGAGTAATCGATCATGACATGATCCCAACTCTCTCCACGAACCTAAACCGGAACTGGTCCCTGTAAAGGCTTTTGCTGCCATCTTTTTTATCTCTGTTGTTATTCATGATTATGCACCCCTGTATAGCACTTTTGTTCTATTATATGCGAACATATGATCCGTATTCAAGATTTAAAAGATGGAAATGAGAACAAATGTTTCATATTTTGTTTGGAGATAGGAAAATGTAATAGCAGGAAAATCCCAGAGACTGAAATCAGATTAATTAACAGAGTGTATTACTTAAGGTATAATAATAACAGGGTTTCCTGAAGAGAAAGGGGATTTAAGATGAACATAGAGTGGACTGAAGGAGCGATTAAAAAGGCTACCGAGAAAGTGAATGGACAGAACGGATATCTTACATTAAAATACGATACGGACGGATGCGGCTGTGTTGTTAGCGGAGTAACAGCCCTTTGGTTTGCCGATGATGTTGAGCAGAATAGTGAAAGAATCGAAACGAATTATCTGCCGGTTTATATAGAAAAGTCCAAAATGATTTTTATGGACGATGTGATGAAAATTGATTTTGTACCAGATGCAAACAGCTTCCAATTAAAAAGCCCAAACGGGATGCTTAATCCGCGCATGAGCTTTTTTGACCGGACAGCAGGATAAAATGAAGCGGGGCTGACATTTACGTCAGCCCCTTTCATTTTCTTCAGAAAAAACAAATTCGCTCAGGAAACGGTCAATCACTTCCTCGTATTCTTCCTTGTTTTCATTATAAGATTGGGCGTGGGCTCCGACGGCGGGGAGATAGAGCTGTTTCGCACCTTCTTTTGCTTTGTATAGCTCTTTTGTCATCGCGACCGGGATGAAATCGTCCGGCACGCTATGGATAAACAATACCGGTTTTCGTATGTTTTTTACAGAAGCGATTGGGGATATATCCCTGATGCGGTAGCCGCCCCGTAGCTTGATGAAAGCATTCCCGATCGGAAGCACCATCCAATCAGGAAGCGGAACCTCTTTTCTTAATTGATGCTTTAGCTGTGCTTCAAAATCCGAAAATGGACAATCGGCGATATAAAAATCGGCTCCATCCTCAATGGTACCCGCATATAACAAAAGCGTGGCCGCTCCCATTGATTCACCGTGGATACCAAGCGTGATATCGCTGCCCTTTCTTCGCTTTAATTCATCAACGACCGCTTTTAAATCAAGCTTCTCATAGTGGCCATAGCTGCTTGTGCGGCCCCCGGACCCGCCATGACGGCGATGATCATAGATGACTGCATTGAAACCGCGCTTCAAAAAGATATTCATATATTTAATCGAGTTTATTTTATTCTCTGTGACACCGTGGCAGATAATCATCCATTTTTTGGTCTCATGGGGTTCAATGAACACACAATTCAATGGATAGCCGGAAGGGGAAGAAACCCAGACTTCTTCTTTCCGGAGGGCATCGAATTCAGAAACGATAAGACGCTTTGCTGTAATTTCCCGATCACGGACAAACGTTTCTTCCTTCTTTTTCATATACAGCACCCGATTTGAAAAATAAACACCGATACCGATTATGTAAGCGAAAATGCTTCCCAGGATAACAAACCATTTCTTCATAAAAAATCCTCCAGTTCATTCCACAATCATTACTTAATTTTACCATTAAGTAAATGGGAAAAGCACCTTTGAAAAAGAAGCAAGGCAGACGTGGTATAATGAAATCATGAATCCAGGGAGGAAATGCTGATGAAAAAGAAACAGCAAACACATAAAAATCAGAATCAAAGCAAGAAAAAAGAAGATGATTCCTTAAAGCTTGGAGACCTTATTAATGGCGATATAATGGCGAAGCTTCGCGAACAGCAAAAACAACTTTCTGAAGAGGAAGCGACGAAAAAGGCAGCCGAGGAAGCGAAAAGGAAAGAGGAACGCAGACAGAAAGAAAAAAATAAATCCTTCGAGGAACTGCTAAATGAAAGCGGGATGGATTGGAAGAACTTTAAGTAAGTGATAAGGGAGTCCGATCGACTCCCGTTTTTATTGGCAGAAAGGAAAGTATAAACTTTCCTTTCTGCATAAGTGCAACTTCGTCTCTGCCTTCGCCTTAAAAGGCTCGTCAATCGACGAGTTTTCTTTAAAAATTAAGTGTGTGGCGGATTTTAGTTGAGGAATAATAAACTTTCCTCTCATTTTTCCAAAATCGTGACAAGATTGAAATCGGGGACTGGCTACAAAATGGAGTTTCACGCTCCAAAAGTCCTTAACCCGGCTACAATCAGCAGAAAACCGACGACAAAAAAGAAATTTCCGCTATGAAATGCTGCGTTGACTACAAAACGAAAATCTCCGCTACAAAAGTCCTCAACTCGGCTACAATCAGCAGAAAGTCAGCTACAAAAAAGAAATTTCCGCTACGAAATGCCGCGTTGGCTACAAAACGAAAATTCCCGCTACAAAAGCCCTCAACTCGGCTACAATCAACAGAAAGTCAGCTGCAAAAAAGAAATTTCTGCTACGAAATCCCGCTCTGGCTATAAAACGAAAATGCCCGGAACAAAAGTCCGCAACCTGGCTACAATCATGAGTAAGTTAACTACAAAAAATCCTCGCTACAAAACCCGGAACCAGCTACAAAAAATCAGATTCCTTTATCTAATCCCGGTGTGCTTCATAGGTGCTGGCTTTTGTCAGCTTTTTAAGAAGGGTGATTTCTTCCTCGGAAAGCGGAGCCGCATTGAGGGCCCGGCAATTTTCACGTAGCTGCTGGATTGAACTGGCTCCCGGGATGACCGCGCCGACAGCCTTGTGTGATAGTACATACTGAAGGGCAATTTCATTCATATATCTTGGTGAAAGCTTGTCTTTTAAAGCAGGCAATAATTCTTCAAGCTCCGCATAGCTGTAGTCTAGAAAACCTTGTTCCTTAACAGTAGTTGAAGCTTTTTCAAGCATTTTATCGCTCAATAGCCCTTTCGCGACCGGACCTCTGGCGATGATATGGATGTTGTTTTCCGATAAAAGCGGCATCCATTCCTCAGGACGCCGGTCAAGCAGGCTGTACTGCATCATGACGGAAACAAGCCCGGATTTTTTAACATATTGCTTAATGACGTTCGGTCGTATGGAAGAAATCCCGTAATAACGGATGACTCCTTCTTTTTTCAAATCCTCAAATGCCCCGATGGTCTCATCGATATTGTCTTCTGTCGTGCCGCCGTGAAGTTGGTAAAGGTCGATATAATCGGTAGCTAGACGCTTTAAGCTGTCTTTGACTGCTTTCTTTATGTAGGCACCGGATGGATCCCAGCTCCAGCTGTCTTTGCTTTCATTCCAGCGGTTGCCGACCTTTGTGGCAATGACGACCTGGTCCCGGACAGACTTTAGCGTTTTGCCGACAATTTCTTCATTGCGACCGAAATCATATAAATCAGCAGTATCAAAGTAATTAATCCCTGCGTCTAGGGCTGTTTTTATAATGCGGGCTGCTTCTTTCTCGTTCGTTCCAAGCGACATGCAGCCCAGTCCCATTTCCGAAACGTTCAAATCGGAATTGCCCAATCTTCTTTGTCTCAATGTACCCACTCCCTTTTTAAATATATTGTATAGCAGGGAGCGGCTCATCACAAAGAATTCACTTGACTCGTTTTGCCGGTGCCTGTCGATGCACATCCCGAACCCAGTCGTTTACATACGCATATTGATTCTGATATTCTTTGAGCTTTTCTCTGATTTCCCAGCCTTTTCCCACCAGTACGATTCCTTTGTCCAATACATATACCTTCATTCATAACAGCCTCCATAAGTGAAGTTTTCCTGTGTTATGGTAAAATGTATGAACAATTGTCCTTACCTTAGAACAGGGAGTGAAAAAATGAAGAAGTTTGAAGAAAAGACAGTATCAACGGAAAAGATATTTGAAGGAAAAGTAATCAGCCTGCAGGTCGATGAAGTTGAACTGCCAGATGGAAATCGAAGCAAAAGAGAAATCATCAAGCATCCGGGTGCGGTTGCAATCATCGCTATTACGCAAGAAAATAAAATCGTCATGGTGGAGCAGTACAGAAAAGCAATGGAGCGCAGCCTTGTTGAAATACCAGCAGGAAAGCTTGAAATCGGCGAAGAGCCGCTGCACACCGCATCCCGGGAGCTAGAAGAGGAAACTGGTTATGAGTGTGAAAGAATGGAGCATGTCATCTCCTTTTATACTTCCCCGGGATTTGCCGATGAACTTGTCCACATTTACTTTGCCCATAACCTCCAGAAAAAGGAAAATGCGGCCCCGGGAGATGAAGATGAATTTGTAGAGGTGTATGAACTAACGCTTGAAGAGGCAGAACAATATATGAAGGAAGGAAAAATCCGCGACGCAAAAACCGCTTATGCCGTTCAATATTTGCAGCTTAGAAAGGCGCTGGAACAATAAATGAAAGCTTATTACGTCGACCTGCATATCCATATCGGCAGGACGAAGAGTGGAAAGGCTGTAAAGATTACAGGTGCCAGGACATTGACGCTCGAAAATGTGCTAAGAATATCCCGGGAACGAAAAGGCCTTGATATGATTGGGGTCATTGATTGTCATTCGCCTGAAGTATTGGAGGAAATCGAGGATCTCATCAGGAAAGGGGAGATTTCCGAGAATCCGGAAGGTGGCCTCCAATACGGCACAACCACGCTCATTCCCGGCTCTGAAATTGAAGTGTATGACGGGAATAGCAAGGGACCCATTCACGTGCTGGCTTATTTTCCAACTCTTGCAATCATGAAGGAATTTTCAGCGTGGATGAGTGGCTATGTCTCAAATATTACGCTGAGCTCCCAAAGAATTTACTGTGATGCCCGGACGCTGCAGCGCACAGCAAAAGCTCTTGGCGGCCTGTTTATTCCAGCGCATGTTTTCACCCCTTTTAAGAGCCTTTACGGAAAAGGAGTGGATAAGAGCCTGGAGGAAGTGCTTGATCCCGCTCTGATAGATGGGGTTGAGCTCGGACTTAGTTCAGATACGTCCATGGCTGTAAATATAAGCGAGCTGAACCCGTTTACATTCCTAACGAATTCAGATGCCCATTCACTTAATAAAATTGCGAGAGAATACCAGAAGATGGATCTTGCGAACCCGAATTTTATCGAGCTGGAAAAGGCGTTGAAAGAAATGGATGGGAGGAGAATTTCAGCCAACTACGGGCTGAATCCCTGGCTTGGCAAGTACCACCGCACCGTTTGCCAGGTATGCTTGTATCCTGTGGAGGATATAGATCGCATCTGTCCGGAATGTGGGAGCAAAAAGATCATTAAAGGCGTCTCACACCGGATTAAAGAGCTTTCAGCGGAATCTCCGCCGACAAATTTAAGAGAACGTCCTCCATACATCCATCAGGTACCGTTAGAGTTCATTCCCGGCCTCGGACCAAAGTCGATGGAACGTCTGCTTCAGGCGTTGGGAACGGAAATGGACATCCTGCACCGCGCGAACATCGAACAAATAAAGGAAATCGTCCCCGACAAAATCGCCGGCTATATCGATTTAGCAAGAAAGGGGAGGCTTGACATAGAAGCCGGCGGTGGTGGCAAATACGGGAAAGTAAAAACGGAATAGGTGTTTTGGATAATAAAATCCCAGCTTGGATAATAAATCTTCAGTTTAGATAATAAATCGCTATTCCGACAATAAAAACATGCTTGTTCGGGCAATAAAACCGTTAGTTCGAATAACAAACCGATCTCGCCGTCTATCCAGCCTCTATTTTGACAAAAGAAATTGCCCGTCCACCACAGTGGACGGGTCAGACTGTAGACAAACTGGATGAAATCGAGTTTGCCTGCAGTTATTTTTTTATTTGGCCTGTTAATGGGGTCTGTTGATTTCCGTTCCAGGCGCTTCGCGCACCTTAGGGGCGGGCGGTGAGCCTCCTCGTCGCATGCTCCTGCGGGGTCTCACCTGTCCCGCTGCTCCCGCAGGAGTCTTCGCGCCTTCCACTCCAATCAACAGGCTTTTAAACGTTTACTATGGAACGTTCCTAAAATCCATTTTAAAATGGGGACAACGTTAAGGGGACTTAAAAAATTGTTGATGCAGGCGATGCTTACTTTCGCTGCCGTGAATTTGAAGAAGATAGCAAACTGGACATGGCAAGGTCCAGAAATGGCCTAATAAATAAGGCTAAGTGAGGTCCATTCACACTCAAAATAAGCAAAAATAGAAATAATCACTAAAAAGGGGTTCGGAATGAGACCATTCCGAACCCCTTTTGTCGACAATCTGGCCCGTCCACCATTCAGTGGACGGGTTTTCATCTCTCATTTAGCAATCTTCGCATACACGCATGTATCTCTCAAGTCCAAACCATCAGCGCTCAAGCTGCTATTCCGCAGGATGCCTTCGAGCGTGAACCCTAGTTTTTCAGGAATATGCCGGCTGTTTTCGTTTGCCGGGTCGCAGCGGATTTCTACCCGGTTTGCCCCGTAATAGTCAAATGCAAAGGCGGTAAGCGCTTCGACCGCTTCAGTCATATAGCCTTTTTTCCTATGTCTCGTATCAATCCAGTAGCCAATCTCGAATTTCGGCAGATCCCAATCTATTCTATGAAGTCCCGTAGAACCGATAAACATATCATCCGCTTTCCGGTAAATATGCAGACGGAAATCCTCCCGTTCGATAAAACTCGCATAAGCCTTGCGGATGCCCGCTTCAGTATCGTCTTCCGTGGAATCATGCTTAGCAAATGGAAGCCATTCTATCAATTCTGTTTTTGAGTGTGTAATCGCTTTATGGACCGTTTTTCCATCGCCAGGCATGCAAGGTCTAATGTAAAGCCTTTCTGATTCTATCCTATCAGGGAATTCCCTCAATATCGGTTTCATTAAAATACCCCCAGATAAACAATATGGAAAATCATAACATATGTCAGCGGATATGGTAACCTTTTTTGCCGGATCACAGTCATAAATGATTCTTCCAAACATAGAATCTAGTAACGACAATTGGGAGGATTGAAGATGAAAAGAAGGTCTGTCATTCAAAACGCTGCAATTAAACATATCACTGAGCATTCCTCGCTGTATGTATTCATAATCGTTTTGTTTTTAATGGGTGTCATATTTGGCGCCGTCCTTGTGAATAGCCTGAGTTTTACGCAAAAAGAGGATTTATTTTATTATCTATCCCAATTTTTTGGACAGGTTTCACAGGGGAAGATCACGTCCGACCATGAAATGTTCTTACAAAGCCTGTCCCATAATGTAAAATATATCGGGTTTATCTGGATTCTTGGCATCTCGGTTATCGGCTTGCCGGTTATTTTGATTCTATTATTCTTGAAAGGAATGGTAGTTGGGTTTACCGTCGGCTTTTTGGTCAATCAAATGGGATGGAACGGTTTTTTGCTTTCCTTTGTCTCCATCTTGCCGCAGAATGTCTTTATCGTTCCAATCTTTATCATTATTGCCGCTCTTTCCGTTTCACTCTCAATGAAAATGATCCGGAGAGTGTTTTTAAAGCAGGTTCGCGAACCGTTAAAGCCGATTATCTCCCGCTATGTCTTTTCGCTGGCGGTTTCAATCGTATTTCTCTCAGTCGCGGCGGCAATTGAAGCTTACGTGTCGCCTCCACTGATGAAAAGCGTCGTAAGTTTTCTTGGCAATTAAACATTCCTTGTATCATAATATTTTTCCGAGGGTCCTTTAAATCAGTTTTGACAGTTTTCCCTCTTTTGTTATAATAATATAGATAGCGGCGCGCGGGAGGGAAAAGGGATGGAAAACAGAATTGATAGAATAAAAAAACAGTTGCACTCGTCAAGCTATAAACTTACGCCTCAGCGGGAAGCAACCGTCCGCGTGTTACTTGAACATGAAGAGGATCATTTAAGCGCCGAAGACGTTTACCTCCTTGTCAAAGAAAAATCGCCGGAAATCGGTTTAGCAACTGTGTATCGTACGCTTGAATTGCTTACTGAATTAAAAATAGTAGATAAAATAAATTTTGGGGACGGAGTATCCCGCTATGACCTGCGGCAGGAGGGTGCCGCCCACTTTCACCACCATCTGGTGTGCATAGAATGTGGTGCTGTCGATGAAATCCAGGATGACCTGCTTGAAGACGTGGAGGCCATTGTTGAACGGGATTGGAATTTCAAGATCAAGGATCATAGATTAACGTTTCATGGAATCTGCCATCGATGCCATGATAAATTAAAAGATGAAAATGAATGATAGCCGCCCTTTCCCGTCATGGAAAGGGCTTTTGTATAGATAAATTCCTTATTATGGACCATTCTCTCCGTTATTATGTATAAAACTTGTCCTTCTTGGCATAAATTGAAATAAGTGTGAGGCGCAAGAAGTAGAACGGAGGGGAAGAAAAGCACATGAGATCATCGATTAAGCTTGTTCTGCATACAGGAAAAGTTTTCATTCTTTTTGTGGGCTTTACTGTTCTTTTTTATATCGGAATGATATGGTTAAATGAGGAATATGAAAACTACCATCGGTATGACGAACCCAAAGGAGCGGCAATTAAAGTTACAAAGGCTGTGGAAGCTCGCGAGGGTTCCTGGGTAGACCGGTTAATGCTTTTCTATTTAGACGGGGAGTAATGCAAATGGAAGACCAGCTAAGAGATTTTATTCATTTTTTAACAGTTGAAAAAGGGTTGGCCAAAAATACGCTTATTTCATATGAGCGTGATTTGAAGTCGTATATGTCCTATGTGAAAAATGTTGAACAGCTGCCGGATTGGAATGACTGCCGCAGAGTGAATATCATTCATTTTCTAGCTCATTTAAAGGATCAGGGGAAGTCTTCGAAAACGCTTGCCCGCCATATCGCATCGATCCGTTCTTTCCACCAATTTCTGATTCGCGAAAAGGTAAGTGATACCGATCCATCGGTTCATATTGAAACACCCCAGGCGGAGAGAAGTCTGCCGAAGGTTTTGAGTCAGGAAGAAGTTGAGGCTCTTCTTGAAGCTCCTAAACTTAAGGATCAATACGGGTTCAGGGATAAAGCGATGCTTGAGCTGCTTTATGCAACTGGCATGCGGGTGAGTGAGCTGATTAATCTCGAGATCAGCGATATTCATGGATCGATGGGATTTGTCCGCTGTGTCGGAAAAGGGAATAAGGAACGGATCATTCCGATCGGCAAAACAGCACTGGCTGCGATTGAACAGTATTTGGACCGGGGCCGGGGGAGGCTTGCCAGCCATAAGAAAAAAACGGATTCCCTTTTTTTAAATCACCATGGAAACAGGCTTACACGCCAAGGCTTCTGGAAAATTCTTAAAAAGCTGGCCCGGGAAGCGAATATTGAAAAAGAACTAACCCCGCATACGTTAAGGCACTCATTTGCGACGCATTTATTGATAAACGGGGCCGATCTCCGCGCTGTCCAGGAAATGCTCGGCCACGCGGATATTTCAACAACACAAATTTATACACATGTAACGAATGTTCGTTTGAAGGATGTCTACTCCAAGTTTCATCCGCGTGCGTAAAATAACTAGATTAATAGTTAAGAGAGCTGACTAAAGGATAGTCAGCTTTTTAGGCACATAGGAAAAACCAATCTGTAATATGTACAGCTATGTTAAAGTATCGGCTTGGAAGATCGTCAATCTGCTAGTCTTCTATAGAAACAATCAGAGGGTGTTCTTCGTTTTTACATAACATTTGGCAGAAACAGAACCAATCGTTTACAATATAGATGTCAGACTTCCGACATTAAAAGCGGTTACATATGATGAGAGATTATTTGTTCGTTATAAGGGTAAAATGAAACCATATATAGCCTTGAAAACATTATATTTTTATAGGAGGGATAGCATGAAGGAGAATTCAGACTTTAAACGAATATTTTTGATGGTGATGGACTCTGTGGGGATCGGGGAGGCACCTGATGCTGAACTGTTTGGAGATAAGGGAGCCGACACTCTTGGCCATATTGGAGAAAGAATGAATGGATTAAACATGCCGACTCTTGGCAAAATGGGCTTAAGCAACATTCGGGAAATTAAAGGGATTCCAAAGGCTGATCAGCCAACTGCTTATTATACGAAAATGAAGGAAGCTTCAACGGGCAAGGATACGATGACCGGCCATTGGGAGATTATGGGGTTGAACATCACTACCCCGTTTCGTGTCTTCCCGGATGGCTTTCCTGAATTGCTCATCCAGGAGCTTCAGGCCAAAACGGGCCGCAGCATCATTGGCAATAAACCGGCAAGCGGAACCGAAATTCTAGATGAGCTCGGCGAAACGCATATGAAAACAGGGGCGCTGATCGTCTACACATCTGCGGACTCCGTTCTGCAAATTGCCGCACATGAAGATGTAGTGCCAATAGACGAGTTATATAAAATCTGTGAGATTGCCCGTGAAATTACAATGGCTGATGAATTCAAGGTTGGCCGGGTAATTGCCCGACCGTTTGTCGGTGAACCGGGAAGCTTTAAAAGGACATCCAATCGCCATGATTACGCGTTAAAGCCGTTCGACAGGACCGTCATGAATGAATTAAAGGACGGAGGGTACGACGTGCTTGCGATCGGCAAGATTTCCGATATTTATGATGGCGAGGGCGTAACCGAATCATTGCGAACAGTATCCAATATGGATGGCATGGACAAATTGCTGCAGACAATCGATATGGACTTTACCGGATTAAGCTTTTTGAATCTTGTTGATTTCGATGCGCTATATGGACATCGCCGGGATCCGGAAGGTTATGGCAAGGCGCTGGAAGAATTTGATGCCCGCATGCCGGAAGTACTTGATAAACTGACAGAGGATGATTTATTAATCATTACGGCAGACCACGGAAACGATCCCGTCCATTCCGGGACGGACCATACACGTGAGTATGTACCGCTGCTCGTTTACTCCAAGCGGTTTGGAACCGGGAAAGAGCTTCCGGTAAGAGAAACGTTTGCTGATATCGCGGCTGCCGTAGCTGCCAATTTTAAAGTGAAAATGCCGTCTTACGGCAAAAACTTTTTAGGGGATATTAAATAAGGAGAGTTATAAACATGTTTGAAAAACTGGAAAAAGCAGCTTCATTTATTGAAGGAAAGCTAGATGGAAAGCCTGAAATCGGGTTAATACTTGGATCCGGCCTCGGTGTCCTTGCAGATGAAATTGAAAATCCTGTGAAAATCCCATATGAAGAGATCCCTGAATTTCCTGTTTCAACAGTGGAGGGGCATGCCGGCCAGCTGGTGCTTGGGGATTTAAGCGGCAAGAAAGTCGTGGCAATGCAGGGAAGGTTTCACTTTTATGAGGGCTATTCCATGGATAAAGTCACTTTTCCGGTCCGTGTCATGAAGCTTTTAGGGGTCGGAAAACTGATTGTCACGAACGCGGCAGGCGGGGTCAATGAAGGGTTCCGCGCAGGAGATTTAATGCTGATAACCGATCATATTAACAATACGGGGACAAACCCGCTGATCGGTCCGAACGATGCGCGTTTTGGCCCGCGTTTTCCTGACATGTCAGAAGCTTATAGCAGGGACCTCCAGGCTGTAGCAAAAGACGTTGCCGGAAAACTGAATATTGATCTTAAAGAAGGTGTGTACGTTGGCAACTCTGGGCCAACCTATGAAACTCCCGCTGAAGTTAGATTAGCGAGAGTGCTTGGCGGCGACGCGGTCGGCATGTCTACCGTACCGGAAGTGATTGTTGCCAGGCATTGCGGCCTGAACGTTTTGGGGATTTCCTGCATCACAAACATGGCAGCCGGAATCTTGAATCAACCGCTCTCCCATGAAGAAGTAATCGAAACGACGGAGCAGGTAAAAAGCAGCTTTTTAAGCTTCATCAAAGAAATCGTAAAAGCTATATAGAATAAACCTCTATTCTAAAACCAAAAGAAGTGGTGAATCGAAATGAGAATGGTTGATTTAATTGAGAAAAAGCGTGATGGCCTGGAATTAAAGAAAGAGGAAATTGAATTTATCATTACAGGTTTTACAGATGGCTCCATTCCTGATTATCAAATGAGCGCGCTCTCTATGGCGATCTATTTTCAAGGAATGACAGAACTTGAGCGCGCTGATTTAACGATGGCCATGGTTAATTCCGGGGACAAAATTGATCTTTCGGCGGTTGAAGGCATTAAGGTCGACAAACATAGTACGGGCGGTGTCGGCGATACGACCACTCTGGTACTTGGCCCGCTTGTAGCTGCCGTCGGTGTTCCTGTCGCCAAGATGTCCGGCCGCGGCCTTGGGCATACAGGTGGGACGGTTGATAAACTGGAAGCAGTCAAAGGCTTTCACGTTGAAATTGAAAACAGGCAATTCATTGACCTGGTAAATAAAAATAAACTGGCCGTGATCGGGCAAAGCGGAAACCTGACTCCTGCCGATAAGAAGCTTTATGCGCTTCGCGACGTAACCGGGACGGTCAACAGCATGCCGTTGATCGCAAGCTCGATCATGAGCAAAAAGATCGCGGCGGGTGCCGATGCGATCGTGCTGGACGTGAAAACAGGCGCAGGGGCTTTTATGAAAACGCTTGAAGATTCAGAAGAACTGGCAAGAGCGATGGTCAATATCGGGAACAATGTCGGCCGCAATACGATGGCGGTCATCTCTGATATGAGCCAGCCGCTTGGGTTTGCGATCGGAAATGCTCTGGAAGTGAAGGAAGCGATCGATACGCTAAAGGGAGAAGGCCCTGAGGATTTAACCGAGCTTTCTCTTACGCTTGGGTGCCACATGGTTTATCTAGCGAAAAAAGCCGATACCCTAGATGAAGCTCGTACATTGCTTGAAGAAGCGATTAAAAACGGGTCAGCCCTTCATGCATTTAAGGTGTTTCTCGAAGCCCAAGGCGGGGATCCATCAGTTGTGGATGAACCATCGAGACTGCCTCAGGCAAACTTCACTATCGAATTGGAAGCGAGAGAAGAAGGGTATGTGTCTGAAATCGTAGCGGATGAGGTGGGGACTGCTGCCATGCTGCTCGGGGCAGGACGTGCAACGAAGGATTCGGTGATTGACCTGGCGGTAGGTCTGGTACTGCGCAAGAAAATTGGCGATGAAGTGAAGAAGGGTGAATCACTTCTAACGATCTATAGCAATTTTGAAAATGTAGATGAAATTAAACAAAAGCTATATGAAAATATTACGATCTCCAAGGATAAAGTCGAAAAACCAACGCTGATCTACAAAGAAATAACTGAATAATCTATAGAAAAAAGCTGCGGCAAAAGTTCTCAACCTTTTGCCGCAGCTTTTTTGTATGCAAAAAACGGCAACTGTACACTTATGCTTTCTTTCAAGGCTCTTCACCATAACTGGTCATTTAATATTGATTAACATAATATCTCAGTCAATTTTGCAACAAAGTTGATTGGCGAGGATATGCCGAACTCCTCGAAAATGCATACGCATTTTCTCGTGCGGTGCCTATGCATGGATGATGATTCAACGTCCTGCGGGAAAAGCAGGCCAGTTAACGGAACGTCGACTAAGATCTGCCACGTCCTTATGTCTTACGTCGACGCCAATACATCCTGTGTAAGTCCCGGAGGCGTGCCATTTGCCGAGGAGGCTTCCGGACTGCCCGCGGAAAGCGAACACCTGGAGCGGAAATCAACGGATAGTCAAAGCTTAAACGACTTCTTTTGGTGAAGAACCTCTTTCAAGATATTTCTCCTTTTTTGGAATCATATTTGTATAAATATGGTGCGTTTGGAAATGCTGTTAGCGTTACATTGAATTTTCCCGAGTGGATGATTCCGTTTCGGGTTAACGCGTGATTAAGATTAGGAGGGATTTCTTAGATGAAGCGATTTCTTTTTCTTTGCTTCACAGTATTGATAGCTACTAGTGTAATCGTTCCAAATGTTTTTGCGGAAGGAAAAACGAGTGTGAATTTGGCTGAAAATGCGAAATCAGCCATCTTGATAGAACGAGATACTGGGACCATTTTGTATGAAAAAAATTCAAATGAGGAACTCCCACCCGCAAGCATGACCAAGATCATGACCATGGTTTTGATCATGGAGGCCATCGACAAGGGAGAATTAACGCTTAAGGAGAAAATTCGGACAAGTGAATACGCTGCGTCAATGGGCGGATCGCAAATTTTCCTTGAACCAGGTGAAGAAATGACCGTAGAACAAATGCTTCAAGGCATCGCTATCGGGTCTGGAAATGATGCATCTGTAGCAATGGCTGAAAGGCTTGCGGGTTCAGAAGAGGAATTTGTGGAACAAATGAACCAAAAGGCAAAGGAGCTGGGATTGAAGCATACAAAATTCCAAAATGCGACCGGATTGCCGGAAGAAAATCATTACAGCACTTCACACGACATGGCGATTATGGCTAAAGAGCTGGTTAAATACGAGATGATCACGAAATTTACAGGGACTTATGAAGCTTATCTACGTGAAGATACCGACAAAAAATTCTGGCTTGTTAATACAAACAGACTGGTTAAGTTTTATCCTGGTGTAGATGGACTGAAAACCGGTTTTACAAACGAAGCAAAATATTGCCTGACTGCGACTGCGAAAAAAGGGGACATGAGAGTGATTGCTGTCGTGATGGGAGCTTCTTCTCCTAAAGAAAGAAATGCCCAGGTGACCAAAATGCTCGACTATGCTTTTTCGCAATATATGGCCCATCCCATTTATAAGCGGGATGTCGCTTTGAAGCAAGCTAAGGTCAGTAAAGGGAACAGAAAAACGGTGACTGGGGTGACAAGCGAACCGATATCGATCTTGACGAAAAAAGGCGGCAATCCTAAAGACTTTACTCAAAAAATCATTCTGGATAAAGATCTGAAAGCCCCAATTAAGCAAGGCGATCAAATCGGCACTTTGAAATTTTTCAAAGATGGAAAGACCGTGGTGGATTCACCGATCGTTGCAAAGGAATCGATCGATTCGGCAAGCTGGTGGGAAATGTATAAACGTGCTTTTGGCATGTTTACCCAAACAAAATAAAACACCTGTCAGAAAAAAGAATATGGAAACTACTTTCGACGAATAGGCACTAGTTTTGTCAGGTAAGAAGGAAAACGCCATACGAAAATCGAATTTGACTCACTAGACGACAGATAAGGAGGCTGTAAATAGTGAGTCTTGTCATTGATATGGAAGCCAAGAATGCTGTGCTTTGCATCCGATTAAAAGGAGAACTGGATCATCATGCAGCAGAAGAACTGAGAACCCGGGCCAGTACAGCCATTGAAAAGGGTAGCATCAAGCATATAGTCCTCAACCTGGGAGAACTTTCTTTTATGGACAGTTCAGGGCTTGGAGTGATTCTGGGCCGCTATAATCAAATCAAACAAAATAAGGGCGAAATGATCGTCTGCGCAATCTCTCCTTCGGTGAAGCGGTTATTTGAAATGTCAGGATTGTTTAAAATCATTAAATTGGAACTTTCCGAGGAAAACGCTTTACAAAGATTGGGGGTTGCGTAGTGATGAAAAATAAGATGGATATTAAGTTTTCAGCGTTAAGCCAGAATGAATCTTTTGCCCGTATCACAGTGGCTGCTTTTATTGCCCAACTTGATCCAACTCTGGATGAATTGACGGAAATTAAAACGGTCGTATCAGAAGCGGTCACAAACTCGATCATTCATGGGTATGAAAATGACCCGGATGGAATCATCTATATTTCGGTTGTGATCGACGGGGAAGCCGTTGAGTTGGAGGTCAGGGATGAAGGCAGTGGAATTGACGATGTAGACGAAGCCGTTCAGCCGTTATATACGACAAAACCGGAATTGGAGCGTTCCGGAATGGGATTTACAATTATGGAAAACTTTATGGATGAGATGAAGGTCATTTCCCATAAAGGCGAGGGAACCATCATTCGATTAAAAAAGCACTTAACAAAAAGTAAAGCTTTGGCGAATTGAGGGAGCAATGCATATGGATGTGGAGGTTAAAAACAAGAAAAGCCAGGTCCATTTAAAAGATGATGAATTACGGGATTTAATCCTGCGCAGCCAGAGTGGGGACCAGGAAGCAAGAGACATGATTGTGAAAAGCAATTTGAGATTGGTGTGGTCTGTAGTCCAACGTTTCTTAAACCGGGGTTACGAGCCTGATGACCTGTATCAAATCGGGTGTATCGGCCTGTTGAAATCCGTTGATAAATTTGATCTGTCATTTGAAGTAAAGTTTTCGACCTATGCAGTTCCAATGATTATTGGCGAAATTCAACGGTTTATTCGGGATGACGGTACAGTGAAGGTCAGCCGTTCATTAAAGGAAATGGCGAATAAAATCCGACGGGCAAAAGAAGAGGTATCGAAAACACTTGGTAGGGTACCAACCGTGAATGAACTTGCCGAGCACCTGCAGCTATCTCCTGAGGAAGTCGTCATGGCCCAGGAAGCAAGCAGGCTGCCATCATCCATCCATGAAACCGTTTATGAAAATGATGGGGACCCCATAACACTTCTCGATCAAATTGCTGATACGAACGAATCGAAGTGGTTTGATAAAATCGCTTTAAAAGAAGCCATTTCAGAACTCGACGAACGGGAAAGGCTTATCGTATATTTGCGGTATTATAAAGACCAGACCCAGTCTGAGGTAGCCGTCCGGCTCGGAATATCACAAGTCCAAGTATCAAGGCTCGAGAAAAAGATACTCAAGCAAATGAAAGACCACATGAATCCATGATTCGTGTGGTCTTTTTTGTTGCGGATTTGACCATTTAGTTGCGGAAATATTAGTTAGTTGGGGATCTCTTTTTTCGTTCCGTAAATGTTGGGTTTATGTTTTGTTGTTTAAAAGCTAAGTAAAAGCAAAATAATATAGTAAGCGAGTGATAGATAACGGTTGATTTGAAGTTTAAAAACGAATATTATAAGTAAGGGATTTGTATTTATTCGGATTTTATATATTGTATGGGGGTTTTTGATTATGTTTGAAAGATATTTTTCACTAAAAGAGCACGGTACTTCAGCACGCACAGAAGTATTTGCCGGTATTACAACCTTTTTAACCATGGTCTATATCATTATTGTAAACCCTGCAATCCTCGGTTCAGTCGGGATTCCATTTGAACAGGTATTTATGGCAACGATTATAGCTGTCATAATCGGTACGTTGATCATGGGGTTTGGTGCGAAGCTTCCGATTGCGATCGCACCCGGTATGGGGCTGAACGCTTATTTCGCGAGTGTTGTAGGAGCACATGGTTTATCATACCAAACCGTTTTTGGAACGGTATTTATCGCCGGATTATTGTTTATTCTTCTGAGTGTCACAAAGTTTCGAGAAATGATCATTACAGCCATTCCAGCTTCATTGAAGTATGGAATTACGTCAGGTATCGGTTTGTTTATTGCCTTTCTGGGCTTGAAACAGAGTGGAATTGTTGTGCCAAATGAATCAACGATGATCACGCTTGGTGATTTACATGAACCTGTTACGGTGTTATCGATTGTTGGTTTGTTTCTGACACTGATTTTGATGGCAAGAAACGTAAAAGGCGCGTTGTTTTTTGGGATGCTCATAACAGCCGTTATCGGTTATTTCATGAATCTGTTGCATTTCGAAAAATTCGTTTCAGCACCGCCGGCTCCTGTTTTTTTCGATATTGATATTGCCGGCGTTTTTTCGAATGGCTTGTATGCAGTTGTCTTTGCCTTTTTGCTTGTCACGCTTTTTGATACAACCGGTACGATGATTGCGGTCACCGAACAGGCCGGGTTGATGAAGGACGGGAAATTTCCAAGAGCTAAGATGGCCTTTCTTGGAGACGCGATTGCGACGACAGTAGGTTCGTTATTTGGTACAAGCCCGTCATCCGCATATGTTGAATCCAGTTCAGGCGTTGCTGCGGGAGGACGAACGGGCTTAACTTCTGTTATTGTAGCGGTATTATTTGCTGTATCGATGTTCTTTTCACCGCTAATAGCGGCGATTGCCTCTCTGCCAGCGATAACCGCCCCTGTTTTAATTATTGTTGGCTGTTTTATGATGGAAGGACTGGCCAGAGTCAATTGGAAGGAGTTTGATGAGGCGTTTCCGGCATTTGTGATCATCCTTACGATGCCTTTGACATCAAGCATTTCGACCGGGATTGCGATTGGGTTCATCACCTACCCGTTGATGAAAGCTTTTAGCGGAAAAGCTAAACAAGTTCACCCACTCATTTTTATTTTTGGTGTCATTTTCTTAATTCAAATGATTTTCTTCCCAACACATTAAATCGAATCTACTAAAAAATGATCGTCTCCTTGCAGACGGTCATTTTTTTTAGTAATTTTTGGTCTTTTTGTTTGATTTGTATGTAAAAGGCCAGGAAATACATACTACACATAAAAGGAAATTGACGTGCGAGGTGTGTGAGTGATGGAAAATCTGGTGTATGTAAGGATGCGTCACCGCGTGCAGGCAAGACAGGATCAAGTAGTGAAAATGCGGGATATTGCAAAAATCTTGGGTCCGAAAAGCATAGTGAGAGAGCTTGAGGAAAAGGATGTATTAAAAGTCACCGCTGAGGATAAAAACATTATCATTGTGGATCTGGTCCAGCTGATAAGAGGGATCCAGGAGCTTGAGGAGGATGTGGAAATTCAGGCAGTCGGTCCGGCCCAGACAATTATTGAAGTCATCTATGAGAAGAAAAAGGTTTCTTGGCCGCTATTTGTTTCGGTCTGGCTTCTTTTATTTATCGGGGCTGCCATCACAATTATGAATTTTCACGTCGATGTAAGCATGCAAACGGTCCATCAAAATCTGTTTAAAATCATTACCGGCAGAGAAGACAGCAAACCGCTGCTCATCCAGATTCCCTACAGTATTGGACTGGGACTTGGCATGATTTTATTCTTTAATCATTTTTTTAGAAAACGATTTAATGAGGAACCGAGTCCTCTAGAAGTAGAAATGTTCAATTACCAGCAGGATTTAGATCAATATGTCATCATGAATGAAAACAAAGAGAGCATAAGGCGAATTGATGACAGGTAAAATCCTCTTCAGTGTTTTTGTCGGATTAGCTGGTGGTCTGGCAGTCGGGGCCGGGTTTGTAGCCTTCCTTACAGTGCTCAAAGTGATTCCGAGGCTGACTCAGCTCACAAAAACGATGAAGATGATTCACTATTATGAAATGGCTATTGTTATGGGTGTTCTTACGGGAGGTTGGTTAGGACTCCAAAATAATATTCTCGGGATGAGCAAGCTTTTCTTAATTCCGATTGGATTAGCGGACGGGATCTTTAACGGAATGCTGGCAGCCGCCTTGACGGAGGTTTTAAATGTATTTCCGATCATTTCTAAACGGATTGGCATTCAGGAAAAAATCGTTTATTTGATTATGGCGATCGTGTTTGGAAAGATTGCCGGTTCATTATTTCAATGGATCTATTTTGTGGACTTATAGCAACCTATATATTTTAATGATTGGCAATTGCCGAAGGGAAAATGGGTATGGCGGAACGAAGAAAAGTCATTTTTATAACAGATGGCGACGAGTATGCAAGACGGGCCGTGGAAATGGCAGCCAGGGAAATCGGAGGCCGGTGCATTTCGATGTCACAAGGTAATCCATCTGTTCTTTCGGGATCTGAAATCGTTTCGCTTATCAAAAAGTCTCTGCACGACCCGGTCCTGGTCATGTTTGATGACAGCGGTTATGTCGGGGAAGGAGCGGGTGAGACGGCGATGCGCTATGTTGCTGGCAGCAAGGATGTCGAGCTATTGGGAGTCATTGCAGTCGCTTCTAAAACAAGGCATGCGGAATGGACGAAAGTGGATATATGCATTGATCGAGACGGGGAGCTAACCCCATATGGAGTAGACAAATACGGGGCCGTGGAGCATGAATTAGGCCGGATAACCGGAGATACCGTTTATTGTGTGGACGAGCTCAAAGCGCCTATTGTAGTCGGAATCGGTGATATCGGTAAAATGGCCAGGAAAGATGATTATAAAATAGGTGCGCCTATCACGAAGTTGGCTATTGAAATCATTCTTGAAAGGAGCGGAAATCATGGCAACCGAAAGTAAGGAAACGATGAAAGCGATTCCTGACAGTACAACCGAAGTAGAACGATACATGAAGGAGAATGCAGGCCTAAACGTCAGCTTTGATTTTGGTGTCAGAAAAATTACAGTTTTGAAAAAAGAAATTCAGATATACTACGTAAATGGACTTGTTGATACAAGATTTGTCATTGAAATCATTGAAGCCATTGTCGGTTTGAATGAAACGGAAAGAAGTACTACCAAATTATATGAAATCGTAAAAAACAGAATCGTACATCAGCAGGTCAAGGAAGTTGAGAATCTGGATGAAATGGTTGTCGAGGTATTATCCGGGCTGATCGCAGTCGTCGTCGATGGCACTGGAAAAGCAATCATCATTGACACCAGAAGCTATCCTGGAAGAATGCCGGATGAGCCGGATACGGAGAAAATCATTCGCGGCTCGCGTGATGGATACGTTGAAAACATCATCATCAATACGGCTTTAACGAGGCGGAGAATCCGCGATGATAGATTGCGTATTGAGATCATGAAAGTAGGCGAACGTTCAAAAACCGACATAGCTATCGGTTACATAAATGAGATTGCTGATCCGGATTTAGTGGAAATCGTCCGTAAAGAACTAAAAAATATTAAAATTGACGGCCTGACAATGGCTGATAAAACAGTAGAAGAGTTCATCGTGAAACAGGGATATAATCCATATCCGCTCGTTCGCTATACGGAAAGGCCGGATGTCGCAGCCACCCACTTACTAGAAGGCCATGTGATTATTTTTGTAGATACTTCACCAAGTGTCATGATCACTCCAACAACGATTTTCCATCATATGCAGCATGCGGAAGAATACAGACAATCTCCGGCTGTAGGAACGCTTGTACGCTGGGTGCGCTTTATTGCCGTGCTTGCTTCATTATTTTTGCTTCCGCTCTGGCTTTTATTTACATTGGATCCTTCATTGCTGCCGGAAGCGCTAAAATTTATCGGACCAAACAAGGAAACGAGTATTCCCATCGTTATACAGATGTTTCTCGCGGACTTTGGAGTCGAATTTTTGCGAATGGCCGCTATCCACACCCCTACGCCTCTATCGACGGCCATGGGCCTGATTGCCGCTGTTTTGATCGGACAAATTGCCATCGATGTCGGGCTGTTCGTTCCTGAAGTCATTTTATATGTTTCAATAGCGGCTATCGGCACATATGCAACGCCGAGCTTGGAACTTAGCTTAGCTAACAAGATCGCCAGACTATTCCTTATGCTTTCCACTGTGTTTTTTCATACTCCTGGCTTGATTATTGGCATAACGATCTATATCCTGCTATTGGCGAATATGAAGGTTATGAACACCCCTTATTTATGGCCCTTGCTTCCATTCTATCCAAAGGCTTTAATGCAGATTCTCGTAAGAAGAACAGTCCCGGGGTCGAGTATCAGGCCGAGCATTGTTCATCCTAGGGATAAATACAGGCAGCCCATTAAACAAAAACATTGAAGTTGTCAGAAAGATATGATACTTTTGTTTTAATCATTAATGCGTTAATGGAGTAAATATCGAGGCTGACTCACATGTTTAGAGCTAAATCGGCTCTATATGGGTCTGCCTCATTTATTTAGGGCTAGTCTGGAAGGAGAAATAAACATGCATTTTTATGGAACTGCTAACGTAAATGGAAAAGGACACCTTGAAATAGGCGGCGTTGATACCATGGAATTGGCTTCTCACTTCGGGACACCGCTTTATGTGTATGATGTGGAACTGATTCGCGAACGGGCAAGAGGATTTAAGAAAACATTTGAAGAACTCGGTGTGAAGGCCCAAGTGGCTTATGCCAGCAAAGCCTTTTCTTCGATCGCGATGGTTCAATTGGCCAAAGAAGAAGGGTTGTCGCTTGATGTTGTATCAGGCGGTGAATTGTATACAGCTTTACAAGCGGAATTTCCAAAGGAACGGATTCATTTTCACGGCAATAATAAAAGTGTCGAAGAGCTGGAAATGGCTCTGGACCATGAAGTCGGCTGCATTGTTGTCGATAATTTTTCCGAATTGGAACTGTTGGAGGAATTATGCTCAAGCAGAAGACAACGCGTTTCGATTTTGCTCAGGGTAACTCCGGGGATTGAGGCGCATACGCATGATTATATCCTGACTGGACAGGAAGATTCCAAGTTTGGATTTGATTTGTTAAACGGACAGGCAGAGAGCGCTCTTAAACAGGCACAGATAAGTGAATGGGTTGATGTGCTGGGGCTGCACTGCCATATCGGTTCGCAGATTTTTGAAACAACCGGTTTTATTCTCGCTGCAAGAAAAATTATCGGGCAATTGAAAAATTGGCATTCTTCTTTGGACTTTCAGCCGAAAGTACTCAACCTTGGCGGAGGATTCGGGATCCGCTATACGAAAGAGGACACGCCGCTTCCTGCTTCTGTATATGTCGAGGAGATCGTGACAGAAGTAAAGAATCAGATCGGGAATTCAGGATTGGACATGCCTGAAATATGGATTGAACCGGGACGTTCGCTTGTAGGGGACGCGGGAACGACCCTTTATAAGGTTGGATCTGAAAAAGAGGTCCCTGATATTAGAAAATATTTAGCCGTCGATGGGGGAATGAGCGATAATATTCGCCCGGCCTTATATGATGCAAAATATGAAGCGGTTTTGGCAAACCGGCCCCTTGAAGAACCGGAAGAAACGGTTTCGATCGCCGGGAAATGCTGTGAAAGCGGGGATATGCTCATATGGGACTTACCGCTACCTAAAGCGGGTCGAGACGATATTCTGGCGGTTTTCTGTACCGGAGCGTATGGCTATTCCATGTCGAATAATTATAATCGAATTCCAAGACCAGCTGTTGTATTCGTGGAAAATGGAGAGGCAAGGCTTGTCATCAGGCGGGAAACATACCAGGACCTGGTCCAATTTGATGTCCCTCTAGAGGAAGTTGTAAATAATAAATAATCAATAAAAAGCGGAACCAGGCAATAACTGCCTGGTTCCGCTTTTTTGCCATACAATATTAAGAGAAGAACGATTTGATTGCGTCGATCAGGCTGACGAAGAATTCTTTCAGCTTATCAAGGAATGACTGACCTTCCTCCGATCCAAGGAATGTTGTCAGTTTTTCTTTTGCTTTGTCCAACTGGTTTCCAACCTGATTCCAATCAATATTCAGATCCTTTAATTTATTGAACAAGTCAACTAAACTTTGGATTTGTTCCTCTGTAAGTGTAATATTGAGATCTTTAGCTGATGATTCAATGACATCGCGCACTTCGGCTTCCGTTTGAGGCGGATTGTCTGCCATATTTTCCTTAATCTTCGTCATAAGGGCTGCTGCTTTGTCAGCGCCTACCTCATCGCCTAGCTCGGCCGTCTTAACCATCTCTTCATTGGCAGCCTGTTTTACATCTTCTGGTATAACCTTATCCGATGAAACTTCATATGCTTTAATAATACCTGTTAATGCAGCCGTACCGGAAACAGGGATTGGAGCGGTAACATAAATGGATGCATCCTTGACGCCTGCTGTGGCCAACGCATTTATATACATTTCCTCACTAACCCAATTGATGTTTTTCGATTCGACTTTCAAGCCTGTTCCAGATTTCTCAAGTGTAATCGCAGATGAAGAAATCGCCTTGGTTCCGATTAAGCGTTTCGAAATATAATCGCCAAGATATTGATGTTCCTCATCGTTCGTGACGGTTAGGATATCTACTCCTTCAGGTGCATTCATTTCTGAAAGAAGCATCTTTTTTTGCTCTTCTGTTAAGTTTTGTCCAAGGGTAACGGTCATGTCACCGACAGCCGCATCGGCAAATGCTTTTATAGGTACAAGTAAACATAAGAGAAGGGTCAATATCAGCCATTTTTTCATGATTTTATTGTTCATTTTTCTTCCTCCTTACTACTATCAGACGAAATAAACATTCAAATGGATTCACTTTTTTTGCTCGAAGAACAATATTCTTCTAAAACAGTATAAGCACAAAGTCTGAGAGTTTCAAAATATTTTATTGTGTTGGTTTAACGAGTGTATGGTTTAGGGAAAAAAGAAATGGGCTTTACATGTGAAATTTGTCAGGAGTGAAGCATATATAGTAGAATATAAACATTGCTTTTAAATTATTTTAAGGATAGCAGGAGAGAGGCAATTCGTATGAGAAAGAGCAACATTGCGATATTTATTATGATCGCGCTGATCGCTGTAATATGGGGAGCGGTCTATTGGATCTTCATCGCTTGATGAGCATGCAAGCGCTTAAAGCGACATGAAAAAGGATAGAATGTTTATGAATGCTAGTTAAACGGGGAATGTTAAAGTAATTACGTGTTCTTAGAAAAAAATACTACGTTCTTTAGTGACGAGGGATATTAAATGTTGATCAAATATAAAAAAAGCTATGAAAAATTTGCAATGGGCTTGCTTTCCTTTATGCCGACCGAAAAGGATATAAAAAAGCTCCAGCAAACAATGAAATCATATGAAAATGATGAAGATATGCAGCTGTTCCTTTGGAAGGAAGATGAAATCATCGGCCTTATTGGCGTCAATCTGGCAGACAAACAGGAATTCATCATTCAGCATGTTTCTGTCAACCCATCCTTCCGTCATCAAGGTGTCGGAAAGCGCATGGTCAAGGCGTTGAAAGATATGTACCCTGATACGGAAATGAGTCCGAATAAATTCACGGCCTCTTTTTTGGAAAAATGTGATCTGGAAAATACCAAAAACGCAGAATGAATAGAAAAAGGGGCTGTCCCGAAAGTAGAAATTCAGCCGACATCTGGATAAAAGCAACCCAAGAACACTGTTAAATCAGCATTCTTGGGTTTTAATTTGGTACATTTTAATCTTAAGTGGACTTTTTAGACAGCCCCTTTTCAATTCTGCTTATTTTTCAATGTCAATTGGCGTTTTCTTTCCATGATCACGTCAGTGCGGTCACGCAAAGAGTGCCTGTGGATGAGCATTTGATCATCCATGTTGCTGACTGCACACCAGACAAAGCCACGATCCTTGCAACCTGTTTTACATTGCTCGATTAACGCAGGATCGGCAATTGGAAGAACAACGCTTTGATAAGGGATATGTTCTTCGATATCTTTAATGGTTTTCTCTAATAATGAAATGAGCAGGATGTGGTCAATCCCAAGATTTGTAATCTCGTCTCTTTTCATTTTGAGGTTAGAGACAGCCTTCATCATGGTCGTAAGGGCGCCTTTGAAGTTTATCCGCCTGTAGTGATAAAAGGCCACCGCGATTTGAATAAGTCCGACCCAATGGGATTCACGTTCCCTTGGAGCGACTTCCTTCCAGTACTCCTCTAACACCTCATGACATTCAAAATAATCTCGGTCTCCATGAAAATGGAGTAAATAAGTGATATATGGCACAGGATAATTCAAGTCCCACAGCTCCTTTTTCTATGTATTCGTATTTTAACATATTAGGGGAAGCGGCCGCTCTTATATGAAAAAGGGGCTGATCATCCATCAGTCCCCAAACATTCCTTATATTAAAACCAAGCTGCCCCTACGATAATCAATAAAATAAACAGTACTACGATTAAAGCGAAGCCGCCTCCGTAATCGAACCCTTTGTCACCCATGTAAAATACCTCCCCTTAACATTAAGTTAAACTCATTACATATTCAGATTATGAAAAAAACCCAAAAATGACTGGGCGGAGCCCTTTTTTATTTTGGCTCTGTTAAACGATAATGTTGTTTTTGGGAAGGGAATCTGCGAGACTCCTCGAA
>NZ_QVTC01000119.1 GCF_003429085.1 Bacillus sp. V59.32b | reverse complement strand
CACCGCACGAGAAAATGCGTAGCATTTTCGAGGAGTCGCCGCCTGCAGCGAAAAGCAACCGGTTTAGCAATCAGGAGTGAGTACGAACACAGCCTAGATTTTGGAGAGGCACTCCTTTTTTTGCGTTTTTGAACCATTGGGGCTCTAAGGGTGAAATTTATGAAATTGATTCGAATAAAAGAAGGATTGGAATGTCATTTCCAATCCTTCTTTTATTAGTAGCTTTATCTAGAGCCTCATTTAACGGAGTTGATGTTTAAGCCAATTTATATAGGGGTAATAAATGGTCAAACGCATCACTAATTGTTTGAACAAATTCATCATCTGATAATTTGATGGCGTCTTCCCGGGGAATCTGGATTCCGCAAAGAATTTCAGCCTTTTTGACAGTTTGCAGCCGCTGGAACATTGCCTTCAAATCTGTGACAGAAAGATCATTGTGAGGAATGACTTCAGGTTTTGTATGATCGGTCGACCACACAAATTCATTCGGAATCATATCTTTCACTTTTTTAGCATTTTGTTCCAATGTTTTTCCAAAGTCAGCCTTATTGGGAGCTTCATAAATGACTGCAAACCAAATGAATACGTGAGTTTCCCATAGCCCGATTTGGAAATGAGGCATCATCTTGTATCCTCTGCTGTTGCTGGCAAAAGCAACCCAAGTGTCATTTGGCGGATTGATTGTTCTTCTGGCGTGTTTTGCGACATGAGCGAACATCTCATCCCCGGTTTTAACTGAAAGTTCTCCCGAGAAGCTTTCACCGAGCTGACTCAGCTTTGGTTGAATCCGGTCTTTTAAAGCTTCCATACGCTGGTCGAGACCATCTATTTTAAACACATTAAAGTCACTTGCACTAAAGGTTGTATGTACCATTTGTTTCCTCCTACAATTCTAAATCTATGATTATTGTAGCATAGCGGAACAAAAAACTGAAAAGTTTTGCTATCAATGTCTGCCACTAACTACCTGCTGGGTTTTCACACAAATTTGTTGCGGTTTTAGGGTGGACGACATAATATATATTAAAAATAAAACTGAAAATTTAGTCACTTACTCGAGAGGAGAAGATTACCATGAAACAAGTTATGAATCAAGCCTTAAAAGCGAAGGAAGTAGAAAGACATCGGGCGGCAGTATTAAGAATGGAAATGGATTACGAGTTGGCCACTTTATTCGAAGCAATCAGCGAAAACAATGAAAAGAAACAAACACAATGCAAACAAAAGCTTGAAAGAATCCGCCTTGAGCTATTAAGGCTTAAAGCATTATAAGGTTGAAGGAGAAAAACAACTGTCAAATGAAAGTATATAGTCATAAAGTCGTATATAGGGTGTAAGGCGGACATTTTTCGAATAAGAGAAAAATGTCCGCCTTTTATATACGGAAAGCACCAAGCTTGTGGAATGAGGGAGCTTGCAGTAATCTTTAATAATAAATATGGATTTTTGCAAAACTATCAGTGTGTTCATTAAATGAGCGGAGGATTCAGCAATGACAAATTGGGAGAAAATCGATACATATGCAAAAGAATGGATAAAGGAAGCAGGAGAAAGGCTAAAGACTTCATTTGAAGAAAAGCTGAACATTGAAACAAAAACAAATCCTAATGATTTAGTAACGAACATGGACCGCGAAACGGAACAGTTTTTTATGAGTAAAATAACAGAGCACTTTCCGGAGCATAGGATTTTTGGAGAAGAAGGAATGGGTCATAATGTCAAGGATTTAACAGGGATTGTCTGGATTGTCGATCCGATCGACGGGACGATGAATTTTATTCATCAGCAGCGGAATTTTGCGATATCCATCGGCATTCTTGAAGATGGCAAAGGGAAAATCGGGCTTGTCTATGATGTCGTCCACGGTGAACTGTATCACACTTTTCGCGGCAATGGAGCTTTTATGAATGATAAGGAATTGCCGACGCTTAAACCTGTGCCCATTAATGAAACCATTCTCTCATTAAATGCCACATGGGTTACCGAGAACAAAAGAATTGATCCTCAGATCCTTGGAGCGCTTGTACGGGATGTTCGGGGAACCCGTTCATACGGTTCAGCGGCTTTGGAAATGGCCTTTGTCGCAGCAGGCAGGCTGGATGCTTATATATCACTCAGGCTTGCGCCATGGGACTTTGCGGGCGGTGCGATTTTAATCGAAGAGGTTGGCGGAGAAGTAAGCGACTTGCAAGGCAACCCGCTCGATTACTTAAAAGGAGGGCCTTTATTTGTGTCGAAACCGGGATTGCATCAGGAAATTCAGGAAAAATACTTAAAGAGTTTATAAAAAAAATCGCCGCAGACAGTAGCGGCAATTTTTTTAAAGCTTTCCCTTTTCCCGCATTTTCTTCTTAGTGGCAAAGCCGAAGCCCATAATTACAAAGACTGCGATTATGCTAAGTACGACGCCAATTATGCTTCTTTCGGCAATTGCGATGCCTGTCCAAGCCAGGCTAGATGTCGCTAACAGTGCAAGAATTAAAAAGTTCCATTGCATGTTTTTCATTGTCTTCACCCCATATATTCTTATTGTACAGAATTTCTTGCTTTGTTTCTACTATGTTTGTGATATAATATGTAAGTTAATGGCATAGACAATTTATACTAGGAGTGAATTTATTGAAATCTCGTAATGATATTCGCAACATAGCGATCATTGCCCACGTTGACCATGGGAAAACGACGCTTGTAGACGAACTGTTGAAACAATCAGGTACTTTCCGTGCAAACGAGCACGTTGAAGAACGGGCTATGGATTCCAATGATCTTGAAAGAGAACGTGGAATAACGATCTTAGCGAAAAATACAGCTGTTCAATATAAAGAAACAAAAATCAACATTCTTGATACACCGGGACATGCCGATTTTGGCGGCGAAGTGGAGCGTATCATGAAAATGGTTGACGGTGTATTGCTTGTTGTTGATGCTTATGAAGGTACAATGCCCCAAACACGCTTTGTATTAAAAAAAGCATTAGAACAAAAAATCACACCGATTGTTGTTGTAAATAAAATTGACAAAGACTCCGCCCGTCCAGAGGAAGTTATTGATGAAGTCCTTGACTTATTCATCGAACTTGGTGCTAATGAGGAACAGCTAGAGTTTCCTGTTATTTATGCATCGGCCATTCAAGGCACTGCAAGTCCAGATCCGGATCCTTCTAAACAGGAAGAAAACATGGAGTCATTGTATGAAGCAATTGTTGAAAACATACCTGCTCCAATTGATAACAGGGAAGACCCGCTTCAATTCCAGGTTGCTTTGCTTGATTATAATGATTATGTGGGACGTATCGGAATTGGACGCGTATTCCGCGGAACGATGAAAGTAGGCCAACAGGTTGCGCTTATGAAGCTGGACGGGTCAGTTAAACAGTTTAGGGTTACGAAGATCTTTGGCTTTATTGGCTTGAAACGAGTAGAAATTGAAGAGGCAGTTGCCGGCGATCTTATTGCTGTTTCCGGAATGGAAGACATTAACGTAGGGGAGACAGTTACACCAGTAGAGCACCAGGAAGCACTTCCGGTACTCCGTATCGATGAGCCTACTCTGCAAATGACTTTCCTTGTTAACAACAGTCCTTTTGCCGGTCGTGAAGGTAAATTTGTCACATCCAGAAAGATTGAAGAACGTTTAAAAAGCCAGCTGGAAACAGACGTCAGCTTACGGGTTGAAGATACGGATTCCCCAGATGTTTGGGTTGTTTCGGGACGCGGCGAGCTTCATTTATCCATCTTAATTGAAAATATGCGCCGAGAAGGTTTTGAACTTCAAGTTTCGAAACCGGAAGTTATTGTAAAAGTAATTGACGGTGTTCGCTGTGAGCCTGTTGAACGTGTACAAATCGATGTGCCTGAAGAGCATACAGGATCGATCATGGAATCCATTGGTGCCCGTAAAGGCGAACTGCTTGATATGATTAATAACGGAAGCGGCCAGGTTCGCCTGATTTTCAATGTGCCTGCGCGCGGCCTGATTGGTTATTCAACGGAATTCCTAACCATTACACGTGGATATGGGATCATGAACCATACTTTCGATAGCTACCAGCCGATGCAGCAAGGACAGGTTGGCGGAAGAAGACAAGGTGTCCTCGTTTCCATGGAAACGGGAAAATCAACGCAATACGGAACTATGGGAGTAGAAGACCGCGGTGTCATTTTTGTTGAACCAGGTACTGATATCTATGAAGGCATGATTGTCGGCGAACATAACCGTGAAAACGATTTGACCGTCAATATCGTAAAGGCAAAACAAATGACCAACATGCGTTCAGCGAACAAAGACCAGACAACTACCATGAAAAAACCAAGAATCATGTCTCTTGAAGAGTCTTTGGAGTATTTGAACGATGATGAATATTGCGAAGTTACCCCGGAATCCATCCGTCTTCGTAAAAAAATACTTGATAAGAACGAACGTGAAAAATCGGCTAAAAAGAAAAAATACGCTGAAACAAACTAAGTTTGGTCCAGGGGAGGAACAGGAATGATCCAGGAGCGATTGTCCTTTTTTGCGGCATTATTTAATGTGGATAAAAATCCCGACGCAGGAATGTGGTATTTATATATCACTGTATTTTTGCTTTGTGTAATCGTGTATCAGCTCGGTTTTGCAAAAAAGTTGCCTGTTTTTAAAAATGTCATTATCTATACGGTGATGGCGTTTGGGTGCACGCTTCTTTCATTCCTCGCAGTCTTCCTGCCGGTTGCGGAAGGACTTGTAATTGCCGGGTTAGTTCTCGGGATCTACAAACTGCGCCTCCACAACCATAAGAAAGAAGAACAGGCCTAACATGCAGTCTGTACAGGATGCCTTATATAACTGGCTTACGATCAAAGTTGTCTGCGATGCAAGGCCTGATGATACGGCTGCTCAAGATACGAGGGGACTGTTTGAAAACCTGCTTCATGATGAACATCAGCTGGAAATCATCGAAGTGAGAAAAGAAGATCCGTTCTATTTCGTTGATTACAGTGTACATTTGGAAAAAAAGACACAGCGTTTTCCGATTGAACTGATTGACGTGATGTTAGACCAAATAAACGCTGAACCGCAAAAATATAAAAACTATCAAGATTGAAAAACCGTGCGCTTTTCTATAGCGCACGGTTTTTTATGTCTTTATCGAAAGGGGAAGAATCAGGGCGTAGACAACATGGGCAGCGCTCCATAGCAAAAAGGAAGACAGATCTGCCGCAGAAGTTATTTCTGATTGGGATATGTAAGAAAGCGGGAAATAAAGCAGGATTGCCGGAAGAATAAGCAAGAACGATAAGCCCCATTTATTTGCAAACTTAGGTTTAAGCAGAACAAAAAAGACACCAATCCCTGAGGAAACGAGCAAGTGAAGTACAAGTTCGATTGGTTCGTTCCCTTGGATCCGTTGTGTAAGCGGGATGAAATCGATATTAAGGAGCAGCGAGTAGATCTTCTTTCCTGTATACATTTCCACATACCGCGTGGCGATTGCCAAAAGTATGCCGGATCCCACCCCCGCCAACATTCCGATGAGAGTGGATTTTACCATTCATCATCCTTTGTCACGCTGCGGTATAAGCGAAAGTTGCCTGAATCAATCCGAGCTTTTGTTTTTTCTTCGATTCTTTGGTTGCAGGACTGACACATGAATGTATGGATCGGCCGGTTGCGAAGCTTTTTGGCTTCAGGGGAAAAATCCGGAATGGATTCAATGTTATCGCAAATTACACATTTAACCCTCATTCAAATGAACCTCTTTTCTTCTCTACGAATCAGTGATTTATGTAAATTAGTATATCATGTTTATAGATTAATTGTATCTGCGGAATGGATTTCATATAATCTAGGGAAGAATCATATTTGATACCATCTATGAAAGTGGGTGGGCTAAAGGAATCCTTTCTCATGCTTTAGCATTGGATTCACAGCAAAAAGAAGATTTCTCAGTTTTCTTCGGAAGCGACCATCGAAGAAGACGTAGACTTGCTTGTGTTGTGTGACTGGGGCTAACGGTACATTTACCTTTCAGCTCCTAAAAGACATGGAGAGCGCGAAATAGAACCATCTCGTTCCTGTTAAAAGGGATGGCATAAAAGAACAGAATTCAGCAACATGTTTCTTAAGAGTAAAAGCATGTACGTTAGGCAAAAAATATCGTATATTTTTAGGAGGAAATATGACTGAAAACAAACCCAAAGTATTTATCGGCTCGGCAAGTGAATCCATTTATTTGGTACCAGCCATCCAGGAACAACTTTCATATGTAGCGGAAGTTAATCCCTGGTCTGCAGGAGTTTTTGAAGCAATGGAATATCGAAATGGAAAGTCTTGAAAGGCAATTAGAGCAAAATGACTTCGCTGTATTTTATTTTCACCGGACGACGTGGTAAATATTCGTGGGAAAATCACATTTACTACGAGAGATAATACCTTGTTTGAAATGGGATTGTTTTAAGAAGGGGACGGGTTTTTTACTTGGTCCCCAATAAGAGTCCTCAAAATGAAGAAGTCGCTGGTTTTCGTTTACCTTCTGATTTAGAGGGTCTTACAGTTTTAAAATATGAAGTAAGAAGCGACGATAACTTTAACGCGGCCGTAAATGTAGCTTGTGCTACCATCAAACGGAATATAACAGCAAAGGGACCATTTTTAATGGGGTCTGTTGATTTCCGTTCCAGGCGCTTCGCGCACCTTAGGGGCGGGCGGTG
>NZ_QVTC01000118.1 GCF_003429085.1 Bacillus sp. V59.32b | reverse complement strand
AACCGCGTAAATTACTAGGTGCTTTTTTAAACTGTCCACTTTATAGGTCACAGTTCAGTTCCCCCAGGCGTATTGTTGTTTTATTATCCACTTGGCCTATTTTATTATCCGAATCATCCTGTTTATTATCCAAATTCAGATTTTATTATCCAAACAGTTCTGAAGTTCAGGTCGCCTTTCTATTTCTCATAGTTTTCCACTGTTGAAATCCGTTCAAGCATGGTCGGGTGCGAATACCTGAACCATTTCACCAGCAGTGGAGGATTTACCTCACTCAACCCCGATCTGGTGAGTTCCTGGAAGCTGGTGATTGCGGCCTCCCTGTCTCCTGTCATTTCAATCGCATATTTATCGGCGCGCGATTCCTGATAGCGGGATAAATAATTCGAAAGCGGGCTGGATGCAAATAGAAGCACAGCTGTTATTAGAAGGAACAGCGGCAATGAACTGATGCTGCTGACTGACGGGATTTTCAATACCTTTCCCCAGCGCCGGACGATGTAATCCATTAATCTTGCCGTCAACCATAGGCCAATCAAGGAGAGTATTAAATATTCCGCGATGCCGATGTAAATATGCTTTTCCACATAGTGGGCCATTTCATGGGCCATTATAAACAGAATTTCATTGTCTTCCAGTTTGTTAAGGGTGGTATCCCATAACACGATTCGCGAATTGGAGCCAATTCCGGTTACATAGGCATTCAGTGAATTGGTTTTTTCTGCCATATTTACTTCGTATACATGGTCAGCGGGGATATCTGCTCTGGAGGCGATCTCAAGGATTTTCGTTTCCAATTCCTTATTTTTAAGCGGATAAAATTCATTATAGAGCGGGTCAATCAAAACGGGCTGGACAAACATCATGAACAGGGAAAACGGAACCGACAGCAGCCACGCATACATCCACCATTTTTTCGTACTCTTCTTCATCAACCAGTATAAAACCGCGACAATGAGAATCATCGTCCCAAAGCCGATCCAAAAGTCAATCACTTCTTCCTTCATCCACGAGGTAAAGCTTTGCGTACTGATATTGTAGCTTTTGCTCAGGCTGTAGCTTATATAATTAAACGGAAAGACGACGATATATGAAAGAATCGATAGCCAAAACAGATAAATCGCCGTCTGGAGAACTCTGCGCTTTGATATAGACGCTGCCCAATTTTCAAAGGCTCTTGACAAACCGAATAATAAAATCAAAAAATAAAACAACCATTCATATGGTGTGGAAGCAAAAAATAAAAAGTTCTTAATGCCCGAGTATTCCTCGGTAAGCATTAATTCCCTCGAGTTCAAAAATGTCGCCGGGTCAGCCGCTGTCCCCTTCAACGCTGCCGGGATTGATTGATCGGCACCCTGAAAAATATACCAATACATCAAAGCGCAAATCAATAAATACATAATCACCGCAACACTTGCCCACCTTCTGGCCATACCTGTCCCCCCTTAGACAAACCTTCTTTACTTATTGTAGTTAAAAAGAGACAAGTTAGAACGACAATTAAGAATAAAACGAAAAACGTCCTAAGATGCTTTCGAGTGATATCCTGTAAAGTTACAATTCTAATGTCATAAAATAGCATATTCAAACAGCTCGCCGTGTTCGTAGGGGTTGTTGCTCAATACATCATTATGCCTGGTGCCGCTTATCTTCTGGCCGTAGGGTTGAATCTCCCTCCTGAAGTGGCGGTTGGCGTTATATTGGTCGGTTGCTGCCCTGGGGGAACTGCATCGAATGTAATGGCCTACCTGGCGAGGACAAATGTCGCCCTATCTGTGGCGGTTTCATCGGTGGCGACATTGATATCACCAATCCTGACTCCGGCGCTGATTTACCTATTAGCGAGCCAGTGGCTTCCGGTATCAGGAAAAGATATGCTTCTCTCAACGGTGCAAATTGTTCTTATTCCTATTATTCTTGGCATCATCTTCAAATGGATTCTGAAGGATAAAGCAGAAGAAGGGGCGAAAATCCTGCCGCTTATCTCTGTAATTGGGATCGTCGGTGTCATCTCAGCAGTGGTAGCCGGGAATAAAGACAACATCCTTGAATCTGGTTTGGCGATCTTCGGTGTAGTCGTTCTGCATAATTTGATTGGATTGCTATTAGGTTTCTTCATATCAAAATGGTGCAAATTCCCGCATGCCGATCAAAAGGCAATCTCGATCGAGGTCGGGATGCAGAACTCAGGGCTTACAGCAGCATTAGCGACCGCCCATTTCTCTCCCCTTACGGCTGTTCCGAGTGCGATTTTCTCAGTGTGGCACAATATTACTGGACCTTTGATTGCCACGTACTGGGCGAAAAAGGTCGCAAAAAAAGATCAGGAAATGAAATCTGATAAAAATACGCAAGTTTCCTAATTAAAAAATAGAGATAATCCTGAAAGATATTTTTAAGGATAGGCTCTGTTAAACGATAATGTTGTTTTTGGGAAGGGAATCTGCGAGACTCCTGCGGAA
>NZ_QVTC01000117.1 GCF_003429085.1 Bacillus sp. V59.32b | reverse complement strand
TTTTCTCGTGCGGTGTCTATTCAAGGATGATGAATCAACGTCCTGCGGAAAAACGGGCTGGCAAGACCCCGCAGCGAGGTACGAGTGAGGAGACTTGCCAGTTCGTCCGCGGAAAGCGAGTAGCTTCCATGACCATTTGAAAATCAACAATGGAATTTAACAGAGCCTAAAAATAAAATGGATTTTCGAAATCAAGCCAAGGAGAATGAGAAACGGACTTGTTGGAAGTCCGTTTTTGGATAGGGATAATAAGTCTGCAGTTTGGATGATAAATTCCGGGTTTGGATAATAAACCCCGCAGTTTGGATAATAAAAAATTTCGCATTAATCTTTTGACGATTGGATGAAGGATTTCACGTTCACTGTAAAGAAATTACTCACTAACAATAGAAAAGGAGGAGTCATATGATAATAAAAGAAAGAAAAAAGCCCCTTAAAATTCAAAAACTAGAGGCTTTATTAAGAAGGTTGCCATCAAATCATCCGAAAAGACAGAAAATATCGGAAGAATTGGCTAAAAGCCTTGCGGGATATTATGGAGAACAGTCCTTAGACCATTATTTATCCGATCTTTCAGAATCTGAATATTTCATACTTCATGACCTCAGGCTTTCCGATAAAAATGAACGTTTTTTTCAACTGGACAGTTTACTAATATCGTCGCGTTTTTTTCTCATACTTGAAGTAAAAAATATTTCCTGAACGCTTTTTTTGATCAATCATTTCATCAACTTATCCGCTCTAAAAATGATAAAGAAGAGGCCTTTCCTAATCCTGTACTCAAGGTAAGCGACATAAGATTCAGCTTAAAGTGTGGCTTGATAACCAAAAATTCCCCACCATACCAATTCCCTCTCTAAGCGTAATCAGTAACCCCTCCACTCGTATTAGGACAGATCCCCAGCATATTAAAAACATTCAACACGTCATTCATGCCGCCAATATCCCTTCTAAACTAGAAACATTTCGGAGCGATTACCAAAAAGACATTTTGGTTGTTAAGCAAATAAAGAAAATTTCACGGAGTCTGATAAAACAGCACAGCCCATCCCGATATCTTAAAACAATTTCAGATCGATTATAAAGAACTGCGCCTTGGAGTCCGGTGTCCGGATTGTTCTGCGATCCCCATTAAAAGAATTAGGGGTGGATGGTACTGTACTAAATGCTCAATTTCTATGAAAGGTGCTCATGTCCCTTCTCTAAAAGACTTTGCTCTCCTTGTAGGCCCCACTATCACCAACAAGCAATTAAGAGAATTTCTCCGGCTTCCGTCCATCTCCATTGCAACCAAAATGTTGGTTGCGCAAAAATTCAAGTACTCCGGAAGTAAAAAAGGCAGGATTTATGAACTTGATTTTCCCGAAGAGAAGTAGTATTCCCAAAATTATTTCGCCAGCATCCCGTCTATGTACTTTCTTATTTCTTCAGGATTTCCGGAAATCTTACTTTCCCGTTCTTCATCTTTCACCAGCTTGTCCAATGCCTTTTTCAATACTTCTTGTTCAATCGATTGCGGGATTGCGATAACGCCGTCCGCGTCGCCGACGATGATGTCGCCTGGCTGGATGGAGGTACCTCCGCAAGAAATCGGGACGTTAATCTCACCGGTTCCTGCTTTTCCACTGGAAGCCACGGTTGTCCCTCTGCTGAAGACAGGGAAATCCAACTCTTTAATGGCAACGATATCCCTTATTACTCCGTCAACGACTAATGCACTAATCCCCATGGTTTGGGCCATTCCCACAACAAAATCACCTGCTACCGCCCGATATCGGTCCCCTTTTACATCGACGATGACTACTTCGCCTGGCTTAGCTTCTCTTATTGCCTTCAATACGGCGAGATTATCGCCAACCGCAGTTTTTACAGTCAAGGCCCTCCCTGCAAATCTGTATTCCTCTTTTAAAGGTTTAATGGCAGGGTCAAGATTGTTAAGGCCCTGCATTGCATCAGAAATACAAGTTGTCGGTATAGTTCTAAACTCATTGATTATGGATTCCATGTCATTCTCCTTTTTGAAAAATTCTGAATATCCTTATTATACAGTGAGTGAGATGACGGAGATAATATTAAAATCCTATAGACTAAGATAAAAAATATTTATATCAAATTTTTTGATTGGCTCTGTTAAACGATAATGTTGTTTTTGGGAAGGGAATCTGCGAGACTCATCGAAAATGCATACGCATTTTCTCGTGCGGTGTCTATTCAAGGATGATGAATCAACGTCCTGCGGAAAAACGG
>NZ_QVTC01000116.1 GCF_003429085.1 Bacillus sp. V59.32b | reverse complement strand
TAAAATGTACCCTATAGTGTAGACACTTTGAAAAAAGGTCTCTCTATAGGGTGCATTTTTGTATAATGAATAAAAAATCATTTATGTTGGGGAAGTCTTATGTCTAAAAAAGCTTTTACAGAGAAAGAGATTGCATTACTATCTAGTAATCCATATGTTCAATCGGTTAGTCCAAAGGGTATTACCTATTCTGAGGAATTTAAGCAACATTTCATTTCGGAATACCATAAAGGAAAGTTTCCA
Organism: Bacillus sp. V59.32b; assembly: GCF_003429085.1. Taxonomy (GTDB): domain Bacteria; phylum Bacillota; class Bacilli; order Bacillales; family DSM-1321; genus Peribacillus. Next base: position 1,219 of record NZ_QVTC01000116.1, on the reverse strand, counting down.
AGAGAGATTTTCGATGAAGCAGGGTTTAACGTGAATATTCTTGGTATAAAAAGAATTAAATCGTCATCTGAGCGTTGGAGAAGGGCTTATGAAAAAGAAGGGGTTCTAGGTCTTAAAGACAGCCGCAGTGAGAGCTTGGGAAGACCCCGAATTAACGAACTTTCGCTTGAAGAAAAAAACGCTAGGTTAAAGGCGCAAATAAACCTTCTGAAGGCTGAGAATGAACTCTTAAAAAAGATTCGTATGGCAGAAAGGGGGCTGAACAAGTAAAAGTCCCAGCTAGACAGAAATACATTCTGATTCATTCAGTTATTGAAAAATATAATCTAAAACATATGGCGAAATATCTTTGTGAGGTATCTGGTGTTTCACGTAGTGGTTATTATAATTATTTCTCGCAAAAGTCTGAGGAACAAAGAAAACGCAAAGATGAAAAGGATGAAGTGGCAAAAGAATTGATTTTAAAGGCCTTTCGCTTCAAAGGCCGTATGAAAGGGGCACGTCAAATCAAAATGACATTGGCGGGTCAATTTCAGTGTGTCTACAATTTGAAACGAATCCGAAGGATTATGAAAAAATACGGCATTGTCTGTCCGATTAGAAAAGCAAATCCATACAGAAGAATGATGAAAGCAACACAAGAACATCGCGTCGTGCCAAACCTGCTAAACCGTCAATTTAAGCAAGGGATTCCTGGTAAAGTGCTACTTACTGATATCACTTATCTGAATTACCAGAATGGTCAAAGAGCCTATTTATCCGTAATTAAAGACGGTTCAACGGGGCAGATCCTAGCCCAACATTTATCAGAACGCATCACGATGGAACTAGCCACTAACACCTTGCACAAGTTAAAGAAGAATCAAAACTTTAAGAAAGCAAAAGATGCCTTACTCCATTCAGACCAAGGAACTCACTATACCCACCCTGATTTCCAAAAGCTTGTCAAAAGACTAGGGCTACGTCAGTCTATGTCCAGACGAGGCAACTGTTGGGATAACGCACCGATAGAATCGTTCTTTGGCCACCTTAAAGATGAGACGAATATAAAGTCGTGTAAAACTTTAGGTGAATTAAGACGTGAAATAGACAAGTATATTACTTACTACAATCTTTACAGGTATCAATGGAACCTAAAAAAGATGACCCCTGTTCAATACAGAGATCATCTTCTTCAGGCTGCCTGACCTTTTTTAAAATGTCCTTTACATAGGGTACA
>NZ_QVTC01000115.1 GCF_003429085.1 Bacillus sp. V59.32b | reverse complement strand
TACTGCCTTCATGGCTCGGGACTTTCACCCTAGAGACTACACCCATGCCGGGCGCACCAAAGAAGGACAGTCAAATTCCTGACTGTCCTTCTTTTATGTTGACTAATTTTAAGATAGATAGGCGTTATCCGCCCATTTAGGCGGGGTATTTTTATCCCAATAAAGCTTACCAAGCTCGTAATGGGTAATGAACTGGTCGTGATAGGTATGGTAATGAAAATTAAACCAATATCCTTTTTGGGGCGGATTTTCCTGTCTCACATGAAAACGGATTATATCCTCATTTGTCGTTTCATTATAAATATGAAAAATCTTCTCTCCCCTTCCAGTGGCCGGTTTTTCCGAAATAGCCAGCTGGATAAGTTCTTCCTCCGGAAACTGCAGGGCAATTTGGTCAATTGTTTCCTCCATTTTCGGCAGAATAACTTCTTTAAATTCATCTCCAATTTTCACATTGATTTTTTCGCCAAATTTCATATAAGAATTTCTCTCCGCCTTCTTAAGCATTTCTTCGACAAACAGTTCCCTCTTAACGGGTTCCCTTTTATAAGAAGTCGCGTTATGCAGGAATTGTGTATCAGCTTCTTGTACGGAATCCTTTTTCGGACTCTTACCATTCTCCGCTTGCGCTAACCACTGAAAGTCGGAAGGGGTAACCAGCCCGAATGTTAAGATAGAAACTAAAACAACAAGACTTTTTTTCAACCAATTGGCCGCTTTCATGGCAACCCCTCCTTTCGAACTTCTTCTTGTTTTTGTGGATGCGTTTTTATATGATTCTAGTATACATGCCTTTTCGCTTTATTTCTAACCTTTATTCAAAAATGTTTTAATAGGACGAAAAAAGGATAATAATAAGTAGCTGAAGGCCATACTAATGTATAAACTAAGGGAGGCCCGTCATGGAGTGGTCAATTGCAATCGTTATTCTGAGCTTATTAATGTTAACGTATTTCGTTTACTTGTCATTTACTGATTAATATTTAGACATACTACTATTTAAGTCCTTGTCATTTAATTGACAAGGTTTTCTTTTACCCTTCAAGCTGAAAAATCAATAACGAACTTTACGTTATTTTAAATTCATAACTAATCTTTTACATTTTAAGGGGGCTTATTAGCATGGCTTATCATGAAAGAGAAACGGCAACCGGTAAAGCCGGGATGGTCGTCACGGCCCATCCGGTCGCAACGGATGTGGGCGAAAAAATTTTAAAAGAAGGCGGAAACGCGGTCGATGCGGCGATCGCGATCCAATTTGCGTTAAACGTCGTTGAACCGATGATGACTGGTATCGGCGGCAGCGGATTTATGATGGTTTATAACAAAAAGGAAAATGAAATAAAAATATATGACGGTCATGTCAGGGCACCAAAAGCCGCTCATCCTGAAATGTTTCTCGATGACAATAAAGAGGTCATCCCATTTAAAAAAAGGTCAACTTGTGCGACCGCTGTTGGCATTCCCGGTATATTGAAAGCGATGGAGGAAGCACGTAAAGCACACGGGACGAAACCTCTTTCCGAGCTTATTGAACCATCGATAGAGCATGCCGAACAAGGGGTGCCTGTTAACTGGGTATTATCTGATGCCCTGGAGAATTTCCATTACCGTTTAGGAGATGAAGCCCAGGCCATCTTTTCACCAAATGGGAAAAAGATACAAGAAGGTGACATTTATAAAAAAGAAAATCTTGCAAAAACCTACCGGATTCTGCAGAAGGAAGGAATTTCGGCTTTTTATGAAGGAGAGATCGGAGAAGGAATCATTAAAGCGATAAAGAATCTTGGCGGGTTTATGGAGCTCAGCGATCTTGCCGATTACAAAATCACAGTAGACAAGCCTGTCTGGGGTACATATAAAGACTACAAAATCGCCTCCTCGTATGCACCGAGTGCAGGCGGATTCGCATTGATCCAAATGCTGAAGATTCTGGAAGGGTTTCAACTTGAACAGTACGAGGCAAGATCCTGGGAAAAGTATTATTTAATCGCCGAAGCAATGCGCCTCACCTTTTCTGATAAAAAAGCATTCTTTGCTGATCCTGAATTTGCGGACTTGCCTTTGAAGGGGCTTCTGCATAATGATTATCTCGCTGAAAGGAGAAAGCTGATTAATTGGGAAAGCAGGAATTCGGAAATCGACTTCGGGAACCCATGGCAGTACGACACGGTAAAGCAACGGGATATTGTCCAGCAGCCTGATGATGCAGATCTGAGTGAGACAACCCATTTTACCGTCCATGACAGATGGGGAAATATTGTCGCATGCACGTCGACAGTTGAACACCCATTCGGTTCCGGGATTATGGTTCCTGAATATGGTTTTATGCTGAATAATGAGCTTACCGATTTCGATTCGATACCGGGCGGCATGAACCAGGTGGAGCCGGGAAAACGGCCCGTCAGCTTTAAAAGCCCCACGATCATTTTTAAGGATAGCAAACCTGTCTTAACCCTTGGCTCTCCAGGAGGTCCGACTATTCTCAGTTCTGTTTCCCAAACGATGATCAATGTCATTGACTTCAATATGAACTTGAAGGATGCCATTGAAGAACCGCGCATCTTCACGCCAATGGGGCCGCATATCGAATGGGAGCAAGGTATGGACATGGTCAGCAAAGGCCGCCTCGAGTCTATGGGCTTTGCCTTCAATGATGTTTCCCACAGTATCGGCAATGTCCAAGGCATCCAAATAGATCCTAGTGACGGGACTTTATTTGGAGCGGCTGATTCCAGCCGGGAAGGAAAGGCTGCCGGGCTGAATGAGGAAGATTATCTTAATTAGCATAAGAAAGGGCAGGCGCGTTGTGCGGCCTGCCATTTTTCTTTCCTCATAGGGCGAACAGGACTTTCGCGTAAATGGAGCGAACTTTCGCTTGAATCAGCACTATTTTCGCGTAAATCGCCATATTTTTCACTTAAATGGGCTCTTATTTCGCTTAAATCCTCATTTTTTCCGCTTAAATCAACTGCTCACTTATTTGCTTGCACGTCTATATAGCCAAAATGGAACGTTGAGGTTTTTCGTACAATGACTTGAAACCCAAACCGGGCAAACCTTTCGCTGCGAAAATGGTCTTTCAGCACGACTTTCTGTTTTGCGACCCGCTTAGCTTCTTCGATTGTTTCCGCTAACAGTTCATCTTTGACAGCAAAATAAGTTAGCGAACGAATCCCGTCTGACCCTACAATGTTTTCTTCAAACATCGGATCAAAATAAACGACATCAAAGCTGCCAGCTGAGATTGACCTTAATACGTCCAGATGGTTGGATGTCTTAACGATCACTCTCCTTATAGCCTGATCAATTGCTTCATTTCCCGACGACCATTCTTCAAGTCCCTGTTTCACCACAAACGAAAGCAGCGAGCTTTCCTCAATCCCTTGTACGATCCCGTTTTTTCCTGCTACAAAGCTCGCAACGATAGCGTCCGCACCTAATCCAAGTGTACAATCGAGGACACTTGAACCATTTTGGATTCCGGCTGCATATACAAACGGATCCTGTTCCCCTTTTAGCAGCCTTTTGATTCTTAGCATGGCGACATTCGGATGAAAGAAAAAAGGCTCTGCCTGATTCACTTTATATAGTTCAAGCCTTTGTCGACCAATAACTAAACAATCGCCACCGTGAATTCTTTGGAGCGCGGCCACCGAACGTTTCAGTCGTGGAACGTATGGGAGATCCAAGTGCTCCGCCGCTTGTTTCGCTTTTTCTATCGTTTTATCATCCGTGCGTCCGCCGGTAGTAACAAACATAATAAATCTCCCTGTCAATAGAAAAGAGAATGCCTTTTGACACTCTCTCCCTTTTTCTTATGATAATTTTTCGAAAGAAGACATGAGGTTTTCCATAACCGCTTCCATCGGATGGTCTTCAATATCGTGCCGCGGAATGAAGTGGACGACTTCCTTTCCTTTCAATAGTGCCATGGAAGGAGAAGAAGGCTCGATTCCTTTGAAATATTCCCTCATTTTCGCAGTAGCTTCTTTATCTTGTCCGGCAAACACCGTCACCAAATGATCAGGCTTTTTATCAGAACCGAGGACCGCCTGGGTAGCTGCCGGGCGGGCAAGCCCTGCGGCACAACCACAAACGGAGTTTACGACGACGAGTGTCGTTCCCTCGGCATTATCCATGTACTTCTCGACCTCTTCTTCTGTTTTCAGTTCGTCAAAACCTGCCTGTACAAGCTCTTGGCGCATTGGTACAACCATTTGTCTCATATATTCTTCATATGCCATTGACATAATATTACCTCCTGTTATCACATTTCGTGTGGTAGTTTTAGCATACTACATCTTTTTATTATTGTGCAAAGGAGGCGCCTTGATGAATCATTGTTTAGAAAAAAATTGTAAAGAGCAGTGGATTTTCTATTAAAAATTTATTTCGCTATATAAAAAGGTTCTTCACCAAAAGAAGTGGTTTAAGCTTTTGATTATCCGTTGATTTCCGCTCCAGGCGCTCGCTTTCAGCTGGCAGTCCGGGAGCCTCCTCGGCAAAGGGCACGCCTCCGGGACTTACACAGGATGTGTTGGCGTCGACGTAAGACATAAGGATGTGGCAGATCTTAGTCGACGTTCCGTTAACGGGCCTGCTTTTCCCGCAGGACGTTGAATCATCATCCATGCATAGGCACGCACGAGAAAATGCGTATGCATTTTCGAGGAGTCTCGCATATCCTCGCCTCGCCAATCAACTTTGTTGCAAAATTAACTGAGATATTACGTTAATCAATATTAAACCACCAGTTATGGTGAAGAGCCTATAAAAAACTTAATAGAAAGATTAATCCTTCTTTATCTTTCTTGAAATATAGCGGATTTAATGCCGATTATATGATTTAAACTACCGTTAAGAAGGAACATGTAGTATGCGCTAAAATAGGTTTGTTAAAATGAAATGTAAATAATTCTTTACATATGGTTTTGATTTTATGGATACATAACTAGGAATTCAAGAAGGGGAAATTATGGAAATAGTCTATGAAACCAAGAGATTACAATTAAAAGTGTTCACTAAAAATGATGTTGAAATCGCAAAGACATTTTGGGGAGATCCTGAAGTGATGGAACATTGTACAGGTGCTACTCCACACCATTTATTACCGAAAGTTCTCGCCTTCTATCAAAAATGTCATTATGAAAAAGGACTATCTGTTTATTCAGTAGTTGAAAAGAATTCAGGGCAGGTAATGGGGGCAGCAGGCTTTAACGTTATAGATACATTGAACAAAATAGAGTTGATATATCACTTTTCTAAAATAAACTGGGGGAAAGGCTACGCTTCTGAAGCTGTAAATGCCTGTATAGCAATGGCAAAGCAACACGGGGATGTTAACATCATCCATGCATCAGTTGATCCGGGAAATATAAATTCAACGAAAATCCTTCAAAAAGTCGGATTTAGATTTATCGAGATGAAGTGGTTTAGTGATACGGGTCAGGAAGAACTCTACTTTGAATATAAAATCAAATAATAAGAAATCTGGATATTATCTTACATAGACTTACGTGTACTTATTTCTGGATATGAGATGTCAACAATTGTTCAGGGAGCCTATACAATGGAAGTTCCTTTGTTTCCAAATGAGGCAGTATGTCGAGGATTTTTCATTTAAACAAAATTCTTGATGATTCAAACGAGTATATAGCTCATTTAAACGAAAATCACGATGATTCAAACGAAAAGAAAGTCCATTTAAACGAAACTCCAGGTTACTTACACGAAACCAATAGTAACCATATTTTTAGCAGACTAAAAAACCCGTGCGGAAACAAAAACTTCCGCACGGGATAAAAATTATTAGCTTTTCACTTGGGAACGTTCCTTTACTTTCTCTTCTTCGAACCAATCAGTTACTGCACCTATGGATGCGGATGAAACGAGCCGTGCATATTTAGCCAGAGATCCTCTCATTACTAATGGTGGAGCCTTCCAGTCCAATTTCCTCGCTTTCAATTCTTCCTCTGATAGATGGACAGAAAGCTCTTGCTTTTCGGTGTCGATAGTAACGGTATCACCGGTTTTGATTAACCCGATAGGGCCTCCCGTTTGCGCTTCTGGGGCGATATGGCCGATGACAAGTCCATGTGTCCCGCCGGAAAAACGTCCATCGGTAAGCAAGGCAACAGATTCTCCGAGTCCTTTGCCAACAAGGATTCCGGAAATCGAAAGCATCTCAGGCATTCCCGGACCTCCTTTTGGCCCTTCATAGCGAATGACGAGAACATCACCGGCCTCGATTTCATCTTTCAAGATGGCTTCCGTCGCACTTGGTTCATCGTCGAATACCTTGGCAGGACCGGTCAATGATGTAACCTTTAAGCCAGAAACCTTTGCGACTGCTCCCTCTGGTGCAAGATTCCCCTTCAAAATCACAAGCGGACCCTCTTCACGAAGTGGGGTTTCGAGCGGAAAGATCACTTTTTGTCCTTCCGTTAGATCCGGCCATTCTTCCAGGTTTTCCGCAATCGTTTTTCCTGTAACAGTAAGGCAATCCCCATGAAGCAAGCCGCCTTTTAATAAAAGCTTCATAACGGCAGGCACACCGCCTACATTAAACAAATCCTGCATAACATATTTGCCGCTTGGTTTAAGATCGGCAATATGAGGAACTTTCTTTTGCAGGCGGTTAAAATCATCCAGCGATAAATCGACTTCAGCTGAGTGAGCAATCGCCATTAAGTGAAGGATTGCATTGGTTGAACCGCCCAATGCCATTACAACGGTGATTGCATTTTCAAATGCCTTTTTCGTTAAAATATCGCGAGGATAGATATCTTTTTCAAGCAGATTATAGACGGCTTGTCCTGCCTTGAAGCTGTCATCATGTTTTTCATCTGTTTCTGCCGGATGGGAGGAGCTTCCCGGAAGGCTCATCCCAAGTGCTTCGATTGCGCTTGCCATTGTATTTGCAGTGTACATGCCGCCGCATGATCCGGCACCTGGGCAAACATGGCATTCTATTTGGTGCAGGTCATCCCTGTCAATCGTTCCAGCATTGTACTGACCTACACCTTCAAATGCCGACACGATATCGACATCATTGCCTTTTAATTTTCCTGGCTTGATTGTACCGCCATACACAAATACGGCCGGCAGATTCATCCGGGCAATCGCCATCATACAGCCCGGCATATTTTTATCACAGCCCCCGATTGCGACGAAGCCATCCAGACTTTCACCGCCAACAACCGTTTCAATGGAATCAGCAATCAAGTCACGGCTCGGCAAAGAATATCGCATGCCTTCCGTACCCATGGAAATACCGTCTGATACAGTAATCGTATTAAAAATCATCGGTGCTCCTCCGGCTTCTTTAGCACCGGATTTTGCTTTTCTTGCCAGTTCATCGATATGTATGTTGCATGGAGTTACTTCGCTCCACGTACTTGCAATGCCAATCATCGGTTTTTTAAAATCTTCATCGGTAAAGCCAACAGCCCGGAGCATCGCACGGTTGGGAACCCGAGTCTCTCCCTCGCTGATGACTTTGCTGCGGATTCTTAGATCTTTTGCCATCATATAACCTCCATATGTTTTCTTATCAATATAGAAAACTTTGAAGATAATTTCAACAATTTTCTCATAATTTTAAAAATATTATCTTTTGAAGATTTATTGTTGGACTTTTTGCGAAAAAAATGGCTTTGGGAATGATTTTACTTTTTCATTCTCAAAGCCTTATATTCTGCTATTTATTGCTGTCTGGATTCGGTCATCTGCTTCCAAACCGAACCCTTTGCTTCTTCTCCAGTTTCGATCCGTTCAATCGCCATCTTCACTTGCATCGCCACTTCGAACTCCGGATCATTTTCCGCATTCTTCAGTGCCGCCAGGACAGTGGTATTACCGGATTCATATAAAAACATCGCGGCTCTCCATCTGACGAGTTTATTTTTATCTGAAAGCCCCTTCGCCATTTCATCCATTGCCTCTTCAAAGCCGAGATCTGAGAGGCAGTCGCCCGCTGTTCGGCGGACGGCCGAGCTTTTATCATTCAACCCTTTATAAAGAGCCGGCAGGACTGCTTTGTCTTCTATCATCCCTAAGTAGACAACAGCGAGCCTTCTGATCGACACCTTGCTGTCATCCAATGCTTTTTCAAGCAGCGGAATATCCTCTACCGTTGGATCGTCCATTTGATCAAGTGCCTGATAGCGCTTTTCCCAATCTTCTTCGACAAGCATTTCTTCCGTGAGTTTAATTTTATTCCTTTTAACGACTGTATCTTTTTTCTCATCGCTATTTTGGGCGGCCTTCACGAGCGATTGCAATCTTTCCTTCGGATAAGCGGCGATGAGCTCTTCTGTCACCTCCGCACCGATTGCGTCCATCTCACCGTAGCGGACACCGTAGTCCTTCCATTTTCGAAGAATCACAACATTGTCATCAGGAAGCTGGGCGTCTCCTACTGCTTTAACGAAATAGTCGGGAAGTGCGAATCTTTTTTCTGTCGTGCCATCATTCATTTTAATTTGCATCGGAATCCCTTTGAATTGCTGAATGAGCACATATACCTCGCCATAGTGGTCAAGCATCGTATTCTCGCCTTGTTCTTTTCCAGTATCCTCTCCAAAACATTGACGGACTTTAATCAGGATTTCCTTCCAGTCAAATTTAGGATTTCGTTCCACGGCAAGAAAGTCTGCAACATGATAGACCCCTTTTACCCCGTCTATTTGGAGAATTTCTTTTATGACGGCAGGCGCGGAATCCGCCTGTTCTTTCTTGTAGTTATTGCTTTTCCCGGAAACAAGCTCTTCGGTTAAATTTATTTTCATTGTATTAGGGCTTGGTGTTGGTTCAATTGATTTTATTTGCAAGAATGCTCTCTCCTTTTTAAAAAAATAAGAAAGTATAAAATTTTTCAACATGTATTGATGTCTAGCGTAAGCAGCCCAGCCCCGACGCACAGGACGTGCTAGTGCCGACGAAGACATAAGGACGTGGCGGTT
>NZ_QVTC01000114.1 GCF_003429085.1 Bacillus sp. V59.32b | reverse complement strand
TCGACTAAGATCTGCCACGTCCTTATGTCTTACGTCGACGCCAACACATCCTGTGTAAGACCCGGAGGCGTGCACTTTGCCGAGGAGGCTCCCGGACTGCCCGCGGAAAGCGAGCGCCTGGAGCGGAAATCAACGGATAATCAAAAGCTTAAACCACTTCTTTTGGTGAAGAGCCTATAAGTCATATCCTTATTACAATCAAACAAGTGGTCATTTCTGGAGAGAGCCCGCATATTCTGGTAATTTGCGGGCTCTCTTATTTCGAACAAAGAAGGATATAAGGAAAATTCAAAAAATCTTTCGGGGAACGTATTGTTTTAAATAGTAAAAAGTTTATTATTTAATATAAATAGGTCTTTTGGTCCTGTTTTTTGCCAAGCTTACCCTTAAAAATATAATTGTCACTTCTATGTTATAATGTGGCATAGAAATGGGGTGAGCTTTTGCTGAGCGGATTATTTTCAGCATCCAAGAAAAAACAGTCATTAGAAGAGACGGTTTTAAAAATACAGGATGGGGATTTGCTTCTCCGTAACGAATTGATTGACTCATTTAAACCATTCATTGCTAAAACGGTATCGTCTGTATGCAGAAGATACATTAATGAATCAGACGACGAATTCAGCATTGGCCTCATTGCTTTTAATGAGGCGATTGATAAATATTCACCCGATAAAGGAAGTTCGCTGCTAGCATTTGCGGAAATCCTTGTAAAGCGTCGGGTGATTGACTATATAAGAAACCAGGCGAGACGGCGCCAGGATATCATACTCGATCTTTCTTTGGAAAATAATGAAGAAGATCAATCCCAAACCTTCCTTGAAACGGAAAAATCAATGCAGGAGTACGAAAAGCTCAAGGAAGTGGAAAAGCGTAGAGAAGAGATTCGGCTTTATCAAAAGCGCTTATCAGAATTTGAAGTGTCTTTCTCTGATTTGGTGGAGAATTCCCCGAAGCATTCCGATGCCAGAAAGGGAGCGATTGCCATCGCAAAAACACTTGTCAGTGATCCTGCCCTGAACGAAATTCTATTGACAAAAAAACGCCTGCCGATTAAACAGCTTGAAGAAAAGGTAAGTGTAAGCAGAAAGACGATAGAAAGAAACAGAAAATATATCATTGCGGTCGCGCTTATTTTAAACGGAGACTTTTTATATTTGCATGACTATCTGAAAGGGGTGATTTAAGAATGAAAAAAGGCATTATTTTAGAGATGGATCAAAAATATATTACCCTTATGACCCCTGAAGGGAAATTTTTAAAGGCAGAGAAGGAGAAACGTCCTTATGAAATTGGAGAGGAAATTCTATTTACACCCTTTCACCCGAGAAAATACAGCATCTCTAATTTTTTTCATTTTTCCATAAAAAAAACCTCCATCATAAGTGCAGCAGCTGCAGTTGCCCTTACGCTTAGCATCTTACCTGGCATGTTGGACAAGAAGGTCTCAGCATATATGACAATAGACATCAACCCAAGCATTGAATTGGGTTTGGATGATCAACTAAATGTTATCGAGATGAAAGGTTTGAACGCGGAAGGAAAAGATGTGGTGAAGCAGCTTTCCGATTGGAATAACAAAAGTGTCAATACTGTCACGGATGAAATCGTTAAAATGACAAAAAAAATCGGATACTTCAAAAACCAGAAACAAATCGTCGTCTCTACGACAGTGATGGACAAAAATAAAAAGCTGGATGAAGATTTAAAGCAAGAGATGTTAAAGACGGCAGCGATAGTTCCCAAGACAAAAGTGAAGGTTCTTAATGCTACGGAGAAGGATCGGGAAAATGCTAAGCAGGAAGGTGTTTCAACCGGCAAGTACATAGAAGAAAAGCAAGCTGTTCAAGAGAAAAAAGAGACAGAAAACACCCAGCAAAAACAGGAAGAACCCTCCAAAAAAACAGACGAAAAGAAGGAAGAAAAACAAAAGACCGAGGCAAAGGCTAAACCGGAAGAACATGTACAAAGAAAAGTTGATCTGCCTAGAAGGATCGAACCGGAGCGGAGCAAGCAGCCCAAAAATGAGAAACCTCGTTTTTCAAGAATTAAGCCAACCGAAAAACCTGTGACACCTTCATTCAAAAAAAATGAACAAAAGCATCGTGATCAAAATGATTTCCGGAATAAAGGAAATCAAGTGGAAAAGAACCGCGGCAAGGATCACTTTAAACTGAAGCATTATGTACCTGAAAAACCGGTTAAGCCCAAAAAGTCGTCAAATAAAGAGCGGGGCTATTCAGGGCAAAAGAAGCATTTGGACGATAGACGCGATCATTGGGATAAAAAGTATCGTACGCACGATCGTTAACAGGAAACACAAAGGCTGTCATCCGGCGATGACAGCCTATTCCATTTACCTATTTAATGGTTATGTCTTATTATCTGCTTTTCAATTCGGATTGGGCTTGTGCAATAAGACGTTTCGTAATTTCGCCGCCTACAGATCCGTTTGCACGTGATACGGTTTCAGAACCAAGTTGTACTCCGAATTCCTGGGCGATTTCATATTTGATTTGATCCAAAGCTTGCTCGATACCAGGTACTAAAAGCTGGTTTCTGCTGCCTCTGCTAGCCATTATGATTCTCCCCTTCTCTTTTTAATAACAGCGTTTATACCACTGTATTAGTAGTATGAGGAGGCGTGGATTGTTTTACTAAAAATAAATATGGAAATACATCCTATAATTACAAGCGGGAGTCAGAGCTGCTAAAGTAATCATCCACACAACCTTTTAACAATGTATAATGGATTGTAGATTATTTAGTACATAATAAGACTGTATTGTAACGAAAGGAATTTTCTCAATGTGGATTTCATTTAAAAAAACACTTCGCCGATTGAGTCCCGCTCAAATCATTATCGGTTATTATTTTGTGGCAGTCAGTATCTCAACGATACTCTTAAGTTTGCCTGTAGCGACGAAACCGGGAGTCCAATGGACATTCATCGATGCATTGTTTACAGCAGTGAGTGCCGTTAGCGTTACGGGTTTAACCGTCGTCAATACGGCAGATACATTCAGCACACCGGGCATTTTCATCCTAATGTTCGTCCTGCAGTTCGGCGGTATAGGCATTATGACATTGGGTACTTTTTTTTGGTTGATTATGGGAAAGAAGATTGGCTTGAAGGAACGGCAATTGATTATGACTGACCAAAATCAGACGAGCCTTGCCGGTTTGGTAAAACTCTTGATCCAGCTCGTAAAGATTATCGTCATTATCGAAATAATCGGTGCTTTTGTGCTGGGCCTTTATTTCCTGAAATACTATCCAGCCTGGGATCAAGCATTCTTGCATGGCTTGTTCCTGTCGGTAAGTGCTACGACCAATGCGGGATTTGATATAACCGGAGAGTCGTTGATCCCATATAAAGGAGACTATTTTATCCAGTTCATCACGATTCTGCTCCTGATACTCGGAGCGATTGGCTTTCCTGTGCTCATCGAAACAAAGGAATATCTTTCGAACCGGGTGAGAACCTATAAATTCCGCTTTTCCCTTTTTACAAAAATAACATCGGTTACTTTTTTCGGACTTGTCCTATTCGGTACACTATTCATTTACTTACTTGAGTTCAATGGATTTTTAAAAGGGAAGGCTTGGCACGAATCGTTTTTTTACTCCCTTTTCATGTCGTCCAATACGAGAAGCGCAGGACTTGCCACAATGGATGTTGGCGACTTTTCCGAGCCAACCCATATCTTGATGAGCATCATGATGTTCATTGGAGCATCGCCCAGCTCTGTAGGCGGCGGCATCCGGACTACTACATTTGCCATTATGATCTTGTTTTTATGGAATTTCGCAAAAGGAAGCCGTTCCATCAAAGTATTCAATCGGGAAATATGCGAGGAAGACATTTATAAAGCGACGGCCGTGATGCTGATGGGTATCTTCCTCTGTATCGCGTCGATATTCATCTTGACAATCACTGAGGATTTTTCGCTGACCCATATTATCTTTGAAGTCTGTTCGGCCTTCGGTTCTGTAGGTTTATCACTGGGGATAACTCCGGACTTGAGCGTCACCGGCAAAATCGTCCTCATGATTATTATGTTCATCGGGCGTGTCGGCATTGTCTCTTTCCTTTTCATAATGGGAAGAAGGGAAAGAACAGACAATTATAATTATCCTAAAGAAAGAGTGATTATTGGTTGAGTGAAGGGGAGACTAGGCAAAAGTCTTTTCTTCCTTTTTTTCTATAAACTCATCATTTAAATCTTGTCAACAAGTAATGTGACAAAATAGGTTTTTCAATCAATTGAGGAACTGTTGTAAACGCTTTATTATAAGAGTAGAAATACATTATTTCATTTGAAATTATATTAAAGTTGAAAGGGGTTAAATAGAAATGACGGATAAAGAAAATTCAAACTCAGCGGTTAAAGTGAAAATACAGCGCTTTGGAAGTTTTTTAAGCGGCATGATCATGCCCAATATCGGTGCGTTTATCGCCTGGGGTTTTATTACTGCACTATTTATTGAAACAGGCTGGCTGCCAAATGAGGATCTAGCCAAGCTTGTTGGTCCAATGATTAATTATTTACTGCCTATCTTAATCGGGTTTAGCGGCGGTAGACTCGTTTATGATATAAGAGGCGGGGTAGTTGGTGCAACCGCAACGATGGGTGTTATCGTTGGAGCGGAAGTCCCGATGCTTTTAGGGGCTATGATTATGGGTCCTATTGGCGGATGGGCTATTAAAAAGTTTGATAAAGCTGTAGAAGGAAAGATTAAATCAGGATTTGAAATGCTGGTAAACAACTTTTCAGCAGGGATTATTGCTGGTATTCTTACATTAATTGCTTATAAAGGTGTCGGACCAGTTGTTCTTACCTTGAATGAAGCATTAGCGGCCGGTGTACAGGCAATTATAGACGCTCAACTTTTGCCGCTTGCAAGTATTTTCATCGAGCCAGCTAAAGTCCTATTTTTAAATAACGCAATCAACCATGGTATTTTAAGTCCAATTGGTATTGAACAGGCTGCGGACGCAGGTAAATCAATCCTATTCTTACTGGAAACCAATCCTGGCCCAGGTTTAGGTATATTATTAGCCTATATGATTTTCGGAAAAGGGATGGCAAGGCAAACAGCCCCAGGTGCTACTATTATTCATTTCTTAGGTGGTATCCATGAGATTTACTTCCCATACATTTTAATGAAGCCAATACTGCTTTTAGCGGCAATTGGCGGCGGGGCAGCAGGTGTATTCACGTTCTTAATTTTTGATGTAGGATTAGTGGCAGCTCCATCGCCAGGAAGTATTTTTGCACTAATGGCGATGACACCAAGAGGAAATTACTTAGGAGTTATTACAGGCGTGCTGGTAGCTGCGATTGTATCGTTCTTCATTTCTTCCATCATTTTGAAAGCATCGAAGCAAACAGGTGAGGAAGATTTAGCAAGTGCAACTGAAAGAACATCCGAGTTAAAAGGAAAAGAGAGCAGAGCCTCTGCACTTATCAAAACTGAAGCTAAACAAGAAACAACACAATCTGGCTTTGATAAAGAAATAAATAAGATTATTTTTGCGTGTGACGCTGGTATGGGTTCAAGTGCAATGGGTGCGTCGATCCTCAAGAACAAAGTCCAAAAAGCAGGATTAGACGTATCTGTTTCCAATACTTCGATCAGCAACTTACCGGCTGATGCAGATGTTGTTATCACTCATAAAGATTTAACAGATCGAGCCAAAGCAAAATTGCCAAACGCAAGTCATATATCGGTGGAAAACTTTCTAAACAGCCCGAGATATGATGAGCTATTGGAGAAATTAAAAGAAGGTAAATAATGAGTAAGCCTGGTTCCGAATGGAATCAGGCTTTTTTAACAGGAAAGTATAACTTTTTCAACTTTGATAAGTGTCAGCTACGACGTAAGGACGTGACGATGTCGGCCAGCGCCCAGCCCCTCGGACTTGCCCAGGATGGACTGGCGTCGCGTAAGACATAAGGACGTGGAGGTTCTTAGTCTCGACGTTCCTTTAACGGGTGGAACGACGAAGACATAACGATGTGGCGGTCTTAGTCGTTCTTCTTTACTTGCAGGGCGCTTGCTCTTTTCTTATAAAGTAATTAAATTTTGTCAACAATGAAGATGGCGAAAGTGAGTTATCTCTTGATTGTTTTAAGCTATATAATCGATTTATTATTAAAATAGAAGTATATTACTAAATGATTGGCCGTTATTGTCATAATTTTAGTCTTTGTTCCATATGGGAGTGAGAAGATGTATATTTCTGCAAGAGAAAGGATTATGCTTGAAATTTTATTGGAAAAAAGTGAAGAAATGACTGTTAAAGATCTTGCGGATGAAATGGATGTAAGTGTCCGCACGATTCATAGAGATTTAAAAGGTCTGGAAAGCACGCTAAAAGATTACCAGCTACAGTTAGTAAAGAAGTCAGGTGTCGGCATTCAAATCATTGGGGAGGAAGACAAGGTCGAAGAATTCAAGCTCGCCCTTCTCCATGTAACCTATAGTGAATACACTCCTGATGAAAGGCAGACAATGATCTTATGTGCGCTATTGGAATCAAGAGAACCTGTAAAGCTGGTAGCCATTTCGAACGATCTCAATGTAACGATAGCCACAATCAGCAATGATTTGACTAAATTGGAAGGTCGTCTACATGAACTTGATTTATCGCTCGTTAGAAAAAGAGGGTATGGTGTTGAAATTGTTGGTTCTGAAACAGCCAAGAGAAAAGCAATGAGAGCTGTGATCGCTGAAAACCTTAATGAAGTGGAATTTTTATCTTTGGTGAGAGAAAACATTCAAAGGAAATCAACCAAACAAATAGACTCCATCTCTGAAAGGCTTTTAGGTCTTGTAGAGAAGAATAAACTTTTTATTGTTGAAAAAGCTATTGAAGAAGTGAATACAGAAATCTCTTATTCAATGGCGGATAGTGCTTATATAGGGCTTGTTGTTCACCTGGCACTAGCGATTGAGCGAATAATCCAAGGTGAAAACATTAATATCGATCAGGATTATTTGGAAGGCTTGCAGTCAGTTCCTGAATATAAAATGGCGAAAAAAATTATCCGTAAACTGGAGAAGGCCTTCAATATTGATATTCCTGATGCTGAGATTGGGTATATTACGATGCATCTCCAAGGGGCAAAATTAAGGTATGATAAGGAGTATTTATTAGAGGATTCCAGTTTGCAAATTGCTCTGAAAGCAAAAAGCCTGATTAAATATGTTGAAGAACAATTGCAAATCGATCTAATAAGCAATGCTTCACTCTTTCAAGGCTTGGTTACTCATTTGAAGCCCGCGCTTTTTCGGGTTAAACAAAATATGGGGATAGCAAATCCTCTGATGCAAAAGATCAAACAAGATTACGGAGATTTGTTTAATATTGTTAAAGGCGGCGTTAGTAAGGTTTTTTCAGATTTAATTGTTCCTGATGAAGAAATCGCCTATCTAGTTATGCACTTTGGCTCTGCTTTGGGGAAAACACGGACCGCTGATTTAAAAGCATTAGTTATTTGTTCTACCGGTATCGGTACCTCAAAGATGCTTGCGACAAGACTAAAGCAAGAATTACCGGAAATTGGAACCCTGAAAAATGTCTCCTTATTTGAATTGAACCGTCTTCAATTAGAAGAGTACGATTTGGTGATTTCTACTATAAACTTGCCTGACTTCGATAAAGAGCATATCGTAGTAAGCCCGATTTTAACGAAAGAAGAAATCAACAGGCTAAGAAACTATATAGACAAACAAACAGAGGATCATGTTAGGACTCGAAAAATACCGATAGCCGATATCCATTTTCCAGAGCAGCAAAGTGCCGGGCAATTAATTAAGAACTTGAAAAACGTATCTCAATATACGGATACGATAGCGACAGTCTTAGAGAGATTTAGCGTGATGCATGTATCAGATTTTGAGAATATGGAAGGAATTTTAGCACGAGCCTGTGACTCTTTAAGCAACAGTGGTGTGATAGGGGACTTCGGGTTAGTGAAAAATGCTTTGTTAGAACGTGAAAAACTTGGCGGGTTAGGTATTCCGGGTACTCGGCTCGCATTATTTCATGCTCGCAGTGACCAGGTGTTACGCCCTTCCTTCAATCTTTTAGCACTGGATGACTCTATAAGAGTTAAAGCAATGGATCAGACGGATATCGAAACAGACAGTATTCTTTTGTTATTATCACCTGAGACGTTTTCAAACCAAGGATTAGAGGTATTAAGCTTCATAAGTTCCATTATTATTGAAAATGAGCATAGCATTTCGCTATTTGAAACAAGAAATGACAATTCCATTTCTTCCTATCTAGCAGCTAAGTTCGTACAATTTTTTAATGAAAAATTAAAAGAAATGAGGAATCTTTAAAATGTCTCTACCTATTTTATCTACTGAAAATATTCTATTAAACGCTGAAGTAAACGGAAAAGAAGATGCCATCAGATTGACGGGACAAGTGTTAGTCGAAAAAGGTTATGTTGAACCAGCTTATATTGAGAAAATGCTTGAACGGGAAGAATTAACTTCCACTTATATGGGGAATTTCTTAGCCATCCCCCACGGTACAGAGGATGCCAAGCAATTCGTTAAGGAATCAGGCATTACGATTATACAAGTTCCCAAAGGTATAGATTTTGGCGGGGGCAATATTGTGAAATTATTGATCGGGATAGCCGGCAAAGGGGATGAGCACTTAGAAATATTATCCCAAATTGCCATTGTCTGTTCGGAGGAAGAGAATGTTGAGGCTATTGTAAATGCCACATCCAAAGAAGAAATCATGGCTTTTTTTGAAGGAGTGAACTAATATGCAAGCCGTTCACTTTGGAGCAGGGAATATTGGAAGAGGGTTCATCGGTGCACTCTTTTCACAATCCGGTTATCATGTTACATTCGTTGATATTGCTGAGGAAATCATTAATCAGTTAAACGAGGATAAGCAGTATCAAGTAAAACTGGCTACTGACCAACATGAAGAAATGACGATTACAAACGTGTCAGGCTTAAATAATTTGACTCAGGAAAGCGAAGTCATTGAAGCCATTAAGCATGCAACCTATCTGACAACCGCGATCGGGCCGAATATCCTGCCGCGCATTGCTCCATTGATTGCAAAGGGCCTGGCAGAACGGGTAAAGACAAGCGATGAGAAAATATATGTAATTGCCTGCGAAAATCAAATATCGGCAACAGATTTATTAAAAGGATATATCTTTGAGCATTTAGATGAAGAGACCAAAGCGAGTTTAGCCAACAAAGTGTACTTCTTCAATTCAGCCGTTGACCGCATCGTACCGCTTCAAAATAATCAAGGGTCCTTGGATGTACTGGTTGAACCTTATTATGAATGGGTTGTGGAAGCGAAGATAAGCATCCCCACTGTTGAAGGGATGACGATTGTTTCTGATTTGGCCCCTTTTATTGAAAGGAAGCTCTTTACGGTCAATACAGGGCATGCTGTCATCGCTTACCTGGGTTATTTGCAAAACAAACCGACAATCGACCAAACTCTAACTGACGAAGAGATTACAAAGCAAGTAAGGGCTACGCTCAACGAAACCGGAGCATATTTAATTAAACAATACGACCTGGAACGTGAGGAGCACCAGCAATACATCAATAAAATAATCAATCGATTTAAAAATGCCTATTTAGACGATGGCGTTACAAGAGTTGGCCGTTCCCCGATTCGCAAGCTTGGACCGAATGACCGCCTTGTCAAACCTGCTGTGGAAGCGGAAAAAGCAGGGCTGGCATTTACTAACCTGGCAAAGGCCATCGCTGCAGCCTTGCTCTTTGATTTCGCAGAAGATGAAGAAGCGGTAAAACTGCAATCGATGATTAAAGAACATGGTGTTGCTCATGTGCTGAAAGAAGTGAGTGGGTTAGAGGAGAATAGTGTCATTACTTTGGAAGTCACAAACCATTATAACGCTTTAAAGAAATAGAAAAACCTTGATATTTTAATGCCTCTGGATAGTATTCCAGGGGTTTTTTTGTTGTAGAACTCTATTATTGTGCTATGTCCAGTGCAATGCTTATGGAGGGTACGGATTAAGGATTTAACTTCACTAAAAATGGTCTTTCGTTATTCCATAGCACGTCAACGTCCAGCCCAAAATAACCGGTTAATGTTGCTTTATTAAGAATGTCCTTAGTTCTTCCGGATTCATATACCTCTCCATCCTTCAATAGCAAGGTATGCTTAAATATCGGTAAGATTTCTTCCACATGGTGGGTAACATACAGCAATGTTGGGGATTCGTCTCCCTTTGCAATCTTATCAATGGATTCCAATAGTCTCTCTCTAGCAATAAAATCCAAGCCTGTTGTTGGTTCATCCAAAATTAACAGTTCCGGATTTCCCATGAGAGCACGTCCAATCAGGATACGCTGTTTTTCACCTTGCGATAAAGTTTCATAATTTCTATCTGCGTATTCTATACTTCCTAGTTCTTCTATTAATGAAATGGCTTTTTCTCTAATTTCCTTAGTCGGTTTTTCATAGAGTCCAATTGATGCATAAGCGCCGCTAAGCAAAATTTCGAATGCACTATCGGACGGATAAAGCTTTTGCTGCAGGCTGGCTGAAACGATTCCAATTTGATTCCGCAGTTTTCCGCCAAGTTCAGCCTGGCCAAATTTTTTACCTAATACTTCAACATCACCTGATGTCGGAAAATAATAAGCACCAATCATATTCACGAGGGTCGTTTTGCCTGCTCCGTTTAATCCGTAAAGTGCCCAATGCTCCCCCTTGTTTACCTGCCAATTAATATTTTTTAAGATTCATTGACCGTCTCTGTTTAGTGATGCTTATTTGATATGTATAACCATAATCTACCTCAATCTATATTTTCTGGCT
Source organism: Bacillus sp. V59.32b (assembly GCF_003429085.1). Taxonomy (GTDB): domain Bacteria; phylum Bacillota; class Bacilli; order Bacillales; family DSM-1321; genus Peribacillus. The sequence continues at coordinate 142 of NZ_QVTC01000114.1, read as the reverse complement.
CTTCACCATAACTGGTGATTTAAATTGATTAACATAATATCTCAGTTAATTTTGCAACAAGGTTGATTGGCGAGGATATGCGGGACTCCTCGAAAATGCATACGCATTTTCTCGTGCGGTGCCTATTCATGGATGATGATTC
>NZ_QVTC01000113.1 GCF_003429085.1 Bacillus sp. V59.32b | reverse complement strand
TGAACTGTGACCTATAAAGTGGACAGTTTAAAAAAGCACCTAGTAATTTACGCGGTTAATAGATGGCTCCGGTATTGTACCGGAGTCATTTTATTTAGCGTCCATTGATAACGATAGTTATTGTATTGCTCCATATATTCTGTGATCAGTTTCTTTAATTCTTCAAACGTTTGGCACTTGGAATACTCAACTTCATCCTTGAGGTGGCCAAAGAAGGACTCCATGGGTGCGTTATCCCAACAATTTCCCTTACGAGACATAGACTGGGTCAGTTTCAGTTCCTTCACTCTCTTTTGAAATTCAGGGTGCGTGTAATGAAAGCCTTGGTCTGAATGGATAATCGCTTGGGGGTGAATAAGGTCCCCAAGTGAATCAGAGAGCTTGTCCAACGTATCATTGACGATATCCATCTTTAATGTTCTCGATAAGTTAAATGCCACTATTTCTCGTGTGGAGGCATCCTTCACGCAGGATAAATAAGCTGGACGTCCGGCACCATAAAAAACATAGGTGATATCGGTAAGCAGCACCTTTCCGGGTTCATCCTGGTCAAATTCCCTATTCAGTAAGTTAGGGTGTGTCTTATGCTCCTGGTTCGCCTTCGCCATTTTTCTGTATGGATTGATCTGCCTGATTTTCGCAACTAAATGGAACTTCTTCATCAGCCGGCGAATTTTCTTGTGATTCATCACGACAAAATAATCTTTCTCTAAAATCATCTTAAGGACAAGGGCACCAGCTTTTCCATTTTTCACATCAAATATCCTCTTGATTAGCTCATAATCCTTCCAGTCGTTTTCATCCCTCTTAACCCTTTCGTTTTCAGCCTTGATCCAGGCATAGTAGCCACTTCTGCTTACACCCGCCATTTTACAAAGGTAGGTCACCATATGAGACAGGGAGAATCTGCGAATGGTTTGTTCAATAAGCATAAACTTCTCCGATGTCGTTACCGTTTCTTCTTCGCCGCCTGCCTTTCGAGTTCGTCTAACTTTTTTAAGAATTCAAGCTCCGCTTCCAGGTACTTAATACGCGCCTCAGCCTTTTTTAAGTTGGCTTCTACTGAAAGGGGTGTGGACGAAGGTCGTCCGGTGCTTGCCTTTCCTCTCCGTTCCGTAGTAAAGCCTTCCTCCCCAAACTCTTTAAAAGTCTTTCTCCATCGTCTCAGGCATTCTTTGGGTTTCGTAGAGCCAATAACTTTCAAGTCAAAATCATGTTCAATAAAGATTTGAGTTGGGCTCTTCCCATTCAAATTTTCCTTTACCGCCTTCAACTTGAAATCTGATGTATAGGAAATGGAACGTTCTGATACGTGATCGACATTAGGATTTTTCTCCAAGAGTTTCATCTGAATGTCATTGAAAATAAGTTTACTCATTTTGTTTCCCCCGATATGATCTCTGAAATGATTATAATCGGGTTTCTGTCATATGCATACAAAAAACCCGAATAAGAGACTTTTTTAAGTGTCCATTATTCGGGTCATAGTTCA
>NZ_QVTC01000112.1 GCF_003429085.1 Bacillus sp. V59.32b | reverse complement strand
AACCGCGTAAATTACTAGGTGCTTTTTTAAACTGTCCACTTTATAGGTCACAGTTCAGTCGAGGTAGCGTTTTTCTTATTTAGGATTTATTTTCTGTCGTTTCGATTTCCTCTTCATCGGCAACTGGATAATGCTTCAGAAAATAAACCAGTGATTGAAGCTCAACAGCCAGGTCGATATGATGAATCCGTATAGATGATGGAACCGTAAGCCTTGCAGGCGTGAAGTTAAGGATGCCTTTTATATCAGCCTGAACCAGTCCGTCTGTTATCTGCTGGGCAACAGGGGCAGGCACAGTCAGTATCGCGACCGACACGTTTTCCGCTTGCAGCCTCGTTTCGATTTCATCCATATGATAAACAGGCACATCGCTTATTTCTTTTCCGACTTTGTTTTCATCAACGTCGAATGCCATCTCAATTTTGGTATTATTATTTTTCAAAAAATTATAATGTAAAAATGCAGTTCCTAAGTTACCGACGCCGATCAAGGCTACTTTTGTCAATTCATCCTGGTCAAGCGTCTTTCTGAAGAAGGTCAGCAGATAATTTACATTATAGCCATATCCCTTTTTGCCAAGTGCACCGAAGTAGGAAAAATCCCTTCTGATCGTCGCCGAATCAACTTTCACCGCTTCGCTCAGCTCAGCAGAAGAAACCCGTTGTTTTCCGGATGAATGGAGATTCTTTAAAAACCGATAATATAGCGGCAGCCTTTTTGCAGTAGCTTGCGGAATTTTCACCTGTTCCTGATTCATTTTTCTCCCCCGCTTTCAAGCATGCTTCCTCGCATGGTTAGTTATTCATTTCATTTATTTGTCGTTTATAGTCCGGGCTGGATACTCCCCCCGTTTTTTCAACCAGATAGGTAGGACCGATGACCATTCCTTTATCCACGGCTTTGCACATATCGTAGACGGTTAATGCTGTCACGCTAGCTGCTGTTAACGCTTCCATTTCAACACCTGTACTGCCTTTTGTTTTCGCAGTTACAGCAATGACCAATTTATGGCCGCTTCCTTCCTTTTCCCATTTAAAAGAAATATTAACCCCTGAGAGCGGGATCGGATGGCACATTGGAATGATTGTAGAAGTATTCTTGCTCGCCATGATACCAGCGACCTGAGCAACAGCCAGAACATCTCCCTTTTTCATCGTATTCATTGTAATCTTTTCGTATATTTCGTCATTCAACATTATACTTGATTGCGCAGTGGCAGTCCGAACTGTTTCAGGCTTATGGCTCACATCGACCATCTTCGCTCTGCCTTGTTCGTTAAAATGCGTAAATTCCGCCATGATTAACACCTCACTAATTGATGATACACTATTTTTTGCCGTTTGTATGCTGGATTGTTGACTTTCTCACATAAGCACCTCTATTGGCGATAACCTCGCGTTTACGGTACACTAACTATATCGCAACCTGAGGTGATAACAATGATTTTGTTGCAAATAAATCAATTAACAAAATATTATGGTGCTGAGCTTATTTTGTCCAATATGAAGCTCGAAGTACAGAATAGAGATAGAATTGCCTTAGTGGGCCGGAATGGTGCCGGTAAGTCAACCTTACTCAAAATCATCGCCGGGCAGCTTTCCTATGACAGTGGGGAAATGATTCGGCCTAAGGATGTATCAATCGGCTACCTGGCGCAGGATACGGGACTTGAATCCAGTTTATCGATATGGGATGAAATGCTGACCGTGTTCGCCGGCTTACTCGCGCAGGAAAAGGAATTAAGAAGGCTTGAAGAAAAGATGGCAAAACCAGATATATTCCAGAACGACGTTTTGTATCAAAAGGTATTAAAGGAATATGATGAACGGCAGGTTGCATTCAAGGACCAGGGTGGATATCAATTCGAAGCGGATATCCGCTCTGTTCTTCATGGCCTTCAATTTGCCGATTACGATGTATCAACTCCCATTTCGGCATTAAGCGGCGGACAGAAAACCAGGCTCGCCCTCGGCAAATTGCTTCTAAAAAAACCAGATATCCTCATTCTGGATGAGCCAACGAACCATTTGGATATCGATACCCTTTCTTGGCTGGAACAATATCTCCAGGGCTACCACGGAGCGGTTTTAATTGTTTCGCATGACCGATACTTTCTTGATAAAGTAGTCAACCAGGTTTATGAAATCTCACGAAACACCAGTAAAAAGTTCTATGGCAACTATAGCGCTTATTTAATGAAAAAAGCCGAAGATTTTGAACGTGAAATGAAGCAATATGAAAAGCAACAGGGTGAAATGGAAAAACTCCGGGATTTTGTCCAAAAAAATATCACAAGAGCTTCAACGACAAAGCGCGCCCAGAGCCGAAGAAAACAGTTAGAAAAAATGGAAGTCCTCGACAGGCCGCAGGGAGATGAAAAATCCGCTTCATTCTCTTTTGAGATTGAACGGCAAAGCGGCAATGAGGTATTGAACATAACCGATTTAGCTATCGGATATGATCAGGAGAAAGTATCCAATAATATCACGATGAGAATGACAAAAGGAGAAAGCATTGCCTTGGTTGGACCAAATGGAGTAGGCAAATCGACGCTCCTAAAAACGATTATCGGAAAACTGCCTTCGTTAAAGGGAGCATTTCGTTTTGGTACGAATGTCCAAGTAAGCTATTACGATCAGGAACAGGCCGATCTTAAGTCCAATAAACGCGTCCTAAATGAACTGTGGGACGAGTATCCGCTTAAACCCGAAAAGGAAATCCGCACGATTTTAGGTAATTTCTTGTTTTCCGGTGATGATGTCTTAAAAACGGTATCAACCTTAAGTGGCGGCGAGAAGGCCCGCCTTGCCCTGGCAAAAATGATGATGGAAAAGGGGAATCTGTTGATATTGGACGAGCCTACCAACCATCTTGATCTTGATAGCAAAATCGTTCTCGAAAATGCACTGATTGATTATCCTGGTACCATTCTTTTCGTCTCTCACGATCGATACTTCATCAATCGCATCGCCACTAAAGTGATCGAGCTATCGAAAGACAGCAGCGAGGTATTTTTGGGAGATTACGATTACTACTTAGAAAAAAACAAGAACAGGCTGAAATAAAAAAGCTTGAAGAATCTGCTGCAAATAATCCACAGAACGTACAAATTGGCGAAAAAACAAGCCATAAGATAGACAAGGAAGCTAAGAAACTGGAGCGGCAACGAAAACGCAGGTTAGAAGAAGTCGAACAATTGATGGAAAAGCTTGAAAGTGAGATTCAGGAATATCATGCAACCCTTATCAATCCTGATATTTTTCAAGATCATGAAAAGGTATTAGATATCCAACAAAAATTAGAAAAAGCTCAGGTTAGTCTTGACTTATTAATAGAAGAATGGGCTGAGTTGGAAGAAATGATTTGATAAGAAGTGGAGCTAATTTAGCTCCACTTTTTTTATAAAGTTATTAGAAAACTATCCACAGTTTTATTCACATAATGATGGTTATATTAACAATGATAACTGGACTTTTCCACATAATCCACAGATTTTCCGCCATTTATCCACAGAAATAGATGTTTAATGACAAATTTTTAGGGTAATCAGGTAAAGTTATCCACAAAAAAACCTGTTCCTCAGAACAGGCTAAATAAATGATTGTTCTATATCCAAACCCGGGTTACCATTAAGGGCCAGATTGGACCTTTTGCCTTTTTGAAATAACACGCTGCCCGCCGCCCCTATCATTGCTGCATTATCCGTACATAAAGATAGCGGCGGGATGACGAGCTCAATTTCAGGGAATCCTTCCTCAAAGACCCTCGTTAACTCTGCCCGCAGTCCTTTGTTAGCCGCGACGCCCCCGGCAAGTAGTACTTGTTTGACGTTATGCTCCTTCGCAGCTCGAATCGTCTTCGTCACAAGCACTTCTATTACACTTTCCTGGAAGCTCGCTGCAAGATCAGCTGGCTCTATTTTTTCCCCTCGCTGCTCAGCGTTATGCAATGTATTGATAACTGCTGATTTTATGCCGCTAAAGCTAAAATCATAGGATCCTTCTTCCAGCCAGGCCCGGGGAAGATTAAGAGAAGGGTTGCCTTCATGGGCAAGCCGATCAATATGCGGACCACCCGGATATGGAAGATTTAGTGTACGCGCAACCTTGTCATAAGCCTCACCTGCAGCGTCATCCCGCGTCTCACCAATCACTTTAAAATCCCCGTGCTTCTCCATTAAAACAAGCTCCGTATGTCCTCCGGATACGACCAATGATAACGAAGGGAACTTCATCTCCCTAACAAGCCGATTGGCATAAATATGTCCGGCAATATGATGGACTCCGACAAGAGGAATATTATGCGCAAACGCAAGGGCCTTTGCCGCATTGACCCCGATTAACAAAGCTCCGACAAGACCGGGACCTTCCGTTACGGCAATGGCATCGATATCGCCATACGTTATTCCAGCCTCTTTCAGTGCTTCCTCAAACACGATTGTCACTTGCTCCACATGATGTCTCGATGCGATCTCCGGCACTACCCCGCCGAATCGTTTATGGCTTTCGATTTGGGAAGCGACGACATTGCTTAGAATTTCCGTTCCGTTTTTAATGACAGCTGCTGCCGTTTCATCACAGCTCGTCTCTACTGCAAAGATTATCTGATCTTTTCTCACTATATATTCACCCACATTACATAAGCATCTTCTAAATTGTCCGTATAATAATTTCGGCGAATGCCGCCTTTTTGAAAACCGAGCTTCTTATATAGAGATTGAGCCACTTCATTACTCACTCTCACTTCAAGTGTCATTCTGATGACGCCCATGCTCCTGGACAGTTCGATCATTTTCAACAACAAAGCCTCGCCCAATTTTTTCCCTCTATATTCGGGCAAAACTGCGATATTCGTAATATGCGCTTCATCGATCACAATCCACGCTCCGCAATACCCGGCAATTTTCCCCTCATCCTCGACTACAAGATATTTGGCAAACTGATTATGATATAGCTCATTATAAAATGCTTCCCTGCTCCATGGTAAAGTAAATGACTGTCTTTCGACAATCATTACCTGGTCGATATCCTCTTTTCTCATGAACCGAAATGTCATCGTTTTACTCATCGCAATCGGACTCTTCCTTTTTCTTATTATAATTCAGGTTATGCTTTTATCTCCCTTGTTGCTCCAGCCATTTGGCCTCTGCCTCTGCCAAACGGACATAGTTCGGCACGAAATGGTGGACTTCCTCTTCTTCCTTGTGCATCCCCAATAAAGCCAGCTCACCTGGTCTCGGATTATCCAAAGCAAGTGATCCAAAAAAAGCCAGATCGCCTAATATTCCTTGCAATGTTTCTTTATGCTGCTTTACATCACTGCCTATAAATATAACCGGTCGATTATTTTCCTTTAGCTTCTCAGCCCAATCTGAAGCTAAAATATTAGTGTCTGCGATGATCGGTTGAAGAATATGATCCTGATATTCATACAATCCCGTGTAAATCTGGCCTCTTCTCGCATCAAACAATGGTGAGACAAGCCCATTAAAATAACGGCCGTTCGCTGCTAAAACCTCTAAGCTGGAAACACCCGCTATCGGGATTTTAAGCCCCCAAGCCATCGTTTTAGCAATGGTTACTCCGATTCGGACTCCGGTATAAGAGCCTGGCCCTCTAGCGACGACAATTTTTTCAAGGTCAGATGGTTTTGTATCGCAATCATTTAATAAGGTTTCTATTGCGGGCATCACCCGCAATGAATGGTTTTTGTTTATATTAGTTATATATTCGCCCACCACGTTTTCCTCTTCAGCCAAGGCTATGCCTAAAGCAAAATTGGACGTGTCAATCGCTAATGTTTTCATGAAACAATCTCCTTGCATAAACTTACATATCTTTCACCCCGAGGTTCAAGAACAAGACGCCTGCTTGTCTCGCCATTACGAAAAATAGAGATCAGTAAGAGATCCTCTGGAAGCCAGTCCTTTATTAAATGAGCCCATTCAACAACTGTCACGCCTTCACCTTCAAAGTATTCATCAAAGCCCAAATCCTCCCCCGTATCACTCACACGATAAACATCCATATGATACAGCGGCATTCGGCCATGATATTCTTTAATAATTGTAAAGGTGGGGCTGTTTACCGTTCTTGTAACTCCCAGGCCCGAAGCAATCCCTTTTGTAAAAGCAGTTTTCCCTGCCCCCAAATCTCCCTCTAAAGCAAGAACGTCCCCTGATGAAAGTTTAGCGGCCAGATTCTCTGCAAATTGCGCCGTCTCTTCTTCACTGTTTGAGATGAACTCGAATTGCTGTTGCATACATTCTTCACCTTTTACTTTATTATATTCAAAGCTATAAAAAAACCTTAGGATTCATCCTAAGGGAATTTAATTTATCTCTAGTTTACCTTTTTTTATGTAAAGAAACAAATACTCCTGCTTATAAGAAAAGCGGAAACGCCCTGAATATAAGCAGCCTTGGCTTTAACCTGCCAAGTCCTATGGCGACGTCGGCATATCATTCTTTAACTACAAAAAAAGCGAAACCTAGTTTCGCTTTTTTGACGATTGCGGGGACAGGATTTGAACCTGCGACCTTCGGGTTATGAGCCCGACGAGCTACCAGACTGCTCCACCCCGCGACGATAATAATGATTCAGTGTTTGTTTATGCACTAAGGCTACCTTAGACTGTCCCGATCTCAGGAAGTAAACCAAGCAGTAGTTCGATCGGTACAACTCGGAGTTATATCAAGGAAGTAACGCTCGTTGCTCCACCCCGCGACGGTATATATGATACAGTTTTGTTTTTCATACATATCTAACTTATGCTAAAGGGTTAGATGATATGAATATTAAAAAATATCAGCTTGGCGACGTCCTACTCTCACAGGGGGAGATCCCCCAACTACCATCGGCGCTGA
>NZ_QVTC01000111.1 GCF_003429085.1 Bacillus sp. V59.32b | reverse complement strand
AGGCTGCTAGATTTTTAGCAGCCTCTATTAAAAAGAAGGTGAATGAATTGGAACAACCTATGCTTTCGATGAAAAATGTATCCAAATCTTTTAACGGGATAACGGTGCTGGATTCAGTGAATTTCTCCGTGAACAAAGGAGAGGTCCATGCCCTCATGGGAGGGAATGGAGCCGGGAAATCCACTCTAATGAAAATATTGACGGGTGTGTATTCAGCGGACAGCGGAGAAATCGTCATTGATGGGAAACCGGTAACGATTCACAATACCAAAGAGGCAAGAGACAATAATATTTCGATGATCTTTCAAGAGTTTAGTTTAATTCCGACCTTAACCGTCGCGGAAAATATTTTCTTAACCCGAGAATCCAAAACGTCACTAGGATTGCTCAACGACAAAGAGGGTGTGGCGAAAACCATTGAATTATTAAAAGAATTAGAGGTTGATATCGATCCGAATGAGATGGTGGGAAATCTTGGTGTAGGATATTGGCAAATGACTGAAATTGCAAAAGCCCTCTCACAGGAAGCGAAAATTTTGGTCATGGATGAACCATCTTCTTCATTAACCAAGAAAGAAACGGAGATTCTTTTCAATTTCATTAACAAACTTAAGCGAAAAGGGATTTCTATTATATATATATCACATCGTATGGATGAAATCTTTGAGATTTGCGACCGGATTACCATTTTACGGGATGGAAAAAACGTGGTGACGGAAAATTGTAAAGACATTACCCTGGAAACGGTCATCCAGCATATCGTCGGAGCTGAAATGGATAAAGCGTTTGAGTGGCAAGAACGCTCCTATCCCAATGACTCCCAACCTGTCCTGGAAGTGAAAAATGTATCGTCCGGCACTAGAGTGGACGACATCAGTTTCAAACTGTATCCCGGTGAAATTCTTGGCCTCGCCGGCTTAATGGGAAGTGGGAGATCAGAATTGGCCCGTTCCATTTTCGGTATTGATCCAAGAGACAGCGGTGACGTTTATATCAACGGGGAAAAGCAGACGATTAAAAATCCGACAGACGCCATCAAGGCGGGATTGGCCTTGATTCCGGAAGACCGAAGGGTACAAGGGTTGGTGCTGGGCCATAATGTGAAGGACAATATGATTTTGCCGATTCTCTCCAAAATCAAAAAAGGGCTGTTTGTGGATGAACGAAAGGCCAATATGTTGGCAGATGAATTAGTTAAAAAGCTCAATATTAAGACAGATCATATATTTAAAACCGCCAGTTTATTATCCGGGGGAAACCAACAAAAGATTGTGTTGGCTAAATGGCTGGCCAATGACCCGGATGTGCTGATATTGGATGAACCCACGATTGGGGTCGATATCGGCGCAAAAACAGAAATCATTGATATCATTCGTGAACTCGCGGACAGCGGGAAAGCGATTATCGTTATCTCATCGGAACTCCCTGAACTTCTCGCGGTCAGTGACCGAGTCATTGTCTTGCATGACGGCAGAGCCGTAAAGGAACTGAATAGAAGGGAAATCCATACAGAGGAGGAGCTTCAACATGCCATCCAAGGATATTGAAATAAAAAATCCAATCAACACGCCTACAGTTAAATCTGGCAAAACGTTCGATTGGCGCGACTATATTGTATATATCGCATTTGTCGGTGTCATTATCTATTTCTCGGTTAGCTTATTTGATGAAGGATTTTTATCGACTTCCAACTTACTGAATATTGTGCGCCAAACAGCGATGATTTCGATCATGGCGGTAGCGATGACGTTTGTCATCAGTACGGGGGAAATTGACCTTTCGGTTGGTTCGATCACCGCCTTGGCATCCTTAACAACGGCCTTGGCCTTACAGGCGGGCTTTGGACTTTTCGGCGGTTTGATTGTCGGCTTGGGAACAGGGATATTGATCGGATTGGTTAACGGCCTTCTGATCACGAAGGCAGCGATCCCTTCTTTCTTGGTTACGCTTGGAATGATGGGGATCGTAAGAGGGATTGCCATGTGGACGACTGATACAGCCCCGGTTCCGATTATTGATCAAACCTTCAACTTTTTCTTTGGCTCTGGAGACCTTGGTCCGATTCCGATCCTATTAATCTGGACCCTGATCGCAGCGATGATCGGTCATGTCCTGTTGCGCAAGACGCCATTTGGAAGACAAACCTTAGCGACAGGCGGAAATGAGAGTGCGGCCAAATTCTCGGGTGTTAAAACAGGAAAAATCAAACTGCTTGTTTTTATGGGAACAGGGTTGGCAGCTGGGTTCGCCGGTATTTTATACGCCGGCCGGATGCAGGCGGGAAGATTTACCTTCGGTGAAGGGGATGAGTTGTCAGTCATTGCGGCCGTTATTCTTGGTGGAACGGCATTAGCCGGCGGAGTAGGGACGGTTGTGGGAACGGTCATCGGATCCTTAATGATCGGAACGATTAACAATGGATTAATCATCATGGGTCTGGATGTCAGCCAGCAGATGATCGTGCGCGGATTAATCATCATTTTAGCTGTCGCACTTGGACGTAAGGCAATTAAGAATTA
>NZ_QVTC01000110.1 GCF_003429085.1 Bacillus sp. V59.32b | reverse complement strand
GTGCGCGGATTAATCATCATTTTAGCTGTCGCACTTGGACGTAAGGCAATTAAGAATTAGTATAAATAAATTAGTGGGTAGGAGGTAACGCATATGGAAAAGATCAAGGTGGGCGTCATCGGGACAGGTTTCATCGGTCCTACTCATATTGAAGCAGTAAGAAGGCTCGGTTTTGTTGAAGTCGTTGCACTAGCGGATAACGGTCTGGAGACTGCTCAGAAAAAAGCGGCTGAACTCGGAATCGGGAAAGCATACGGAGATTACCGTGAAATGCTTAAAGACGATGAAATACAGGTTATTCATAACTGCACACCAAATCACCTCCATTTCTCAATTAATAAAGAGATCATTTTAGCGGGCAAGCATGTTTTGTCGGAGAAGCCTTTAGCGATGTCAAGCAATGAATCTGCTGAGCTTCTTGCGTTAGCCAAGGAACATAACGTAGTACACGGGGTAAACTTTAATTATCGTCAATTTCCAACTATCAAAAACTTGGAATCGATGGTCAAAAACGATGAATTAGGGAAAGTGAACCTTGTGCATGGAAGCTACCTGCAGGACTGGTTATTGTACGAAACAGACTATAACTGGCGTCTAGATCCGGAAAGTGGCGGGAAAACGCGGGCGGTAGCAGATATTGGATCCCACTGGTGCGACACAGTCCAATATGTAACTGGCAAAAGAATTGTCGAAGTTTTTGCTGACTTTGCAACCGTGCTGCCGGTCAGGAAAAAACCAAAGTCCCATGTATCCACTTTTGGTGGACAAACAGCTGAAGAAGAGAATTATGAAGATGTAGAAATCAAAACGGAAGATTACTCATCAGTTCTTATCCGCTTCGATGATGGAACAAAAGGAGTATTCACTGTTTCCCAAGTAAGTGCTGGTCGAAAAAATAGGCTCAGTTTTGAAATTGATGGAAGCAAGAGTTCGGCTTACTGGAACCAGGAGGAGCCGGAGAAATTATGGATCGGGCATAGGGATAAGCCTAATGAAATTCTATTGGCAGATCCAGCCCTATTTTCACCGGAAGCAAAATCATCGATTCACCATCCGGGAGGGCATAATGAAGGCTGGCCGGATGCGTTAAAGAATGGGATGCTGAATTTCTATTCATTTATACGGGATGGAAAAGACCCGCTACAAGATAAACTCACGTATGCGACATTTGAAGACGGTCATATATCCATGTCGATAACTGATGCGATCTTAGAGAGCAATAACAAGCAAAAATGGGTGAAAGTAGAGGTGTCTTCATGAAGCTAGGTGTATTTACCGCCCTGTATCAAAATCTTCCTTTTGAAGAAATGCTTGATAAATTAAAAGAAATGGGCGTAGAAGCAGTAGAACTAGGCACGGGCAATTACCCGGGAAACCATCATTGTAATCCGGATGAATTATTGGGGAGCTCAGAAAAAATCAGATCTTTTCAACGGGCAATTGAGAAAAGAGGATTAACCATTAGCGGGTTGAGCGTGCATGGAAATCCGCTTCATCCAGATAAAAAAGTAGCGAATGATGCTCATGAAGTCTGGAGAAAAACCGTATTATTAGCTGAACGGTTAGAGGTCCCTGTGATTAATGGTTTTTCAGGTGCTCCCGGTGATCATCCAAATGCTAAATATCCAAACTGGGTAACTTGTTCATGGCCTCCGGAATATTTGGAGATTTTAGACTATCAGTGGAATGATGTGGTGATTCCTTATTGGAAAGAGGAAGCTAAATTTGCGGAATCACATGGAATCAATCAGATCGCTTTTGAAATGCATCCTGGTTTTGTAGTTTACAACCCGGAGACTTTATTGAAATTAAGAGAGCATGCAGGGGAAAGCATTGGAGCTAATTTCGATCCGAGTCATCTTGTATGGCAAGGAATCGATCCGGTAGAAGCGATTAAAAAGCTTGGTCGCGAAAATGCGATTTTTCATTTCCATGCGAAAGACACTTATTTAGATAAGGCCAATATTAGTGTAAACGGCGTACTAGATACAAAACACTACAGTGAAATTCTCGACCGCTCATGGACATTCAGATCTGTCGGCTATGGCCATGATGAAAAAATGTGGAAAGATATTGTAAGCACTCTCCGTGCTGTTGGATACGATTATGTCCTTTCCATAGAGCATGAAGACATGCTTGCTTCCACGGATGAAGGGTTAAGCAAGGCGATCAGCTTACTTAAAGGAATTCTTTTCAAAGAGCAATTAACTGAGATGTGGTGGGCTTAATTTAGTATCAAATAAAATCCCTATCAATTTTGATAGGGATTTTCACTTAATAATAGAATGTTTTGAGTTGAAATAGTAAAGAACTTAATGAGTCAATTAATTTTCAAAAAAGTATTGCAATACAAAATGTAATCGTTTACAATTATTTCGAGATATAATTTACTAGCTTCTAGATCCACTGAAAGGATAAGAATATAAATGGTAAGAATTATTGATGTTGCAAAGAAGGCGAATGTTTCCACAGCTACGGTATCGAGAGTGATAAGCAACTCGGGAACTGTAAAAAGAGAGACAACAGAAAAAGTATTGGAAGCAATAGAACTATTAAAATATCAACCTAATATGCTTGCCAGACAGCTTAGAAGATCAGAAACAAAAACAATACTAGTTGTTATTCCAGATATCACGAACACCTTTTTTTCAAAGGTACTGCGCGGAATAGAAGCCGTTGCGATTCAAAATGGATATCAGGTTTTGCTAGGGGATGCTCTCAATAGTGTGGAACATGAAAGTGGATATTTAAATATTTTACGTCAAAAAAAAGCAGATGGAATGATTCTGTTAACCGCAAGGATTGATGAGGCACTTTTAGATGAAATAGCGAAAGAATTCCCCGTTGTGCTTGCATGCGAATATATGGAAGGATCGCAAATCCCAACGGTCTCAATTGATAATATCAGCAGTGCCAGAAAGGCAACCGATTATTTAATTGGTTTAGGACATAAAAGAATCGGTTTTATCTCCGGCCCACTCAATGTGGTTTTAGGGCGGGACCGATTAAAAGGCTTTAAGCAAGCGATGGCTCAACGTAGCCTGCCGGTTGAACCGCTATTGGTTCAAGAAGGGGACTTTTCGTATGAAAGCGGTTTTAATATGATGTTAAAATTATTAGCAATAGACCACCCTCCGACTGCCGTATTTGCTGCCAATGATGAAATGGCGATCGGAGCCATCAAGGCAATTAAATCGAAGGGATTACAAGTACCGGAAGATTTATCTGTTATTGGTTTTGATGATATCAAATTTGCTTCTATCTTTGAACCTTCTCTTACGACAATAGCACAGCCTACTTTTGATATAGGTTCAAAGGCTACGGAATTACTTATTAAAATTATCAATCAAGATAGGTTAGATGAAAAAAAACAATATATTTTAGCAGATGAGCTTATTGTTCGTGAATCAAGCAAAGAGATCCTTTAAAACAATAAATAAAAAGATAGTATAACCTTTCTATCTTTTTATTTAATATCCAATGTAATGGATTACATAAATAAAATTTTTTAGCCTTGAATGTAATCGGTTACATTGCAGATTGATAATTAAGGAGGTGATTTTGTTCTCTGCGTAGCCTCAAGAGCAATCATAATAATAGAAAGTAAAACGTGCTGAAATAAGCCGTCAAATCCTAATAATCTTAGAATCTTTAGAGGAATTTATTTAGAAGAACAGGGGGCTTTTTATGAAAAAGTATTTATCAATGTTTATTATGATTATGGTGATTAGCAGTCTCGCGCTTGTTGGATGTGGCAAAGAGAGTGCTTCGAATTCTGAAAATGGGGACGAAAAGAGTAAGGGAAGTGAAGTAAAATTACCTGAATCAGGTCCACTAACCATTAATCCAGAAATCCCAGCCGACAAAGAAATAATAAGTAAAGGCCCGCATGGCGAAGATGCGGTAAATGCAAGCGAATTCCAACTTTCAGAAGAGGACCTTGCGAAAATTAAAGCGGGCAAATATAAAGCTGCCATTGCAATGCATTATGCAGGTAATGACTTTTCAACTGCAATCATAAACGGTCTAAAAGCGGCATTTGAAAGAATGGGTGTTGAAGTCGTTGCTGTTACTGATGGACAATTTAAACCTGAAAAACAGATAGCAGATATCGAAACAATCTTGGCAAAAGACCCTGACATTATCGTAAGTTTGCCAGTAGATCCTGTTTCTACTGCTGAAGCATTTAAAAAAGCCTCAGCTGCTGGCGTAAAATTAGTGTTTATGGATAGCATGCCTGCTGGATTAGAAGCCGGCAAAGATTATGTAAGCGTTGTCGCTTCTGACAATTATGGAAATGGTGTCGCTGCAGGTGAAATTATGGGGAAAGAGCTTAAGGGTAAAGGAAAAATGGGTATAATTTTCCATGATATTGATTTCTTTGTAAATAACCAACGCAGAGAAGCTGTAGAAAAAACTATTAAAGAAAAATATCCTGATATTGAAATCGTAGTCAGTAGCGGGATTACTACACCTAACGATGCAGAAAAAGTAGCGTCTGCCATGTTGCAGAGAAACCCTGATTTAGATGGCATATTCGCCATTTGGGATGTACCTGCTGAAGGAGTCCTAGCAGCTGCACGTACGGCTGGAAAAGATGATTTAGTGATTACAACGGTCGATTTAGGCACTAACGTTGCTTTAGAAATCGCTTCCGGTGGAAACGTCAAAGGTCTTGGAGCACAATTGCCATTTGACCAAGGGGTTGCACAGGCAATCTTAGGTGGCTATGCGTTACTGGGTAAAGAAGTTCCTCCATTTGTTTCGGTTCCAGGTTTAACAGTTACGCAAGAGAATGTTTTAGAAGCATGGAAACTAGCTTACCGCACCGATGCTCCTAAAGTAATTCAAGACGCCGCAAAATAATCTTTTGATTTATAGAAATCAATAAAGGCTGCTAGATTTTTAGCAGCCTCTATTAAAAAGAAGGTGAATGAATTGGAACAACCT
>NZ_QVTC01000011.1 GCF_003429085.1 Bacillus sp. V59.32b | reverse complement strand
CACCTGTTATTTGCTTATCTGTCATTTGACCGTATAATGGCTCCTTCGCTTCGAATAATGCCTGAGTTTCTGGACTTGTCATGCTTATTTTATATCCCTTTAAACATTCATTATTTTCTCTTTTCGCCTCGGTAAAGGCATGCTGAACCTGATAAGCTTCATCCAAATTGATATCTGAGGGAAAAACCTCTTTTTTTAATGCTTTTTGATTTTTGTAGGAGTCATATAAGGTGTCTACAAAGGTTTGCGTTATCATAATAAATCTCCTTTTCTAACTTTTATAAATTTAAATAATAGTCTAACACTTTGGGGATTTAGAAGGAAAGAGTTTTATATAAGAATGAGATAAAGAAGACAAGGACTAAATTTGGAAACCAGCTTAACAATGAGTATTCCTTCATAATGTTATGAAAAAGTTGGCATGCTTAACATATCAGGATTAAATATAAGCTAAAGATAAAACCTTGGAAGGTAACTCAGCGACTCTCTTTTGTCATGCCGCATACATTCCGCACGTGGAGTGTGCGCGGATACCGAGGGCATAGCCTGATAGTAAAGAGTTATAGGTTTCTGTAATCTTTGAACACGCAAGGATAATGTGTTTAAATAATGAAGATGCAATAGGCGTTATAGGAGGTATATAGATGGATAACAATGATATTTTAATTAGATTAAGATATGCTCTCGATATAAAAAATACAGATATGGTAGAGATATTTAAACTTGGTGGTATTGAAGCAACGAAAGCAGAAGTGCTAAAGATGCTCACCAAATCAAATGACGGTTACCATGATGAAGTTGATGTTGATGAAGCTGAAAATGAGGAAAATGTAAAAATCAATAATATGAAGTTAGAGTCATTTTTAAATGGCTTAATCATTTTTAAAAGAGGAAAGCAAGAACCTAAACCAGGACAGCCTGACAGCCCGGCACTTCCTTTAAAGACTAATGAAAGTATCAATAATATCCTTCTAAAGAAATTAAAGATAGCATTGGCGTTAACAAGCGAGGATATGATTGATATCTTAGACAAAGCAGGAGTCACTATTACAAAAGGCGAGTTAGGCGCTCTATTAAGAAAACAAGGCCATAAGAATTATAAAGAGTGCGGTGATAAATACGCCAGGAATTTCTTAAAAGGATTAACTGTAACATACAGGGGTTAAGGGACCATCCACTCCATTGAATTAAAATAATATAAGAAGGATGGTTGAGTTTCGGAAACGGCGATTAACTCATCCACAGACGTAATATTCACAGCGGCAGCTGAATTTAAGGAATGGTATAAAGAAGGCAGGAAAATAGAGATCAAAAAGCAGCGTAAAGCTATGATCTGCGATGGAATTGCACCCCACTTTTTAGTCTGACTAACAAGTGGAGGTGTATTTTTTTATGGATTGGCTCTGTTAAACGATAATGTTGTTTTTGGGAAGGGAATCTGCGAGACTCCTGCGGAA
>NZ_QVTC01000109.1 GCF_003429085.1 Bacillus sp. V59.32b | reverse complement strand
GAAAGCGAGTAGATTCCATGACCATTTGAAAATCAACAATGGAATTTAACAGAGCCATTAAAAAACAAATCCCCCTGATCGTTAAAAACGAACAGAGGGAAATATCTTTTTAACTAATGATTTTTTAATTACTGCACCATTTTTACAAGCATATGAGCAAGCTTATGCTGTTCTTCCTCATTGCCGGATTTCCAAAGCTCCTGAAGCAGCTTTTCTTCGCGATTGCGCGGTTCTTCATGATCAGCTAGATAATCAGCCACCTTTTGAGCCGTTTTCGCGAGTTGTTCCTCGTTCATTCCCATACTTTCACCTTTGGAAACTTTGTCACTTAAATAGCTTTTAAACGTCTCAAAACTGGATAGAACCTCGTCCTTTTTTTCTTCACCAATAGACTGTAATTTCTCTTCAACATTTCCTTCATTCGCAGTATTGTTCGAATTAAAAGAATTCTCCATAACACATCTCTCCTTTCGGTGGTATGTGTATCAATGCCCGAATTCCGCGATTGTCAAACATGGAAAATGGAAAATAGAGAGACTTATTACATAAAAAATGTTCCATATTCATCTTGCATGAGCGTTTCGATCATTTCCCTGTCGGATGACGCCGGCAAAGAAAACAATTCTTTGTATGATTCAGGACCTTTTCCCGTAATAAAAATCCAATCTCCTTCCCTGGCATCCAGCCAGGCATATAATATGGCAAGCGTTCTGTCCGGTATTACTTTTCCTCTCCCATTTCCAAACCGGTCAGCCAGCCGCATTAGCTCGATTTCCATGGAATCCTCCTCTACCCCGTTCAAGTCGTCAAAGGTTAAGGTGAAATTGTCACTCATCACAGCTGAAGTCTGAACGATTTGCTCTCGTTTTGTTGTATCCCGTCCACCTCGAAAGCCGTAAATATGTGAAATGTGTTTTGCCCCTAAAGATTGGGCTGTTTGAAGGCAATATTCCACCGCATCCCGGGTATGTGCATAATCAATGACAAACGTTGCTCCAGAAGGATGAGCATATATCTCAAATCTCCCAGGGACACCATCGAAAGTCGCTAGTGCTCTTATGATTGTTTCTTCCGGTATACCTACGAGCTTGGCTGCTGAAAAAGCAAGGGCTGCGTTATACATATTATGCACTCCGGGAAATGTCAGGTTTACTGGGTGCTGGTTACTTCCATCTGTAAGTCTGAAGCGACTTCCCTGTCCTATTTCAATTTCATCAATACAAATATCGTTGTGAGGTGGGTTTCCAATCGTAATCATATCAATTTGCTTGACTAGTAAGGATTGGGAAAGTTTAACTCCCCATTCATCTAAGTGATTGATAATCGCTTTTCCACCCTTTTTTAAATAGTTATGAAACAGGCTCGATTTTACCGAAAAATAATTCTCCATTGTATGGTGATAATCAAGGTGTTCATGGCCTAAATTTGTAAATATCGCCAAATCAAATTCAAGACATTCCACCCTGAACTGATCCAAAGCATGTGATGAAACCTCCATAATCACGAATTCATCATCGCTTTTTGCCAACAGCTTTTGCAGCTCAATGGCATCTGGAGTCGTATGACCAGACTTCACCTTTTCCCCGTTGATTATGTATGAAACTGTTCCTAACAAAGAACAAGAAAGACCGGCCACATCAAGAATATGCTTTAACATATAAGAAATGGTCGTTTTGCCATTCGTCCCGGTAATCCCGATTAATTTATGCTTACTGGCTGGATATCCATAAAATGTACTGGCCAGTCTGGCAACCGCCTTCCTGCTGTTCGTTACTCGTATATAAGGCACTGCCAGATCCAAGCCATGCTCACCGACAATGACAGCCGCACCTCTTTGAATCGCATCCTCGATAAAAAGATGTCCGTCGAAAGTATACCCGGGCACGGCAATAAAAATAAATCCATCCTGAACTTTTTGTGAATTCATTTCAATACCGGTTATATCAATTTCTGGGATAGCTGGTATCTGTACAGTGAGTTCCTTAATGGATTCGAGAAGCTGTGATATTTCCATCGGTACACTCCTTCAGGTTTTTCGTAGATGTTATATTATTCGTTTGCCCATTTAGTCCTTTTCTTAACAAAGGAAATAATGGATTTTCAGGCGCTTGAATCATATAAAAAGGGCACAGATTACATATTCTGTGCCCGAAGATTTATATGGTAACTAGATTTTCTATCTTACTCGCGGGAAGCCGAATCCGGAAGCATAATCGTCCCCGGCCGCTGCCCCATATCCGCCTTTTATGTCATATGTCCTGGCTTTTGTCTGAAGCTGTGATCTTAGCTGAGTGTGAGTCAGGTTTGGACTGGATGCCCAAATTTTCGCAGCAAGGCCTGAGATATGTGGAGTCGCCATTGAAGTACCACTGATCGTATTGTAGCCGTTATTCAACCAGGTAGATTCAATCGCTGCTCCAGGTGCCGATACTTCAATATCCTTTTCACCAATTACATAGTCGCCGTCCGTATTTGGATTGCCTCTGGATGAGAAATTCGCTACCCGGTATGTTCCATTTTGCTGGACATTTTCTAAAGCAGCCACTGCTACGGCATTCTTTAAGGCTCCCGGATAACCAATTGTATTAGCGCTGTATCCTGAATTTCCTGCCGCGGCGACAACAAGCACTCCTTTTCCATACGCATAGTCAACGCTGCTTGCGATGAGCGAATCCTTAACAGAAGAACCTAAAGACATTGAAATGATAACACGCGAACCCGTGCTTGTTTTTTGATCAGCTGCGTGCCGGATAGCTGCGGCAATATCGTCCGAGTAACCCGAACCATTATCGCCAAGTACCTTGTATGCCCACAGCTCAGCCTCCGGTGCTACCCCTTGTATCCCTTGACCGTTTGATCCTCCATTTGCAAGGACTGTACCTGCCACATGTGTACCGTGTCCATTTCTGTCGACACATGAATTATTTACATACGTGGATGATGTCGTGAAGTCTTTGCATTGCTCGACGTTAGCGACCAGATCCGCATGAGACTTTTCCGTCCCTGTATCCAAAACGGCTACTTTTATTCCATTTCCTCCTGAAGTCTTAGTAAGACTTGCATCATTATATATAGCTTTCATTCCCCATGGTGTTCTCGCTGATGGCACAGCTGCCGCCATTGCATTGGCCAAGAACGGTGCTTGGGCGATTGTCACTTGAGATACTTTTTGAATTTCCAGATTGCTATTTTTTTGCAGGGCTTTCAATTGAGCGGAATTTACGGTGGTGGTGAAACCCTCTTTGCCAAAGTTCCTTTTCATCTTGTAGCGCTTCTTGGCATTTAAAATTTCATCGGAGGAACCCTGGACGAAAATGCGGACTTCATTCTTTTCCTGTGGGGATTCATCTTGAAAAGCAGATACTCCACCAGCAAACATCGACAAAGTGATACCTAGACTGATTATTGCTGCTCCTAGCCTTTTCCCATACTTCATCTTTTTTCTCCCCTCTCCATTTAAAAGCCTATCAGTCAGCGATCTCTTCGGTGTATTCTTATTTTATTCCAAATTTTCAGATTTCAACAAGATGTCTGAATCCTCATTTCTTTTCGGCAAAAGTCTGCAAAAAAAGTGATGATGTATCCAGTGATCCTTCTACTAAACAACTAAAATAGGTATAATGCAGCAGTGATTTGCCAATCTTTTAAAAGGTTGGGAAAAAAACAACGAAAGCTCTGCATCATTCATCCTATTTCCGGACATGAAAAACAAAAACTTCACCCATATTTCTTCAGTTTTTTGCGCTTTATTAGGAATAAATGCTTAATTTCCAACAGCAAGATCATATATCTTGAAACTTTTCACCTTATTTAAATGGTTATTTTTTTTCGAAAGAGCGGAGATTTTTGTGGGGTTGGCACTTCTTTGGTTATTGTTTACGGGGTTTTTGTGTTTCTCAAAAATGCAAAAGGGACTGTTTGAAAAAATCAAACAGTCCCGATTCTTTATTCTGTTGTTATGGTGTGATTTATTGCAGCTGATGCTTCCCGACCAGTTCGAAGAATTGATTAACGTATCCAAAGTCTGTATAGAAGAACAGCAGCAGGTCACCCGGCTTTGAAAGCTCCCATGCTCTCTTAAAGGCGTCCAGCTCATTAAGAACGACAATGGCTTGTTCTTCGCTCAGATTACGCTCCATGGCGGCAGCCCGGATGAGGTTAGCCAATTCATACTGTTTTCTGTCGCGCAGATCATCATCTTCCTTTATGATCAAAAGATCACTGTGCTCGGCTGCGACATAGGCCATGTTCTTGATGTCTTCGTTTTTTCTATCACCAGGTCCAGCTAGGACGGTTATTACCCTTTTTCTTGGAAATTCTTTTACGGTATCATAGATGGCTTCCATGCCAGAAACATTATGGGCATAATCAACAATAATCGTTCGTTCCTTCATCTCCCTTTTATTGAATCTTCCTTTTGAAAGGTCAGCATTCGGAGTGAACAAAAGGACTTTTTCTTTTAAATCATGCAACGAAACTCCTTGGGTATGTGCTGCAGCCATAGCTTGAAGCAGATTGGAAATATTGTGCTTGGCGAATCCCCCGATGGTGATTGGTATTTCTTTACAGGGAAGAACTTTCCTCAGAATACCTTTTGAAGCATAGACGATCCAGCCCTTATCATCAACAAACCAGCCCTTTTTCTTTTCATTTAGTGCCCCGCAGATATAAGGATTATCCGGACAAACCGAGGTATAAATTACCTGCGCGTCCGTGTGCTCAGCCATTTTGGCCACATTTTCATCATCCGCATTTAAGATGCAATAACCGTCTTCTATCACAACTTCTGGAATCAATCGTTTCAATTTGACTAGATGTTCAAACGTGTGAATGCCATCAATACCTAGATGATCTTCCGTAACATTCGTGACAATCCCGACCTCACAATACCGAAAGGCAAGACCTTCCCGAAGGATGCCGCCCCTTGCCGTTTCGAGCACAGCAAAGTCGACAGCGGGATTGCTTAAGATTTTCCTCGCACTGATGGGGCCGCTGCAATCTCCCGCGTCAATGCTCACGTTGTTAATGTAAACTCCGTCAGAATTCGTCATTCCAACCGTCACACCTTCATTTGAAAGAAAAAAACTTACGAGCCTCGCAGTAGTCGTCTTGCCGTTTGTTCCCGTCACGGAAATAATCGGAATGGCTGATTCCTTCCGGCTTTTAAAGAGATACTTTACAATCGCTTTGCCGACATCATGCTTTTTACCTTCACTTGGATAATGATGCATCCTGATGCCAGGAGCTGCATTAATTTCGATGATCGCCATCGTATTTTTATTAAACGGCTCTGAAATATCTTTACAGATAAAATCAATTCCGGCAATATCAAGGCCAATCGCTTTGACCGCTGTGATCGCAATTTCCTTGATCGATGGGTGCACTTGATCGGTTACATCAATCGCTTTTCCGCCGGTCGACAGATTGGCATTCCCGACAACCTGAATGATTCTACCCTTGTCAGGCACAGAGTTAAGGGTTAAATCCAGCTTTTCCAAATAACAGGTCACGGTATGATTATATGGAATTTTTGACATTGGTTTCTCATGTCCGTTTCCTCTAAGCGGGTTCTGATTTTCTTCTTTAATCAAGTCCAGGATTGTGTCCTTCCCATTTCCGATTACAAACGGCGGGACCCGCAGACTTGCAGCAATAAGGGCATTGTCCACTACCATCAGTCGGTAATCATTGCCTTCAAAATGCCGCTCTAGTATATATTTTTCCACATGTTTTTCAAGACAATTTACAACATTGAAAAGCTCAGCTTTATTTTTTATATTGGTAATGACTCCCTGACCTTGCCTTCCGTTCAGTGGTTTAATAACAAGCGGAAACCCGATCTTGTCTGCTACTTCAAAGATTTCCATCATGGACGATACTACTTCTCCATCCGGAACCGGGAGACCGCAGCTTTTTAAAATTTCTTTCGTCAATTGTTTATCACATGAGTTTTCCACAGCAATATTCGATGTTTGGCTGCTGATCGTGGCTTGTACAAATTTTTGCTTTGATCCCGTCCCCAAACGGAGCAAGCTGTCATCCCCGATTCTTTCTACCGGTATTTTTGCCTGAATTGCGGCGTCATAAATGGATTCGGTGCTTGGTCCTAATTTGTTTTTATAATAAAGCTCGGCTACTTCATCAATGTAGGCCGTAGCATCGATATTTTTTTCTCCCACTAATATGCGCTCGGCAATTTCCATGGCTGCTTTGAAGGAATGAAGCCCTGATTTAGGTTCTTTGTAGTTGAAAGTGACATAATATATGCCAGGCTTTTCGCCGGTTATGGTCTTCCCGCGTTTGACGTTTATACCAGCTGCAATTTGGAGTTCGATTGCCATATGCTCCAATATGTGTCCCATCCATGTTCCGCGAGTTAAGCGCTGGATAAATCCGCCTTCAACCCCCAGTGAGCAGGTATGCTTTTTCAAACCCGGCAATGTTTTTACAAGGGTTTCGTTAAAACCAGGTATTGTATCTGATGGCTGTAGCTCCAGATCCTCTATATCCACTTCTATAAACATCGTCGGTTTATATGAAAAGTAGTTAGGACCTTTCAAATACCTTACAAGGTTGATTTTCATTCTTATATCCCCTTTTTGAGAATTAATTTTCGTTTGATGAGATCAAAACTATAGCCTTCGGTAAGTGTGTGTAATTGAAATCCGGAAATTGTCAGCTCCTCGCTGCCATTTTCGGATGTTTTAATGTTAATGTAATTGCTGCTCTTTCCGTCTATAACGAGAACCTGATGTTCGCCAAATACTTCAAATTTATTATCACTGATTAAAATGGCTGTATTTTCATCGATGCCGATTCCAATGATTTCTTTGTTTTCCGCGATGGCGCTCAATAATCGGTCAAACCTTCCCCGCTGGGAGAAGTGCTGGTCAATCAGCATATGATCCATAAATCCAAACCCAATGCCCAACTCCACTTTTAGTTTGTCATCATTCAGCAATGTGTCAGCTGCTACGATCATTTGTTTAGCCATAATCGAGGCACCCGCACTCGTCCCTGCCAAAACCATCCCTTTTTTCCATTGAACCATTAACGTTTCATGCAATTTCGTACCGCCAATTAGCTCGGAAAGCCTGCTCTGATCGCCGCCCGTAATAAAGATAGCGGAAAGTGAGTCAACAAGTCCCGTGATGGACGGATCTTCCGCACGTTCTCTTGAATCCACATCAATCACTTCAACCCGTTCTACACCAAGCTGTTTAAATGTTTGGATGTAATCAGAACTAACGTCTTCTGGAATCTTCGATGCTGTCGGCAGAATGCCAATGCCTCGGTTTTGTCTCCTTGCCAACTCAACAAATTTGCTCAAAACCTCTCCGCCATGGAATTTTTCTTCTGCTCCGCCAATAATCAATAATTCACCAGGACTCATGAATGCTCTCACCTTTGCTATAGATATTATAAAACCAAATCAAAACAGGATCTCATTTAACGTCTCTCTAAGGTCTCTGTTGAAAATGCATACTTTGTATTATGTATAAATCGCTAATGAAACATTCATATTTTTCATCTGACAATTCTTATCATATTGCTTATTTCATGCTGGCGAGGGAAAAGGTGCAGGAAAACCGGCGTAGAGCTCGAGTTATAAAAAATACCCGCCGAATTTCTTCAGCGGGTGCTCATTATTCCTTTTCAATCCTTTTTTGGAGAATGGAATCTAATATAAAATTGCCAAATGGAATGAATGCGACCGCAACCGCTCCAATAACCCAATTCCAAAACCAGCGGACCTTAAAAGCTGTATATGCGATAACCAGTATATACACGATGAAAAACAGACCGTGCAAGGAACCGACAATTCTAACGGCGATCGGCATATCCATAAAATACTTTAAAGGCATGGCGATCGCTAGCAATAATAGTAGTGATCCACCTTCGATGAATCCCATAAAACGAAACAGCCTGATTGGTGATTGTAACATATGTAACCTCCATTTTTTACGCAATAAGTTAATTATAACCTGATTTTAAAAAAGTTACTTATTTTTCTATGTTTGAATTCACGTTTCTGAATGGACAGAAAGGGTAAAACAGAGTATAGACGAATAAAGGAGGAAATAAACATGGCAGAGAACAACAAACCAAGAGAGAATGATTCTGTGGAACAGGATAAAAAGAAGGACCACAACCAGGATATCAGTCCCCAAAGAGACTCTGACAAAAATGACCCTCCCCAAAAATAGGGATTTAGAAGCCTGCTCAAATTTGAGCAGGCTTTTCCATAATTATTTTACGAGCGGAGATTCTAAATAATGGTGCAGCAAATTGGCGGTATGCCCGAGTGAGCTGACATGTGTCCGTTCAAAGGCGCGGGAAGCATCGATGCCCGGGCCGATTAGGCCGTGGGCTACATCATACCCCGCCCGAATCGCGGCCGATGCGTCCGAACCGTAGTATGGGTAAATATCCACACGGTAGTCCACTTTGTTTTCCTTTGCCAGAGAGATTAAATGCTGCCGCAATTTATAGTGGTAAGGGCCCGAGGAATCCTTGGCACAAATGGAGACGCTATATTCGTCTGTCGTTTGTCCCTCACCGATCGCCCCCATATCGACAGCGATATACTCAACCGTTTTAGCGGGGATATTGGAGTTTCCTCCATATCCGATCTCTTCATTATTGGAAATCAGAAAATGAGTTGTATAGCTCAATCGAATCGTGCCTTTCTGAACAAGTTGAATGAGGTGAAGCAAAATTCCGACACTCGCTTTATCGTCAAGATGTCTGGATTTAAGGAACCCGCTTGCTGTTTCCTCCACTCTCGGTTCGAAGGAAACAAAATCACCTACGGAAATCCCTAATGCTTCCGTTTCAGCTTTTGTCTTTACAGGCTCGTCGATCCTTACTTCGATAGTGGTCTCATCACGCTTGGCATCACCCGCGTTTTTATATACATGCACGGACGTCTGATTGATTAGAATTGTGCCGGTGTATACTTTTCCGTCTGCTGTGTGGATTTTACAATATTCCCCTTCAACTGAATTCCAGCGAAAGCCACCAATCATTGTCAAACGAAGCCGACCGTTGCTTTTAATTTCCTTCACCATTGAACCAAGGGTGTCTACATGGGCCGTAAGCAATCGGTGCCTGCTGTCGTCATCCCCTGCTATCGAAGCAATCAACGCACCCTTATTAGTGATTTGATAAGAAATCTCTCTTTCATCCATAAACGAGGCCACATATGAAATCGCCTCCTCCGTGTAACCCGAAGGACTCGGTATTGAAACTAAATCTTTTATGTATGTAACGATTTCTTTTTCATTAATGATTGACAACATGATTCCTCCTTCTTTTTTACTGATTATAATGTTTTTATATGTATTTTGTTAGTCGAGTAGAAAGAAAACCTGCCGATTGGCAGGTTTTCCTTTATTAAAACAAATTTAGATATCGGTCGCAAATTCAGATCATCGCTCGTAAATTCGGATTATCGCTCGTAAATTACGCCTTGTTAATCAATTCCTTTATAAGCTCTAAAAATGTGATTCGCTTTTCATCCTGATAGGCCACTGCATCATTTAAAATTTCCTGTTCCAAAGGATTTAGATTACGGTGAAGCGCATCTGTAAGCATGGTTTCCAATTCTCTTAGAGTCTCTTCCGGATTCCTTATTTTCATATCCTCCACCCCCCTCAGTCCTGTTTCTACCTATTTATCCTAATAACGGACCTGTAAAACTATTCTTTTCTGGCGATATAATAGGAGATGGGGTTTTTTTACACTGTAAAATTTATACTAGGTGAAACTTAATTGAATCCACATCCGTAGAAAATGTAAATAGAACATTGGAGGAATCATTATGTACACTCAAACGACAGATAGTTATATGCCATCTGTGCTAAGAATATTTGCACTTTCTTTGGCAGTTTCAGTACTTGGAATGGCAATCGGGGTGTATGTCCCGCCCGCTTTATTCCTGCCACTGGCCATTCTTGAGCTGGTCATGCTCGTTGCTGCTTTCTTTTTAAGAAGAAAAAAGGCAATTGGCTATACGTTTCTTTACACCTTCACCTTCATTTCAGGAATCACCACATATCCTATCGTAGCGTACTATGCCGCAGCAGCAGGCGCTGATGTTGTGTTGCTTGCCGGGGTGACGACGACTGTGGTTTTCGGAGGGTTGGCGCTTTATGCAACGAAAACCAAGCGTGACTTAACCTTCCTCGGTGGTATGCTGATGGCTGCGTTGCTCGCGTTGATCGTGATTTCCATTTTCAACATCTTTTCACCGCTCAGCTCGACTGCGATGCTGGTATATTCCTTTATCGGAATTCTCGTTTTCAGCGGATATGTTTTATATGATTTTAACCGAATGAAACAATATGGAGTGAGTGCTGAAGAGGTTCCGTTAATGGCGTTGAATTTATATCTCGATTTTATCAATCTGTTCGTAAATATTCTTCGATTTTTCGGAATTTTATCAAGCGATGACTAATAAAAAGGTGTCCATGCAGGACACCTTTTGTTAGCAGAACACAGACTAAGTACGCCAAGTCCTTATGTCTTCGCCTATGTGACCCACATCCTGTGGATCTCAACTACGTCTCTGCCTTCGCCTTAAAAGGCTCGTCAATCAACGAGTTTTCTTTATTTACCAAGGAAGATCTGATCCGAATGTGCTTGCGATTAATGCCGTTTCTTTTCTTCTTTTTTTGCGCATTTCGGCTCTTTGCTTTCCTGTTTCATAGAGATTCTTTTCCAGCTCGGTTTGCGGAATAAGCTTTGGAACAGGTGTTGGTTTACCATTTACATCAATCGCTACGAATGTTAAAAAGGATATCGCACAAATGTTGCGTTCGCCTGTCAATAAATCCTCCGCGATCACTTTCACCATGACCTCCATGGAGGATCGTCCAGTATATGTGACAAACCCCTCGAGGCAAACTGAGTTTCCTTCATAAATCGGATGCAGGAAATCGATGGAATCCATTGAGGCTGTAACTGAGTTTGTTCTCGAGTGGCGCATGGCGGAAATGGCAGCCACATCATCAATATAAGCCATCAGCTTACCTCCGAACATCGTTCCTAAATTATTCGTATCAGGGGGAAGGACGATGCTCGTTTTAATGACCAGCGATTCCCTGTTATGTTTTGATTCTTCCATCGATAGTGAACTCCTTCATCTTTAAATTCTTTACTCTTATCCTTTATAACATAACCAAAGCTTGTAACTGTTACAATCTGCCTATTCATTCCCGGGAGGCCTTTGCCCCCGCTGCAACTCTCTTAGACTTAAGCCAAAATCCATTTGAAAATGAGGATAATCTTTGAATTCCCCCTTAAAATCTCCTCCCCATTCGAAGCCTTCTTCCTTCGCAATGGCTACCACTTCATCCCAGTCTGGCTTACCATTTGCGTTGCCATCATACTCCATATCCCAAATCGCTTCCCCTTTTTTGTTAAGTAAGGCAAAGTCGATGGCGAGTCCAAAATTATGGAGCGATTCGCCGCCTTTAGCATTCGTCACGATGCTCCCCGGCTGCGACCTTCCCTGTTCGTATAATTCATCCTGTTCCTCACTCAACCTGAATCCGGCAGTGATGAGAATGGGAATGCCTGTCTCACTGGTCCTTCTAACAAGAATGTCCCTTTTTTCTGCCACTACCGGATGGAGGCTGTCGGGCAACTCTACTTCTTCAAGGTCGGGTGGGAAAAGATAATAGTAAATCAACCATACTGGCAGCAGTATGATCAGTGAAATGAAAAATAAAATTCTGATAAATTTACCGAACACTATATACTCCTTCCGTTCTGTCAATTCTAAGATTGCAAACATATTGTTCCTTTTATTATTTCACAAGTACAAAGGGAAGTCAGGGAAAAATAATTCCAAGCCATTCTGGAAGGAAGGGATCTATTCTCGTGAAAAAAATCCACCTAGCATAATAATCAGGTGGATTCTGGCATGTATCTAGGTTAATCAGTCCATTTTTCTATTAATTCTTCAATTTGGCCGAGATGCCTTTTTTCATGAAAGCCTACAAATGGAATCCATTGTTTTAAGCTTAATGGACCAAATATTGGATGCGGAAAGGATTTTTGCTCCAAGTCTTCCGGGGATATACCTTCTGTAACTTGAATCAGTGTTTTTCTGGATTCGATCAGTTTTTTCTTTATTTCTTCGAGGCTGATAAAATCGTCTGAAGGAGTTACAAATGAAGGCGCCTCGACTTTTGTAGTTCTGTTAACCGTTAAATGGATAGGCTTTGAAGGAGCAGGCTCGCTTTGATCATTTGCCAGCTCTTTAGAAATGCCCATTGCGATGACCGTTTCCATTAAATATAGATGCTCCAAAACCTGCATAATCGTCCAGCTATCTGCTTCTACTTTATCATTTAACTGCTGGTCTGATAAACCGTCTACACTTTTTAACAGTTCTTCGCGGATTGACATGTTTTCCTGCATACTCTTTCCCCCTTCTTAGGTCCTCACGAAAAGTACATCCCCAAAATTATATCTGTTTCTTTATTCAGAATACAATAATATTAGTTTATACGGTTTTCATTCGTTCTTTAAATGCTCTATCATTTGTTCAGGGGAGAAAAATTCACATGGCAACGTTTTAAAATGTTTCTCATTCCACGTAATGATTGGAATCTGTTTTGAAGAGTTACCTAAATATGCATCTACAAAATCAACATTTTTTTCGGCAAAATCATTCAATGCTTTTAATACCATAGAATCTTCTAATTCAATAAATGACAAACTGAATATCTTTGTTAATCCATCTCTAATTTGAAATCTATCAAATTTATAAACGCCGTTTAATACCCAACAGCATTCAGCAGCAACCATTGTTGGAACTATTAGTTTGATATTTTGCTTCGCAACTGATTGGAATAACTGCTTTGCCTTGATTGCCATTTCTTCTGGATTACCAGTAGCAACCCTCAATAAAACGTTAGCATCCAACCTCATCCGTTTACTCAATTTCTTTGTCTCCCTCACTGCTTTGTTTGAATTTAACAACCACATTTTCATGAGCTTGTTCTCTTTCTTTGTCAAAAGTTAACGACTTATCTACTTTAAAAATCCCGAACACATCCTCGACATTGGTTTGCTTTATTACTTTTATTCTTATTTCTTCTTCCTCATCATCAATTAAATAAGCCAGCCGATCACCAGATCTTATATTTAACTTTTCACGTACTTGAATTGGGATGGTAACTTGTCCTTTTTCGGTGACTTTGCCCGACAATAGTTCTTTCATTCCTTACTCACCAATCTTTCATTACTTATTATTCATCCTTACTTTATTATATAGTATTACTAAGTATAAATAAATCATTCTAGTTCAGTCATACATTATTTTATGAACCATGATTTTTACATTAAAAAATGCCCAGTTCTTCAGAACGGGCATTTTTATCATCTATTGAATTGATACCTATCCAAAATCCGTTCGGTAATTAACTTATACCCTCGTTCGTTTGGATGAAGCTGATCGCTAAAGTATGCTTTCTTCTCTTTATCTTTAAACAGATCATTGGTCGGGATAAACGTCACTTGCTCATCACTCTTTACCGTGTCAATAATCAGCTGGTCCCATTCATCGATATGTTTTTCGATTTGCTCCCGGTTTTGATATGGATTATACAATCCAAGCACTAAAATGGGAGCGTCTTTGTTCTTTTTCTCAAGAATATCGAGGATTTCCTCCAAGTGTTTTTTATATTCCGTTTTTGCTTCCTTGATTTTTTTGTCGTTTACTTGTGTTAAATTTCCGCCGTTGCTGTTGATTAAGTCATTAGTTCCGATAAACACGATAAAATAATCGGCTTCATCCAATTTACTTTTGATCCGGACATCGTCCAGCTGTTTTAAAACGCCATCCGTTTCCTGACCCACAATCCCATAATTCCAGATTCTGAATTTATCATCGCTGCCGGGATCATTCAACTCACTCTCTAATCCGTCTACATATCCTTCTCCATTTTTATCGCCATATCCGTGGGTCAGGGAATCACCGAATGCCATGATGATAGGATCATCACTCTTGCTTTTGGAATAAACAGAAAACCAAACCGTTGAAATGATAATAAATGCAATTAATACAATCGATAGCTTTTTCACGTATAACTCCTTCTGCAGGTGTCTGCGATGCTTTTCCATACTAATACCCGGTACCGACTGATATATAACCTACACTATCAAAAAATCAGGGATAGATGTATGATATTCTTACCGATTACAGAAGAACTGCGAGGAGTCAAAATATGAAGGGAAATTTCACGTTAAAAGAGGCAACCCTTGAGGAATTGCCAAAGATTGTCGCTATATATAATTCAACGATTTCGTCTAGGATGGTCACGGCCGATACCGAACCGGTCACCGTAGAAGAACGGGTAGCATGGTTCCATGAACATAACGGAAAAACCCGTCCTCTTTATGTCATTTTATCCGGGAGCGAGATATGCGGCTGGCTCAGTTATCAATCTTTTTATGGAAGGCCGGCTTACCAGGCGACCGCTGAAATCAGTATTTATATAGATGAGCAATTCAGGGGAATGGGCATTGGACGTTGGGCACTTGAGCAAGCTATAAAGCTGAGCCCGAGACTCGGGATAAAAACGATCCTCGGATTCATTTTTGGGCACAACTCACCAAGCCTCAAACTATTTTCCGCATTCGGATTTGAAGAATATGGTCGTCTTCCAAAAGTAGCCGAGCTTGATGGCATTGAAAGAGACTTGATAATACTGGGAAAACGAGTATAACGGTTCTGAGAACTCTGTTTAGGAGGATAATGAACTTGAAAGAAATAGCTCCCGGGTTAGTTGCTAAATATCAACAATAAAAAAAGCTGTTCCATTGCCAAGCGGGACAGCTTTTCGATCATCTAGTATTATTTTTTTAGTGCGAGGATAAGAGACTGTTTGTTGTTCATAAGTCTGTCCAACTCTTGGCTGGCTTTGATTGTATCCGGGCTTGTATAACCTAAAACATTAGCAAGTTTCATCATTTCCTGACGCTTTTCCTCTATTGAATGACTATGCTTGGACTTAGTATATAACATTCTTAGGTACCCTCTCTTTTATTTTGAATTTAATATGAAAATTACCGCATTGATGGAAAATTTTCAGGGTGTCTGAGTCAACTGACTCTCATAAAATTGCCACCTGGATTATTTACTATACTATAAATTATCCACCTGTTCAAAAAAATCCTACTTTTGGAAGTTGGGAAAATCTGAAAAAAGTTCTATAATATTTAAAAAGAGGAGGCGGGGGAATATGAAAATTGGCTCTCTGATTAAATATTACCGAACAAAAGCCCACTTAACCCAAAGCGAATTGGCCCAGGGGATTTGTTCAGTCCCTCATTTAAGCAAGATAGAAAATAACGGAAAAGAAGCAAATGAAGAAACGATTTCATTGATTCTCATAAAACTCGGCATAAACTTCGTTGATATTGAGATGAAAGAAAAGGAAATCAAAATTCTGTTAGATGAATTCATCGAACATATAAATTTCTACCAGAAGGATAAAGCAAAGCTGACATTTGAAAAACTGAATGAATCCAACGAACTTATTCCATTTACCACCTTTATATACCTTTTTGAACTCTATAAATTCAGATATTATCTCCTCCTCAATCTATTAGAACTAGCAGATGAGCAAAGAAAATGGCTGAGTAAACAAAAAATAAATTTTTCCCAACATGAAACGTACATATATAACTACTATTTTGCCATATATTTAATTTTAAAAAGGAGGTATCCTGAAGCCGATGAGCTTCTCATTCAATTAGTTCATAATCAAAGTCACGATATGTTTGTCAGCGCTGAAGTTTATTATCATCTGGCAATGGTAAAAGGAAATGTTGAGCAACCCGGCCATGCTGTTCTCTATGGAAAAAAGGCTCTTCAGCTTTATACGAGTCAATACAACTTAAAGAGAATGCTTCATACCTTAATGGTCCTTGGCATTAATTATACCCATTCTGAAATCTATCCGGAGGCACTGGATTGCTTTAAGCATCTGGAACGAAACACAGAACTCCTTGGAGATTCATCACTCATTCCCCAGGTCTATCATAATATTGGATTTTTAAAGCGAAAAATGGACCTTATGGAGGAAGCCGTCGAATTTTTCAGAAAATCCTTAGATTTACAAGATCACAAAAATCCCCATTACCTTGTCACCCTTTATTCACTGGCAGAAACCTATTACTCATTGGGACGTATTGAGCAATCCGTTAAGGCATTTAACGAAACCCTGGCTATATCTAAAGAGACCATTAACCCAAGATATCGCTTATTGGCTTCCTTTTATCTTCTTCTGTTGAATAATGAGGAACGAGAAGCGTACCGCTATCTCGAAGAAAAAGTGCTTCCTTTCCTTAAATCAACAGGTGAACACAGGCATGACCTTCAAGCCTTCTCCAGGATCCTCGCAAAATATTTACAGGATTCGGGACAGTTTGAAGCTGCAATAGATTATTTTTCATAAAGGAGGAAGGAAAATGAAAAAGCTGATTCTTGCACTTGCACTGACTGCCTGCAGTTTTGCTTTCATCGGGACAGTCGGAACGACAGCGGATTCTGCAGCAAAGAGTAGTTATCAACATCCAATTTACCCACCAGTATAAACAATAAAAATCCATATGAAGGATTGTGCGGCCTATAGGCCGCTTTTTTTATGATTCATGTTATTTATGAGTGCGAAAAGGTACAAAGGTACCTGTTGTAATCCATGTCGAATGCTCTGAATTGGTTTAAGCTTTTCATAAGGGAGTGAACTTTTTGGAAAAGAATGCATCTAATAAAGAGTATCAGGAACTTATGGAAAGAGAAAATATGTATCGTCAAATCATTGAATATTCCTTAGAAACAATCGTTATACACGCAGATCACAAAATCTTATATATTAATCAGTCTGGAGCAAATTTTTTAAGAGCCGCTAAGGAAGATATAATTGGGGCCCGTGTGCTCGATGTTTTTCAAGAGAAAGATAGACCGGCCATTAAAGAGCGGATACAAAAGGCTATGACAGAAAATATACCAGGCGGAACTTATCGAACATGTCATAACTAAATTAGATGGCTCACTTGTTGATGTCGAACTGTATTGTCATCCTGTTATATATGGTGATAAAAAGGCTGTCCAATCTGTTTTTAGAGATATTACAAAACGTAAAGAAGCAGAGAGAAATCACAAACAACTATTGAGGGAAATTAATGAAGTATCAGCCTCTATAGTTACCTGTATTGGACGGGATTTCCATTCTTCCTCTGATTGGCTCGATTGATACGGACAGAGCCAACCAGCTCATGGAAGACATCCCTTTAAAAATCCAAGAGCAAGCTGTTGAATGTTTGATTATAGATTTTTCAGGCATATATAACTTCGATGAAGTGGTAACCGATTACCTGCTTAAAATCAATGCTGTTATGCAAATGCTGGGTGTCCGTTCGATTATAACCGGAATAAGACCGGAACTAGCCCAGGCAGCGACTGAGCTAGGAGTCAATTTATTTTCCATGAAAACAATGGCTACTGTACAACAGGCCTTGCAACATTTAGGGGTTAAAAAGTAAATTCATTTTAGCCTAATATGCTGTAATAGATCGTTTTCCTGGATAGAATTATTTAATTCGGCCATCCTTATGTCTACCATGGGATCGTCGGAGGCTATTTCACGTACCGGTTCCCCCGCTTTTTAAAACCCGCTCATATTCCGCTTCCAATACCTTTAATGAGGCATCATACAGATGCCTTTCACCTGTTGTTTTATAGATCCCTTGAGAAATTAATTGCTCGATCAGCTCTGTTTTTCGTTGCTCGATTCCAGGTAGTAATTCTTCCATATGTACTGCTCCAATCAGTAAGAATATGCTTCATTTTTCCACCAAAGTTATATACCTTTTCTTATAGGCGTTGAAACATTAAAAGTAAAAAAACCCCTTCTGAATAAGAAGAGGCTAAACCATGACCGTCTGGCTCTTCTTATCTTTCAAGCACCTGCTTGATGGAAGTGGCACAGTGCCCATAACGGGTCTGTTGCCGAGGTTTCATAGGGCCAAGTCCCTCCGCCTCTCTGGATAAGAAAGTTGATATATGATGTTGTGGAAAGTTTATACTATTCATTTACGGATGTCACTATGGCTTCTCATTTGTCTCCCGATAATGGTTAAATATTATTGCTTTCTCCGTTTAATATGGTAAGATGGCATTAATTACATATTGCTGTAACACTGGGGGAGCCTCGTATGGGGCTGAGATTGAACAATTGTTCTAGACCCTTTGAACCTGAACCGGGTGATGCCGGCGTAGGAAAGTGGCCAATCGATGAATAACACCCCGCTTTCCTTTGTTTAGAAAGCGGGGTCTTTCTATATTAATTAAATAGTATGACTGCTGGGGGAGCCGTTAGGCTGAGAAATCGATGATTAAAACCCTTTGCACCTGATCTGGTTTATGCCAGCGTAGGGAAGCAGGCTGAGACGAGGGCATATCCCCTTCTGACTCAAGGCCGCTTCCAGAAATGAAGGCGGCTTTTTTTATAAAATCATTTTCTAATAGGAGGCAATCAAGATGCAATCATCCAAAACGAAGCATTTTTCAGAAAGGTTATTCGAATCAGCTCAGCCGATTTGGGAGAAAAACCATCTTCACCCGTTTGTACAAGGAATCGGAGATGGTTCACTTCCCGAAGATATTTTTGCCTTTTATATGAAACAGGAT
The DNA here is from genome assembly GCF_003429085.1 of Bacillus sp. V59.32b. Classification (GTDB taxonomy): domain Bacteria; phylum Bacillota; class Bacilli; order Bacillales; family DSM-1321; genus Peribacillus. The sequence continues at coordinate 3,524 of NZ_QVTC01000109.1, read as the reverse complement.
TATGTGTATTTAGTGGATTATTCGCGGCTATTTGCCATCGGGGCGGCAAAGGCCAACACCTTGGACACGATGGCGAAATTTTCACACATTCTTCATGAAACGATGCACTTTGAGATGGACCTTCATCGCCAATATGCCGCAGAATTCGGCATCTCGAGTGAAGAACTGGAGCTAACGCAGCCAACGCCGGTCAACATCGCTTACACAGGCTATATGCTAAATGCGGCTTACAGCGGAACACTCGCCGATCTCGTTGCCTGCTTGCTTCCATGCGCCTGGGATTACCGGGAAATTGGTGTCCTTCTTAAAAAGCAAAACGGAGACGGGCTTCATTCAAACCGTTATAAGAGATGGATCAATACGTATGCTTCCGATGAATTTGCATCCACCTCCCAATGGCTGATCGAACTGATGGATCATCTCACCGATGGCCTTCCTGAGGCTGAACTGGCGAGGCTCGAAAAACATTTTCTAACCACTTCCCGCTTTGAATATTTGTTTTGGGAGAACATGTACCGACAGGAAAGCTGGCCAGTTTAATCATTAAAAAGGAGATGAGCTCTTTGAAAAATATTAGAAAGCTTACGTTAACCGCGATGATAACGGCATTAACAGCACTGACGAGTTCATTTGTATTTATTCCCGTTGGGGCTGCAAAGATCTTTCCGGTCCAGCATTTAGCCAATGTGATGACAGCCGTGATGCTCGGACCGGCTTATGCTCTGGCCCAGGCCTTTACCGTTTCCCTGCTTCGGAATATGGCGGGAACCGGCTCAATTTTTGCTTTTCCAGGCAGCATGATCGGTGCCCTTCTGTCCGCTTATCTTTATAAAAAAACAAGAAACATCACGTTTGCCGCGTTGGGTGAAGTTTTGGGTACAGGCCTCCTCGGTGCACTTGCCTGCTATCCGCTTGCCCTTCTTTTCTTAGGCGAAAAGGTGGCACTCTTTGGGGTCCTGCCTGCTTTTATGCTCAGTTCCGTTACCGGTGCAGCCATTGCCTTTATTTTATTAAAGATATTTTTGAAGAATAGTTATTTGGAGGGGAAAATCTATGAAAACAGCATTAACAATCGCAGGCTCTGATTCAGGCGGGGGTGCGGGAATTCAGGCAGATCTGAAAACATTCTCGGCTCACGGTGTATTCGGAATGTCAGTCATTACTTCCGTTACAGCTCAGAATACTGTGGAAGTCCGCTCCGTACAGCATATCGACATAAACGTCATCCGTGATCAAATGGAAGCCGTTTTGGACGACATCGGCGCTGACGCAATCAAGATTGGCATGCTTGGATCAGCGAAAATAGCCAAGGCGGTGGCAGAGGTGCTCACAATTTATAATCCCAAACACATAATCCTTGATCCTGTCATGATTTCCAAAAGCGGCCACCATCTCCTAGAAACGGATGCTGTGTCAGAGCTTAAAAATAAACTGCTCCCCCTCTCATCCCTAGTCACCCCGAATCTTCCGGAAGCGGAAGAACTAACAGGGTGCAAAATTAAAACGAAACAGGATGTCTATAGTGCTTCTGAAGCAATCCATCAATTAGGCGCACAGGCTGTTCTAATCAAAGGCGGCCATTTTGCGGGAAACTCAGATGATCTTTTTTATGACGGAGAAACTTTCACCTGGCTCAAAGGTGAACGAATCCAGACGTCCAATACACATGGAACCGGCTGTACCCTTTCTGCGGCCATCGCCGCCAATCTCGCAAAAGGACTGACTATGTCTGAAGCAATCAAAACCGCAAAAGCCTATGTTACCAGGGCGATACAAAACAGTTTATCAATCGGAAAAGGCCATGGCCCGTTAAACCATTTCCACAACTTTGAAAAAATTAACCACTGAAGAAAGGAGAAAACGATGAAAGAAATTATCACTCCATTATTCGCAAAAGTTCGCAGACAAAACCCGCTTGTTCACCAAATAACCAATTATGTAACCATGAACGATTGTGCCAATGTCACACTGGCTATCGGAGGCTCACCAGTCATGGCATCGAGCCCCGAGGAAGTAGAGGATATGGTCAGACTGGCTAATGCATTAGTCATCAATTTTGGAACAATCGATAATGAAACCTTTGAAGCGATGATCTTGGCCGGAAGGGCAGCAAATAAAAATAAAACTCCGGTTATTTTTGATCCGGTTGGCGTTGGCGCAACACGATACAGGACAAAACTGGCAAATCAATTTATCAAAGAAGTAAAACTGAGCATTGTCAGAGGCAACGCAAGTGAAATTTATAGTTTAATAGGCGGAGATGCCAATACGCGCGGAGTCGATTCAGGTAACGTTTCTATCGCTAATTCCGGTCTGGCAGGAGCCGCGGCAAAAAAACTTCAATGTGTCTGTGTTGTCAGTGGAGAACAGGATGCTGTGAGTGATGGGGAAAGGACGGTTTTAGTAGATAACGGTCACTCTTTGCTTACGAAAATCACCGGCAGCGGCTGTATGAGCACAGCCATCATTGGTTCGATTGCCGGCGTAACGGAGGATTTTTTTACTGCCGCGGTTGCCGGGATTTCCACCATGAGCATTTCAGGCGAGATGACAGCAACTACATTAAATGAGAATGAGGGCACTGGTACGTTTCGGATAAAGCTGATTGATTGCATTTCCCTTATGACAGGGGAAACATGGGAAAAAGAGGTGAAGCTAAGTGAGCCGCTCACAGCCAATTGATTGGAGTCTCTATCTCGTTACGGAAGAATCCGTCCCAATTGATCGTTTATTAACAATAGTACAAGAAGCAGTTCTTGGCGGGGTAACCGTTGTCCAACTGAGGGAAAAGTCATCGAATGGCCATGTATTCTATGAAAAAGCAGCTCGGTTAAAGAGAATGCTTGACCACCATTCCGTTCCGCTTATCATTAATGACCGAGTGGATATTGCTCTAGCAGTTGAAGCTGCGGGAGTTCATATCGGTCAGAAAGACCTGCCGCTTACGGCGGTGAAAAAAATCGTTCCGGAAGAAATGGCTGTTGGCGTTTCCGTTCAGAATGTAGAGCAGGCTTTAGAGGCTGCTTACAATGGGGCTGATTGCATCGGGGTCGGCGCTGTCTTTCCTACCTCGACAAAGAAGGATGCAAATCTTCTTCAAAAAGGCATGTTGGAGAAAATCTGCGGGGCGGTCGCTATTCCGGCTGTCGCGATAGGGGGAATCACGCTTAAGAATATTTCCACCATTTCAAACAGCGGCATTGCCGGCATTGCCGTAGTATCAGAGATTATGAAGGCTAAAGATCCAAGAAAGGCTGCCGAACAATTGAGATTATGGAAGTAAGAGGGCATCCTCCATGTAACACTGTCCATTGTGTTGAAACTTGCTGATGGCTTATGCTTGAAAATTCAATTTCTGCTCGATGATTTGTATTTATGCTCGATAATCTGGAATTGTGCTCGATAATCTGGAATTGTGCTCGATGAACCAGATTTGTGCTCGATGAACCAGATTTGTGCTCGATCACCGGATTTGTGCTCGATGAACCGGATTTGTGCTCGATAATCCAGATTTGTGCTCGATG
>NZ_QVTC01000108.1 GCF_003429085.1 Bacillus sp. V59.32b | reverse complement strand
GCGATGCCTTATACAAGACCTCGCACAAAAGATGGGTTTTTCAAAAAGCATGACTATGTGTATGATGAACACTTCGACTGTTACCTCTGCCCTGCAGGGCAGGTTCTGAATTACTCTACAAATAACAAGGAAGGCTATCGTGAGTATAAATCACCTAAGCACATTTGCGCTGGCTGCCCAAACTATCCCAATGTACCGGAAGCAAGGACCATCAAAAAGTGGTGACGAGGCATATTTGGCAGGATTATGTAGAGGAAACAGATCATTTGCGACACCGCAAGGATGTAAAACCAATCTATGCGGAACGCAAAGAAACGATAGAACGCGTATTCGCAGATGCAAAAGAAAAGCATGGCATGCGTGGGACAAAGTTAAGGGGACTTAAAAAATTGTCGATGCAGGCGATGCTTACTTTCGCTGCCATGAATTTGAAGAAGATGGAAAACTGGACATGGCAAGGTCCAGAAATGGCCTAATAAATAAGGCTAAGTGAGGTCCATTCACACTCAAAATAAGCAAAAATAGAAATAATTACTAAAAAGGAGTTCGGAATGAGACCATTCCGAACCCCTTTTGTCGACAATCTGAAACGTCTAAGCATTGAGCTTAGACGTTTTTGCTTATACTGGTGATACACGATTACTGGTTACTTTCAACTGGTACGTCCGGCCCTCTTCCATTGCCGCCATTACCTGGGTTGCCACCTTCCTCTGGTTCCTCTTCCTCTTCGTCATCTCTATTATTACCATTACCATTCCCATTGCCCTGTCCATTGCCATTACCATTACCCTGTCCATTCCCGTTACCTTCCCCAGGTGGTAATTCCCCAGGTGGTAATTCCCCAGGTGGCAATTCTTCAGGATCGGTTTCCGGCTGTTCTTCTTCCTCTTCGTTTGGATCAGGAACTTGGACAGCTGCAGAAGCCGGTTCGCTTCTTTGATCGTCAGATATAGCGGTAACGGAGAATGTATATGCACCAGGAGCAGGATTAGCAATGGTTAATTCCATGCCATCATCCACACTCAACACTCTTTCACCCGCGCCATCAACTGCAACCTTGACCTCAAATTCAACATCCTCATCTGATTCAGGATAATCCCATTCCAGCTTAATTTCCTTGGATTCCTCATCAAATGACGCTTTTACATTTTGTGGACCTTCCAGTTTATCGAATTCCTTCGTTACTTGTGTCGGTTCGGTTCCTTTAACAAAGTATTCATAAACGATTCGATCTTTCGGCGTATACTCACTTGGCAGCATTGCCGGATCAGAGCCCTTAACAATGCCGACCTTCACGACACTGCTTGGTTTTTTAAAGTCTTTCGTTTCCTTCCCTTGAGAAACGTGTGACATTAACTTGCGGAAGGCTTCTTTCGGGATCGCCTGTGAGCTTTTACCTAAAAAATTTCTTTTATTGTCATAACCGGTCCAAACGGCGGCGGTATAGTTTGTCGTATAGCCGACAAACCATGAATCCGGCGCACCTCCGGGCTCTACATTATAATCCCGCTTTTCTTCCTCGGTATAGTTGGTTGTCCCGGTCTTTCCAGCTACCGGCAACCCCGGTATATTAGCTGCTCTCCCGGTACCGTAGCCGGCTGTTAACACGCTTTTTAGCATGTCGGTGACGATAAAGGCAGTGGAATCTTTCATAACGGCCCTTGATTCCGCTTTGTTTTTAATTGTAGTGGTTTTATCCCTTAAAACGATCTTTTTGACGGTATGCGGTTCATTATAAATGCCGCCGTTTCCAAAGGCGCTGTATGCCCCAGCCATTTGGAGGGAGGAGACACCCAGACCTGCTCCTATGGCACCGGATTCCGTCATCGGTTTCTTGAATGGTATACCCAAATCTTCACCAAATTCCTGAGCCCGTTCCAAACCTACTTCCTGGGCTGTCTTGAGGGCAGGAATATTTAATGAGCGTCCGAGTGCTTCCCGGGCACTCACTTTTCCATAATGCCTTCTCGAAGCGTTATTTATCTTTTGACCAGTCGAGTATTTATAGGGTTCATCAAGAATTTGTTCATAGGTGGACCATTTCAAATGCTCAACCGCCGGCCCGTAATCCAGGATCGGTTTAATAGTGGATCCGGGGGAACGCTTGGTATCCGTAGCAAAGTTGAACCCTGCATTGAATTCATCTTTTCTTGAACCTCCGATAGCACGGATTTCCCCGGTTTTCGTATCAAGCAGTGTAATCCCGGTTTGCAATTTTTCACTTGGGAATTGAATGACTTCATTCGTAGTCATCATTTTGTGTACATATTCTTGGGCATCTTTATCAATAGTCGTATAAATTTCAAGCCCGTCAGCCGAGATGTTATAATCACCCATCTCCTCAACTTCCTTGATCACCTGGTCAACGAAAACATCGTAAGGAGAGGTATCGGCATTGTTTTTTCCTCGTTTTGCAAGTCCCTGCTCAACGGGGATGGCCTGTGCCTTTTCCATTTCATCCTTGGTGATAAAGCCATGTTTATTCATCAAATGAAGCACAACGTTCCGGCGTTTTTCCCCGCGTTCGGGATAATCATAAGGATTATAGCGGTTAGGACTTTGCGGAAGGCCGACTAGCAACGCTGCTTCGTGCAATTCCAGCTCTTTCAGTTCTTTTCCATAATAGACATCGGCTGCAGTCGCAATCCCGTTCGCACGCTCGGAAAAGAAAATTTTATTGATGTACATCTCAAAGATTTCCTGCTTCGTGTACTTTTGTTCAAGCTGGATGGAAAGCCACATTTCCTGTGCTTTTCGTTTTAACGTTTTATCTGGTGTTAAATAGGAGCGTTTAACGACCTGCTGGGTCAATGTGCTTGCACCTTGAGAACCAAATCCGTCGGTGACATTGGCTAACACGGCACCGCCTAGGCGTCTGACATCAACGCCATGATGCTCATAAAAGCGGACATCCTCGGTTGCAAGGAAAGCATTCTCCACAAGCTTTGGTACGTCTTCATAAGCTACATATTCCCGTTTTTCAGGGCCAACTTCCGTAATTTCATTTCCTTCTTCATCTTTAATAATGGAAGGAACCGGATCTTTTAGCAGTTTTTCATCCAGCTCTGGTGCATCGCTGATGAAATAGGCGAAGGTTGCGCCTCCTGCAAGCATGCCGATAATTCCCAATGTGATTAGAAACAGAAAAATCCGTTTGAAAAGGCCTTTTGGTTTTTTCTTCTGTTTTCCTTTTTTCTGCGCCTCATTTTGCTTTCGGCGTTCTTCTCGTGTTTTATATTTTTCAGCCATTACAGCTACCTGCCTTTCTAAAAAAACAACCTAATTTTTTTCAGCCATGAGCAAGTCTATGACTTTAATATAGTCAATTCGCGGTTGAAATCCGAGCAGCATTTTAATTGAGCTCTCTTCGACTTCGTCTTTAGTGATCGACTTTCTCCCGCCTGACAACATCCTGTCCCAAAACAGGGCTAGTGTAGTAGATTCCATCAGGTATGTTTCGCCGGAAGCAGTAAATCTCATGATCACAAAAGCAATACCGCCTTGCTTTACGACATCATTCATATGCTCTATCTGGTGTTCATGGAAATTTTTAAGCGGAAAGGATGTCGGGCTTTTCGTTTCCTTTGCTTCAAAATCGATATATTTTCCTTGATAGACACCATTGTAATCAGTCGTCGATGCTTGTTTGAAGTACGCCTCCTTAATGACTGCCGCACTTCTTTGCGGATAATGCACATCGACTATTTGAATCGGTACCGGCTTTTTATGGATGACGGCAATGCCATTTGCCAAATAGTATTCATTGCTGTCATTCAAATCATCCTCTAGCGTTTTTCCGCGGTTGCTATAGCTCATTTGTTTCAATGGACGTGCATTCGCTTTTGAAGCGGCCTGAACAAACCTTCGTCCATTAGGGTAATGGAAAGCCATAAAACCCCTCCTTAGTTTAACACTCATCTATGATAGCAAAAAAGTAAGCAAGTGTTGAATAAAAGTGTTTACTTCTAAAAACGATAACATTGAACAACGTCTGGAACAAGATGATTTTAAACGAAAGAGGTGAACCTGAGTGGAGCGAACCAATCCGTATAACGCTTTGACAACATTTGAACAAAATCTCATTAAGAAAATTAATACTTTAACAGAAAAATGGAATAAAGACAATATATCCAGAACAAAAGCCTATGAATACTACTATTCCATCCACCCTGAAATCAAATGGGCCTTCCTGGCAGGAATGGTATCACGAAATGCCGGCTGGAATATGTGTGATCTTGAAGGCAAATGGATGCCGAAAATCGTCTCCCCACGCTTTCAACATGTGTTGTTCATCACATATGAGCGTGCCAATTGGCTCATTTTTCATGATGCGTACCCCAACTTTTGCTCTATCATTATTCGACGAAATACAAAGCATCTTTGTTTCACTTATTCAGATATTTTTCAATATCCGAGTTCTCTGAGAAGGAATGGACATTATTTTGGAATAGCCGTGATGAAAGAAGATTGATCGATGCGCTCATTATCAATGAGCAAAATGTAATCGAGGAACCGGTAATCCGCCATGATTTTTACAATCCGTTTGTGTTTCATTCGCTTCTATTTAATTTTCAGGATTGGATGCATTTTAGCACGGTGCTTTTTCCGATGTGTTCTGGGGATATTTACGGACTTTCTGTATCAGACTTTCGTAACATTGACGCGCGGATCGAACTCGGAAAAAAACTTTCATTGTTATTATTCGATCCGGAGCTGTTTCCGGCTTTTTATAAATTTGCCCGTTCAACAGAGCCGACCGGATCCAGACATGATTATGAAAAGTATCTTCCTTATTATAAGCGAAGGGATACCCCGTTTTTACGGATAGCTTATCCCATTATGTCCCATTCATTGCATGCGTTTAATCAATGGGACAGGAAAAAGCCCATCAAGAAAAAGTGGTTTAAAACACCGACTCTTCCTTCAGCCATCCAACTGAATGACTGGTACCGAAAAAAACAAAAGCAACTGCACTTTATAATCTATACAAAGGAATTGCTTTCAATAAAGAAGCAGAATATATGAAAAGCGCCAAGTAACCTGGAAGTAAGGAACATCGATTAAAATCTGCAACGTCCTGCGGCAAACGAAATTCTGAGTTTGGGTAATAGAACTAGAGTTTAGATAATAAATCTCGAGTTTGAATAATGAAGTTAGACCATCCTGGGCAAGTTGGGCCGCGTAAGCCATCACCTAAAGGTCTTGTTTTACGCAAATGAGTTACATTAGGATAAGAACTGGCTGGGCATTCTGCGACTAAGATCGTCGTCACATTGTGTGGCGATGTTTGCACAAGTCATATTCGTACTTTCAAAGTCAAAAAAGTGCTCTCCTATCTGGATAAAAACGGGAAAGACTTCTCAGTCTTTCCCGTTTTTATCCATGTTGATTAAGTTGACGGACGGTCGGGTCCTGACAATTTGGGATTTCCCCGGCCAGCCTTAGTGGCTTCCTGTTTCTCAGCTTTTTTTTCCTTTTGTTGTTTGCTTTCATTCGAATTCATCCAAACACCTCCTGGGTTTAGCTTTTGTAAAATGCATATAAACATTCCTTTGGTTTGTCAAAACGGGTAGAACTTTAAACAATATCTACTTTCTTTGCCGATTCCCTTCTAGTTTTGTCAGCTGTGAAGGTAACGCGTGAAATGCAAAGAATATACTATAAAACGAGAAGGAGGTCATGATATGGGAACGAGTAAAGCTGCCGTGGATATTTTGGAATTGTTTGGAGAGATTAGTGCCCGCTTGGACCAGTTGGAATCAACAATCGATGAGAGATTAAATACGGAACGCTGTCAGTTATGGGGAAATCAAATGGCGATGGTGAATTCCGTTCAGGAAGCATTTGAAAAAGCGGAAAAGAATTGGAAAGTAAAGGAATTTGAAGACCAAGCATTTATCTTAAAAAGAGATAGCGCGATTAACAAGCAGTTTCCCATCAACCCTGAATTAGGATATTAGAGTAGGTAGGTTGCAGCTCCTTCAGCTGCTTTTTCTTTTGAAGCTTGCCCACATTTCATATATACTGTAGGCAACTCAAATTCTGGAGGAAAAAATGATTGATAAAGCGAAAACGCTAAAATTGACCGAGACGTTAATCAGCATGTGTGAAAAAGCTGATCAAATATATGAAGAAGCAAGGTCCACCGGGCAGGAAAAAGACTTTTACAGTGTGGTTAAACCTTTTGCCGATGAAGTCCATCAAACTTGTTTGGAATGGGCGGATCAAGTGAAGAACTGGATGAATGAAGAAAGCTTCAGGCATCTTTTCCCTCAACAAATCGACCAGGCGTCACAAAATCTATCTGATGTGGCCGTCCAAGCTTTTTTTCCAAAAACAAGCTATAAGAGATTTAAAAGCCATGTGCAGTCCGTCCATTTTATCCTGCTAAGTACTTTGACGGAAATTAATCGAAAAATGGATATGGATTAAAGTTCACAGTATCCATGTATTCACCAATTTTTCTCTATCACATATAGTATATGAGCCAATGTGAAGAGAAGGAGGGAAGTCTAGTGAATAACAGGAACTCCGTTTCCCGCCAGGAAAGAAACAACGGTCATTACAGAAATGCAATGCCGGAGTTTTGGAACGGACATCCATACATGCACGGACAGTTTGCAGTACCCCAGGAAATGAACATGCTAGTGCCTGCAAACAACGGGATGGGATATTACCCGGGCCACGCGCCCCCCCCTCAATATGGGGCTGGAATGGAGGCATATCCAGGTTCTCAGCAGGTACTGCAACAGTATCCGCCTCCATACAAAATGCCGGTGCCGCCCGAGCCATATACTCCGATTCCGTTTCAGCAGCCTCCAAAGAAAATAAATTCGTTCAATCCATTCGAAAATCCGTTGCAGCCGATTCAAAAAAGACCGCCCGCAGGGGGACCTCAATATATCGCCAATCCGTATCCAAAGCAGCAATTCCTGAAAAAACCGCATTCTTCAGGCCTTCAATCTGTTCTGAACCAGTTCAAATTGCAGGATGGCTCGATGGATATTAACAAGATGATGAACACAGCTGGACAGATGATGAATACGTTCGGCCAAGTATCGGCAATGGTAAAAGGTTTTGGCGATAAGCTTAAAGTTTAAAAAGATAAAAGGGCCTCAAACCCAGATCAGAAAATCGGAAGCCTAAGCAGGCTTCTCATGGTCTGAAGGGTATGGCCCTTTTACTGTTATTCATTTATGGAAATACGCGTTCCTTTAAGTTTAGGAATTCTGATTTCCAGCACCCCGTCACGATGGCTTGCTGTGGCTTTCTGTTCATCGATGGGCTTCGAAAGCGAGATGGTCCTCGAACGGGCGATTGACGCATGTTTCTTTTTGGACAAGCGCTGGCTATCATTCGTTTCAATACCTGTCTCTTGATTCTTCACACTGATAATCACTCCCTGCGAGAGCATCTCTATATCGATTTGCTGTCTTTTTATACCGGGAAGAATGGCTCTAATGAGATAGTCCGTTTTCCTTTCAATGATTTCTACAGGAAAGCTCCGTTCTTGGGACGCACTGAAAAAATCATCCATTGATTGAAGAATTCCTTTCAACGGCTTTTCGGCAAAAATCCGGTCCATTGTCGTCTTGAATTCATTGAATACCTCACTCTGAGAAGGCTTTGGATTCTTTTTGTTTTCTGAATCAGACATATTTAATCTCCTTTCAAATACCGCTACTTAATAGGCTATGTCATGCAGAAATCAAAGGTGAATTTCCCTGCTGATTTTCCGCTTATATCTACGTGGAATTTCCAGTTGCATGAGTGCATCACTCCTAATCGCATCTTAAAAAAAGGTTCACCAATCAAAGAATTATCTTCAATTACTGTGATGTTCATCACGAAACATACATTTTATTATTGGTATGCTGGTTATGTTAATAATTAGGAGAGGGGAATAGATATGTTTTGTCATCAATGCGAGCAAACGCCAACTGGCGGCTGTAAAGTGATCGGGGTATGCGGTAAGGATGAGAATATTGCGAGTCTTCAGGATACAATCGTATTTGCGTTGAAAGGTATCGCGGCCTATCGGACACATGCGGCACAGCTTGGCTATACCGATCCATTTGTTGATCAGGTTACACATGAAGCGCTATACATGACTTTAACCAATTCCAATTTCAACACACAGGAACATATCGACATGGCGATGAAGGTTGGCAAGGCGGCAATCCGGGTTATGGAACTCTTAGATAAAGCACATACAGAAAGGCTTGGGGTTCCTGAACCAATTAGGGTAAGCCAAAATAGAATAGAAGGAAAATGCATTGTTGTCACTGGACATAACCTGTTCGCGCTTGAAGAGCTGTTGAAGCAGACAGAGGGTAAAGGGATTAACATTTATACTCACTCGGAAATGCTTCCAGCCCAAGGCTATCCCGCCCTTAAGAGATTTCCGCACCTGAAGGGAAACATCGGAAAGGCTTGGTTTGACCAGAGAAGGCTTTTTGAGAAATTCCCAGGGGCGATCCTTGCGACGACTAATTGTGTCATGCCGATTAAAGGCACTTATGCAGACAGATTTTTTTCTTATGAGGTGGCGGGACTTGAAGGAGTCCGCAAAATTGAAAATGACGATTTTACACTGCTTATTGAAAAAGCCTTGCAGTTGCCCGAAGCGAATATGCAATCCGATGAGACACTATTAACCGGTTTTCATCATCAAACGGTGCTTGGGATTGCTCCTGAGGTAATCGAAGCAGTCAAGGATGGTAAGATAAAGCGTTTCTTCGTTATTGCCGGCTGTGATGCTCCGGGAAAAGGCGGGGAATATTACCGGGAACTGGCGACTTCATTACCGCCGGAAACGGTAATTCTAACGACCTCATGCGGTAAATTCAGATTTAACGATGTAGACTATGGCACCGTACCCGGCACAAATATTCCGAGATACATGGATCTCGGCCAGTGCAACAACTCGGTGTCTACCGTAAAGATCGCGGCGGCGCTTGCGGAAGCATTCGATTGTCCGATCAATGAATTGCCGGTTAGTATTGTGCTTTCATGGTTTGAGCAAAAAGCGGTCGCCATTTTGCTGGGGCTGTTCAGTCTGGGCATCCAGGATATCCGAATCGGGCCAAAACCGCCTGAATTCATTTCAGAGGGTGTATTAGAAGTGCTGCAAGATACATTTAATCTCATATTAATTACAAACGCAAAAGGTGATATGGAAACGATGCTTTCACTATAAGAAAGTTGAATGAAACCGTCCGCTGACCGGACGGTTTTTTTGGCAGAAAGTACAAATACGTCTCTATCTTCGCCTTAAAAGGCTCGTCAATCGACGAGTTTTCTTTATTTGTGTGGAACGATTAGTTTAGAATATAACGAGAAGGGAAGTAGGAAATAAATACCGCCATAAGGAGGAACATATGACCGAACTATCATACGCTGATTATGGAACAGGGACGCCGATTGTGCTTATCCATGGTTTTTGCGGGAGCAGGGACTATTGGAAGGATGTCGTTCCATTATTAAAGGAAGATTTTCGGATTATCGCTGTCGATTTAAGAGGACATGGAGAATCATCCTGTGAGAACAATGAATTTGAAATCGAAGATATGACCGATGACGTATACCAATTATTGAAGCGGCTTGACGTAAAGGATGTGTATCTTTTCGGGCATTCACTCGGAGGCTATATTACGCTTTCGTTTGTCGAACAATTTCCTGAAATGGTGAAGGGGTTCTCCTTGATGCACTCAACAGCATTTCCTGATAGTGAAGAAGCGAAGGCTGGCCGTCTGAAATCGATCGAAACAATCGAAAACCAGGGGATGAACACTTTTATTGATGGATTGATCCCGAAGCTGTTTGCGGATAGCGGAGATCTCCATATCAAAACGGCTAAAGAGATAGGATACAGAACAAGTGTAAATGGCGCGATCGGTTCTTTGAAGGCAATGCGAAACCGTGGAGACCGCAACCATGTAATGGAGAATGCTACCGTTCCCGTTCTCCTGATTGCAGGCGGGAAGGACAAGCTGATTGCTCCGGAAAAAACATTTTCGGTTAAAGGCAAGGATTATATTAAAGAAGTCTTGCTCCCGGACAGCGGCCATATGGGCATGCTTGAAGATCCACAGAGAGTGGCCGATGAAATCAAGGGTTTTGTACCGCGCTAAATAAATTCTTAACCTTGGATCTTCACCATAACTGGTGGTTTATTATTGATTAACGTAATATCTCAGTTAATTTTGCAACAAAGTTGATTGGCGAGGATATGCGAACTCCTCGAAAAGGCATACGCATTTTCTCGTGCGGTGCCTATGCATGGATGATGATTCAACGTCCT
>NZ_QVTC01000107.1 GCF_003429085.1 Bacillus sp. V59.32b | reverse complement strand
GACGTTGATTCATCATCCTTGAATAGACACCGCACGAGAAAATGCGTATGCATTTTCGAGGAGTCTCGTAGATTCCCTTCCCAAAAACAACATTATCGTTTAACAGAGCCTATTAATTATAAGCCTGTTTTAATTACGTTAATATCCGACTATTTAAAAAACCGCCAAAAGGCGGCCAAAAAAAGAGGAAGATCAGAAGAATGTTTCTCTTTATAGGGGTTTGTAAGGGGCTGTAATACGGGGTTCTTCAAGGTCCAGGTTTTGGTCGTTACGTTAGCGATCTATCGTTGAATTGTGGGGTAGTGAATCAAGAAGTTATTAAGTTGAAGGCTTACATTCTTTCAGAGGATTGTGGGAATCGATCCCTGCCCTCCAATACAAAAGATTGTCTTTTATTTATTTCAGCGCTCTGCCCGTTCTCCAGTTTGGCCAATCTCAGCTGAATTGATTCTTGCTTCTTTTGCAGGATTTTATATCGAGAATCCAACCGGGCAAGAATGAACTCGAGCTCGGCCAGCTGATTTTCCTCATTTGTTATCCTTACATTCATTTTTGCCGTTAAGCCGATAAGGTCGCCCAGCAATTGCTCGATTCTTTCCGTACGCTGCTGTGAATTATCCCTGCATTTGTTGCCGGAATGAAAATTTTCTCTTTCCCCCACACCATCACCTCCTTCAATTATTTTGAATCCCGGTCTTACGTTTCTACCGGACTGAATTCTTCTTGTTTCAAATTTGGCTGCTTTGGTCCGACAAAGCGGACAGACTCCGCCACGACTTCGGTTACGTACACCCTTTTGCCTTCCTGATTGTCGTAATGTCTTGTTTGGATCCGTCCGGTTATACCGATAATCGATCCTTTTCGGCAATATTGGACGGTGTTTTCAGCCGTTTTCTTCCAGAGGGTGCAATAGACGAAATCAGCATCGTACTGACCATCATTATTGCGAAAATTTCTGCTTACTGCCAAGGTTACATTTGATACGGCTTTTCCTTCTGGTGTGTAACGCAGCTCAGGGTCTCTCGCCAGCCTGCCAACCAATGTTACTTGATTTATCAAACAAACAACTCCTTTCGTAACGAATACCCTCATCATAAAGAATTTGCTTCTTCCAGTAAAATCGACAAATTACCGCAGGACGAAAATTTCCGCTTAGAAAAACAATCTATTTTGCTTCTAAAAAAGTCATTTTGTACATATACTATTCATTAAAAATGTTTTTTACACAATTTTTAATTTTTTTCGACCTTTTTCGTTGTACTAATTTTCTTATGTCTTTTTTCTTTCCTATTCTGTTATGTATCAGGTATGCTATAGGTAGAAAATGGGCGGAATACTTGTTGAATTATGGATGCTGTATAGGGGAAAATACGAAGAATGGAGGGATCGGATGAAGACATTTAAATTAATTTCTCTGCAAATTGTAACAAAAGAAAAAGCATACATTGATATCCCGCTGACTGATGGCCTTATCATTAATAAAGAAGATGAAGGCAATACGTGGATCATCGAGGCTTTTGTAGCGAATGAATATTTCAGCAACCTTGAACCGTTTGTTTCTACCGGCCAAGAAATCAATGTACAGGCCGTGATTACGAAAAAAGATAATGATCCGGCAACCTTTAAAACGGTCGTAGACACGCTTAGGAAAGTAGACGGACATGTTATCATCCTCTTGGAAGGACATCTTCAAAAGACCCGCAGCAAATATGCCGAGCTTCTGCTTGAAGATTTGATCAGGCAAGGCGCCGATGGTAATGAATTAATAACGCAATTTAAAGAAAAAATGCGATCCCGTCCGAAATTGACCACAACGAGTAAAAAATAATTTGGGATAAAAAACTGGCTGCTGAGACGATAAGAACAAGACGAAAAGCTGAGACCCTCTTGGGGGCCCGCCGTTTCTGACATGTTCATCATTTCAGTTAGCCAGTCTTTTTGTTTAGGAATTTTTATTCATTATTATTTTCATCATCACCTAAACCATCACCATCAATTATACCTTCATCATCCGCGCCGTTGTTGCCATTGCCGCCGTTGTTATTGCCGTTGTTGCCGTTGTTATTGCCGTTGTTGCCGTTATCATCATTCAAGCCATCGTTCATATCATCATTTTCGATGCCTTCATCGCCATTCTGACCAGGATCCATGTCTACATTATTGTCCTGTTGTTCTTCCGTATTGTTATCATCTTCTGGTGGTGGATTGTTGTTATCATCATTGTTACATCCAGTCATTAACATCGCTGATAATAATGATCCACCAATAAGAGCCATTAGCCGCTTTTGCATGGACAGTAACCTCCCTTCGCAATTAGTGGACTATAAATATGTCCTGCTGCTATTTTGCCCGCATTCGATAAAATATTGCATTTTAGTCAAAAAAAATAAGCCGATTAGAAAAGCGTAAGCGCCCTGGTCAGCCCCAACAGGCATAAGACGAACCGCGAGGAGGCAGTTCCTAAAGTAAAACAGCGGTTTGGCTTATGACCCGAGGGGCTGGGCGCTGTAGCTACACCTACCAAAATTAAAAAATTTATACTTTCTTATAAAGAAAACTCGTCGATTGACGAGCCCTTTAAGGCTAAGACAGAGACACAGCTGCACTTATGCAGAAAGCCCGGCCTTTAACGTATTATGTATCGACACAAGTTATCCAGCCAAAATTATGACTCCTTATCACCGAAGCCAAACATAATTTCTGTTTCACATGCCAGCTCACCATCGACTGTGGCCACTGCTTTTCCTTTTCCGAAAGAACCGCGGATTCGTACCATTTCGACCTCAAGCCTCAGCTGATCCCCAGGCTTTACCTGCCGTTTAAAGCGGCAATTATCAATTCCTGTGAAGAACGCCAGGCGGCCTTTATATTCCTCCTGCCTAAGCATCGCCACTGCGCCGACTTGGGCCAGTGCTTCGACAATCAACACGCCAGGCATTACAGGATAGTCAGGGAAATGTCCATTAAAAAACTGCTCATTTGCCGTAACATTTTTAATGCCGACCGCTCTTTTACCATCTTCCACCTCGATTATTTTATCAACAAGCAAAAATGGGTACCGGTGTCTGATTATTTCCTTTATTTGAGTGATATCAAGCATACTTTTTCCCTCCATTAAAAATTTTTCTTTTCCAATCATACCACGAACGTATGGGACGACACTACCCGGACCATATTTCCTTTAGTCTTAGATACATCAGACATGACAAAGGGTCTGAATGAGCATTCAGACCCTCTTGAACAATTATATATCTTTATTAACAAGGTCAACAATATGAGTCCATGTCGACTTTTTAAATACATCAGACACATTGCCTCCACCGATCACACTATAGCCGATGACCGCGCCTACCGAAACACTTACAGCAATAAGCACCGTTACGATGATCAATCTTAGCCAAATGGGCAAAAGTCTGATTTTTACCCGTTCTTCTGCCTGTTCTTTCTTGTTTTCCTGCTGACTATATTCTTCTTTGGTTAATTGTTTTTCTTCCATGCTAATGTACGTAATCCCCTTTTACAGTATTAACTGTCCATAAGATTATCTTAACGGATACCATTAATTAAGCCAAGCATTTGATCAGCCATTGTGACAGATCTTGAATTAAATTGGTATTGTCGCTGTACATTCATCAAATCTGTCATTTCTTTTGAGAGCTCGACGTTCGAACTCTCCAAAACTCCTTGGCGTAAGGAAATATCATCTCTTAATCCGCCGTTCAACGCCGTCATAATATCTTCTTCCCCTACCCCGAGTTGATCGATATTAGCCGGTAGTCCAAGAAGGTTTTCACCAATTTGCTCTAAAAATTGCGGCTTTTTCACGGAGACAATACCAAGATTAAAGGTTTGTGTTCCATCATTATCTGTTTGCACCTGGAGCTGTCCTTCTTTTGAGAAGGTCAGCTTGTTTGCTCTCCCATTTATGACAATTGGCGTATCATTTTCGTCGAGAACCGGGTACCCTTTTCCGGTAACGAGCATCATTTGCTCTGGATTATTCGAAACAGGTGTCAAATAGAAGGCACCATCTCTTGTGAACCGGACATTTTCTCCATTATTATCAGCCACACGAACCCGGAAGAATAAATCTTCTCTTTCAAGCGCGACATCGAGGTTTCGTTCTGTGCTTTTAATGTTTCCTTGAGAAAGAACCAGTTGGCTCTGGCTTATTCTTGCTCCCGTGCCCTGTCTAATCCCAAGCGGAGTTAATCTTCCTGTTTCGTTTTCCCGTCTTTGATTATTAAACGCCTGGACGAGCAAATCATTGAAATAAGATTCCTTGCGTTTATATCCATTCGTTTCGATATTGGAAATGTTATTGCTGATGATATCCATTTTATGCTGCAACTGGCCCAATGTGTTCGTTGCGGTAATCATCGTTCTATTCATCGTTATTCCCCCTAGGACAGGACTGGCACAAGCTGTATAGACTACGCCATTTTTATGTTCATTACCATTACATTTTTATAACATATCGATAAATAATTTATCCAATCCGACCAATTTCATTGACTGCCTTTTCCATGCTTCGATCATATGCCTGTAATATCTTTTGGTTTGCTTCAAATGAACGATATGCTGACATCATATCTGTCATTGTCCGTGACGCATCGACATTCGATCCTTCGATGAAACCTTGTTGCATTCCGAAGGTTATATTGCCTTCATTATAAGCATTAGCAAGCGGTTGGTCAGGCGAGCGATAAAGACCGTCCCCTTCTTTAATGAGCGTGTATGGATTTTCAGCAAAACCAATTCCAATCCGGGCAACCTGCTGATTATTCTCCATGATTATCCCGTTCTCGTTCACCGTGAAATTC
The DNA here is from genome assembly GCF_003429085.1 of Bacillus sp. V59.32b. GTDB lineage: Bacteria > Bacillota > Bacilli > Bacillales > DSM-1321 > Peribacillus. The sequence goes on along the minus strand of NZ_QVTC01000107.1, from coordinate 5,727 downwards.
TCGCTGTTCAGCTGAATTCGGTTATTATTTTCATCAAGAACGTAATATCCTTGCGGAGTTGTCAAAAAACCCTGTCCGTCTAGAGTAAAGTTCCCATTTCTCGTATAGCGCGGCTCTCCGCCGGCATTAGCTATTGTAAAAAATACAGTTCCTCTCATGCCGTTTTCATTATTGATCGGCATTTCGCCATCCACAAGCGCAATATCTGTATTCCGTTGTGTCACTTGAGGATCTCCCTGGAAGAACTTTGGTGCTGCCTCCTGCATATAAACGCCCGTATTCAAATACCCAACCTGGGAATTGATCGGCAGATGCAGTCCCTTTTCAGTAGGAATAGACTTTGATCCGAGGCGGTGTAACAACATTTCCGGGAATGACCGGACACTTGATTGGTCAGCTTTAAATCCCGGTGTATTGGCATTGGCCATATTATTTGAGAGCATTTCCGTTCGTCGTTGCTGCGCAAGCATTCCGGAGGCCGCCGTAAAAAAACCTCTTAACATATTCTCACCTCTATTTGGTAACGTGAAATCCTGTACTAGTAAATGGAAAAAGCAATATATATATGTTATCGGCTAGAAGCAGTGATGTTTTAAGTTTCGAAGGAAGGATTTGTGCCGAGCCTTTTCAAAAACACAGGAATCTTTTTAAATAAACCATAAGGGCCTTTTGTTTCTTCTCTGGGCCCTTATCATTGATGCTGTTAAATCCAGAAAGCAGATTCTTTGCAGTGAGAAATTTGATCAGCCTAATTTTCGTCGTGATAGCTTATCGATATTCTCCAGCATCATGCCTGTACCGATTGCCACGCATTTCATCGGCTCCTCTGCTATTAACACCGGTACCTTCAATTGATCAGCAAGCAATAGATCCATGCCATGCAATAATGCACCGCCGCCTGTTAAAATGACTCCGCGGTCAATTATATCAGCAGATAGCTCTGGAGGGGTGCGCTCTAATACACTTTTTGCTCCATAGACAATCCCCGCTACAGATTCACGAAGTGCTTCCTCAATTTCATCTGAGCTAACGGAAATCGTTCTTGGCAGCCCTGAAATCATGTCACGTCCACGAATCTCCATTTCTTCGTTACGGGCACCAGGGAACACAGTACCAACATTAATTTTAATGTTCTCAGCTGTACGTTCCCCGATCAACAGCTTATATTTACGCTTAATATGATTCAAGATTTCACTGTCGAATTTATCTCCTGCAACCCTGATGGATGATGAAGTAACGATGTTTCCCATAGAAAGCATCGCGATATCAGTGGTTCCGCCTCCGATATCGATAATCATGTTACCAAACGGATGGAAAATATCCATTCCGGCTCCGATGGCCGCTACCTTAGGTTCTTCTTCCAGATAGACTTTCTTTCCGCCGCTCTTTTCAGCAGCTTCCTTGATTGCCTTTTGCTCGACGCTTGTAATGTTAGCCGGACAGCAAATCAAAATACGCGGCTTAGACAAAAACCCTTTAACATTCAGCTTATTTATGAAATATTTCAGCATGGATTCTGTCACATCAAAGTCTGCAATAACCCCATCCTTCAAGGGACGCATGGCCACTATATTTCCTGGGGTACGCCCGACCATTCTTCTGGCTTCTTCGCCTACTGCAAGGACGCGATTCGTATTTTTATCAATGGCTACTACTGATGGTTCATTTAAAACGATTCCTTTGCCTTTGACATGTATTAAAACATTGGCAGTTCCAAGATCGATTCCAATATCTCTAGCAAACATAATTCTTATTTCCTCCTTGTACATCACATAAAGCCTTCTATCCTAATTTTTAATTTTATCATACGAATTAGGCCAAAAGAAGGGGTCAAAGCAAAAAAAGTAAAATTTTGCATATTATTGTCGAAAAATCTTTTTTTGTTCATAATAATAACCGGGTCATACCGCGACGATGCAGATGCATCTGATTGATCTTTCAAACAGATGGTATCTTTTAATCGCCGCGGCTTCCCGGTTGTCATTAAAAGCTTTTTATTTTACAACCTCTTCTTCTCTTTCTGAACGCTTATATTTCAGCTTCGTCGCCTCGCCGCCGCGCAGGTGGCGGATGGATTTATGGTAATCTAGAATATCTTTTACCTCATTTGCAAGATCGGGATTAATTTCGGGTAGTCTTTCGGTTAAATCCTTATGGACAGTACTTTTGGAGACGCCAAACTCCTTCGCGATCACGCGAACCGTTTTCTTTGTTTCCACGATATACTTTCCTATCTTGATAGTTCTTTCTTTGATGTAATCGTGCACACCACTCGCCCTCCCCAAATTGGATGTGAGAAGTGTGAAATGAGTTTCGCTCCAACTTAAGAAATACTGCTTCCCCAGACAAAATGTATAATATATACTCAACTAAATGTATGAAATATAATAAACGATCACTCACCTCAAACACTCTCACTTTAGTATCGTTTTATAGAAGTTTATTAGCTTGGTTAAAGATATATGCACAAATTACGGAATAGGGACGAGGTGTTCCACAATATTTCTGAAATTTCTTATTAAATTCCAACATAAAAACCCGTGCTAAGACGGGTTTTCTTTACCAAATTTTCAGTTGTTAATGGGCACGTAGCATGTTTGTTTTGTATGTTTAATTTTAGTTTTGTGTAGAATTCTTGGTATCTTTTGTAGTGTCACTGTTCTCTTCGGAATCTTCAGGCTGGTCAGTGCTTTTATCTGACTCAGCATCTTTTTCCTCATCGGATGTTTCATCTGACGGTTGACCGCCTTCATCTTCAGTGGATTTGTCATCGGATGATTTAACTGCTTCATCTTCTGTCGCTTTATCCTCTGTGGCCGGTTCTTCAACATCATCTTCCGTTGCTTTTTCCGAGTTAGTTTCAGTGCCTTCCGCTTTTTCAGTCATTTCTTCGATAGAAGAAAGCTGCTTTTCAACCAGGTCAATTGGGTTTAGCGCAACATTATCTTTTCGGATTTCAAAGTGAACATGGACACCTGCATCTTCATTCAATAAGCTTTTACCTGCTTTAGCAAGAGCTTGTCCTTGCTTCACTTCATCGCCAACCGCTACTTCTATGTCCTTTACGGATTGATAATGAGTAACAACGCCATTATCATGCTCGATTGTAATTTCATTTCCAAGCAATGCGTCTTCTTTGACGTTCTTAACAATACCGCTTAAGGAAGCTACTACATCAAATGTTTTGCCATCTTCCATTGCAATATCGATGCCTTTGTTCGGCTCGTATCTATTATTGTAAGATACTAGAGCAGCTTCTTGCTCTTCCTTCGTTCCATTTTCGGCATCATAAAATTGCTTTTTGATCACCATTGCTTTGCTATCGGTTACAGGCATTTTAATATTTTCAAGCTTGCTGTTTACTTCAATTGCAGGCTCTTTGAAATTCTTGCCTGTTTCCGTTTCTTTGGCAGGGTTCGCTGAATCAGTGAAACCGTTCTGGATGATTAAAGCTGCTGCCAAAATGATTGCTGCGCTTGCGATATAGATGGCTGGTAGTGCCCAACGCTTCTTTAATATGCGCTGGAATATAGATTTTCGAGAAGTGTGTTTCTTTTCTTCCTCTCTCATTATTATCACCTCAGCAATCATTCTGAACAGATTGGAGGAATTATATACCTTCTTTTCAAAAAAACTTTTTTTGCTTATCTTTTGTTAAGCGTTTGCTTTTTATACATTTATTTTTTTTTGCTTCTCTTTGCATGGTAAAATGAGCATATCTTATTTGAAAGAAGTTGTAGGAATGAAGAAATTTATGCGCAGTATATTGATTGTTTTGCCCTTTATTTATATGGCGGTTATCTGGATTTTGTCCAGTTTGCCGGATAATGCAGTGGTGGAGCTGCCTGATCGTTCCATAGACCGTTTTACTAAAGAAGCCTTGCATCTTGTGGAGTTTGCGATTCTTTATATGCTGTTTGCGGCGGCGCTGGCTTCCGTTGGTAAGCTAACCCCTGCTTTCAGTCTCCTGGCAGCTTTGGCTGCGGGGTTTTACGGGGTCATTGATGAAATTCACCAATACTTTGTACCCTCGCGCAGTGCCAGCTTAATTGATGTTTTAAAAGACTGGATTGGCGTTGCGGCCGCCTATTTCCATGTCCGATACCATTATTTTAAACATAATCGGGGCTTTTTGAAGCTTATCGAAAAATTGGACAATAAAAAATAAGAGATGGAGCCTCCCCTTGTAGGCTCCATCTCTATTTTTTTTATCTTTTCGCTGTCATGGTTTTCAATAGGCTGTCTGAGGATTGAATCGCAACCCCTTTGTAATAATATTTCACGATATCCTCATATTTGCTGCCTTCAAGGGCCATGCCATTAGCCCCGTACTGGCTCATTCCGACTCCATGTCCATAGCCTTTGGTAGAGATAATGATGTTATCTCCTTTCCGCTCCCAGCTAAAATCAGCCGACCTTAAATCAAGGGCTACGCGAATCTCTTTTCCTGTCAGCTTTTTACCTCCGAAATTGACTGTGGCTACCCGCTTTCCAGGTGTTCTTTTTGTAATTGTGCCAATGCTTTCTCCATCTGAAACCGTAACACCCAGCTTTTTCTCAAAATCGGTAACAGAAATAGCGGTTCTGCTATGGAACTTCGGCGAGTCCTTATCCCACTTGCTCGGGACACTCTTCAAATATGGCAATTCACTTTCCCAGTACGCTTCAGAATTTTCCGTATAGCCGTTGCTCGTAGAAAAGAAGCTGGGCGTTATCGGCTTTCCATCATAAGTCAGGATCTGTCCTTTTGTATCATTAACTGCTTTGGATATTTTTTTGATCTTCCACTCATAATCTGTGCCCCATCTTTTCTTTAGCTCATCATTATTGTTATAAACCTGGTGCGTGACAGTGTCGGTAACATCGGCGCCTTTCGGGAGGTCAGCCGCATTCTTGGTCAACATTTGGTTCACAATATACGTACGCGCTGCCAGAGCCTGGGCCTTTAATGCCTCCAGCTCGAAATCTGCCGGCATTTCAGCGGAGATTACGCCGGTAACATATGCTTCAAGCGGCAGCTGCTGAATCTCCTTGGTTTCCGTCCGGTAAACAGCGACTTCAACAGCCGGGGAATTGATCTCTTCCGGACTTTCCCTTTTCTGCTCTAGCTTTTCTGATAACTTTCCATTTGCCTGATTCGTCGAGAATGGAAGCACAAGCATAGCCGGAATCATTATGATGACAAATGCTGATACTACAAATAGTGTGATCATCGGTTTAATCGTTTTCAATACTCCTGGGCCTCCCTATATGGTAGTCTCACTTAAATGTATGGGGTGGGACAAGCATTTATGACTAACAATTCGGTCGGCTATTATACGTCAAATGGAGTAATTGGTGCATTGATCGCTCATTTATTTCGGTAATCGTTCATATATCCTGGCTACCGCTCCTTTATCCTAGCATCGCTCATATATTCTGGTAATCGCTCATATATCTCAGCCATCGCTCATATATTCCAGAAACCGCTCATATATTCAAATAATCGCTCATAACCATGAAAATCCTCGCTTTCTCAGCCGTAAAAAATGGATTTTTTAGATCAAATGATCTTTTGAGAAAAAAACTCCCACCATTTTAGCGAATATATCCCGACATCGTTCATATTTTCCGGTCATCGCTCATATCTCTCAGCCATCGCTCATATTTTCTGTTCATCGCTCATATATCTCAGCCATCGCTCATATATTCCAGAAACCGCTCATATATTCAAATAATCGCTCATAA
>NZ_QVTC01000106.1 GCF_003429085.1 Bacillus sp. V59.32b | reverse complement strand
CTTGCCAGCCCGTTTTTCCGCAGGAGTCTCGCAGATTCCCTTCCCAAAAACAACATTATTGTTTAACAGAGCCTTAAAAAAAAAGGAGAGCGAGAATGGAAAACGAATTAATCAATATATTTGATGAACAAAGGAATAAGGCAGGGATAGCAACCCGCGCGGAAGTACATAAACGGGGACATTGGCATGAAACGTTTCATTGCTGGGTCATTAGTAGGCAAAATGGTATAGATTATATCGACCTTCAAATTCGCAGCCATCTCAAAAAGGATTTTCCTAATCTCTTAGACATTACAGCCGCCGGTCATCTATTAGCACATGAAACGGTTCATGAGGGGATCAGGGAAGTTAATGAAGAACTCGGGATCCGCGTCTCTTTTAACGAGTTGTTGTCATTAGGGGTCATCAAGGACCGTATACTAACAGGGGATTTCATTGATAACGAATTTTGCCATGTTTATTTGTATACAAGTAAATATCAGTTGGCTGACTATCGGCTGCAACAAGAAGAAGTGTCCGGGATAGTAAGAGCTAAGTTTGATGAATTTTTTGAACTATGGAATTGTGCAAGGGATGAGTTGGAAGCGGAAGGGTTTGAACTGAATTCTGCCGGAGAGAAAGTCTCGCTAACTATGCGCTTAGGCAAAAGTAAATTTGTGCCCCATGAGAAGTCATATTACCAGGCTATTGTAACCTTGATTCGTAATCAAATAGGCAAATAAAAAAAGATAGACGAAGCAGAAGCTGCTTCCATCTATCTTTTCAACCATTAAGGGTGAGGACTATTAATTTAATGAAGATGGTGAATTGACGCTTACCGAGCTGATTTTTGAAGAAGAATTTCCACCATTGGAAGTCGTTGGAGAAGAATCTGTAAGCTTGGAGCCTGCTTCCACTACTTTAGAGCTGATTTCTTTTAGTTCTCCAGTTGCTTCCTTTGCTGTGTTTAAAGCATCTGTGGAAATGCCTTTTACTTCATTCACTTTTCCAAACACATCATCGTTCACGATTTGATAAAGGTTTTGTGCTTCACTGATTGCTTCTTTTAACGTGTCCGATGCATTCTTGAAACGTTGAACCATTTGTTCCTTCATTTCGCCTGGATTTTCCTTTACCTGAGAAAACATATCCACTGAGGAATCCTTGAGATCCACCGCCGTCGTTTTTACTTTATTTCTTGTCGAAGAATCCAACAACGTCAGCGCGCCTCCTATGATTCCGCCTAAAATGATTCCTTTTAGAAGCTTGCTGTTATTTTCAGTGTTTTCCATCATTTGAGTTTCCATCGATAATTCCTCCTCATTGTTATTGTTTCTTTTTAGGGTTTTCCCGGTTTCGCTGCCTTTTAAACAAATATGTCAAACAAAATAATTGACAGCTTTCCATTTCCTTTATATAGTTTAATAAGTTAATAGTTAAACAATTGAACTAGTTTTTTTGAGGTGATCATATGGCGACTGACAAAGTCCAAGAATTAATTGACCGTTATTTATGGGTGTCTTTTCATGTATGGAAAATGGGTGAATCGCTCATTAAGGAACAAATCAGTGATGATTTAACAAATGATCAACACTATACGCTTCGATTTATCAGGCAAAAGGAGAAATGTACATCAACCGATTTGGCTGATGCCTTTAATGTCAACAAAAGTGCAATTACGGCAATCATGACGAGGCTGACTGACAAAGGGTTGATTCAAAGAACCCGTGATAAAAATGATCGTAGATTTGTATATTTAACACTCACGAAAAAGGGAAATGAATTGTTTATCCAAACGGAACAAAAGATCCAGAAACTTGTGGAATCCTTCATTACGAAATTTGACAATGAAGAGATTGCATCCTTCATAGGGACATATGAAAAGCTTTCTAACATATTGATAGACATGAACAGAGAAGTGCAGGTGGAAAAAGCATGAGGGGAATCATAAAAGGTAAATGGTTTATTATGTCCGCTTGGGTAATTGCTGTCGCGGTATTGCTGTTCTCTGCTCCCAACATGTCCGATTTGGTTAGGGAAAAGGGCTCGCTTGACGTGCCGGCTGAATATTCCTCCGCGATGGCGGGAGAGCTACTAAAAGAGATTCAGGATGAAGATGAATCGTCAGTGGCTTTAGTTTTTCATGAAAAAAATAAGCTTTCTCATGCTGATGAAGCGGAAATTGAGCGAGCGGTTAATCGGCTGGAAGATCATAAAAAAGAGCTTGGGGTAACGGAAATCACGACGCACTTCAAGGAAGAATCACTGAAGGACCAGCTTGTGTCAAAGGATGAAACAACAATCCTTGTTTCGATGATGATACAAAGAGGCGACCGTGAACCGAAAGAAGTGATCGATGCTTTATATAAAGAGCTTGATGATGTAAAGGTTGAGCATTATTATACAAGTGGCTGGATGATTGACGAGGATTTAATCGTAAATTCCCAGGAGGGCTTGAAAAAGACGGAAGGTATCACCGTTATTTTCATTCTGGTAGTATTGCTGCTTGTCTTCCGTTCCGTGGTAACGCCGCTCATTCCTTTGCTTACGGTTGGAATCAGTTATCTCGCTTCCCAATCGATCGTTGCGTTCTTAGTGGATAAATGGGACTTTCCGATTTCATCCTATACACAAATTTTCCTAGTCGCGATATTGTTCGGTATTGGAACGGATTACTGTATCCTTTTATTCAGCCGTTTTAAAGAAGAGCTATCGACGCAGGAAAGCATTCCAGAAGCGATCATACAGACTTACCGCACAGCCGGTAAAACGGTATTTTTCAGCGGGCTAGCGGTATTGATCGGATTTGCGGCAATCGGGTTATCCACTTTTAAGTTGTATCAGTCAGCCGTTGCGGTAGCGGTTGGGATTGTCGTTTTGATGCTTGCATTAGCAACGATTGTACCATTTTTTATGGCCGTGCTGGGCAAGAAGATGTTCTGGCCCTCCAAGGGGAATCTTGAACATAAGGAAAGCAGATTCTGGGGAGCTGCCGGGAAATTTGCCCTTGCTCGTCCATTACTAGCCCTATTGCTGGTTGCGGCCCTAATGGTTCCGTTCCTTGCGACATATGACGGGGAGCTGTCCTATAACTCCCTTGATGAAACAGGTGACGATGTCCCGTCCGTCAAAGCGTTTAACCTTATTGCTGACGCTTTTGGCCCGGGTCAGGCGATGCCTGCGCAGATCGTCATCAAGAATGATGAGGCGATGAATACAACAGAATATATCGGGCTTGCTGAGGAAATCAGCAAGGAGATCCAGAAAAATGATGAGGTTGATTTTGTCAGATCTGTAACAAGGCCGATGGGTGAACCAATCGAAGATTTATTTGTCGCAAAACAGGCTGAAGATCTTGGTGAAGGTGTCGGCAAAGGAAACGATGGAATCGAGGAGATTCGCGACGGCCTTGAGACAGCAGGTGGTGAACTGTCTAAATCAGAGCCTCAGTTAAACGAAGCCACAGATGGCATCGGCGGCCTGATTTCGGGAACGGATGAATTAAAAAATGGGGTAGGTCAGGCTACAACGGCGTTATCCCAGATCGAAGATGGAATCCGCGACGGTTCGATGGGTTCCGGTGAAATTAAGAACGGGCTTGAGGAGGTTAAGAAAAACCTTTTAGAGATGTCTGCGGGAAGCAAACAGCTTCTTGCCGGATATCAGGAGGCTGCCGGTGGATTGGCACAGCTTGAGGGTGGATATAAAGATGTCCAAAGCAATGTCAATAATCTTTCCCAAGCGTTTACAGGTGCGGATCAATCATTGGCTCGCCTTGCGGGGAAATATCCTGGCATTTCTGAGGATGCTGATTTCCAGAGGATTTCTGGTGCAGCGGGTGCTGCCCAACAAGGCTTGCCGCAGATGGCCAGTGGATTGGCGGAGTTAAACGGTAATCTCTCCAAAGTCCAAGGTGGATTGGAAACAGCAAACAAAGAATTTGCACCACTTCCCGGTGGACAAAAGGCTTTAGCAGACGGTCTTGACCAAGCGATTCAGGGAGTTGACGAACTGCAGAAGGGCCTTTCCGCCGCGGCGAACGGCCAGGAACAGATTATCGGCAATATGTCCAAATTTGACAGTGGACTTTCCAGCATCAACGATGGACAACAACAGCTGTTAGACGGTTTTTCAGGTCTTGGCGGCCAGATGAATGAATTGACAGATGGTCTTGATAAAAGCGCAGACGGGCTGAATGAAGTTCATGATGGATTGACTTCGGCTCAGGAATATTTATCCGGACTTGCTTCATCAAATGAAGAAACATCAGGCTTGTACATCCCGGCAGAGGTGCTTGAGAGCGAAGACTTCGGCCAGTCCATGGATGCGTATATGTCTGACAATCGCAAAGTCATGACCATGGATGTTGTATTCAAAGGAAACCCTTATTCAAATGATACGATTGCGCAAGTTGATGAAATCAAGGGAATCGTCGCAGATAGCGTCAAAGATACGAAGCTTGAGAATGCGGAAGTAGCGATTGGCGGTGTCACAAGTACCTACAATGATATGGGGAATATTTCAGATGCTGATTACACAAGGACTGTCGTATTGATGCTTTCCGGTATCGCGCTGATCCTGTTCTTTTTGCTTCGCTCACTGATTATGCCACTCTATTTGATTGCATCATTGATTTTAACTTACTATACTTCAAGTGCGATCACGGAAGTCATTTTCGTTAATATTCTTGGCTACGACGGCATTAGCTGGGCTGTTCCGTTCTTTGCTTTTGTTATATTGATAGCTTTGGGAATAGACTATAGCATCTTCCTAATGGATCGGTTTAACGAATACAAGGATAAGCCGGTAAAAGAAGCGATGCTTTTATCGATGCGCAAGATGGGCACGGTCATCATTTCTGCAGCGATCATCTTAGGCGGAACCTTTGCGGCAATGATGCCGGCAGGCGTTCTATCGCTGCTGCAAATTGCCACGCTTGTTTTAATTGGCTTAGTATTATATGCACTGGTGATCCTGCCGTTATTTATCCCCGTTATGGCGAAAGTATTCGGCAAGGCGAATTGGTGGCCGTTTATTAAATAAGGTGGAAAATAGTGACCTCTCGGGGTAGGCTGCGCCTACCCCGAGAGGTTATTTTTTTGGAATCATTTGTGATATGACCGAAATTTGAGATTTATGCTCGAAATCTGAGATATATGACCGGAATTTGAGATATATGCTCAAAATGAGATATGACCGAAATTTGAAATATATCACCGAAACATAGAATTGCAGTATCCCGGCGTCTACTGAACGCATCGTTACATAAATATTGATATAATAGTGTCATAACTCAGTAAGGGGTAATGTTATGGATGTTAGTAACTCTATCCAAAAACAAGCAGGCGCTTCTTTCCGATTGTTAAATGGTACACCGGATTACCTCACGTTTGAAGAAATCAAGAAGGATCCTGAGAATCTGCAAATTGTCAGCCGGAGCATCCGGGATTGGATCAGCTTAGGAAGGACAGCAAGCCTTAAAAGGATGTCGTTTATCATTCATCAGGATTCCAGCTATTATGAAGAAATGAAAAATATCCTGCTTCAGAGGAATTTTGAGTATTTTTCCTCAAAAGTGATGGTATACAGGGATCTGCCTGATTGTAAGGCTGAAGAGTTAAAATACGAATGGCACAATCTTGAAGAGGAATCCGTACTAACCGAAGAGGGGTATAAAGATTTGTGGGGCAATTGCATGTCTGGTTCCGAAAATGCGAGGTCCACACTTTCGATGGAAGAACATTTACGATCAGTCAAACTTGAGCTCGGCCCTTATTGGAGGAAATCATGCTATGCGGTATATGAAAACAACAAGCCACTTGGAATAGCGATTCCCCATATTGAACCAGGAACGTCTGATGAGGGACGTTTATTTTACTTTGGACTGGTTCCTGAAGAAAGAGGAAAGGGAAAAAGTGCAGGGATACATAGAGATAGTCTGGTGTTGCTACATAGATTGGGAGCGGCATTTTATGTAGGAAGTACCGATCAAGCGAACCATGGGATGCAAAAGGTATTCCTGAACAATGACTGTCGGATAACATCCTTAATCGAATCATATTATTATTATTTTAGTTGAGATTTTTCCTATTCTTTCAATCTATAAGCAAAAAGGCCCGAATACATTCGGGCCTTCAAGTAATCCATTTAAGTTAAGCAAGGGCAAAATCGTCAGATTCTATCAGGGATTTAGGATTTACAATCTCTTCTACTTCTGAACCTTCAAGCGTCTCTTTCTTTAAGAGAGCGTCTACCAATGCTTGGTATTGTTCACGGTGTGTATCAATCAATTCTTCTGTTTGCCCAATCGCTTCCTGGAACAATGCTTGCATCTTCAATTCTTTGTCTGTTTTATTGAAAAGCAAAGTGAATCCATCCTGCAGCATACCTGTTTCAACCATTTGCTCTAACAAGTGTTTGGCTTGCTTGACGTCGCCTCCCACTCCAATGCTGTGTTCACCTAAAAACATTCGTTCCGCGACTCCGCCTGCCAGGATCATTTTGACTTGATCCAACAGCTCGCTTGCAGTAGAGAGGTGAAGCTCCTTTTGGATTGGGGCGACATATCCGAGTGCCTCGCCGCGCGGAATGATGGTCGCCTTTCGAACCGATCCCGGCTTTGTCAAAGCGGCTATTAAGGCATGACCACTTTCGTGAATGGCAACTCTACGCTTCGTTTCCTCATCATTAAGTGCACGGGATGTGCTGCCTAAGATGGTCCGGTCAATGGCATGGTCCATATCTTCTTTCTGGATCGTATCCTGACCGTTACGAAGTGCCCGTCTGCTTGCTGTTTCGAAAAGAGAGTTAATATCCGCTCCTGAAAAACCGGAAGTGCTTTCTGCCAGCTCATCTAAAGAGGCATGCACTTCAGCAGCAAGCTGTTTGTTTTTTGTATGAATCGAGATGATTTCCTTTCTTCCTTTCGTATCTGGAAGCGGAACCTGGAATGAGAAATCAATCCGTCCCGGTCGGAGGAAGGCTTCATCCAGCATATCTTTTCTGTTCGTAGCGGCAATGAACAGAATTCCATCATTATCATGTCCGCCATCAAGCTGAACAAGAAGCTCGGTAAGCGTCTTTTCTCCTTCCTCGCCGCCGTTTTGTTTACGTCTCCCGGCAAGGGCGTCCACTTCGTCAATGAAGATGACAGCAGGTTTTTGCTTTCTGGCGGCTTGGAACAGGCTTCGGACCCGGGCAGCGCCGACGCCGACAAACATTTCATTAAAGGCAGAGCCACTAGTAGAGAAAAAGCTTGCATTAAGTTCTTTGGTAATCGCCTGGGCAAGCAATGTTTTCCCCGTACCCGGCGGGCCATATAATAATATCCCTTTCGGTGGCTTGATTCCTATTTTGGCTGAACGGTCAGGCTCTTTTATGATGGAGAGAGTTTGAAGAATTTCCTCCTTCATCTCCCCTTGGAGACCTCCAACATCGTTCAATGTAATCGAAGGGAGCGGCCTGGCTGTAGAAATGCTATGCTTCATTTTGCTTGCACCAATCCCGCCTTTGGCCTTTCTCTGGACAAAGATTGCCGCAGCGACAACTAGGGCTGCAAGACCGCCTAATATCCAGGGACTATATGGGCTGTTCGGTGAATATGAGTATTGGACGTTGTAATTTTCGATCAGTTTGCTTACCATTTGGCTATTGGGCGGAACGTGAGAAACATACTTTCCTTCCTCAGTCGTCAAGTAGATCACACCGTTCCGTTTCTCTTCTATAGTAACAGGCTTGCCACTTTCGGCTTGAATCGTTTTTTCAATGGAAGAGAAGGGAATTGGTGTTTCTTTGACATTTCCCCATACATACCAGGAGACGCCTGCAGATATCACAATGAACGCCGTTAAAATCGGCAGTAGCTTCGACACTAATTTAGAATGGGCTTTCAATTACTCAGCTCCTTAAAGGTAGATACATATAGTATAAAAAATTCTGACTAGTCTTGTACAGGTAAAATGACCTATTTAAACTAGTAATTTATGTAAATGCCAAGCAAACATAATAAAGTGGAGCAATAATCCGCGTGATAGAGTCCAAAGCTTTTTTTTGTCTGTGTTTTGCCCTATAATTGATACAACGTGCTAAAACAAAACGTGTAAAGGCAGTTGAATTTTTTCTTTATGAGTAAATTTACGAGCGATTATATCATCACAATGGAGGATATTGTAAAAGAAGGGGACCCCATTTTGCGTCAGGTAGTAGAGGAAAACGAGCTACCGCCAAGTGAGGAGGACAAAGAAGAACTGGCCAATATGATGCAATTTTTAAAGAATAGCCAGGATCCTGTCCTTGCAAAAAAATACGGCCTGCGGGCGGGAGTGGGGCTGTCCGCCAATCAAATCGGCCTGAATAAACGGATGTTCGTCACTTATTTTAATGACGAAAAAGGCAAGTGTTATGAATATACATTGATTAATCCGAAAATCACTAGTACTTCTCAGACCATGATTTATTTGCCTCAGAGCGAAGGCTGTCTTTCTGTTGACCGCGAAATAAAGGGGTATGTTCCAAGATATGAAAGGATAAAAATGAAGGCGTATGATGTGGACGGGAATGAATTGAACCTGCGCTTCAAAGGGTTCCCGGCAATCGTTATGCAGCACGAGCTCGATCATTTGAACGGAATCCTGTTTTATGACCGGATCAATGGGGATAATCCATTTAAGCTTCCCGAAAATGTTGATATTAGAAGCATATAAAAAGGCAAAGCCAGCGCTTTGCCTTTCAGGCTCGCCAATCGGCGAGTTTTCTTTATTTTTCATTCAAGTACATGCTCAAATCCTTAAAGATTGCCTGGCTCATGTATTGATATCCTTTTGAAGTGAGATGAATGCCGTCATCACTGATCAACTCCCGTAAATCCCCTGACGATTTAATGTAAGTCCGGACATCGATCAGCGCTACGTTCAATTCTTCGGCCAGTTTTTTTAGTTTGCGGTTATACATACCATGCCAATGCTCGATGCCGCCAACGCTGGATACCCAATGACCAATCGACGGACCAAACTTGTCAGCGATATACCCGTAGTATCTGGCAGGATCCAATGGCGGAAGCGTGATCAAGAAAGGCGTTATGTGCTTCTCTTGAAATTCTTTGACCATTGAAGCAACATTTTGCAGATAGCGCTCAAGGGGTACGATCGGTTCATGTGTACCGGTAGGGTGCTCAGCAACCTCGTCCCATTTAAAATTGCAGTCATTACCGCCGACGCTTATTAACACGATATCCGGCTGTTCAGAAATGATGTCTTTGTCAATCCGATCCACGAGCAAATCGGAATTATCATTAAATACACCTTTATTCAATATTTCGATCGATGAAAAAGGTTCTGCCAATTTAGCCAGAGTGTTAGGGTAATTATCTTTTAAAATCCGAAGCCTTCCTTTTACAAAGGAAATTCCCCGGGTCAGACTGTCTCCAAAACAAATGATTTTCATAGTGATTCACCCCAAACGTTGATTATGACTGACGGATCGATCTGCGATAGATATATTGTTTCCACTGGAAGCGAATAAAACAACCGATGCAAAATCCGAGGATCGCTACAAAGGCTGCCGTTGCTACCATGATTGTAAAAGTATAAGCAAGAAAGGTCCAGTCCATTACATAACCGATAAGTCCGAGCGCCAGGCAGATAACGGATATGGCCTGATTAAATTGCTGCTGTTCATATTCTTCGGGAATATATTCAGAAGGCTTCTTTTTTAAGAATAACCTGGCAAAGCGCATGACGGGATTGTAGTGAAAAAACAAACCAGATATTCCAGCAATGAGTGGAATGGCAAGAATCACTTCATGACCGGTAACCCAGGTTAAAACAACGCTTAATACAATAAACCATTGATTCGTTCTGACGAGAGGACGGGGAACCGTACGCATTTCACTTTCCATACAATAATTCCTACCTTTCTAATAGGCTTTATAAGTATCTCTTATTTTATAGTTTGAAAGATACTTTGTGAAGAGAAATGCTTGTGAAAAAATCAGCAAAAAAATGTTTCTTATTTTATTTATAATAATTATAAATAAATATTGATTATAATTTTAAAAAGCGTATAATAAATGTATAAAGAAAAGACATGAACTCATATAAATCATAAACTACTAATCTAAAAACTATATAAAATGGTTTGGAGGAAATGACATGCAAACAAAGATATGTGATACATGCGGTAAACCTTTGAAGAAATTAAAACATTCGATTCTCTGTGATTGCGGTCCAAAGATTGTAAGTGACCGACATAACGGGAAATCGAAGAAATAATCCATGCGACAAAACTTTTAGAGGCTTTGCTTATATATGACCCTTCTTTTTCGCATTCATTCTAAATACTTCCATGCAGGGACACCGATTTTCCGTTTTTTTCGGAAGGTCGGTTTTTTTATAAATATATCAAGAATTTCCCATAGGTTCAGCCTCTAGCCAAAAAATTCGTGCGTGTGGACAGCATTCGGTATAATATTAAACAGAGAACTGAAAAAAGATGCTTTTGTATCGTAAGAATAATTAATTTCCGCATTGTAGGAGGTGCCTGGGAAGGACCTCAAGGCGAATCAACGTTGAGCGAGTTTGATTCATAGGTCTTCCCTAATACATTGGACATAGCAATAAAACTAGGAATGGTAGTCATTTTGATCGCTTTGACAGCTTTTTTCGTAGCTTCAGAGTTTGCGATTGTAAAGGTAAGAAGTTCCCGAATTAATCAATTAGTAGAAGAAGGCCATAGAAGTGCACTTGCGGCAAAGAAAGTCACGACTCATTTAGATGAGTACCTGTCTGCTTGTCAATTGGGCATTACAGTGACCGCTTTAGGACTTGGTTGGCTTGGTGAACCGACAGTAGAGCAATTATTCCGTCCCCTTTTTGAAAGAATGGAGTTAAATGATTCTGCTGCTCATCTTTTATCTTTCTTCATTGCGTTTATCTTTATGACTTACATTCATGTTGTTGTCGGGGAACTGGCACCAAAGACGGCGGCCATTCAAAAAGCCGAACAAATTACATTGTTGTTCGCTAAACCGTTAATCTTGTTTTACCGTATTTTGTTTCCTTTTATTTGGGTATTAAATGGTTCAGCAAGAGTTTTAACCGGTCTATTTGGTTTGAAACCGGCTTCCGAAAAAGAAGTAGCACATTCCGAGGAAGAGCTTCGGATGATTTTGTCGGATAGCTACGAAAGCGGTGAAATCAACCAGTCTGAATTCAAGTATGTAAATAAGATCTTTGAATTCGATGAAAGAATCGCTAAGGAAATCATGGTTCCGCGGACGGCCATGATAACGATTGAAAAGGATATACCTCTTCCAGAGATCATTGATATCATTCAGAAAGAAAAATTTACCCGCTACCCAGTTACGGATGGCGATAAAGATAATGTGATCGGTATGGTAAATATTAAAACTCTTTATACAGCTACCATTACCGAAAAGAACGCAGCTACCTTGAAAGTAGAGGATTTTATGACACCGATTATTCGGGTGCTTGAGAAGAGCCCAATCCATGATTTGCTCTTGAAGATGCAAAAAGAGGGGACGCATATGGCTATCTTGTCAGATGAGTACGGTGGGACAGCAGGTCTTGTGACGGTTGAAGATATCTTGGAGGAAATTGTCGGAGAAATCCGTGACGAATTTGACCAGGATGAACGACCACTTATTCAAAAACTAAAAGAAAACCATTATATATTTGACGCAAAGACGCTCATCCATGAAGTAAGCGATACACTTGGAATTGAAATGCCTGAACAGGATATTGATACATTGGGAGGCTGGATCCTCACTGAAAAGTCTGATGTCCAAATGGATGATGTCTTAGAGTTTGGCGGATATCTATTTAAAGTGAAGGAATTGGATGGCCATCATATTCTTTATGTAGAAGTGGAAAGCATGGGGTCAGAGATATAAAAAGCCTGCCAAGGTTATGTAAACCCTTGGCAGGCTCAGACTGTAGACAAACTGGATGAAATCGAGTTTGCCTGCGGTTATTTTTTTATTTGGCCTGTTAATGGGGTCTGTTGATTTCCGTTCCAGGCGCTTCGC
>NZ_QVTC01000105.1 GCF_003429085.1 Bacillus sp. V59.32b | reverse complement strand
AGCTTCTCTGATGATCCAAGTGATGCGAAAGGTTTCAGAACCGTTTATACTGGCCCGGCTCACCCGTATGGGGAAGCACTATGGCCAATCCCTGCACTTGGAATCGGCTATGGAGAAACAAAAATAATTGAAACACATGATTTCATTAAATCTATCGTCGAAAATACAGAAGTATCACCAAACTTCAATGATGGATACCAGATCGCGTTAATAAGTGATGCCATCCTTGAATCGGCCGAAAAAGCTACTTGGGTGAGTCTTGATCAATCTGCAGAAAATCGATAAGAGAAGAATTTATTTTTAAACTTTATAGAGGCTGCTCATTTGAGTAGCCTTTTCTAAAAAAGGTGAAATCGTTCGTGCAACCGAACCATTTTATTGAAGGCAATGTATTCCACCTATGGTATTCAAGTCGTAAACATAGTTTATAGAACAGGAGGAAAACAATTTTGGAAAAAATAAAAGTTGGAGTTATCGGGACAGGGTTTATCGGTCCAACTCATATTGAGGCAATTAGAAGGTTAGGATTTGTGGAAGTAATCGGACTTGCGGAAAGCAGTCAGGAGTCGGCTGAAAAGAAAGCGGCTGAGCTCGGGATTCCGAAAGCGTATGGTGATTATCGTGAGATGTTAAAGGATCCTGAGATCCAGGTGGTCCATAACTGTACGCCGAATCATCTTCACTTTTCCATTAATAAAGATATTATTTTAGCCGGCAAGCATGTAGTATCAGAAAAACCTTTGGCGATGTCAAGTGTGGAATCAGCTGAATTGTTAGCGCTCGCAAAAGAACATAAAGTTGTACATGGCGTGAATTTTAATTATCGTCAATTCCCTATAGTGAAACAATTGGCTGCTATGGTTAGAAATGATCAGTTAGGAAAAGTAAATGTCGTTCACGGCAGCTATTTACAAGATTGGTTATTGTACGAAACAGACTTTAACTGGCGTTTAGCTCCTGAAGTGGGAGGCAAATCACGTGCTATTGCGGATATTGGATCGCACTGGTGCGATACCATCCAATATGTAACCGGAAAACGAATCGTCGAAGTTTTCGCCGATTTGGCAACGGTCATACCGGTAAGAAAAAAACCTAAGCATAATGGTTCTACATTTGGCAATGAAAAAGCGGCAGAGGAAAGCTACGAAGACGTTTCGATCAATACAGAAGATTATGCATCAGTCCTTGTGCGCTTTGATGACGGCACAAGAGGTGTGTTCACTGTTTCCCAGGTAAGCGCAGGGAGAAAGAACAGACTTAGCTTTGAAGTGAATGGCAGCCAAGCCTCCGCCTTCTGGAACCAGGAAGAACCGGCAAAGCTCTGGATCGGGCACCGGGATAAACCAAATGAAGTTCTTCAAGCTGACCCTGGATTATTCCTGCCCGAAGCAAGACAAGCAATCCACCATCCTGGAGGCCATAACGAAGGCTGGCCGGACGCCTTGAAAAACATGATGCTTAATTTCTATACATTCATTCGTGAAGGAAAAGACCCTCTGCGTGATCAGGCTAATTTTGCCACCTTTGAAGATGGACATTTATCCATGTGCATTACCGATGCCGTTCTCGAAAGCCATGAACAGCAAAGATGGGTGAAAGTGGAGGTATCGAAGTGAAACTAGGGGTATTTACCGCTTTATACCAAAACATTCCGTTTGAAGAAATGCTTGATAAGTTAAAAGGCATGGGCGTTGAGGCTGTTGAACTGGGAACGGGTAATTATCCGGGAAACAGCCATTGTAATCCAGATGAACTATTTGAAAGTCCCGAGAAACTAAAATCTTTTAAACTGGCAATCGAAAACAGAGGCTTGACCATCAGCGGTTTAAGTGCCCATGGCAATCCTCTTCACCCTAATAAAAAGATTGCGAATGATGCCCATGAAGTATGGAGAAAAACTGTTTTATTAGCTGAACGTTTAGAAGTTCCTGTCATTAATGGGTTTTCCGGTGCTCCCGGCGATCACCCACATGCAAAATATCCAAACTGGGTAACGTGCTCTTGGCCACCGGAATATTTGGAAATTCTGGACTGGCAGTGGAACGATGTAGTCATTCCTTACTGGAAAGAAGAAGCTAAATTTGCGGAATCGCATGGAATTAACCAAATTGCATTTGAAATGCATCCCGGATTTGTTGTCTATAATCCGGAAACCTTACTGAAATTAAGAGAACATGCCGGAGAAAGCATTGGAGCGAATTTTGACCCAAGCCATCTGGTCTGGCAAGGTATTGATCCGGTAGAAGCCATCAAAAAGCTTGGCCGCGAAAATGCAATCTTCCATTTCCATGCAAAGGACACTTATTTAGACAAAGCTAACATAAATGTAAACGGTGTCTTAGATACGAAACACTACAGCAATATTCTAGACCGCTCATGGACGTTCAGATCAGTCGGATATGGACATGACGAAAAAATGTGGAAGGACATCGTAAGTACACTGCGTGCTGTCGGATATGATTATGTTGTCTCCATCGAGCATGAGGACATGCTTGCCTCGGTTGATGAGGGGCTAAGTAAAGCGATCAGTCTATTAAAAGGGATACTCTTCAAAGAGCAACTAACTGAAATGTGGTGGGCATAAGACATTTGAAGTTGTCTTAATGCAAGAACCTAGTAGAAAACTTTAGGGAGTCCTAGCTGATGTAATAAGGATATGTTTCTGACACCATTAAGAACAACATACGATTTTGAGGTGATTATATTGAACTCAGTTTTAGGCAAAGAACGAACAATCGGCGGACTTCCTGCACCATTGATTTGGGGCTATGTCGCTACATTACTATTTATGGTAGGTGACGGTCTTGAACACGGATGGCTTTCCCCCTATCTAATTGAACAGGGGCTGACCGTTCAACAGTCAGCCACACTTTTCACAGCATACGGAGCGGTGCTGGCCATTGCCTCATATTTTTCGGGAGTTCTTACGGAAGCGTGGGGACCGAGAAAAGTTATGCTAGCAGGTATGGTCACCTGGCTAATCGGTCAAATTCTTTTTATAGAATATGGATTAAAAGATCTGAATTATGCAGTTATGTTGCCGACTTACGCAATTCGTGGACTTGGGTACCCTTTATTTTGCTATTCGTTTTTAGTTTGGGTTACTTATCGCAGTCCTGAACGGAGACTGGCTACGGCTGTAGGCCTGTTTTGGGCTGCATGGAGCGGCGGACTCTATGTTGTAGGAAGTTATTTTCCGGCCTACATGATTCCAAAAATCGGGTATATTGGATTAATGTGGAGTGCCATCGTTTGGGTATTAGTCGGGGGAATAGTTGGTATTTTGGTCGTCAAAGACACCCAAATGAGCAAGAGCCCGAAAGGCAATGCGAAGAATACGCTCAAGAGTTTACTAAGCGGCTTGACGATAAGTATTGAAAAACCAAAAGTCGCAATCGGCGGGATTGTCCGTATTATCAACTCGACCGGAATCGGTGCTTTTCCTATCTTTTTTCCTCTTTATTTGTCGTCTGAATACGGATACACCACTGAGGAATGGCTGCAAATCTGGGGGACGATGTGGGTGGCAAATATCGCATTCAATCTTGTCATCCCGTACATCAGTGATAGATGGCTGGGCTGGCGCAATACGATCATGTGGATCGGCAGTGTGGGTTGCGGAGTAATGACACTGGCCATGCTTTATACTCCCCAAATCTTCGGTTATAATTACTGGGCGATGATGCTGGTAGGAATATTCTTTGGAATCGTTCTTACAGGCTACGTGCCGCTTACCGCTCTAGTAAGCTCAATGGCGCCGGATCAGAAAGGCTCTGCCATGGCAGTCGTTAATTTAGGAGCGGGATTAGCTTATTTTATTGCTCCGGCGATCGTTGGAGCCTTCATCGGAAGCCTCGGCGTGGATGGCGTCATGTGGATATTCGCTATTTTGTACTTCATCAGCGCTATTTTAATGATATTCATGAAACTACCTAATGAAGAAAATCAGGACGAAAGCGTCGCTGAGAAACAATCGGTTAAAGGAAGAAAACTTGCAGAAATTAAATAAAAATGTATAATAATTTGTTTTGCGGCCTTGTAGTGAATAAGCTACAAGGCCTTTTAAATTAACTAAATACCGGATCGGCCTCATTATTTACAGTATCAACCTCAAACCCCAAATCCGTAAGCATCCGATGGTCTGCAGTGCTTTCCTGTCCGGCGGTGGTTAAGTAATTACCTACAAATATGGAGTTGGCAGGATAAAGACCCAACGGCTGCAAACTCCGTAAATTTACTTCTCTGCCGCCTGAGATCCGAATTTCTTTTGTCGGGTTGATAAAACGCATCAGGCACAGGACCTTCAGGCAGTATCTCGGATTGAGTTCATCGGTTCCTTCAAGAGGAGTTCCATCAATGGCGTGCAAAAAATTAACCGGAATTGAGTCGGCATCCAGCGCTTTCAGGCTTCTGGCCATATCAATAACATCTTGCATGGTTTCTCTCATTCCGATAATAACACCGGAACAAGGAGAAATGCCGGCTTCTTTAATAAGCTGCACAGTGTCTACCCTGTCTTGGTACGTATGAGAAGTGGTAATCGATTCATGATGGCTTTCTGAGGTGTTGATATTATGGTTGTAGCGCTCAACGCCTGCTTCTCTTAATCTCGTTGCTTGATCAGGCTTAATCAGGCCAAGGCAGGCGCAAATTTTGAGATTATATTTATCCTTAATTTCCTTTACAGCCGAAACGACGGTGTCAATTTCTTTATTGCTTGGGCCCCTTCCACTGGCAACAATACAATAGGTGCCGACATTGAGATTATGGGCCTGCTCGGCGCCTTTTAAAATCGATTCCTTGTTCATCATTCGGTACTTTTCGATTGGGGCTGTTGAGACGCTGGATTGGGAGCAATACCCGCAGTTTTCCGGACATAGGCCGGATTTTGTATTGATGATCATGTTAAGTTTGACTTTGTTGCCGTAGTAATGGCGGCGAATGGTATAGGCGCCCTGCAACAGTTCCAGAAGTTCGTCATCAGGACAGTTCAGGATCGATAATGCCTCGTCATCATTCAATTCATAGCCATTTAATACATTAAGTGAGAGCTGTTTCCAATCACCCATTTTATTATCTCCCTTCTAATTTAAGCTGCTCGTTTTACATTTCTGAATTGGCTTTTAGATAACAATGTTCTTTCCAAGCGGAGCGCCATAAATCCGGCACAAACAGCCAGGATGATGTCTTTTGGCAATGGAGGAATCATCCACATCCAGGCCAATTTGTATGTAAACCCTTCCGGTGCAGCAGCCCATAGATCATAAGCAAAGTACATCCAGTTTGTACCGAATAAATAATTAATGGTCATTCCGATTAAAGAAGCAAACACATATGAAGGCATGCTATCATTCTTTTCGATGATTTTTCCGACGGCGTACGCCGTGAAGATAAACGAAATGATAAAACCAAATGTCGGTTTGATAATCATAGAAACACCGCCGCCAAATTGTGCAAAAATCGGAGCTCCAACTAGGCCTACAGCAGCATATACGATCATGGCAATTGCGCCAAGCCTGCTGCCGAGAATGGCCCCTGCCAAAATGGCAAAAAAGGTTTGCAATGTAATGGGAACCCCGCCCACCACCATAAATGGTGCGAAAGATGTAATGTTAGCGCCGATAGCCATCAAGGCTACAAACATCCCAACTAATGTTAAATCAATTGTTCTTAATTTTCCGTTCATTTTGAAGCTCCTTTTCAAAGTATTTGATAAACTAAGGATAATAGAATGATAAAATTAATGTCAACTAAATTTTAATTTTGGTTTACATATATTAACCGCCATTCAATAATATAATCTGACGAATCGTATTTTTCTTCTTACCAGCAATTGCATGAATCCGTTTTTCCATAAAATAAACACCCTATTAAAGAACTTTTTCACAAGCCGATACTTAAGATAGAAGATATAACAAGTGATATTTCTTTAGCGGCGAAGTTTCCGCTTCGAAGGTTATTTCGGTATTTGAGTAGACCAAACAAAGTTTAGAACTAAAAATTAAATTAGATATAGCAACAAGATAAGGGGGATTTTCCTGAGTTACTTAACAAATTTACCGGGGAAAAACAGCTGGAAAAGGTATTTGCTTTCATTATTTGTCATCATCGTATCTATCATATTAGGAAGTCTGGTTTATGGCATTTGTGCTATCATCGAAATGGCATATCGGGGCACGCTGGTAGCCTATTGGGAGAGTGGTACTGACGAATTTGTCGGAGTCAGTCCTACCAATGATTTGCTGTATTCGAATTTGATGAACGCAGTTTGGTTATTGGGAATTTGGTTTTCTATCAGAGTAATCCATAAACGGAAGCTCAGGACCCTGATTACTTCACAGCCTAAAATTAATTGGAAACAAGTTTTCTGGGGGTTTTCGGTATTTTTTGGATTGTTAGCAGTTTTTCAAGCTATTGATTTTATTATCGTTCCAGGAGATACCATACTGAATGATTTTACTTGGAAAGAATTTCTCTTTCTATTTCTTGTCGTGCTTTTTACTGTACCGATTCAGAGCACAGTAGAGGAACTATTTTTCAGGGGTTTTCTTTTGCAATGGCTCGCAAAGAAGACTACCAATCCTTTTGTTTTATCGAGTATCATAGCGCTTATCTTCGGTTCGCTTCATTTCTTTAATCCGGAAATGGACCGGTCCGCTGTATGGGTAGGTCTTGACTATTTATTTGTAGGTTTTATGCTGACGTTCATTGCTATGAAAATGAGCAGCCTGGAGCTTTCAATTGGAGCCCATGCTGCAAATAACATGTTTCTTTTCTGGTTCTTTTCGGATGAAGAATCAGTCGGGGGTGCGATACCGGCGATTTTCAAAGTGGTAGATGTAAATCCGATGGCTTCGTTTTTCGTAAGTGCCTGTATCATGTTCATCTACTATTTATTATCACGCAGAAAATATGCTGATTTGTAAATAACAAGATAGGGGAAACCTGGGTCAGTTCACAATTGTGGGCTGACTTTTTCTATGGGTATATTTTACACAGAATACTGAAAAAATAAAATCTTGCGGTTTATTGTAATAGTCGAAATATAAATGTAACGAGCCTATTACAAGAATGAAAAAATCAAATGATATACTTCGCTTAGTGTCAAAGTAGGTTTACTAGTAATTTGTAAATTATCTATGTCACACAGACACGTTTTGAAAGATTAATAGCATCATACAACTTGAATTCTCATAAAGACTATATAGTTTGCCGTCAGTAAAAATTAATCATTGTCGAATTGCTGTATTTGATCAATTGATAGAGATGCAGAGTTCAGACTTGGGAAGAAAGCAGGGGAATAAAAAGTGTTAAGAAAAAAGTTGATTGCATTGAATACAACCATTGTGTTAGGATTGGGAAGTTTTTTTGCTCTTCCGGCTTTACAAGCAGAAGCTAATAAAGCTGAAGTACAGGAAGAACGTTCAGGAATCCAGGAAAAGATCAAAGGAGCCGATAAAGAGATTTCCTATCTACAAGAGAAACAAGCTGCCCTGAATGAGCAAATCAAACGAAGCGAACAAGCTATTAAAGATAATACTCAAAAAATAGATGACACAAAAAAACAAATCACCGATACAAAGTCAGAGGTTGATGAATTAAAAAAAGAAATACCTATTATAGAAGACAGGATTTTAAAACGTAATGAAGTGCTGAAAGAGCGTGCCCTTTCTTTCCAAGAGAGCGGTGGAGACGTTAGTTATCTTGAAGTATTGCTTGGTTCTTCAAGCTTCCGGAACTTCGTTGACCGTGTAGGGGCCGTAGCTACTATTGTGGAAGCGGACCGTGAGATTCTTGAACAACATGAAGCTGATAAAGAGGAACTAAAAACCAAAAAAGCAGCGGTAGAAAAAAAGCTTGCTGGCTTGAATGAATCCAGAGTAGAACTAGAAGGCATGATGGCTCAAATCAAAGAGCAAGAAAGCCAGGCAAAAACAATGAAGGAAGATCTTAATCAGCAGGAACAGCTTGCTGTTGCTTTAAAGGCTGATCTTCAGGATAAGGACGGAAGCCTTGCCACTCTTGAAAATTCACTTCAGGATGAAATGGTTGCGGAACCTGTTTCTACTGTCTCTTATAAAGGAAAAGGGAATAAATCTATTGCCGTAAGAGCTGGAAATAAATATATCGGGAATTCCGTGTATGTGTTTGGCGGGGGAAGAACAGCGTCTGATATCGCGAACGGAAGATTTGACTGTTCCGGATTTGTTGCCTGGGCTTATTCCCAAGCAGGAATCAAGCTTCCGGCACATACTGATGCGCTTAAGAATTCAGGAAGCCAGATTTCCTACAGCCAAATTCAGCCCGGAGATCTCGTGTTTTTTGATACGTATAAAAAAGATGGCCATGTAGGCATCTATGTCGGCGGCGGAAAATTCATTGGCTCCCAAAGCTCTACAGGTGTTGCAATTGTAAACATGACGAGCGGATACTGGGGAGACAAGTTCAACGGACGCGTGGTAAGAATTTAATAGAATCATATCATGCAAATAAGGCAAGGATGTTTCCTTGTCTTATTTTCTGGTTAAATATGTTAGTGAAGAAAACGAAACCTTTGTCTTTTGATTTCGTATATAATAATATAGGAAACGGCTAATGCCTTTCTATAAGAAAATTAAACAATGGAGGAATTACCTATCATGATGAAGAAGTTATTAACAGCAATGCTTACGTTATCGATTGCTTTTACTCCGGTAGGAAGCTTTGTGTTTGACGGGACGGATAATGTCGCAAGCGCAAAATCATATAAATCGGGAAAGAGAAGCTTTAACACCAACCCATCAAGCCCGGCTCAGAACAATAAAGCCGAATCTAATTCCTTCACAAGAAAATCACCCAATAACAACAGCACTTTCAATAGAAGTGGTGGCTTAATGCGTGGCATTTTGTATGGCGGCATCGCCGGAATGCTCCTTGGTGGATTATTAGGCAACATGGGTGCATTAGGTGGATTTATTGGTTTACTGATCAATGTACTGGCTGTCGTTGTGATTATCTCGCTTGCCCGCAGCATTTTCAGAATGCTGAAAAATAAGCGCAGAGAACAGGATGATAATCCTTGGAAACGCTAATCATTTCCGAACAGGATGTCATCAATGCGGTCTGTAAATACATCGCAGACAAAAAACAAGTCCAGCCTCAAGAGGTTGAAGTTGAACTGATGTATGATGATGATTACGGTTTTTCAGCAGAGGTATATGTTGCTGACAGAAAACAGGTACTGATCACACAAAATTTAATCGAAGCTCTTCGCGGATGGCTCGACCAAGTGCTCAATATGAATCCTTATCTAGGTATTCAACTGGTCCTTGACGATGAAGAAGGTATCGTTGCACATATTAAGGGCAGTTAAATAAAAAGGCTAACTTTCTTTTAGAAAGTTAGCCTTTTTTTTGAATATATGAGCGATGATCCAGATATATGAGCGTTTATGCAAATATATGAGCGATGACCCAGATATATGAGCGGTTATTCAAATATATGAGCGATGATCCAGATATATGAGCGGTTATGCAAATATATGAGCGATGACCCAGATATATGAGCGGTTATGCAGATATATGAGCGATGATCCAGATATATGAGCGGTTATGCAAATATATGAGCGATGATCCAGACATATGAGCGGTTATGCAAATATATGAGCGATGATCCAGATATATGAGCGTTTATGCAAATATATGAGCGATGACCCAGATATATGAGCGATTGTGCAAATATATGAGCGATGATCCAGATATATGAGCGGTTATGCAAATATATGAGCGATGACCCAGATATATGAGCGATGACCCAGATATATGAGCGATGACCAAATTTAAGAGCGGACGATAAACAGGTCATCTTATTAAGAGTTATTATCTAATGGCTATGGATAGATTTTTCTATGACAGGGAATCCGGCTATGCAGTAAGATGCTCACAGGTCAAACTCTTTAGCCAATAATTCGTATGATCGCAATTTAGCATGGAAGTCGTAAATATTTGTAATGATCATAAACTCGTCGGTTCTATAAATTTCTTTTAACAACAAAAGCTCTTGCTTCACTTTTTCGGGAGTGCCGATGATGGCCCTACGCCGGTTATTCCTGATGATTTGCTTGTCCTCGTCGCTAAGAATGACCTTTTTTGCCTCATCCACTGAGAGAATTTGTGTGTCGCTGCCTTTGCCAACGTTCAACAGCCAAATATCCTGACTCCAAGCTAATTCCTCTGCTTCCTCTTCTGTTTCCGCGCATACAACAAAGATGCAAACGTTCATTTCGGGCTCTGAGCGCGAGATGGATGGCTGGAACTTTGTGAAATATTCTTCTGCCGCCCTTCGTCCTTCATTTGGTGAAATAAAGTGGCCATACGTAAATGCCGTCCCGTTTTCCGCTGCTACGCGGGCGCCCCGATGGGATATTCCAAGCAGCCACATTTCCGGTTGGGTATCGGAAAAAGGAGCAGCCTTTACCTCCTCGTAAGGATGACCCACCGGCAGAGAATCGTATAAGAATCCCTGTAAATCCCTTAGCTGGCGTGGGAACTCATTCATGCTTCTTCTTATCGAATCTGTAAGTGCCAAGCGGGTTGCAGTCGCTCCGCCTGGTGAGCGGCCAATTCCGAGGTCAATGCGGCCTGGAAACAAGGCTTCCAGTGTTTTAAAGTTTTCCGCGACTTTATAGGGACTGTATTGTGGCAGAAGGACTCCACCGGATCCAACACGGATTTTACTAGTGTGGGAGGCGATATGAGAGATCAAAATTTCAGGAGACGAGCTTGCTAAACCATTTGTATTATGGTGCTCGGCCAGCCAGAAACGCGTATATCCAAGCTGTTCTGCCGAAGTCGCTAATTGCAGGGTTTGCTGCAAGGCGACGCGGGCATTTGAACCTTTTGAAATAGGTGATTGATCGAGAACACTGAGTTGCATGACGAAAGCTCCTTTGAGTAATCCAATGTATGAATAGTTTACTCCTTTTTTAAAGTTTTTCAAAAGATTGGTCTTGTATGTACTATGTGAAAGAAAAAAAGGAAGCATCTGCTTAAGATGCTTCCTTCTATGAATCAATTCGTCCGTTTTTTCATTAAAAATGGATACAGCAACAATCCTATTACAAACAAGCCGATACCGAGCAGGAATGTAGTCATATCAGACGTACCTGTTTTGATTACCCATAAGGAATAGATTAGAGCAAGTATCGTCACAATCCCGTCCAGCTTTCGGAAGCCTTTGATTGTATCGTATGTTTCTCCGGTGATGACCAGCTTCAGCTGATAAATCGCAGAGACAAGATATGGAATCAAATAGGCAAGGGTGGCGACGACAATTACAAAATCGTAAGCTTCGGCTACCGTGCCTGAAATAGTAGAGAATAAGAAAATTTGTGTCATCAAATTTGTAAGCGTTAGTGAATTTACAGGGCTGCCGTTTTTATTTGTTTTGCCAAAAAACGCTGGGAAAAGATTTGCTTTCGCGGCCTGATATGGCACTTCAGAACTTACGACAATCCAGCCGATTGTTGATCCAATCAGGGAAATGACTGCAAGAAGCGCCATCATGTAAATACCGCTGGTCCCCACTACAGATTCCAACGCATCCACTAAAGGTCTTTGCGATTCCCTCAATTGTTCCTGTGGAAGAGCACCCATTGTCAGTAACGTGATTCCGATATAAATGGCGAGCGAAATCAGGAGCCCGATAATGGTTGCCTTTTTTACATCACTTTGGGACTTAGCCCGATTGGAAAGCATGACCGCCGATTCAATCCCAATGAATGCCCAGAGAGTGGCGATAGCTGCGGCATTGACCTGGCTTCCTAAAGAACGCACATGTCCTTTTGCATCGACAAAATCCTTGGCATTCCCTAAATTCGCAGTATCAAAGATAAAAACAGTGACAACGATGAACAAGGTGAAGCCTAATACTTTCGTTACGGTTGCGATCAGATTCATCTTTCCGGCGCTGTTAAAGCTTCTTGAAAGGATGGCTTGAATTCCCCATAGCATAATCGAACAGATAAGAAATGTAGTAAGCTTTCCAATTTCTAAAGTAAAAGATCCGATGTTCATTATCGGCTTCGTGCTAATCATAATTGGAAAGAAAGTAGATAGATAGCCGGCAAACGTAATAATCACTGAGGCAGTCGCCGCCCAGTTTGCCGCCCAATATCCCCATGCCATGCTGTATCCGGCAGCTCGTCCGGTTTTAGGTGATGAAAACAGCGCCTGCGCGTAGCTCTGCGGCCCCGCCTTTAAATCAGGCTTACGCACGGCCAAGTTTCCAAAGACCAAAGCAATCATAAATACGCCAAAGCCGGTAATGATCCATGCGAGCGTCGAGCCGAGTGGGCTTGATTTTAATGCCATATTTGCCGGCAGCATGAAAATACCGCCGCCGACCATATTTCCAACAACGAAGGTTGTTAGGATCCACAATCCCCATTTTTTATTATTCATTTAATTATCTACCTTTCTATATCGTTCGTAAAATTCATTATTGTAGTGTGAAAAACATTCACTTCCTAGTTAAGACACGGCAGTATTTGAAATATCAGTAATATGATATGCGGGTAAATTTATTCATACAAGGTAATCGAATAAGCA
Organism: Bacillus sp. V59.32b; assembly: GCF_003429085.1. Classification (GTDB taxonomy): domain Bacteria; phylum Bacillota; class Bacilli; order Bacillales; family DSM-1321; genus Peribacillus. The sequence continues at coordinate 308 of NZ_QVTC01000105.1, read as the reverse complement.
TGAAAAAAATGGTGATACAGTATAAAGGTACATAACTTCTTATTCTCTAATCCATAGATTCCTACCTTTCAAATTACTATGCTAGTATATAATAATATTTTAGTTTGGTAAAGTAATAAAGTGAAAATCATGATTTTCAATTTATTCATAAATCAGATTTTCTAAGTAAACGCATAAAAATGAGAAAAGAGCTGTGTTCATTTATTTTCTTAAATATTATTAGAGAAAGAAAAATATAAAATCATATGATTCTTCACCAAAAGAAGTGGTTTAAGCTTTTGATTATCCGTTGATTTCCGCTCCAGGCG
>NZ_QVTC01000104.1 GCF_003429085.1 Bacillus sp. V59.32b | reverse complement strand
GGAAAGCGAGTAGATTCCATGACCATTTGAAAATCAACAATGGAATTTAACAGAGCCATAAAATTAAAAAAGTTATCCTTCTTTAATTGTTAAAAAAGAGGACAACTCGAATGTTAACGTACATCCGAGTTGTCCTCTTTACTAAGAGAAGCATAAACGACAAGCATATGTCCTAAATTTCTACCTGTTAACTGTATAGTTTTGTTCCCCGGAATCCTTCAAGATGTTAAAACCTAAACTGAATTCTTGAAACTTGCCTGTCCTTCTTTTGATCTGCTGTAAATGAAGTTCAGAGGCTCTTTGCATTCTGTTATCAAATTGACGTAAACTTAAATCAAGAATCAGGCTGTGTCCCTGTTTGAAGTGTACCTTCGTTCTGCTTGAGTCTATTTTTTCTTTGTCTACGATATGTGCGTGTGCGAGCCATACACAATCCTTATGTTTATGTGATTTACAAGGAAACCAGATGACGTCGAATTGTGGAATGACTACGACCGGAGGCATATTGATATTTCCTAAAATAGACCGTGAGCCATCAATGGCTCCCGCCAGGTTAAAACCATAATAACGGATACTTTCATTTATCAAATCCAAAGGGCGCATTCTCACCAAAAAGGTTTGATCGTTTTCAATAATTCTTGAATTTTCATTTCCATACCCGTCGAATTCCGGGGCCACAATCGTCGATTCTTGATTTAAGATATGCTTGTTTACAACCTTCATCCATAGTTCCTCCTTATTACTAGTTTTCGATTGTCAACAAAAGGAGTATACTAAACTATGAGTCGGGTATACTCCCGCTCTGGAACCCTTTGGTGGATATCTTAGCCGACAATCACCTAAGGGTTTTTTATCATCCTTATTTTCACATCTCTCTCACCTCCATAATCATGCAGCAAGTGAATTAGCTGACTCAATTTTTCTATGGGTGAATTGGAATGCCAAAGGAGTTTCTGTTCCGGTTTCATAGGGGGGGAAATTCGTTCATCTCGTTGTAATCCTTAGAAAAAGATAAACAGTGGATCATTAGCATGTACTATAAGCAAATGGTTCGATGAAATTGGAATGTCTTCTGGTGGGTGAGGAAGGAACATCATGTCAGGAATCGGCTTTCTACTCCATTATCTGACACCTCTCCGAGACTATTATACATATTTATCCAAATTTTTAAATAATTAATTTGGACTATTCTATAGAGTAACGATGTTGGGAAAATTTTGTTATGTCGCTAAGGGGAGTCATCGGTTCATAATGGTATGGGGGATCAATATGGATATAGAGATAGAGAAAATAATAGTAAAATCTTTCTTCGCTAAAAGGCTCCAAGACAGAGTTCTGTTTGAATTGTCTTCGAGTAAGAAACGAAAAGACGCATTAAGCCGTCTTTCGCATACATACTTCACCACTCTTCGTGAAAAGTATATGTTTGAAATTCCAAAACCTAATTCAGACCCGTTTGAAATAGCTAAATTAATGAAAGAACACGGTGCTGGAGAGCTTTGTTATGCAATATCGTGGGATGAAGAAATCGATGGCAGAGAATTGTCTTTATTAACAGCCTTGGAAGTAGCCGTTGGAGAAGGTTTTCCAACAATCATTTCGTGTATTCCAGGGAAGCTCGCCTATTTTGAAGCCGAGCAAGAATATGGTCCGCCTCCAAGATTTATCCTTAGCAGAAAAGAATAGAACTTTATTCTTTTGAATGCATATCAACAATAACCTATAAAAAAAACAAAGCGGTCCTTTTCAAAAAGACCGCTTTCTTTCCTTGTTCGTATAAAATTGTTTCCTGGAGCGTTTAGAACCTCCCGGACTTAAAAATCGAATATAGAAGCCAAAGAAACATAAACGCCGCGATTCCAAAACCTATTTCAATTGTGGGCAAGTCCCATAAAAGAGTAGGTGTTTCCTTACCAAGTGATGAACCAATGATCAGCCCGGTCATAATAATGCTGAACGAAAGCAATACAATACTGAAGGATAACTGGTTACTGATCCGTTTTAACTTGGTAAAGAATAAATCAAGGTCAGGAATCACTATTTCTAATTTCATCTTCCCTTTCCTCATGGCGGCTGAGAATTCTTTTATGTCCTTTGGTAGACCGGTTAAAATCTCTCCATACTCCAATAGGTGTTCCCTTACCTTCTCCGCGATGTTTTTTGGATAGAATCGTTCTTTTAACATCCGGCGTCCAAACGGCTCCGCGACTGAGATGATACTTAGTTCGGGATCGAGCTTTTCAACAACACCTTCTATCGTAAGCAGCGTCTTTCCCAATAACGTTAGATCTGCTGGGAGGCGAATACTGTGACGGAATGCGACAGAAAATAAGTCATTAACAGCCTGCCCCAAACTCATTTGACTAAATGGGACACCGTAATACTTTTCCCTGAGCAAATCGACATCCATCCTTAGTTTAGGCATATTGATATCGTCCGGCAATAACCCCATATTCGTAATCGCTTTTATCATTTCGTCCGAACTTTGGCGCATCATTCCAATAACTAAAGAAGCGAAATGATTTTTCATTTCCGGAGTGAGCCGGCCGACCATCCCAAAATCGATAAAAACGATTGTCTCTTCGGGCAATGCCAATATATTCCCCGGATGAGGGTCTCCATGAAAAAAACCTCCCATAAAAACCTGTTCAAAAATCGCATTTACAACCCTTTCAGCCAGGATTTTACGATCATGGCCATTTCCCTCCAGGGTTTGAATTTCATTTAATTTTATACCTTCTACGTATTCCATTGTGAGGACTTTTTGGCTGGAATACTCCCCATATACTTTGGGGATACGAATATGCGGATCGTCCTTAAATTGACTTGCGATCTTTTCCGAGTTCCGCCCTTCGTTCTCATAATCCAACTCTTCCCGAAGAGATTGGGAAAACTCAGCCACAATATCCGCTATCCGATATCTGGCTGCCCACTCGAGACGATGCACGGCCAGGCCGGCTAAATCATGCAGAATCTCTAGATCCGTTTCTATCATACTCTTAATATCAGGCCGTTGAATTTTTACGGCAACCCGTTCCCCTGTTTTCAAAACGGCAGAATGAACTTGACCGATTGATGCCGCTGCGAGAGGGGTTGCACTAAAGTGATCAAAAATTGCCCCAGTTACAGCTCCTAATTCCTGCTCTATGATCCGGTGGACCTCCTCAGTAGAAAAAGGCGGAACATGATCCTGCAGCTTCTCCAGTTCCCGTATGATTTCCCCCGGAAAAACATCCGGGCGGGTGCTGGCCAATTGCCCCATTTTAATAAAAGTCGGACCCAGTTCCTCTAAAAACAATCGCACCCGTTCACCAGTCGTTTTATTTTGGATCTCCTTATTTCGTTCGATGAATATCCTTTTTGGTATCGAGAGCCATTCCAGAAGACCCAATTCTTTCATCATGAAGCCAAAGCCATAACGGGTAAAAACGGTTACAATGTCCCGATAGCGTTGTAGATGTCGTATGCGATTCCTAAAAATAGGCAACACTCCTGTTCCAACACGTTCAATCTATTTAGAGATTGTTGTTATTATTTGCTTTTTCAAGTGCGCTAATTCTCTGCTCCAGTCGCTGGATATCCTCTTTAGTCGCAAGATTTAAACGATCCAGCAATTCTTTCTGTCGCTTTTGGATCATCTCATCTATTTGATTTTGGGTTTCTTCTCCTTTTTGGATTAATTCATTGACGAATTCCTTTGATTCGCCTCGACTTATTTCACCTTTTTTAACTAGCTCATCAACAAGTTTTTCTGCCTGCTCTTTGCTGGTTATAACGGCGCCCAGCCCTAGTGCAAACCCTTTTTTTAATATGTCTCTCATAATGATCCTCCTTGTTTTTTCTTTGTCCAAAAAAATCCAAGAACTCCCTTACAATATAAAGGAACAAAATAAATATTGCAAAATACTTTCCTCTAAAAAAGCCGGAACTTACCAAACAATTCACTTGATGTTCATAAACTAAAAGCATATAGTTATATTAGTTATTAAATAATAATTATTATAAACAAGGAGGATGAAAGGTGTGAAAACTTACGATTATCATCATCTTAATCACGTAAAAGAGCAGCAATCATCAAAGAAAACGATGTGGATCACCTTAATTCTTACTCTCTTTTTTACAATTGTAGAGGTTATAGGAGGGTTGTTATCCCATTCATTGGCCCTTCTGTCCGATTCAGCGCATATGATTTCCGATGTCTTGGCTCTGGGTTTAAGCATGACCGCCATCTACATGGCAACCCGAAATCCGGACCGGAAGTACACATTTGGCTTCCTGCGTTTTGAAATCATCGCTTCGTTTCTGAATGGGCTGGCGCTTGCAGTCATTGCGACTGGGATATTCATTGAAGGGATAAAACGGATGGTCAATCCGCGGGACGTTGACTTGCAACTGATGTTAACCATTGCTTCCATCGGCCTTGTTGTTAACATCGTGCTCACTATCGTGTTAAGCCGTTCGACGAAAAAAGAAGAAAACTTGAACATCAAAAGCGCACTCTGGCACTTCATCGGGGACTTGATTAGCTCTGTAGGCATTATTGTTTCCGCCATTTTGATCCATTTTACAGGTTTATATATTCTTGATCCGCTGATCAGCATGGTCATTGGCTTGATCATTTTTTCAGGCGGTGCCAAGATTATACGTGAATCGTATCTTATTTTAATGGAATCCGTGCCGGAGAAATATGATCTTGATTCGATTCGTCATGATATCGGCATGGTTGAAGGTGTGGAAGATGTCCATGAAATGCATTTGTGGACCGTAACAACTGGACATTATTCTTTAACAGGACATGTGTTCATCCGGGAAGACATTGAACCCTTCTATGTCACATTGGCCATCAGCAATATGCTAAAAGAAAAATATGGAATCGAGCATTCCACCATCCAAATTGAAAATCCCGCCATCCACGATCACGGTGACTACGGGAAACAGTTTTTGTTGCAGCAGGGATAAAGATACTTAAATGGTAGGCTGCCTTTTTTATTTTGCTGGGGCCCTCTATATTGGATCGCTCATATATTTCAATAATCGCTCATAAATCCTGGTAATCGCTCATATGTTTCGATAATCGCTCATAAATCCTAGTAATAGCTCATAAATTTTTATAATCGCTCATAACTTTGGAAATATTGAATTTGATTTCTGATTTTGCAGCTAAATCCTTATTTTTTCATTTTTTTACCCTTCATTTCAAGTTCATTAAGCACTTTTCTTTTGTTTTTCTTCTCAAAATTCGTCGATCTAGCATTTCATACAGTAGAAAAATTTCTCCAATAAAAGCAAGAGGCTTTCCAATAACCGGAAAGCCTCTTGATGATACTCTATATTTAGTTTACAGCTTCTCCATCATGCGCAAACACATGCTTCATCCGCTTATAAGTCAATGTAAAATAAGCCAGCGTAGCAAGCATGAATACGACAAAGAAGATACTAATCGTTCCAATATTATGCCAGAGAAATTCATAATCCCCTGTTGAGATGACCGACCGGAATCCGGCAATCGAATACGTCATCGGCAAATATTGATTCAATTGCTGGAATACTTTTGGTGACAGTTCAATCGGGAAGGTTCCGCCGCTGCTTGTTAATTGCATGATTAAGATTAGGATTGACACGAATCGGCCCGGATTGTCGAATGCCGTAGCCAAAAATTGAATGATGGCCAGATATGTCCAGCTTGTCATCACACTTAATAAAATCAAATATGGTACGCTTTTCACCTCAAGATCAAGCCATTGCAATAACGCGAAGTCGACAAGAAGGGCCTGGAAAACCCCAACCGTAAGCATAACGCCTAGCTTGCTTATAAACCAGCTAAAACCGCTGTTAGGAGATATGGCCGGATTGCGCAACGGGAAGATGATCGTCAGCACCAAACCCCCTACATATAAGCTAAGCGACAGGAAGTATGGCGCTAATGCCGTTCCGTAGTTAGGAACTTCGTTAAGCCGGGCTTCTTTTACATCGACCGGTTTCGCAAACATGTCGTAAACGTCATCATTGGCTTTCACATCTCCGGCGTCGTCCGCACCGTCTTTAAGCTTGTCACTCAGCTCTTTCGCCCCATCGCTAAGCTCATTCATTCCATTGCTCAGTTCATTTGAGCCGTCTTTCAGTTTATCCATGCCTTCTGCAAGGTTTGCAGAACCCTCTGATAGCTGAGATGTTCCGTTTGTAAGCTCTTGGGAACCGTTCGATAACTTAGAAGTCCCATCCTTAAGCTGGCCAGAACCTTGAGCCAGTTGATCGAGTCCCGAAGATAAGCTGCCGCCGCCTTCTGTTAAAGCATCCAGTCCCATTTGCGCTTCATCAATCTTGTCACCGAATGTTGTCAATCCGGCAACAAGCTGTCCTTGTCCTGTTTCAAGTTCTTCAGCCCCGGCCGCAAGTTTCTCCTGACCAGCAGCAAGCTGTTTGAACCCTGCGAATAATTCATTTTGGGCTTCTTGTAGCTGTCCGGCACCGCCTGATAATTGCTGCGCACTCTCACTCACAACTTGGGTTGCATGATCTGCAAGACCTTCTACACCTTGGCTCACCCCGCTGTTGACGGATTGAAGCTGTACTAATTGTTCCTTCAACTTCGCCATCTCCGCTTTTGTATCTGGATCATCTGTAGTTGCCATTATTTTTTCCGTTTGCTTAATCGCTTCGTTAAGTCCGGTACTTACTTCTGCCGATTTCTCAGAAGTGGCTGCCGCTCCTTCTTTTACTTCGGCTAAACGTCCAGTCAGCTCACTGTCTGTTATTCCCTGGCCTCCGTTTGGAGACTGCGGCAGCTGGCCCATCATCCCCTGGATGCCGGCAAGAGATTCATCAAGTCCATCTGATAATTCTGCCGCTCCTGACTGGGATTCTTTAGCGCCTTCAAGCAACTCTGACTGTCCTTCTTTCATTTGCCCAAGGCCTGTACTAAATTGCTGTAGTCCATTATTCAATTCTTTAGAGCCCGCGGATGCGGAATGAAGTCCACCTGAGAAGGTAACTGACTTCTCTGCCAATGTTTCCAGGTTTTTCTGAATCTCACCAGCACCGGTGTGTAAATCACCAGCGCCCTTATTTAATTTGTCGGATCCATCCTTGGCGGATTCGATTCCATCTTGCAACTCACCTGCACCATTCTTTGCAGATTCGATTCCTTCATTAAGCTCTCCCGCACCGCCGGCAGCTTCATCAAGTCCTTTAGCCACATCTTTGATGTTATCAAACATGGATTCCGCATACGTTTTCGTTACGGTTGCAGATACTTCTGCTTTCATCTTCTCAATGGCCGAATCACCGATTTTGGATGAAAGATAATTCGAACCTTCATTTGCTGTGTAGATCAGATTCAGTTTCTTTGGTTTCTCATCCTGCAAGGTCGTTGCATTTTGTGAAAAGTTTTCCGGTATCTCGATTTTGATATAGTACTTCCCATTTTGAAGACCGCGGTCCGCGTCTTTTTCATTTACGAAATGATAATCGAACGTCTCTTTATCTTTTAATTTCTCGACCAGGTCCTCACCAATCGTCAATGTCTCGCCGTTATACTCGGTTGCTGTATCATGGTTGACGACAGCTACAGGCATTCGTTCGACATGCCCGTATGGATCCCAGAACGCCCAAAGATAGGTTGCGCTGTATAGTAAAGGGATGAACAGAATCCCACTGATCGCGATGAGCATCTTTTTATTTTTGTATATCCCTTTAAATTCACCTAATAATGACCTAATCATTTCGCAGATTCCTCCCCTTTCGTATTATGAATATATGACCATTTTACTCAAATAGTCATTTTTATTTGTAAAAAGAAGGATTATCAAACTGACAATCCTTTCATTAGATAAAATTTAAGCACTTCCGCAATCTGTTCAGAAGATAATGGCTCGTGATTTCTTTCCCAATCAGAAACGAGCGATATATAGGTTTTCAACAAAAGAAATGATGTGATTTCCGCGTTGTTCTGGATGATATGCCCTTTTTCAATCGCTATCACAATCTTGCTTTTAAGGTAATCGAGGATTTCGTCCTCAATGTGGTTCAACATCTCCAGGACTGCTGGTGTGCCCAGCTCTTTTTCCTCCTGCAAAAGCTTAATCATCAGGACGTGCGTTGTCCGGAACTCAAGCAGCTTATATAACACGTCATGAACGATTTCAGAAAAAGGTTTTTCCGACTGTATCTTCGCTTCTGCTTCGGCGATCATTTCCTTCACAAGTGATGAAACGATTTCTTCAAACAGCAGTTCCTTATTCGCAAAGAACGTGTAGATCGTCCCTTTGCCAACGTTTGCAAGCTTCGCTACCTGATCCATCGTTGTCGCCTTGTAACCAAACATCGAGAATGATTTTGTTGCGGCGTCAATGATTAATCTTCTCCGGTCCACAGCCATATTTTTACACCTCTGACTAAAATCAAAATTCGGTCATTTTGTACTTAGAAAATATAACATATCTTTTTATCATTAACAACATGAAAATTTTGTTTACACATCCCGCTGCCTGCCTGAATAAGATACCCATAATGCAAATGGGCGGTGGTGAAAGTGAAATTACCAGTTGTTTTGGCAGGACCCATCCTACGCCGGACGGAATTCGACCGTGTGTATATCTGGATTGCCTGCAGCGATGAATTCGACATCTCGGCAGAGTTGTATGAAATAAATAAGGAAGCTGGATTGAGCTATGAGACCGTAAAAATAAAAGATTCCGCAAAAACGGTTCGTCTTGGTGATAAGCTTTTTGTCAGTTTGATAAAAATTGAACCCATCAGTGAATCGTTTCCGATCGATCAGCTGCTGGGATATAATCTTCGTTTTACAAAAAACCGTTTTTCTTTTGACTTAGAAAAAATCGGCATGTTGTCCCCTGGGCTTTCCGAATCAATTGTATATGGAGAGTTAAAGTATCCTTCGTTTTATATTACCGAAACTGCACGATCCAAGTTGTTATATGGCTCCTGCCGCAAGCCCCACGGTATGGGTGAAGATGCGCTCGCTGGTGCAGATATGCTGTTTGAGAAATCCTTTCTGAAGCTAGATGAAAGACCCGAGGCGCTCTTTCTGATGGGAGACCAAATCTATGCTGATGATGTAGCCGGACCGATAACGCCATTTCTTAGAAAATTGGGGGAAACCGTTATCGGGTATAAGGAAGACTTATTACTGGTAGAACCTCAGTTAAGTAAGGAACCTTACAAAAACGCCCTCGATAAAATCAATGGCAGGCAGACTATCGCGACTGAATTATGTAAATTTTCATCCCGAAAGGCATCCAACCACCTGATGAGGTTCGGCGAGTATGCTGTAATGTATTTATTCTCATTCAACGCTGAGCTTTGGAAGCTCGCTGAGAAGGAACAGCTGATTAACTCTTTTGAGCAAGAGCATAATCAGGATGCTTTTTTCGCCGATTCTGAAGAGGCAAAGGTTGGCTACGAAAGACAGTTTGAGGATATTACAAGGTTTGCAGCTTCATTGCCAAGGGTGCGGCGACTGCTTGCCAATATACCTACTTATATGATTTTCGATGACCATGATCTCACGGATGATTGGAATATATCTTCCGAATGGAGACAGGGAGTTTGGAACGCTCCATTAGGCCGGCATGTGATTGCCAACGGGCTTTCCGCCTATTGGGCTTTTCAGGGCTGGGGGAATAATCCGGATGCTTTTGATGATGAATTTTGCGAAGTGATTTCCCGATATTTGAACGCTCCTGACAAGAATAAGAGCAGCCATTACAACTGGTCCCAAAAGATGTGGACCTTTGCTGATTGGCATTTTACCGTTCCTTCTTATCCGACAGCTGTTTTCCTGGATACGCGGACACAGCGTTCTTATTCATCTGATGCGACTGAAGTCCCTCAGCTCATCAATGAGCAAGGCTTTCTCCAGACAACGTACTCGTTAATGCAAAGCGGCTGGGAAACTGGAGATCCGCTAATTATTGTATCTCCCCGCCCTTTCTATGGAATCGGTTTGTTTGAGTCTATAATCCAAAAGAAGGCAACACCGCTTCGGCTGGCAGGATTTCCGACCCATACAGCGTTTGATATGGAATCATGGAAATACAATGGCAAGGGCTTCGAAAGCTTTCATAAATGGATCACCGACACCGATCCGGATTATTGTTTGATCTTGTCTGGAGATACCCATTTCGCATTCTCGCTTAAAGCGGATGCCCTTTATCTGAATGGAGACAGGAAAACGCTATACCAATTCACAAGCAGCCCGCTTAAAAACAAAAGCTTCAGCCCTATAATCAGCCAGCTGCTCAATACAGCACTGCAAATCCATTCTCTGAATAATACCTATAAAAAAGACCTTCGAGAGCAAAAAAACAACTTCCACATTGAACTCGACCATGACTTTTCCCATGATACCGTGGCAAAAGAAATCATCCGTTATGATGCACTGCAAAACGGTGCGATTATTGAAACGGAGAACAATCTGGGACTTCTGACAGTTGCAGACGGCAAGATTGATAACATGCTAATTTGTTTTAATGGGAGAATGGTTAATTTCTCTGCATTTTCAAAGTAGAGGAATCCTAGAAAACGAGAGTTGTAGACAATGCGCTACACCTCTCATTTTTATTATCATAATCAATTAAGTGATAGACGGCGACATACAGAACGCAAACTTGCCAAAATATTTGTTCTCTTCTTAAATTAAATTTTTTTGCCATCTGCAGGATTATTACCAAAATATCAGGATCGACCCAGTGCCCATCAAATTATAGGGATAGGATGTGAAGTAGAAGATATAAGCACTGCTGTAAAACGCGCTCATCGATAATAAAAGCAGCGCTATCATTTTTCGCATATTTTTCTTTGTAATGAAAAAGTATATTGATAATGAAATACCTACAAAAAAATAGATGTTATTAATCAAGTTGTCCATTTTAAACCCTCAATCTATTCTTTTAGTGAAGAAGTGTACATATACTCCCAATAATGAATCATTAACTCAGATGCCCATTCAGGCTGTTTTGGTTCTCCTTTAGGCAAGAATTCTTTCATAACGGGTTTCATATCAATCACTGGTGTACCGTCAATGGCATCTAATCCTTTTACGGTTAAAGTATTACCTTCTCTTTTAATTAGCTCGACAATTGTTGCACCAATCTTATTTGGTCGGTTCTTTCCCCGTTGCGCGAATATACCTACCTTTGGGTAATCTTTATTATTTCGGGGATGTCTTGAAGCATATTGGATACTCTCATCTTGAACAAGATGGAATACATACAATATCTCCACATGGCTAAATGATTCAATGCCATCAAGACAACTTGGATCCCATTCTTTGTCTAATCTGATTTCCGAAAGGACATTTCCCCAATAAACGTCCTCTGTTGTTTTACGTTCGTTGTATACTGTAGCGATTGAATGTATTGTAAACATTGTCACCCTCCTCACTGCCTTTATAGGGAAATAATAACACCTTTCTCTTTAACGATATTAATAGAAACTTTTTAATAGTTTATATACCTTTTTCTTATGGATTGCTCTTGCAATTTAGTTTTGAAAAAATCATCGATTCCATAAAAAAGACCGCAAAATTTGCGGCCTTTTGTTTTATTTGACATTAGACAGATAATTCACATGAACGTAACCGGTACTCTTACCGAATTGAATTTTATACCAGGATCCGCTCTTCGAAAGAACCGTGACCCTCTGGTTTTTCTTCAACGATCCAAGCAATTTGCCGGAAGTCGATGCTGTGGCACGTACATTTAATTTCGTAACATTAACCGTTCCTGTCATTACCTTTGGTGCTGGTTTCGGCTTATTCAAAGTATAAGCGACATTAGCTATCCGCTTATTATTGCTCCCATCGACAGCTGTTATGTTAAATGTATATTTTCCATTCACAGCTTTCGACGCATTCCAAGATGCCCAACTGATACCCTTTTGCTTTTGGAGATTGGTCGCAACAGTAGCCACGGTTTTTCCTTTTGCATCTTTTACAAGAATCGTAACTTTGGCTGCCTCATTGAGTTGGTACTTTAGCGATACTACATTTGACTTCATAGAAGTTGCTGTGTTGCTAATGACCGGTGCCGTTGTGTCCTTTGGTATTGGTTTTGCTAATGTAAACGGAGTGGATGCTGTACTCGTATTATTGTTGCTGTCGGCAACAGTAATTACAAATGTATATTTTCCGTTGTTCACACTGGCTGCATTCCAGACAGTTGATTGAGATCCTGCTGTCTTTTGGACACCATTTACTAATGTTGCAATAACTTTACTATTTTGATCCTTCACCTGTACCGTTATTTTTGCATTTTCACTTGTAGTGAAGTCTAATTTAGCTTGATTTATTTTTGAGTCAAAAGATGTTTTCACTGCAGTGATTTTCGGTAATATTGAATCCTTAATACTAGTATTTGAAAAATAGAAAGCGAGTATTTTATTATAGGTTAATCCAGATTCAGCAGCCTTTTTAGCGCCATACTGACTCATGCCAACGCCATGTCCGAATCCTCTTCCTCGAACTTCAACGCTTTCCTCAGAGGTTTTCACCTCATCAACTAAAATACTTTTCATGATATCGCCACCGATGATTGTCCTTATGTCTGAGGCGGTTCCAGGTCTTATAGTTTGACGTTTTACTGCCGTCTGTTTCCCTTTTTCCAGTGTTAGATAGTCAACTGTAATGCTACCCTTATTCATCCTACCACTTGAATTGGTTTCATAAAGCGACAAAACTGGAATATCCGTAATTTTGATTTCAACGTTATCTGCAATACTATCTCTTTTTCTGATCCAATTTTTAATATTAGTTATTATTTTTGTATTCTCAACTTCAGCTGTGGTAGCCCACCATTCGCCAGCCTTATTCAAATCCAGCTTAGAAGCGTCAATTTGTTTTTTCTTAACTGAATAGCTCCACGTTGTTTTTGGATCATACGGATCATCTTTACTTTGCAAATATCCAACCTCGCTGCCCCACGCATTGCTGCCAGATTCTGTCTGCCCGCCGTTACTAGAAGAATAAACAGCGTTACGACCGATTGAATTTCCATTATAAGTTATGATCTGTCCTGCTGTCTCTTCCACTGCTCTAGTTGTATTTGCATACCACTCATAACCACCATATACCTGGTAAGTTTGAGTATCATCAGGTGTTCCGTTTAAATAGGACATTGCATAGGTACGAGCCGCTACAGCTTGTGCCTTTAGTGCTTCTACATTCCACGAAGAAATCATTTCAAAAGGAACGACACCTTTTAAATAGTCTTCAAGGCCAATAGAATTTATTGGACGAACGTACTTCCCGTCTTCATTGGAAAATTTAAAACTCCCTAAGTAATTACGATTATTAATTGAGAGAGGACCATTACCTTTCTCAGGTTTAATTTCCAAAGCAGAAACTTGTCCTATATCAGTAGAATTCTGCAAAACTTTAATATTGCTTCCGCTGACCCTCAGGAGATAGGTTTGTCCAGCCAAAAATTTAACATTAGGTAAATTAGTTGTATAAGTCACTGCTGGCTTAATCGTAAGCTCCGATTTATCACCAATAAACTTCGGATTTTTTAATTTTACATTAATCACCGACTCTTCTGCATTTGCCTTTAATTGGAATCCTGGTAGTATCGATAGAATCAGAACAAGCGCCAAGCCCATCAACATATATCTCTTTAGTGTTTTCATGTTGAACCCCCTCTTATTGACCACCCTATTAAAATAATAGTAACTTATCCATTTTTAGACAACAATAGACATATAGAACTATTATAATAGTTTCATAAAATAATAACCACCCCGTGATAAGGGATGGTTTTCGCTGGGACTGAAAGCCTTTGTTACTGACCAGTCCATAAAGGGCTATTGAGTAGTTCGCCCTTAGTAGTACTTCTTCTGGCCAGACTTCAAAGGACTTCCGCTTATCTCTTTTAGTTTTCTTTACTTCTTCACCTGTGAATGGATCGTTGTATTCCACAAAACTTAATTGTTCTGCCACGACATCCTCTTTTATTTGAATACTTACTAACTTATGTACATGATCTTTACATGCCGTTGCTTCTATTATCTCTATGCCTTTTCTACACAGTGTTCTCAGTAGTTTCATATATACTTTATCTATTAATGTCTATTCACATAAAAAACTCTTCTGATTGCTGAATGATTGGTTTGCGAACCATCCTATTTTCTCATTTCCTCATTACACCAATTAACCAAATAGCCGCAGAGCCCGAATCCTCCGGACGGCTTCCATAAGCCTGTCCTCGGTTGTCAGGAGACCTGCCCGTACATATCCTTCCCCGTATTTTCCAAATCCTTTTCCTGGTGCCACGGCCACATGGGCGTGATTCAGCAGATAGTCAGAAAATTCTTCTGAAGTGTATCCCTCTGGAACCTTAAGCCATGCAAAAAATGAGCCTGCAGGGGCTTTCACATCCCAGCCGATGGATTGCAAGCCGCCTATGAATATATTTCTGCGAGATTCATACATTTCCGCCAGTTCCTGCGCACATCGTTGCGAGCTTAACAGCGCTTCCACTGCGGCTTCCTGGACGGCTGGAAAAAGGCTGACATACAGATGGTCCTGCAACAGCTCGATCGCTTCCACCACGCTTTCATTTCCTACGGCAAACGCAATGCGCCAACCAGCCATATTGTATGTCTTGGACAAAGTGTAGATTTCAATGCCTATATCCTTCGCTCCTTCCGTCTGCAGGAAGCTGAGCGGTTTCTTTCCATCAAATCCAATCGTGCCATAGGCAAAATCATGGACAACACAGATGGATTCCTTCGTTGCCAGTTCGACCGTTTCCTTGAAAAATGCTTCGGTGGCAACTGCCCCGGTCGGGTTATTCGGGTAATTCAAGAACATCAGCTTGGCCTGTTCGATCGCCTGCCTGCTTATACCACCATAATCGGGCAGAAAGTCATTTTCCTCTTTCAAAGGCATCGTTTCCATCCTGGCTTTAGCCAAGGATACACCAGACCAATAATCGGGATACCCCGGATCGGGGACAAGGACGGTGTCGCCGGGATTCAATAGACATTGAGGAAGTTCTACCAGGCCGGCTTTCCCACCAAACAGGATGGCGACTTCTTTATTAGGGTCCAGTTTAACGCCAAATTCCAGTTGATAATATTCACAGGCTGCCTCTTTTAATTCCTTTGTCCCCCTGAAAGGGGAATATTTATGGTTGATTGGATTTTCCGCAGCTGACTGCAGCTTTTTTACGATATGAGCCGGGGTCGGCTGATCTGGATTGCCCTGGCCGAGATTGATGACATCATGCCCCTCGGCAGCAATGTCAGCCACTTTGGAAACCAACGAAGCGAAAAATTGCTTAGGAAGCGCCTGAAGTAAATCGGACTTTTTGAAATGCATGGTATGTCCACCTTCTCTGAAATTTCTTGAAAAATCAGTCACAAATGATATATCGTTAATTTAATATAAAAATATGATTAATTTCAAGGGAAATTGCGAGGTGCATGAGATGAAATGGAAGATTGCCTGTATTCAGCTCGATATTGCCTATGGCCAGCCCGCGTTAAATTATCAGGCCGTGGCTGAAAAAATAAAAGAAGCGGTGAAGTCTGGACCGGATGTCATTGTTTTGCCTGAGTTATGGACAACCGGATATGATTTAACAAGGCTAGAGGAAATCGCCGACGATCAGGCTGAGCGAACGATTCTTTTCTTAAGCGAGATTGCCAAAAATTATCATATCCATATTATCGGGGGCTCCGTGGCGAAGAAAACCGCAGACGGGGTCTTTAACACATTATTGATTATAGATAATCAAGGTAGGCTCGTGAAAGAGTACGACAAGCTCCATCTCTTCAAGCTGATGAATGAACACCATTTTCTTCAGCCGGGTAAAAAAGATGGCTTATTTCAATTAGGAGGTAAACTATGTGCCGGGTTTATCTGCTACGATATCCGCTTCCCGGAGTGGATTCGTACCCATACGTCAAAAGGGGCAGAAGCGATATTCGTGGTAGCAGAATGGCCAAAGCCCAGGCTTGCCCATTGGCGTACCCTGCTCATCAGCCGTGCAATAGAAAACCAGTGCTATGTAATCGCCGCCAACCGTATAGGAAGCGACCCGGCTAATGAATTTGCCGGCCATTCCCTTATCATCGATCCATGGGGCGACATTATCGCCGAAGCTGGAAATAGGGAAGAAATAGTAACAGGCATGATTGATTTCGATAAAACAGCTGAAGTGAGGGGCATGATACCTGTATTTCAGGATAGGCGGCCGGAATTCTATTGAGATAAAACTGCCTGAAAAAAGGCGATCCTGTAAAAGGATCGCCCAGATTGTCGACAAAAGGGGTTCGGAATAGTCTCATTCCGAACCCCTTTTTAGTGATTATTTCTATTTTTGCTTATTTTGAGTGTAAATGGACCTCACTTAGCCTTATTTATTATGCCATTTCTGGACCTTGCCATGTCCAGTTTGCCATCTTCTTCAAATTCATGGCAGCGAAAGTAAGCATCGCCTGCATCGACAATTTTTAAGTCCCCTTAACTTTGTCCAACGCATGCCATGCTTTTCTTTTGCATCTGCGAATACGCGTTCTATCGTTTCTTTGCGTTTCGCATAGATTGGTTTTACATCCTTGTGGTGTCGCAAATG
Source organism: Bacillus sp. V59.32b (assembly GCF_003429085.1). Taxonomy (GTDB): domain Bacteria; phylum Bacillota; class Bacilli; order Bacillales; family DSM-1321; genus Peribacillus. The sequence goes on along the minus strand of NZ_QVTC01000104.1, from coordinate 263 downwards.
ATCTGTTTCCTCTACATAATCCTGCCAAATATGCCTCGTCACCACTTTTTGATGGTCCTTGCTTCCGGTTCATTGGGATAGTTTGGGCAGCCAGCGCAAATGTGCTTAGGTGATTTATACTCACGATAGCCTTCCTTGTTAGTTGTAGAGTAATTCAGAACCTGCCCTGCAGGGCAGAGGTAACAGTCGAAGTGTTCATCATAGACATAGTCATGCTTTTTGAAAAACCCATCTTTTGTGCGAGGTCTTGTATAAGGCATCGC
>NZ_QVTC01000103.1 GCF_003429085.1 Bacillus sp. V59.32b | reverse complement strand
TTCGTCCGCGGAAAGCGAGTAGATTCCATGACCATTTGAAAATCAACAATGGAATTTAACATAGCCTTTTGATTAAAAAAGTTGCCATAATTTTCACTTTTTTATATATTAAGCATATATCAAAAAAAATTGATTTAGGGGTGAAAGCTTTGAATAGTGAAATGTCGTTGATTGAAGTCAGCTTGGATAAAGCATTCGAAGAGTACGAAGCGAAATTTAAAGCTTTATCCGATAAAAAACGGCTCCATATCATGAACATACTGACAGAAAAGGGAAAGCTATGCGTTTGCGACTTGATTCCTCTCATCGATATGCCTCAGTCCAAACTTTCCTATCATTTAAAAATCCTATTGGATGCCGGACTAATTGAAAAAGAAACAAGAGGAACATGGAGTTATTATTCCTTAAACAACCAAGAAGTGGAACATCTATTGTCGGAGGAACTTTGTTGTCTATTACGAAGATAATGATTTATTAACCTATAAATCAAATTTTTTTGATTTTAAAGATAGGAGGAATGATAGATGGATAAACCTATATCTAAAGAGCTCCCTGTTGCTATTATTGGTGCTGGCCCGATTGGTTTAGCGGCAGCAGCACATTTAGCGGTGAAAGGACAGAAATTTATCATTCTGGAAGCCGGCACTGAAATTGCCGATAATATTCGAAAATGGGAGCATGTCCGATTATTTTCGCCATGGCCATATAATATGGATAAGGCTGCCAAGGAATTGTTGGTAAGACATAATTGGAAAGAACCAAATCAGGTTGACCTGCCAACTGGAAAGGAAGTCATAGCTCAATACTTGGAACCATTAGCTAGGTTGCCGGAAATAGAGCCATCCCTCTTTTTAAATACAGTAGTTGTCTCTATAAGCAGAAAAAATATTGATAAAATGAAAACGATTAATCGTGGGAATCAACCGTTTATACTTTTTGTGGAAAAAGAAAATTTAACCGAACGGATTGAAGCAAAAGCTGTTATTGATGCTTCAGGTACTTGGAGCCGCCCTAATCCCGTTAACTCTGAGGGTATTTGGACAAGTGAAGAAAAAGCCTTAAACGAACATATTTATTATGGAATTCCCAATCTGCTTGGTGAGAAAAACAGCCGGTATAAAGGGAAGCGTATAGCTGTAGTTGGGGGAGGCCACTCAGCGCTGAACACCTTAATTGAATTGGCAAAATTGAAAGAAAGTGATCCGCAAACTGAGCTGATTTGGATTATGAGAAAACGAAACGTTGAAGAGGCATATGGTGGAGAAGGAAATGACCAATTAGAGGCGAGAGGAGAGCTTGGAACGCGGATTCACCAACTTGTTCATTCAGGCATAGTTCATGTTATTACCCCATTCCATGTACAACAAGTCAAATCGCTGGGCGATAGCCTATTGCTTACAGGTGAAAATGAAGGGGAGATCAGAGAACTAAAAATGGATGAAATTATTGTCAATACCGGCAGCCGTCCGGATTTCTCGTTCCTAAGCGAACTGAGGCTAAGTATTGATCAAACAACCGAAAGCGTTGTAGGGATTGCCCCGCTTATTGACCCGAATGTACATAGCTGTGGCACCGTGCGCCCTCATGGAGAGAAAGAACTAAGACATAACGAAGAGGGGTTTTATATTGTGGGCATGAAAAGCTATGGAAGAGCACCTACCTTTCTTATGGCCACCGGATATGAGCAAGTGCGTTCGATTGCCGCCTATTTATCAGGGGATATAGAATCGGCAACTAAAGTGGAATTAGTTTTGCCAGAAACCGGAGTGTGCAGCACTAACAATTTAAGGGATCCAGAAAATAAAGGCTCCTCTTGTTGTACCCAGGTTGTTCATGAAACTCCGATTGTCTCATCGTGTGGAACATCTAGCGCTTCAAATGAAGCAGCATCCATACCTGTCAGCGTATCTTCATCTTGCTGTAAATAGTGGTCTAATATTAGGGGGTATCAAAATGAGAGTTCACCATAGTGGGAATTTGAGCTGTGAATTTTTTTCCGCATATGTAAATTTGGTTATTCGTGCAAGAGAATATACGATCGGCGAGGCTAAAGAGTTTACTTTTAACCGATTTTTTCAAGGTGATTCTACATCATTAGGAGAAATCACGTATGGGAACTTTATGAAAGCTATTAAACAATGTCTTTCTTATAAGTGAGAGGAGTGAAGTGGAAATGGGTGCTTCAGTAATAATCAGAGAGGCTCGAGCAGCTGATATCCAGTGTATATTGGATATTTATAATCAAGGAATTGAAGATCGTATCGCTACATTAGACACGGATAAAAAGGATATCTCATATATGACTGATTGGTTCAACAATCATCAAGGGAGATACAAGATACTCGTAGCGGAATATAATAACACGGTAGTTGGATGGGCATCGTTAAATCCTTATAATAATCGTTGTGCTTATTCAGGAGTAGCGGATCTATCTATATACATAGACAGAGAAGAGCGGGGGAAAGGAATTGGGAAGTGTCTTTTATCTTTATTAGAAGAAAAAGCAGTACAAAATGAATTCCATAAAATTGTGTTATTCACCTTCCCCTTCAATACATTAGGTCAAAGCCTGTACCAACGATCAGGATACCAGGTAGTTGGAGTTTTTAAAGAGCAAGGTATTCTGGATGGTCACTTTGTTGATGTGCTTGCGATGGAAAAAATAATAAGCTAAATAAAGGGCTAAAACAGCAGACTGTTTTGGCCCTTATTTGTTGTCTTAATAAACTCTTAACCGTTCAGTAAATATTTATCATAAGAAGGAATAACCTATCCCTTTTTAAAAGGTGTATGTCAGCCACCTTCAATACAAGTAGCGCTTGAACTCCCAACCTTCTTATTTAAATCATTAAGGAGTGCGGCAAGGGCATCCCCATCTATAATTTCCTGCAAGGATTTATCAGTAAGTGAAACGTCATATTCATCAAAAACTTCTTTAGTAGAATCCCAAACTTCTATAATCGCTTTTGGTGACATATTTCCCTGTATGACCATAGAGATACCCCCTTAGGTATTATTGTCGTGGTGCCCAGAGCATAACCGAAACCCCGATAATACAAATAACAGCACCTACCCAGTCGTATAAGTCAGGAGTTTTCTTGTCTATGCCCCAACCCCATAAAATAGAAAGAATTATAAAAATCCCGCCATAGGCAGCATACACGCGGCCAAAAGAAGGAAACGACTGGAATGTGGCAATAACTCCATATAAAGCTAATGTTAGTCCGCCTAACAAGCCTAAATAAACAGGTTTCCCCTCACGCAGCCACAACCAGATCAGATAGCCTCCACCAATTTCAGCTAATCCAGCAAGTAGAAATATAGCAATTGTATAGAACATGATTTCATCACTTTTTCTTTAGGCTCTGTTAAATTCCATTGTTGATTTTCAAATGGTCATGGAATCTACTCGCTTTCCGCGGACGAACTGGCAAGCCTCCTCACTCGTACCTCGCTGCGGGGTCTTGCCAGCCCGTTTTTCCGCAGGAGTCTCGCAGATTCCCTTCCCAAAAACAACATTATCGTTTAACAGAGCCTTTCTTTTAAAAGTTTCGTCATTGCCTGTAGTAATATAGTAACTAGTATACTACATTATCCCAATTGGAGTGTTCGAGAAAACCTTTTTCTTTCAGAAGGTTTTCTCATGTGAAATAGCAAGCGAACCTCGAATAATTTTAAAGACTTACATCCTACATTCGCAGTTGCATATATAAGCATATGCTTATAAAATGATAAGGTGAAAGTTAGCACGGATTTCGCACCTAATAATTCACTACTGATAGACTGGGGGTTAACCTATGCAAACTAAACAAGAGTTAGACCTGGATACAGCAGCAACTATACTCAAGCTCTTAGGTGATAAGACACGTTTAACGATGATTAAGATTCTGGAAGATCATGAGTGTTGTGTTTGTGAATTTGTGGCTCTGTTTCAGATGACCCAGCCAGCCATCAGCCAACATTTAAGGAAGTTAAAGGATAGTGGAATTGTCAAAGAAACAAGAAAGGGCCAATGGATCTTTTATTCATTAAACCATTCACATCCGTATTATTCATTTGTTCAAACCGTTATCTGTGACTTGCCAAGTCAAAGATATAAATTAGAGGAATTAGAAGCAAGTGGCAAGCGTATTTCTTGCGACTAACAACATGGAGGTAGACAATAATGTTTTCTGCGATTTTGGCCATTCTTATTTTTTTGGCCACATTAACGCTAGTCATCTGGCAGCCGAAAGGGTTAGGGATTGGCTGGTCGGCATGTGGAGGTGCTATTTTAGCTCTGCTTGTCGGTGTGGTAGATTTTAATGATGTACTAGATGTGACATCCATTGTATGGAATGCGACGTTAGCGTTTGTTGCCATTATCATTATTTCGCTTATTCTAGATGAAATTGGTTTCTTTGAGTGGTCAGCTTTACATATGGCACGTGCAGCTAAGGGAAATGGCGTCAGAATGTTTGTGTATGTAAGCATTTTGGGAGCATTAGTTGCTGCATTATTCGCAAATGATGGTGCGGCTCTTATTCTTACACCCATAGTATTAGCGATGGTCCGCAACTTGAATTTCAGTGAAAAAATGATCTTCCCATTTATCATGGCTAGTGGTTTCATTGCGGATACAACTTCCCTGCCTTTAGTTGTAAGTAACCTTGTAAATATTGTATCTGCAGACTTTTTCGGTATTGGTTTTGTCGAGTTTGCTTCAAGAATGATCGTGCCGAACTTGTTCTCACTAGCAGCGAGTATCTTGGTCTTATACCTTTTCTTCCGTAAGAGTATACCGAAGAATTATGATGTGTCAGACCTGAAAAAGCCTGTCGAAGCCATTCGGGATGAAAAGATGTTTAAATTATCCTGGATTGTATTAGGGGTTTTGCTTATCGGTTATTTTGCCAGTGAGTTCACAGGAATTCCTGTCTCCATCATTGCAGGTATTGTCGCTGTTTTCTTCCTGCTGATGGCTAGAAGAAGCCATGCCGTTAATACTAGAACTGTAATAAAAGGTGCACCGTGGGCCATTGTCTTTTTCTCGATAGGAATGTACGTGGTTGTTTATAGCTTACGAAATGAGGGGCTAACCGATGTTTTAGCTGCCCTCATTCAACGGACAGCCGATCAAGGTTTGTTCGCCGCCACGATTGGGATGGGATTCATTGCAGCGATCCTCTCATCCGTTATGAACAATATGCCAACCGTGATGATTGACGCGCTTGCTATTTCAGATACGAACACAACTGGTGTCATAAGAGAGGCACTTATTTATGCAAATGTAATTGGTTCAGATTTAGGGCCAAAAATAACGCCAATCGGTTCATTAGCAACATTGCTTTGGTTACACGTACTTTCGTTAAAAGGCGTGAAGATATCATGGGGTACTTATTTTAAAACAGGAATTATCTTAACCATTCCAACATTGTTCATTACACTTGTTGGACTGTATATATGGTTGCTTATTATTCATTAAACAAAGGAGAAAACAAACATGGCTAAGAAAACAATTTATTTTCTATGTACAGGGAATTCTTGCCGCAGCCAGATGGCGGAAGGATGGGGTAAAAAGTATTTAGGGGACGAATGGCAGGTCCTTAGTGCCGGGATTGAAGCACACGGCTTAAATCCAAATGCCGTTAAAGCAATGAAAGAAGTGGATATTGATATTTCGAATCAGACGTCAGATATCATTGACCCTGAAATCTTGAACAGTGCTGATTTTGTAGTGACATTATGTGGAGATGCAGCAGATAAGTGCCCAACGACACCGCCCCATGTAAAACGAGATCACTGGGGTTTTGATGATCCCGCAAAAGCACAAGGAACTGATCAAGAGAAATGGGCTGTATTCCAGCGTGTGCGCGATCAAATCGGGGAACGTATCAAACAATTTGCCGATACGGGAAAATAATCCAAAAGCCGGGGGATGTCCTCCCGGCAATTTTTTTAGACCTTTTTAACAAAAACATAACTCGTTTTATCATAGTTCATTTTCTCTTCATAAAAGCGGTGGGCATCAGCCCTTTGTAATCCAGATGATAACGAAACAAGATGATATCCATTTTCCTGTGCCCATTTATGAACATAAGAAAGAAGTTGTTCCCCATAATTTTTCGATCGTTGGTTTTGATCTGTTACCAAATCGCACACCCAAATAAAGCGGCCGTTGTACAAAGTAACCATTGGCATAAACCCCGTAACAGCAGCAATCTTACCCTCTTCAAATAGTGCAAACATTTTATAATCATCTTTTTCCTGTGATTCTTTCACTAAATCAAGGTAAGTTTTTTCGTCTAGATGAGTTCTTAGCTGCTTCATAACTGGAAAAGCTTGCTTCCATTCACTTTCATTAGTTAGTTCTTTTATTTTCATCAAATTTATTCCCCCTCTTATTTACAACGATTATATGGCAAATCTGAACATCCGTTAAGTTCCAGATTTGATATAATTGATGGTATCAGTTTGTGGAGGTGGAGCAGGTGTTTGAGATAACTCCTGACTTAGACAGATCCAAAAGTACATCATTATATATACAGCTTTACGAATACATAAAGAAGGAAATCCAAAGCGGCGGCATCAAGGCGGAAACAAAACTACCTTCCAAAAGAAAGCTGTCAAACCATCTTGGGATTAGCCAAAATACTGTCGAGGCTGCCTATCAGCAATTAAACGCAGAAGGATATGTAGAAACGAAATCACGAAAAGGGATATTCGTAAATAAATTGGAGGAAGATACGATTCTCTTCCAATCACCTGAAACACCATACATAAAAGAAGGAAATGATGAAAAGAAGTATAAAATTGATTTTAATCATGGGAAAGTTGATTTAGAACATTTCCCGTTTTCTATATGGAGAAAGCTGACACAGCAAAGTTTGTATTTCGAAGAACGTGAATTATTTTTAAGCGGAGAGCCCCAGGGTGAAGTGTTGCTTCGGGAGGAAATTGCAAAATACCTTTTCCAATCGAGAGGTGTGCGTTGCGCGCGGGATCAAGTGATTATTGGGGCAGGAACACAATATTTAATCGGACTGCTATGTTTGGTAATAGGCAAAGAACTTACCTATTCCATGGAGGACCCGGGTTTTCACAGAATCAGAACGGTGCTGGAAGACCAGGGAGTCGGGTTAAAGCACATACCATTGGATGAGGAAGGAATCAGCATCAGCCATTTAAAAGATAGCAATGCCCGGATTGTTTATGTAACACCCTCCCATCAATTTCCGAATGGAAACGTCATGCCCATTACGAGAAGAATGGAGTTATTGAAATGGGCGGAAGAAAAAAACGGCTATATTATTGAGGATGATTACGACGGGGAATTTCGGCATGTGGGTAAACCGATCCCTTCTCTCCAAGGACTGGATGCTCATGGCAGGGTTATCTATCTTGGGACTTTTTCTAAATCTTTAATCCCTTCTATCCGGATTAGCTATGTGATTTTGCCTCCTGATTTAGCTAGGAAGTATCATGAAAGGTTTCAACTTTATAAACAAACCGTTTCCCGGCTAAATCAAAACACGCTCTATCAATTTATGCTAGATGGTCATTGGGAGCGGCATTTAAATAAAATGAGAAATATATACCGAAGAAAACATACTGTATTGCTCTCATCAATTGAAAAAAATTTTAACAATCTAGTAACAATCATTGGCGATAAATCAGGATTGCATATTCTCTTAGAAGTTCACAACAACATGTCTGAAGATGAATTAATACGGACGGCTGCGATGAAAGATATTAGAGTGTATCCAACGACGATCTATCAACAAAACAAAGATAAAATCCAACAGCCAAAGATATTGCTTGGTTACGGTGGATTAACGGAGTTACAGATTGAAGAGGGCATTAGATTATTGAAAAAAGCCTGGTTCATATAACCGGAAAAGAGGCGAAACTATGATTAAGGCAGTTCTATTTGATCTGGATGGCACTTTGCTAAATCGGGATGCTTCTGTTAAAAAATTTATCGATAATCAGTATGATCGACTGAACAAATGGGTGGCTCATTTAAAAAAAGATGAATATTCTTCTAGATTTATCGAGCTGGATTGCCGGGGATATGTTTGGAAGGATAAAGTTTATCGCGAAATGGTCCGTGAATATGATATTCAAGGATTAACGTGGGAAATGTTACTTCAGGATTATTTAAATCATTTTAAGAGCAGCTGCATTGGATTTCCCAATCTAATCGAAATGCTAAATGAATTAAAAAGCAATTCGCTCCTTTTAGGCATGATTACAAATGGAAAAGGCCAATTTCAAATGGATAATATACAAGCTCTAGAGATTAAAGATTATTTTGATAGCATCTTAATTTCAGAATGGGAAGGCATTAAAAAACCGGACGCTGAGATTTTCGAAAGAGCTATGCGGAAGCTAAACGTATCGGCGGAAGAGTGCCTTTTCGTTGGAGACCATCCAGAAAATGATGTCAAAGCAGCACAAAATGCAGGGATTAATGCGATCTGGAAAGAAGATAAACAATGGACAAATGTCCAGGCTGATTATATTATTAATGATTTAATGGAGGTTCCTTTCATTATTAAGAATGTGTAGGGTGCTCTCAGCGATAAGCGGTCGACATTTTTATTATCGAGTTTTTGCAGTTTATTATCTGCTTTTCAGATTTATTATCAACTTTGGCCCATTATTTCCAACTTTTCCCATATATCGATTTGCCGACAAGAACTATCATTATTGACGCGATCTATTTAAATAATGCCGTACATGAAAAGAGGCTTATTTTACAAGCAGGGAAAAAATGTTTATAATATATCGTACAATACGATATATTCTGGAGGGTAAATAACTTTGGACATTCAATCAATAAATGAAGCTTGGACGGATATTTATTATTTACTGCATTACGAACATAAAGAAAATCTTACTCACCAAAACATTAGGTGCATGCAGACCATACATAAAAATCAATACGTAACGGTTCAAATATTAGCTAATGCAATGGGCATCTCCCATAATACGGCTTCTGAACACACAAAGAGATTATTGCAAAAAGGGTATGTGAGAAAATATAAGCAAGAAGGTGATAAGAGGGTCGTATATCTTGAACTTACTTCAGAAGGAAAAGAGGTATTAGAAAAGAACACGGAGCTGGATAAAGAAAAACTAAAAATGATTTTTAGAAAATTAAATGAAGAACAGCGCTCTCAAATTTATCACTCATTTGAATTACTGAGGCAGGTGGCTTTTGATGAATTTCGTCGTTAAGACAGTCATTTCAGCATTGATCATTGCCACCGTTACATTGATAGCAAAACAATACCCGAAATATGGAGGAATTATTGCAGCCTTGCCGCTAGTCAGTTTATTAAGCCTTTTTTGGCTATACGTACAAGGGGAACCAGCAAGTAATCTGGGGAATTTTCTCTTTGGTGTTTTATACGGATTGCCTGGCACGATTATATTGATTCTGATCGTAGCTTTTTCATTAAAAAATTCTTTACCCTTTTTACTATCTATTGCGTTGGGAGTCGGCGGCTGGATCATTTTTTTAAAATTACAAGGGTTTATCCTTAACCGCGGCTGTTAGAAAATGATGAGCTGATTTATATCTGGGGATTATAGAATTGTCCTACGGCTTAAAAGATTTTTAGGAATGGAGATATAAGAAACAGTATCGAAGAGCGGGATAAAATGTTTCAACACATTCTTGGTTCTGTTCATGGATTATAGAAGGTGTTCATTACGGGTGGGTCACACAAAGTTTTGAGCAAGCGGATTTGATTGTATACTTAGACACTCCCATTTGGAAAAGGAACTACTGGATTCTTAAAAGATTTATCATTCAAAAAGTCGGCCTTGAGAAAGGGAATTATAAACAAACTTTCTTAATGCTTAAAAACATGTATAGGTGGAACTATCTGTTTGAAAAAGAAAGCAGGCCTGAGGTATTAAAGATATTGGCTCAATATGAAGAGAAGCTTCTGATCTTGCAGGATAACACTGATATAAAGACGAATTTGATCATATAAAAATTATGGAGGATTATAGATGGATCACGATAAAAGGGTAAAAACTGAGGAAGCTATAGAAATTCTTGATAAAGTAAGAAAAATTTGCGTGGAATTCCCTGAAGTATCAGAGCAAGTTGATTCTTTTGGCCATACATCATTTCGTGTAAAAGACAAGCCTTTTGTGATGATGGGTGAAGGAGAGAGGGTTTCGATAGCTATCAAGACCCTTCCAGAAACCCAAGAGTTTCTTTTACAGAAGGAAGGTTTCTCTAAAACTCCGTATGTTGGCCAGCATGGATGGACTTCTTTCGATTTTACTGTTGTCCCCGACTGGGATGAATTGGAGAGTCTCATAACCGAAGGATACCTTCGAACTGCTCCTAAGCGGCTTGTAAGGTTTGTCCAAAGTTAGAACTCGAAAGGTTGACCTAAAGCAAATAGCTCTGCTGGACAGCATTCATAATCCTTTCATCCTCTATATGTGAAAAATGGACTTTTCAAATAACTATAAGTTAAAATGAGTACCTGAGCATATAACATATAACATTTTAATAGAGTAGTTTCAAGAAGGGATGAGAGGATGCACAGAAATCAGGAATTATATACATTCTTATTAGATAAATCCTGGAACTTGACTGAGGAATGGTATGAATCATTGGACAAAAGTGACCCCAAAGGAGTTTATGCTTCTACAGATCCCGAGACAGTTAAAGCAGTAAAACAACAAAATTATGAATTTCATTTACATTTTTGTAAGATCTTTGTTGAAGAAAAGTCCAAGCTCATTAAGGATTTTGAGAAATGGATCGTTGAAGTTGCGCAAGATGAGGAGCATATAAATACACCGGTTCAGTTTGTGATGAGAGAGTTTTTTAGAGTCCAGGAACAATATCTCGATTTTATTAAAGAATTTATTGCCATACACGAAGGGAAATACTCTTTGGAGGCAATTGAATCCTGGAATCGAATGATTGTGAAAACTTTTGGCGAAGTGATCCTGTGGTTCGTGGAAGAAAACCATAAATATTCACTACATAAACTACAAAGTCAGCAGGAATTAATAAATGAATTGAGCTCCCCTGTTATTACACTCAATAATAATGCCGCATTGCTTCCTTTAGTTGGCGATATTGATACCGCCCGTGCAAAATTCATGCTTGAAAATACGTTAGAGCAATGTGCCGAAAAAGGGGTTGATCAGCTTTATATTGATTTATCCGGGGTGGCTATAATGGATACAATGGTAGCTCACCAGATCTTTCAATTAATCGAAGCACTAAACCTGATTGGGGTAAAAACAACTCTATCGGGGCTCCGGCCGGAAATCGCCTCAACGGCTGTAAAGCTCGGACTTCCTTTCGAAAAAGTATCCATCAAATCCACACTGTCCCAAGCCATTGGTGCGCATAATTGAAACCATTGAAAATAGCATTTTTTCTTAACAAGCAATGACTGCGTTCATTGCTCTTTTTCTTTCCTTTACGTTTTATAAATCGGATTTCGGGTAATATAATGGCAAATAAAGTAATTTCGATAGGAGCATCGAAATGATCCAACGAGATGAATTATTCATATTTAAAAAAGAACTCGATAAGCTGTCCGTTGAATACTCCAATTGCCGAGATATTAATATTAAAAGGAAAATATATAAAGACATTCAGTTTTTAAGGGAGATTATAAGCCCGTCAGACCTTTAACAATTCTGTTCAATAGCATAGAAATAATTTTCTTATCTGTAAACAAAATAGTTGAAAGTCAAAAAAGGTCAGGTTATAATAATTTCACAAGGTCAAAGAAAGTCAAAGTCAAAACCAAGCAATGACTTTCCATCCATTGAACATAAATTAAAGGAGGAGTCACATATGAATTGTGAAAAGTGTCATAGTAATCCAGCAGCTATTTCGTTGCATGTCAGTGTAAATGGCCATCAACAGAGTTTTAATTTGTGCTCCACTTGCTATAAAGAAGAACGCAATAAAATGGGAGCAGCCATGGGAGGAATGAATATGGGACAACACAACGGCTTTCCTTTAGATGATTTCTTTAAATCATTTGGCCAACCTAACCATATGGATTCAGGCATTCAAAATAATAAAGCGAAACCTGCCGGGGGCGGTGGGCGCGGCGGTAATGGGTTACTTGACCAATACGGACGGAACCTTACCCAGCATGCAAAAGCCGGCCTTATTGATCCGGTTATTGGCCGTGATGAGGAAGTTAAGCGTGTAATTGAAATATTAAATAGAAGAAATAAAAACAATCCTGTGTTGATAGGGGAACCAGGTGTAGGTAAAACTGCAGTTGCAGAAGGGCTTGCATCAAAAATAGCGGAAGGCAATGTACCAGCTAAATTGCTTTCTAAGGAAGTCTATTTGCTTGATGTTGCATCCCTTGTTTCCAATACAGGCATCCGCGGACAATTTGAGGAGCGGATGAAGCAGCTAATTTCCGAATTACAGGAAAGAAAGAATACGATCTTATTTATTGATGAAATTCATCAAATTGTCGGTGCCGGTTCTGCAGAAGGGTCAATGGATGCAGGAAATATCCTGAAGCCGGCGCTTGCACGCGGTGAGCTTCAGCTTGTTGGTGCTACTACACTGGCTGAATATCGAAAAATCGAAAAGGATGCAGCTCTCGAACGCCGCTTCCAACCTGTTCATATTGATGAACCAACTCCAACAGAAGCATTTGCCATTCTGCAAGGCTTGAAAGAACGTTATGAGGCCTTCCATGAAGTTTCATTTAGTGAAGAAGCGCTTAAGGCAGCTGTTGAACTTTCACATCGTTACATCCAGGATCGTTTTCTTCCTGACAAAGCCATTGATTTAATGGATGAGGCCGGTTCTAAATTGAACTTGACCATCGAAGGCGCCCAAGAAGAGGATATTAAAGAACGCCTTGCTCAGATCAATAAGGAAAAAGAGCAGGCCCTTGCAAAAGAAGCTTATGAAGAAGCCGCTAAGCTTCGGGATGAAGAAGAAAGGCTTGAAGAAATGCTGAAAACAAACGAACAGGCAGTCCGCCCGATCGTTACAGTAGAGCACATTCAAGAGATTATCGAGCAAAAAACAGGCATCCCGGTAGGCAAGCTGCAGGAAGATGAACAAGCCAAAATGGTTCACCTGCAGGAAGAACTTTCTAAAAAGGTAATCGGCCAGGAAGAAGCAGTTAAGAAAGTCGCTAAAGCGATCCGCAGAAGCCGCGCCGGATTGAAGTCCAAAAACCGCCCGATTGGTTCTTTCCTATTCGTCGGACCAACAGGTGTCGGTAAAACGGAACTTTCAAAAACGCTCGCTGAAGAGCTATTCGGCTCCAAAGATGCTATGATCCGCCTTGACATGAGTGAATACATGGAAAAACACAGCGTTTCTAAGCTAATTGGTTCACCTCCTGGTTATGTTGGCCACGAGGAAGCAGGTCAGCTAACTGAAAAAGTTCGCCGCAAGCCGTATAGCATCATCCTGTTGGATGAAATTGAAAAAGCTCATCCTGATGTCATGCATATGTTCCTGCAAATTCTTGAAGACGGCCGCCTGACTGACAGCCAAGGACGTACCGTTAACTTCAAGAATACAGTGATTATTATGACTAGTAACGCAGGAGTCAGCGAGAAGAGAAAGGTAATGGGCTTCGGTACTAACTCAGCGGTGGAAGAGGCTACCATCCTCCAATCACTAGGAAATTACTTTAAGCCTGAGTTCTTAAACCGATTTGACAATATTATTGAGTTCTCTGCATTAAAGAAAGAAGATTTGCTGCAGATCGTTGATATTATGTTGAAAGATCTGTATGAAACACTATCTGCTGAAGGATTGGGACTCGAAGTAACTGTCGAAGCAAAAGAAAAATTAGCTGAGCTCGGTTACCACCCTGCTTTCGGTGCGAGACCGCTCCGCCGCAGCATTCAAGAGCATCTGGAAGATGGAATCGCTGACTTTATCTTTGAACAGCCCGAAGTGAAGAATTTTAAAGCGGTTATTGAAGAGGATAAATTGACAATTGTTGCTGAATAATCTTTATATGAAAATGCCTCCGTTGAAGTACGGGGGCCATTTTTATAGGTTATTGATCTGTTGAAAAACTGTAATCGAGTACAAATCCAGCTCATCGAGCACAAATCCGGTTCATCGAGCACAAATCTGGTTCATCGAGCACAAATCCGGTTCATCGAGCACAAATCCGGTTTATCGAGCACAAATCCGGTTCATCGAGCACAAATCCAGCTCATCGAGCACAAATCCGGTTCATCGAGCACAAATCCGGTTCATCGAGCACAAATCCGGTTCATCGAGCACAAATCCAGCTCATCGAGCACAAATCCAGCTCATCGAGCACAAATCCAGCTCATCGAGCACAAATCCAGTTCATCGAGCACAAATCCGGTTCATCGAGCACAAATCCGGTTCATCGAGCACAA
>NZ_QVTC01000102.1 GCF_003429085.1 Bacillus sp. V59.32b | reverse complement strand
TTTTCGAGGAGTCTCGCAGATTCCCTTCCCAAAAACAACATTATCGTTTAACAGAGCTTATCTTAAAAAGCCAAATTCAAGGTTGTTCTTACATACAAATCAAACTTGCCTATCTGATTTTTTTGCAGGGTTCCCCGGCCCTTTCAGCAATTTAAGATAAATCTGTCCGAATCTGGCCCAATTCGTTTTCCCTGAAAAATACTCTTTGAATAACGACAAAAAAAGTTCGTATTTCCCATTATAAGGGTACCACTGGATCTCTGACTTCCTCGTACCTGAGTCTTTAACAATCGCTTTTTCATGACAAAACATTCGAAGTCCGTTATCGCCATGGTACCGGCCGATTCCGCTTTGCTTTGCTCCGCCAAACGGCAGGCTGTGATTAGCGACTGACACGAGTACATCATTAATGACGACAGCACCGGTGACTAACCTTGCAGCCACCCTGTTTGCCTTCGAATCATCGGAAGTCCACACGCTAGAATTCAGTCCGTATTCACTATCATTGGCAAACATGACCGCTTGTTCTTCCGTATCAAAAGGAATGACAGGCAACACAGGACCAAATGTTTCTTCCGTCATGATTTTCATCGAATGATCCACATTTGATAATACCGTTGGCGGAAGGAAAAGCTTGTTGTTGATTTTCCATTGATTCGGGTCCTTGCCTGTCTCCAATACGGCTCCTTTTGCAAGGGCATCCTTGATATGGTCAGCGACGATATCTACCTGCGCGGGAAAGGTCATAGAACCGACATCATCAGCAAGCGTCGCCCCCTGCTTAAGTGCTATTGTCTTTTCCTTCAGCATAGCGAGGAAGTCTTCATAGATAGGCCGTTCTACGTAAACCCTCTCGACGCTCATGCAGGTCTGTCCGCTATTGGTGAAGGCTCCCCATAAAGCCCCATTCGCCGCCCGTTCTAAATTGGCATCCGCAAAGACAATCATCGGATCCTTTCCACCGAGCTCCAGCGTGCAAGGAATCAGTTTTTTCGCCGCCATTTCCCCAATGATTTTCCCTGTCCTTACTGAACCGGTAAAAAAGATATAATCGGGATTTTGTTCTGTTAACGCTGCGCCTACTTCCTTTCCGCCATGGGCAAATTGAATGACCCCTTCCGGAAAACCCGCCTCGAAAAACAGCTGTTCCATATACTGCCCGACAAGGGGCGTTATTTCTGACGGCTTCGCAATGACAGAGTTCCCTGCGACCGCTGCACTGTATATCGGAACCATCGCCAGCATAAGCGGATAATTCCACGGTGAAATCACGAGTACAGTTCCGCGCGGCATATAATCAATATACGATTTTTTGCCGATAAGCATGAGTGGTGTGGATGTCTTTTTTCGAGCCAGAGATTTCCGGGCATGTTTTTCTATATGGAGGATTCCATCCAAAGTCGGCATGATATCGGCGACGATTGCCTCGGTTTTTGCCTTGCCCGTATCCTTTGAAATGACTTCCGCCATCTCATCCATCTTTTCGACCATCAAGAGCCGTAATTTTTTTAAATAGACAAGTCTTTCCGAAACGGTCGTTTGTGACCAGGACTGAAAAGCCTGATTCGCGCGTTTATATAAAAAAGCAATTTCGCTAAGCGGCGTTTCGACCATTTCTCCGATTTCCTCGCCTGTTGCCGGAGAGTACACCTTTTGCTTCGTATTTAAATCGATCATATTCGCTCTCCCCTATCTAATTTGAATTTGGTACCTCTGGTCTTTCTTATTTTTCAAATAAAAGTCAACCATGGCAGGAACACCGTCGCTGAACCTTGGACAAACGATTCCTGATCCTTTTAAATCCGTCTGTGCCTGGGTACAGTCAAATACGCCCTGCCACGTAAAGTAATCCAAAGCTTCCTTTTCAATTCCCAAATACGATCTCACCGGTTTGATGGTCAAAAGCCCCCTGCTTACCGTTAGAGGAAGCGTACCTTTAGGCTTCCGCTTATATAGTTCATTGACAAATAATTCATATATCTCGGTTGCGGTATGAGGATTCGGGTCAGTCAAGTGATAGGTTTTGCCGGCTCCTTCCTTATATAATGCCAGATAAGAAGTTGCTTGTATAATGTAATCAACAGGAACCATATTGACGACGCATCCTGTTTCCCTACCAATTTTCGGGAATATCGGCAGGAAGCTTAACCGGTCAAGGAAGTTTAAAATGAAGTATGGACCATCGAATTTAATTGTTTCACCCGTCGCAGAATGGCCTTTTACGATTCCCGGCCTTATGATCGTTACCGGCTTTTCCTTTTTCATTTCCTCCACTAGAACTTCAGCCTCATATTTGGTCTTTTCATAATGATTTTTAAAACCAACGGGTTCGACAAGCTCCTGCTCATATAATTTACCTTCGCGGATACCGGCAACATATGCTGTACTAAAGTACACATACCTCTCAAGGTTATCCAATCCACGGACCCAGTCATTCACATTATTGGTACCGCTTACATTTACAAGCTGAGCCGTTTTCTCATCAATCGCTAAATCGTAGATCGCAGCTAAATGAAATACATGGGTCACTTCCGATCGAAAATGATCATTCATTTCCTGCGGGATTTTAAGCCCCTCTTTTGTAATATCTCCTTCTACAATCACAAATTCGGCAATCGTTCCCTGCATTTCTTGTTTAATCTTTGTAATCTCATAGGCGGCAGTCTCTTTTTGGCTCGGCAGAACGAGCATATAGGCCTTTGTAAAATAATCGTCTCTTTTTAAGAGCTCTCTGATCAGCTGATTGCATATAAATCCAGGAAAACCGGTGAAAAAGTATACATGTTCCATTATAATTCCTCCTAAAAAAGTATTAGTACGATTACGTACATAATAGTAAAACTTCTTTAGTTAGTCAAATGGTAGTTAGAAAATTCTGAAAAAATTGGGTATTTAAAATAAAAAAGGAGAAAAATTTTATTATGATTAAGCAGGTTTTTCCGTTACTATATAAGAATAAGTACTTTCAAAGTATGTTTTATACATAAGAGGTGAATGCACAATTGAAAAGAATATTTAAAGCTTATGATTACCCCATATTCATAGCTGTTGTGCTGCTCTCCCTATTTGGATTAGTCATGGTTTACAGTTCAAGTATGATTACAGCAGTGGCCCGTTACGAGAAAGAAATGGATTTCTTTTTTCAAAATCAAAAGAATGCCTTGATATTATCTTTTATCGTGATGCTCTTTGTCTCGATACTGCCATATAAATTATATAAACATAAAATATTCCTGATGGTCATGATGGGAAGCATTGCCATGCTTCTCCTGATCGTATACATCTTTGGACACACTGCCGGAGGTGCTACGAGTTGGTTCAAGCTCGGCGCGAGGAGCATGCAGCCTGCGGAATTTTCAAAGCTTGCAATTATCATCTATCTCGCGGCGATTTATGGAAAAAGACAGGACAGGATCAATAATCTTGATAAAGCGGTCATACCTCCAATTGTTTTTCTGGCAGGCATCTGTTTCCTGATCATCCTTCAGCCTGACTACGGAAGCGCCTTAATCGTTCTGGCCATTGCAGCCACGATTATTCTATGTTCGGGGATGAACCTGAAAAGCATTGTAAAACTCGGATTGATATTTTTACTGGTGGCCGGCATCATCGGCTTTGCTGTCGTGATAACCGGCAATTCTTCCGAAGTCATTTCAGAGGAAAGACTTTCGAGGTTCACCGGCCTTAACGATCCTTTCGAAAAGGAAGGAGATGAAGGCTTTCAACTGGCAAATTCATTGCTCGCGATTGGCTCGGGCGGAATAATGGGAGTCGGTCTCGGTGATAGCGTACAAAAATACGGCTATTTGCCGGAGGCGCATACAGATTTTATCATGGCTGTCATTGCGGAAGAGCTTGGCATTTTCGGGGTACTTTTTGTTTTGCTGACCCTTGGCTTCATCGTATTAAGAGGCTTTGTATTATCAGCGAGATGCAAGGATCCATTCGGCAGCCTGCTGTTGATCGGCATATCCTCGATGATCGGAATACAGGTTGCCATCAATGTCGGCGGGGTTACCGGGCTGATTCCAATAACCGGTATCACCCTCCCTTTCATCAGCTATGGGGGCTCATCGTTGCTGCTGTTAATGATATCCATGGGTCTGATGCAGAATGTCATCATGCGGATGAACTTATTGGAACAAAAGGAAGTCGTGCAGCAATCTGAGCAAAATCACAATATGTAAAACAGCAGGCGGATTAGCCTGCTCAGACTGTAGACAAACTCGATGAAATCGAGTTTGTCTGCAGTTATTTTTTTATTTGGCCTGTTAATGGGGTCTGTTGATTTCCGTTCCAGGCGCTTCGCGCACCTTAGGGGCGGGCGGTGAGCCTCCTCGTCGCATGCTCCTGCGGGGTCTCACCTGTCCCGCTGCTCCCGCAGGAGTCTTCGCGCCTGGAACGTTGATCAACAGGCTTTTAAACGTTTACTTTGGAACGTTCCTAAAATCTATTTTAAAATGGATACATAAAATGATTGAGGTGACGAAGATGCTTTCGAAAAACAATCCTATCCAGCGAGATCACTTCACACTCTTCCTGATTGTGTAAAAAATATGTGACCAAACCACAGATTTGGCCTTCCTGATCAAAAGAGGCAAATCCCGGCAAGGATGTGCAGTCATAACCCCCGCTGGAAATCACCATGTGTGCCTTGCCATTGCTGTATAAAAAATTGGGCTGCGATTTCCCGTTCAAGGTTTTTCAAATCGACTATCTTCATCGATTTTTCACCGCTTTTTCATCAAAAGATGGCTCGCTTTCGGGCTTCCCATAATAATATCCCTGCGCAAGGTCAATGCCGATTTCTTTGCAAAATTGGTGTTCTTCCTCTCTTTCCACTCCTTCGGCGAGTGTCAGTGTACCGATTTGCCCAGCTTGTTGCACAAGATTTTTTAAGAACTCCTGTTTGGCTTCATCTTGATCGCAATTCATAATATGTGAACGATCAATCTTCACATAATCTGGTTGAAGCTCATGCAAAACATCAAAGGTCGAAAACCCTGCCCCGAAGTCATCCAAGGCAACTTGCATCCCCTGTCGTTTATAGGTCTGGAAAATCTTCTTGAGATGGTCGATATCAGCGATCTTCTCGGTTTCCACAACTTCAAAAACGAGATCTCCAGGCAGTATTCCATATCGCTCGACAATGCTGAATGTATGCTTTAGACAGTATTCGGGATTATATATCGTTGACGGCAAAAAATTGATAAAGCTTTTAATACCATGTCTTACTTTCCCCTGGCGGCTTCTTATCGCCGTTTCCCTCGCTTTTTGATCCAAAAGACTATGCATTCCGGTATCCTGCGCAACCTGAAATAGTTCTCCAGGCGAAATGCGGCCAAGCGGATCAAGCAATAAAGATTCGTATGCAAATAGATGGTTGTCCTTCAATGATACAATCGGCTGGAAATATCCGTTGAAATCGGTCGATTGTATGATTTGCACGATCTCGTTCTTTTCAATTCTTTCGGCAATTTCTATGAAGGGATAGACGAATAACGGCTTCTCCAACTGATTGACCAACGTGCATGCAAGCATATTCGAACCGGCTAATGACTTCAGCCTATCAATCAACTGAAGCAGCATTGGCTTGGAGTCGTACCGGATAAAGCACCCTTCATCTATTTGATGCGTATTCGGCAGGGACTCCAGGATATGTGCTTGAACTCCCATTTCAATATATAAATAGCCATCAGCATAAAGCGTGAAATGAATCCCGCATAATTTGCATCCATTTGCCATGTATATCCCCCTATAAAAACTTCCGTTTTCAACAAATTTTACATGAAGATTGGATATTGCACCAGATATTTCCCCGTATGTTTGAATAATAAAACTGAAGTGTGGACAATAAAATCATTACGCTTCCATATAAAAACAGGGGCCGCGCTTGCAGCTCCTGTTTATCGTTTGTTGCTTTCGATTATTTAGGCAGGATGATCTCGTCGACAATCCCGTATTCCTTCGCTTCTTCTGCACTCATATAGTAATCCCTGTCCGAATCCCTGGCCACTTTTTCGACTGGCTGGCCGGTCCGTTCGGATATGATGGAATTAATATGTTCCCTCAGCTTCAGAATCCTTCGCGCGGAAATTTCGATCTCCGTCGCCTGCCCCCTTGCTCCCCCAAGCGGCTGGTGGATCATGATTTCGCTGTTCGGAAGGGCAAAGCGTTTTCCCTTGGTGCCCGCGATCAGGAGCATCGCCCCAAACGAAGCGGCCATGCCGGTACAGATGGTTCTGATATCCGGCTTAATATATTGCATCGTATCAAAAATCGCGAATCCGGCTGAAGTCGACCCGCCCGGGCTATTGATATAAAGCGAAATGTCTTTCTCTGGATTGTCCGCTTCCAAAAATAAAAGCTGGGCCACAATACTGTTCGCAAGGGCATCATTGATTTCATCGCCAATCATGATGATCCGGTCTTTTAATAAACGGGAATAAATATCATAAGACCGTTCGCCGCGGCTTGATTGTTCGATTACATAAGGTATTACACTCATAAAATATTTCCTCCCTGTCTGTATTTCATGGTTACGCAGCCATACAGAGAGCGTTTGAAGGAGCTTTTCTTGAAAAAGAACGAATGAGCATAGGCGTGGTTTTACCAGCTTTCAAGGATTCAATCGACGGGATTGCCCGGATCAGGATTTCAGGGTCCTGATATTTCAAAGCCTTGTATATGAAAGACGAAAGCTGTATGTCTGTTTCTTTATCCCAGTATATTTCAGCGGGACGCGTATCTTGTTTCAGCTTTGTGTTTTCCAGTCTTGTCTTTGCCCTGTGTAACGCAGATTTCACTGCCATTTCAGTTGTTTCCAGTATACCGGCAATCTCATTTGCGCGATACTGGAACGCCTCTTTTAATGTGTAAATAACCGCTTGCTTCGGGGTAAAATGCCTTTTTAATAGATCAATCGCTTCCATTACAGCATTGACCTTATCTTCTTGCCCCGTTTGTGCCAATTCAAGTACATCTTCAAGCGATTCATTTTTTCGTTTTCGCAGCGTATCAATCCAATGATTGTAGGCGATTTTATTCAACAACGCCGGACTGAGATCCTGTCGATAATGACGCAGCGCCTTCAGAATCGCTTCCTGAGCGATGTCGTCTCCATCCCATTTATTTTGCGAGAGGAACCGGCAGTATTTCTGCAGGTTAGGATACAGCTCCACAATGCTGTTTCCCTCGGTTTCCCTGTCAATTCCCATTCGCTCACCAAGCCTTTTGCTCATCAACGCTCACTCCTTTATCACCTCTCTATCTTTCAAACGTTTCATTGGCTTGAAAAGATACGGGGAGTGTAAATTTTTTTAAAAATTCCGCTTAGCATTACGTTCTTTTGGCCAGCAGAAGCTTCTTGATACGTTCATATTGAAAGAAAAGTTAGTGATTGTCCATGAATCTCAATAAATCGCCATAAATAATTTCATCCGATAAACCAAGATCATTCCTTACTGTTTCCTGATGCTTCTCACAGGCCTTGAGTCTTGCTTGCCCACCTGTTTTTTTATCAAAACAACTATTGTCTTTATAGATTGCCCGGTCGCTGACAAAACCTCCATCCCTGAAAATGACGGGATGGTCAGTGTTTCTTGTAAACAAATCATGTCCGAATGACATAAATTCCCCGGTTTCAATTCCCAATAAAGAAAGCAAGGTTTCCCGGATATCGATTTCCCCGCCCATGGTATTGATGGTTTTGCCGGACTGTCCAGGAATATGGATGATGAGTGGTACTTGCCTGTATTTCGTATGATTGACTTCATTAGGTTCGTCACCAAGCATGTCAGTTAAGGCCGCTTCATATTTCTCTGAAATCCCATAGTGGTCCCCGTAGAGAACAAACACGGTATCTTCATACATTCCCTTCGCCTTCAACCCGCTGAAAAGGCGTTTAATCGCTTCATCCTGATAGCGTACTGTCGTAATATATCGGTTCACAACCCCTTGGTCCGTAGTGGCTGCAGCAATCATTTGGTCTTCTTCATTCAGCAGGAACGGGAAATGATTCGTCAACGTGATCAGCTTGGCGTAATAAGGCTCAGGGAGGTTTTCGAGATGCTCAACCGATTGTTCAAAGAAAGGGATGTCCTTGATTCCGTAATTGACTGAATTCTCATCTGTTACTTGATAATCCGTTTTTGAGAAAAAACGGTCATAACCAAGTGTGGCATACATTTGCTCCCTGTTCCAAAACGATGGATCGTTTCCATGAAAGGAAGCGGCATAATAATTTCCGTTTTCCTTCAGGATTTTAGGAAGGCTTTGGAATGTATTTTCGGGTCTGCGGACAAAAACTGAACCGCCAGACAGCGGATAAAGTCCGGTATCGATCATAAATTCCGAATCGGACGTTTTACCCTGTGCCGTTTGGTCGTAAATCTGATTAAAGTAATAGCTCTCCTCAACCAGTTTATTTAAAAATGGCGTGATTTCTTCTCCATTTACTTTTTGATTGATGACAAAATCCTGCGTTGATTCCATGCTGATCAATACGAGGTTCTTACCCTTAGCAACCCCGAATAAATCGGACTTTCCCTTTTCCTTACCTGAAAGATATTCTTTCATTGTAGATGCATCTGATTTGTCCGCAAAAGCCCGGTCAATCGGCGAACGGAATCCGAGCGCGATATCATACAGATGATAATTGTAAGGACCGATTGTTTTGACCATCTCGCCGCGATTATAGGATGCTTGTGAAGATGAACTTAGGCCAAGCCCAGCCGTTACTAAAATCATTGCAGTTCCCGCAGCAATCCAGCGCTGCTTCGTTTTAGAAGGAATAAGTAACACGTCGCTTGATCGACTAAGCCACCAGGCGACGAAAATATCGGCAAACAGGAGCAGATCCCAGCCTTTCATCAATTCAAATGTACTCGGTCCGATACCTCCCACATTTTTAAATTGAAAAAGAATGGATACCGTTACAAAATCGATATAAAAGCGATAATATAATAAATCAGCATAAAGAAGTCCGGTGACCAAAACCATGATCGTGATTAATACACGGCGATTCAGCTTGCGGAGAAAGAAAAAACTGCATCCAAGCAGGAAGATCAAAGATCCAACCGGATTAAAAAGGATAAGCAGGATGTCCATGACACCATGTACCGGTAAGTCAAAGCCGATAAAAGAAACCATAACCGTTTTCAGCCACAGCGTGAACAGGCAAAAAAGTAAAAGGGTATATGAATTTCTGTTTATTCCTTTCCTGCTATTCATAAAGCGGCCGGCCATTCTTTTATAATCGCATTGGCTTCTTGTTTTATCACTACCGCGAGATAGGGCAGCGATTCCATATCCTGAACGCCCATAAAAGCAGCCTGAACCCAGTTCCTTTGCAACAAATAATCACTTTCATAACTTAAAAGAATATTTTTCTCCTTCATCCTGTCACCAAACTCCCTGGAGGAAATATCCGGCGGAAGGCAAATCGTAACCACGCCTGGTGAATACGTATGATCACCGATAACATTCAGCCCCTGTTCCTTAAAGTATTCCCTTATTTTTTCTGATGCAGGGAGAATAATCGCATCATGCCAGTTAAGGGCTTCATTGAGCGCTTTAACAAGATTGGAAGAATGAGTATAAGGCACGCTGCCGTTAACATAGTATAAACCGAGATCGATGTAGCGTGGCAGCGATTCATCAGGTGTAATTTCATCCCTATGAAATACAACCGCCAATCCAGGATATGATTTTAATCCCTTTCCGCTCACTGTCGCCGCAAGATAAATTTCTTTTAAATCAACTGGGATTACTCCAACCGAACTGCATGCATCAAGACAAAGCTCCACTCCATACTTTTTACAGATATCCAGTATTCCTGCCAAATCGTATAAATAACCGGTCGACGTTTCGCATTGGACAGTCCAAAGCCATTTTATTTCGCGGTGATTTAGCAGATAGTTTTCGATTTCATCCACAGTCACAGGCTCTCCCCACTCCTTTTCGAGCGTATGATAATCGAGCTTGGATCGCCGCGCATGATTGATGAGCCGATTGCCGAACTCCCCATTCGAAAGCACCAGTCCTTTTCCGGGTATTCTCGTCAGTTGAGCGGCAATAAACTCGTTTGCGAGCGTGCCTGTGCCGACAATCACCTGTGCAAAATTAGCATTCACATAGTGGCAAAGCTTACTCTGAACCTCTTTCATTTCTTCAAGAAAAACCAGCGAACGGTGAGAGATAGGCTGACTCGCAAACGCCTTTTCGACTTCTTCATGAACAGGAACTGGTCCCGGTAGGAAATTCAGCTGCTTCTCGACTGCTGCCTTTCGATTCATCATCCGTCTAAAAGCCTTTGTAGAATTTTCAAATTGTTCTTTAGTCAAAAACATCGGTTGAAACTTTGCATCCCCTTGTCCTATCAAACTACCAAATGGCTGGAATCCGATTCTTTTATATAGTTTAATTTGCCTATCAACGCCTGAAATAACTGCCATATTATATTTTTGCTCAAGGCAATAGGATACCAATAGCTCGACCAATTTATAAAAGACATAGCTTTTTCTGAATTCCTTTTTAACGGAAAGAAGCCTGACTTCACATGGAACGGCTCCATCAGGAAGAAATTCATCCAAGTTGCTTATTTTTTCATCAAGGGAGAACGGACGCTTTGCCCGCACGGATATCATGCCGACGACTTCATCTTGTTTCTTTGCGATAATATATGTATTTTCATGATCAAAACGGTCAACCAATCTGGACTGCTCATTTCGATTATGCTGTGGTATTTCCTCGACAAAGGTTTGATAATTCAATTTGTGGATCTGTTCAAACTCATCACGTTCTGATGCTACTTTATAAATAAGATGTAATGATTCCATATGATTCGCTCCTTTACGTAGTTGAAGATGGGGGCCCTTTCTTTGTATGTGCAAGGATGACTGCCATAAGCAATAATAGCAAGCCGATTGTATAAACCCAGTTCGCAGTGAAAAAATACGAAGAAATAGGGATAGTCGATAAAGAGACGAGCCCTGGTACAGTAAATTTACGAAACAATAGATAACCGACTCCCATTACGATTCCAGTAACGAGTATCGCTGCTGGCACTAGAAATAAAGTGGCTGACAAAAAAACGACTACCCCTTTCCCGCCGCGAAAACGGAGATGAACAGGATACAGGTGGCCAAGCAAAACCGCTGCTGAGCCTAAGATGACCGCCATATAATTGCCATCGGTAAGAAAGCTCGCTATCAAAAGCGCCAGAATGGTTTTGGCAATATCAATGATCAACGTCAAAACAAAGCCCTTTTTTCCAACCTGCCTACCAGCGTTTCGCGCACCTGCATTTCCACTTCCAAGGAGACGAATATCTTTCCCTGCCATAAATTTGGTTACATAATAAGCGCCATTCACACTTCCCAATGCATAAGAAATTATCATGATAAATAAATTCAGAATAACTTTTACCTACTTTCCCGAAAGCCAAACGGTTAAAATGACTCTTCATCTTTTCCATTATATAACATAATCCCTATGCATAACAGGTTAAATTATTGGTGGACAGTGGGACCTTCGGTAAATTGAAAAAGACCCGTGCCAGCTAAAGGCACGAGTCTTTTTCGATTATCTTAGATCCATTGGATTATATAATTTTATATCCGGGTTTTTATCATTGAACCAGCGCAAGGCAAATTCATTTTCGAAAAGAAAAGCGTATTTGTCATAACGGTCTTTAACGAGAATGCTTCTTGAGCTGTGAAGGTTTTCATCGATCTTCTCATCCTCGGCCCAGCGTGTGATCTTGCTTCCGATCCGTTCCATGACCACTTCTACATTGTATTCATTCTTCATGCGGTGCTCGAACACTTCAAATTGGAGCTGTCCGACGGCACCAAGAAGGTACTCTTCCATTCTTACTGTTTTGAACAGCTGGATGGCCCCTTCCTGAACAAGCTGATGAATCCCTTTATGAAAATGCTTTTGCTTCATCACATTTTTGGCAGTGACCCGGACAAATAACTCCGGCGTAAACTGTGGCAGGCGTTCAAACTGGTACATATCTTTACTTGTTGTGATCGTATCGCCAATCTGATAGTTCCCCGTATCATAAAGTCCGATAATATCCCCGCTCACCGCTTCGTTGACCGTATTGCGATCATCCGCGAGGAACCCGGTGGATGACGAAAGGTTGATGGGTTTTCCGGTTCTGCTTAGGAAAACACTCATTCCCCGTTCAAATTTACCGGAGCATATACGCAAGAAAGCGATTCGATCCCGGTGTTTAGGGTTCATATTAGCCTGTATTTTGAAAATAAATCCGGAAAAATCACCACCGACAGGATTTACTTCACCGTTCGTCGCCTCGCGAGGCTGAGGGGCTGGTGCAAACTTCAAATAAGCATCTAGAAAAGTTTGCACCCCAAATGTAGTCAAAGCACTTCCAAAAAAGACCGGGCTTAGCTCCCCTTTTGCAATTCTTTCTTCGGAAAATTGATTGCCTGCTTCAGATAACAGCATGATTTCCTCAAGCGTTTGTTCATAAAGCGCGGAATCCTTCAACTCATGTGATACAGCCAGTTCTCCTTCTTCATCAAGCGGCAGAAAACGATCCTCTCCATCACTCTTGAACTGCTCGATCCTGTTATTGAAACGATCATAGATCCCGACAAAATCTGTGCCCATTCCGATCGGCCAGTTCATCGGATAAGATTCGATACCAAGAACTTCTTCGAGCTCTGCAAGCAATTCCAACGGTGATTTACCCTGTCGGTCCATTTTATTAATAAATGTAAAAATCGGTATGCCTCTCATTCGGCAAACCTTAAATAATTTAATCGTCTGATCCTCGATCCCCTTAGCGGCATCGACAATCATTACCGCACTATCGACCGCCATCAGCGTTCGGTACGTGTCTTCACTGAAATCCTGGTGACCCGGTGTATCAAGAATGTTGACCCTAAATCCACTGTAATCAAATTGCATAACAGAGGATGTTACTGAAATTCCACGTTGCTTTTCGATCTCCATCCAATCACTTGTCGCATATTTCCCTGTTTTTCTCGCCTTCACCGTACCTGCATCACGGATCGCTCCCCCAAATAATAGCAGCTTCTCCGTCAATGTCGTTTTCCCGGCATCCGGGTGAGAGATGATCGCGAAAGTTCTTCTAGACTGAACCTCATCACGTAATGTATTATCCATAAAATAATTACCTTCCTTTATTTAAAGTTCTTATATATTTAAAATGTAGCCACACGGGCACCGAAATTTTTACATCGGATTGTTTGCCTTCTCTCTTCACATATCATTCAATTTTTTTTACTAAGTTACGATAATAATATATATTCAGGTGCCGCTTCTGTTACATTTACACTTAAAGTAATATATCACAATGCCTTCTCCCTTGGCTATATCCCTAAGGATGAAATATCGTTTCACTATGTTAGAAAAGCGCAAGCGCCCTGCAAGAAGAACGACTAAGACGGCCACATCGTGTGGCAACGTCGTTCTGACCCACATCCTGTGGGCCTCCGACAGTCATAAGACGAAACGCGAGGAGGCAGTTCCTAAAGTAAAACAGCGGTTTGGCTTATGACCCGAGGGGCTGGGCGCTGTAACTAGGCATCTGTCAAAATTAAAAAAGTGATACTTTCTTCTAAAAGGCTCTGTTAAATTCCATTGTTGATTTTCAAATGGTCATGGAATCTACTCGCTT
>NZ_QVTC01000101.1 GCF_003429085.1 Bacillus sp. V59.32b | reverse complement strand
GTGCGCGGATTAATCATCATTTTAGCTGTCGCACTTGGACGTAAGGCAATTAAGAATTAAGAATGCTGTTATGTTTTGTACAGTAAAACCAAAATTGATAATAAGGAGCGAGGAAAATGATTAAGTACGGTTACAATACACTAGTTTATTCAGGTGAAAGTATTGAAACGAGTATTGCGCGTTTATCAAAATTCGGTTATGACGGTGTAGAATTTGTTGGGGAACCTGAACAGATGGATACGGGGTTAATCAAGGAACTACTTAGCAAACATAATATCGCTGCTTCTACAATTTGCGCTATCTATAATGCTGAAAGAGATGTAGTCTCAAGTGACAAACAAATAAGAAGGAATGCTGTTGATTATATTAAAAGCTGTGTTGACTTTGCAAGCACAATCGGCGCAAAGGGCATTTCATTAACACCAACTGCCTGTATGAAAATTTATCAAGAGGCAGACAGGGAAACTGAACTTTCCTGGGCTGTCGAAGGTATTAGAGAGGCAGGCACATATGCGGGCGAACACGGTGTTAGAATAACAATAGAACCATGGAATCGATATGAAAATTATTTAATTAATAGAATGGAGCAATCTCTTGAACTAGTCAATCGGATAGATTTACCGAGTGTTGGGTGTATGGGTGATACGTACCATATGAATATTGAAGAGGTAGATATTGCTGATGCAATTCGATTGGCTGGAGATAAATTATATCATCTTCATATTGCCGATAGTAATAGAGCCGCACCTGGAAGAGGGCATATTGATTTCAAACCAATAGCGAAAGCACTAAAGGATATAAACTACAGCGGATATTTAACTATGGAACTTTTACCCCCCTTTGCTGATCCATTTAATGGTACAAGATGTGAAGAGTTCTTTGATCAGTACACTGAAGAGTCAATCGTTTTCCTAAAAAAATTATTTAAGGAGGAAGTATGATGGCACAGGACACAAAGAATGCTGTACTGGGTGTAGAAGGGAATTTTATTAAAAAAGAGATGAAAGCCGCAGTTACACATGCCTCACAAGACTTGAGAATTGAGAATGTACCCGTTCCGGAAATAAAGGATAATGAGGTGCTAATACAAGTGAAAGCTTGTGGAATATGTGGAACCGACCCACATATTTATAACGGACATTTTCCTGCGCCTATGCCCCTAATACAAGGCCATGAGTTTTCTGGTGAAGTTGTTAAAGTTGGATCAGCAGTGACTAGTGTGACTGTTGGAGAACGTGTAACAGCTGACATTAATATAAGCTGCGGAAATTGTTACTTCTGTCGTACCGGACAAAAACTATTTTGTGAGAACATTACTCAGCTTGGTGTCCATATCGATGGAGCGTTTGCAGAATACCTTAAAGCTCCTGAAAATAATGTTTATAAATTACCTGCTGGCATGTCTTGGGAAGAAGGGGCATACATCGAACCATTGGCATGTGTGATAAGGGGCCAAGAGCGAGCCAATGTTAATATGGGAGATACTGTTGCGATCATCGGGGCTGGACCAATGGGACTGGCTCATGCAATTATGGCCAAGTTAAATGGTGCCAGCAGAGTTATCATATCCGAGATGAATAAAGCACGTATACAGAAAGCAAAAGAACTAGGCATTGACGTTGTCATTGATGCTTCGGAAAAAGACCCAATTCAAGAGGTGTTGAGCCTTACAGAAGGAAGAGGGGCTGATGTGGTATTTGAGGTTGTCGGCGCAATGCCAACATACAAGCAAGCTTTTCAAATGGTTAGAAGAGGCGGAACTCTGGTTGCGTACGGTGCTGCTCCTGCTGACCAGACTTTGGAAATTAAGCCGTTTGAAATTTATAGTAAAGAGCTGACAATAGTAGGCTCATATGCAGGTACTTATAGTACATGGGTTAAAGCAATACAACTCATTTCATCAAAGCGATTCAATCCTAACGATATCATCAGTAAGACAATTTCTTTAGATGATTTAGAAGATGGAATTAAAGAAGCAGATAAAAACAAAGATACAATCAAAATCTTGGTAAACATAGAAGGTTAATGAGTGATTCTTGAAGGGGTAATAGTGGAATTTTACAGTTCCTCTTTTATCCCTTTTAAATGCATAGCTAGCCAAATTAATAGATTGAAATTTACATAAGTAAACAATGAGGAGGGGTTTAGAATATTTAGATATAGTGTTACACAGTGGATATTCGGTGACGAGACTCTAGAAGAAAGTTTAAAGAGGCTAAAAAAATATGGCTACGATGGTGTAGAATTAGCTGGTGAACCTGATTCTATAAATCTTGAAATTACGAAGAAGCTATTACAGGAATATAACATGAAATGCAGCTCAATTTGTGGCATTTTCAATCCCGAGAGAGACCTTTCTTCGTCAAACGAAAAAATTAGAAACAACGCTGTACAGTATGTGAAAAAATCCATAGATTTGGCGAAATCCCTTGGTGCATCCACCTTAATTGTTGTTCCGACCTGTGTAGGAAAAGTAAGTCCAGAAACAGATTTAGAGGAAGAATGGAATAATGCGGTTTCAAGTGTCAAAGAGGCAGGAATATATGCCAAAGAAAATGGAATCACTATTGCGATTGAAGCATTAAACCGTTATGAAACTTACCTTGTTTCTAACTTGACTCTAGCACTAAGATTTGTCGAAGAAGTTGATGTAGAAAGTGTGAAAATGATGGCTGATTTATTCCATATGAGTTTAGAAGAACGTGACATGAAGGATGCTTTGATCAAAATTAAGCCCTATCTTGCACATGTCCATATTGCAGATAACACACGTGAAGCTGCTGGTTTGGGACAGACAGACTTTAAACCGATACTATCATTCCTAAAGAACATAAAATATAGCGGCTATATAACAATGGAATTTCTACCAGCCGTTTCTAATCCATATATTGCTTCAAAACTACATGGTGAAAGTAATATTTTTGATGAATTTACTAAGCAATCAATCCACCATATGAAAGAAATCGTTAAAAATTTATAAAAAAATCCGATATTGTTTTTCTCAATAACTGTCCAAGGAGAACTGAACTATGATTATCATTCATGCATTTCTTAAAGTTGACCCAAAACGCCGCAATGAATTTCTTGAACAGGCTAAACAAGTAACCGCACCATCTCAAGCTGAAACCGGAAATATCAGCTACCAATTCTATGAAGATCCTGAACAACCAAATAACTTTGTATTTTTAGAGAAATGGAAGGATCAAACTGCTATCGATGAGCACGAGGAAACTTCACATTACAAAAATTTTGCCAACGATGTGCAACGTGTTTTACTTGAACCTGTGCATGTAGAATTATATGAAGCGACAGTAAAATAATAAAAATGGAGAAAAAGAAATTTCTGTCATCAAATATGATGGGAATTTCTTTTTTGTTTGAAATAAATATTTAAAGAGCGAACTTGGTTTTCAAATTATTAACTAAGGTATATAAAGGAAAGTAGTAGGTAAGATAGTAAAAAGGTTAGTGTATGTTCCCTTTATTGAAAGGTGGTTCCATTTTGTTCAATCGACTGGCTATGGTACTCCCAAATTTGTTTACAATGGGAAATTTACTATGCGGTATTTTTTCGATTACCTCAAATATGAATGGATATTTGCGCCTGGCAGCCGTTTTAATCTTCGTCGCAGCTTTTTTAGATTTACTGGATGGCAGGATTGCACGCAGATTAAAAGTTAATAGTGAATTGGGGGTTGGATTAGACTCTTTAGCAGATATCATCAGTTTCGGGGTTGCACCGATTTTGCTATTTTATACACTGACTTCCCATACATGGTTAACTTCTTTTGCCTTTATGCTTTATCCTGCGATGGGAGCTTTAAGATTAGCGCGATTTAATGCCAGGCCTACAATTGGCTATTTTATTGGTGTTCCTATTACATTCGCAGGACTTATCATGGCTAGTATGGGAATATTTTTTTACAGTAATCCATACATAACAATCGCCCTTGCTTTATTGATGGTGAGCCCGATCAAGGTAAAAAAACTTTAGGAATTTCAGTAGCAGTTCCCTTTCGATAATTTTCGACAAAATTTTCAGGGATTCTCTCCCAAGAGAATCAGGGAATTCCCCTAGATACAGTATTGTTAAATTCTTGTAGGCTTAACTATATATTCTTTTATTACTACATCATGGTTAGGGGAACTTACATTGAAACTTACGCTAGGGAAAAAACTGATTTTCGGCTTTCTGACTGTTGCCATCATGCTCGGGGTAACAAGCGGGATTTTCTATTATTCTTTGATTAAGACGGATCGTGCTTATTCGGATCTGATTGATAGGAGGGCGGCCATTGCATTCAACGCCAAGGATATGCAGGCCAAATCGTTGGAACAAACTACTAACTTGCGTGGGTACATAATAACTGGGGAAACACAGTTTCTCGATAATTTGAAAACCGCAAATTCCGATATGGTTGAATTGATTAACAAAACAAGCAAAATGGTTCAAACGGAAGATAGCCGAAAAACGCTAAGAGAACTTGAAGATTTAAATGCGCAATTCCGTACCAAATATGAACAGTTACTCGACATGCCACAGGATGACAAACAAGCTCTTGCTGATTTTTTTATCAAAGAAATTTATCCAACCGGCAAGAAACTATCTCCAAAAGCTAACATTATTTCCGAACGTCAAATAGAAACGATGGATACAGTTTCCCGGGAAACAAGCGGTCAGGTTGACTCTTCCATTGTTTTGGTAACGGTACTTAGCATAATCGCTTTCGTTGCTGCTATATTGATTGGAATTGTTCTTACCAGGATAATTTCACGTCCGATCCAAACGGTGTCAAAGGCGCTCACCCAGGTGGCTGAAGGAGACCTAACAGTAGAAGAAATGAAGGTTAAATCACAAGATGAAATTGGGGAGCTTACGTTCGCCACAAATAAGATGGTCTATGATTTACGTACAATCCTTTCGCAAGTGAGGGATGCGGCCATCCAGGTGGCAGCATCTTCCGAAGAATTGACTGCGAGTGCGGAACAAACGACAAAGGCGACAGAGCAAATTGCCTCGGCAACCGGGGAGTTAGCAGCAGGTACAGAGGACCAAATGAAGTCTGTGAGCGATACTGCTACTGCAGTCAATCAGATGTCAGCTGAAATTGAACAAATTGCCGTAAATAGTGAGGAAGTGTCGAGTCTTGCAGAAAATGCGTCACACGCGTCCTCTGAAGGTATACAAGCAGTCGATTCAGTACGGGTGCAAATGAATGATATTAAAACGGCTGTCCAAGAAACAGCTGCTATTATCACATTACTTGGCAACCACTCCAAAGAAATAGGATCCATTGTGGACATGATCACCCAAATTGCCAGCCAGACGAATCTGCTTGCTTTGAATGCGGCCATCGAGGCAGCCCGTGCCGGTGAATCAGGACGGGGATTCGCGGTAGTGGCTGATGAAGTAAGGAATCTCGCCGAAGAATCGGCTAATTCAGCGAAGCACATTTCGGAATTGATTGGAGAAATTCAAAAAGAAACCGAAAATGCCGTGGCTTCCATGAACCGCGGAACGGAAAAAGTGGAAGAGGGGGTTTCTGTCACCGAACAGGTGAGTGAAGCATTCTCGGTAATAGAGACAGCAGTGACAAGCGTTACCGGAAAGGTACAAGAGGTTGCAGCTTCCGTACAGGAAATGTCAGCAGGCAGCCAACTGATCGTGGATTCGATGGATACCGTCAACCGAACAGGGGTGGAAAGTGCTTCAGTGAGCCAGCAAACGGCATCCGCAAGCCAGGAATCCTTGGCAACAATGGAAGAAGTCTCATCATCCGCACAAGCGTTATCCCATCTTGCAGAGAATCTGCAGCTGACATTTACGAAATTCAAGATTTAATTTAAGTGTTATAAACATCTAAAGGGAAAGGCTGCCGGCTCTACTCCGACAGCCTTAGTCCATTAGTTCAAACAGCGTTTGTTTCTTCCTTCACCAAATGAATCCCAAACTCTGAATCCCTCAAACATTTGATACTAAGCCGTGCTCTACTGTCCGGCCGTTATCACACAGTACCCTACAAAGATAGAGATGCCAGATAAATCTTAGGTGTGGACAAACCCATCATGCAAAGTTTTCATCATGGAAGAATAATAGTTTGCTTTTATAATTTCGATAAAATATTAAAAGTTTAAAGTTGCAATTCTGAATGTAATCGATTACAATAATTCGTGTAAGGTACTACTTGATATACTAGTAAAATCAAGGAAAAAAGAGTTTTTTATTTTACTATGTATGTAATCGATTACATAAATGATTTACTCTATGGTCATTAAAATTGAGATACTTTAAGGTTAATTCCATAAGAGGCATAAAATATTTAACTAGATTTGTAATCGATTACATCTTATGTCATTTTTAATAGTAAAACGGTTCTTACTCTCGAAAATTATAAAATAGCAGAATCCTTTAGCTTTTGAGGAGGTGGTTGTGTTCAAGGAGAATGGTCTGAAATACCAACATACAATGACTCTTATAAATGGAGGGATTAATATGAAGTTAGGATATCAAACAAACACATGGGGAGGCGTTGTCGGACACCCAGGAGGAGTAACATCGGTGAAAGACAGCTATTACCTTGCCAATGGTTCTACTGAAGAAGCATTAAAGGATATTAGTGCAGCGGGATATAAGGGCTTTGAATTATTTGATGGAAATCTGATGCAATATAAAGAGAAAAAAGAAGAATTCAAAGCATTGCTGGAGAATTACTCTCTCGACTTTATCGGAGTGTATACAGGCGGGAATTTTATTTTCCCGGATATTTTGGAAGAAGAATTGATCAAAATTGAAGAAGTTGCATCGTTAGCTTCTGATCTAGGCGCTGAACATCTTGTAATAGGCGGTGGGGCCATCCGTGCGAATGGCATATTGGAAAGCGACTACACTGAGATGGGCAATGCTTTAAATCAAATAGTTGAAATAGCGGAGAAATATAACCTGATCGCAAGTTATCACCCACATATGGGTACAAATGTTCAAGCACCTGATCAGTTGGACAAATTAATGCCATTAACAAGGATTAATTTAGTTCCGGATACGGCCCATATTGAAGCAGGCGGTGGAGATCCGGTAGAAGTCATTAGAAAATATGTAGATCGCATCAAATATGTTCATTTAAAGGACTATCAAAATGGTGAGTTCTTGCCACTTGGAGAAGGACATCAAAAATTTAATGAAATGATTCAAATATTAAATGAAGCAAATTATGACGGGTGGATCACTGTTGAACTAGATAGCTATCCCGATCCGAAAAAAGGCGCTGAAATTAGCCATCAATTTCTATCAAAGCTTGATTCCAATAACTAGAATTCATGTTGATGGAATATCAGCACACACTCACTGTTATACTTACTAGTTTCATATCATTCATGAAAGCGCTTCTAATTTTGCGCTGATTAAAAATAGCAGTAACAACATAGAAACAAAAACACTTTTATATGCTACTTAATTTAAAGGAGGACTTTAACATGAAAAAATTAAACATAGGTATGATTGGCGGAGGATTTATGGGGAAAGCGCACGCACTTGCGTATGCAGGTATGCCGATGTTCTTTTGGCCGGCACCAGCGATTCCACATCGCCACACATTAGTCGATGTTAATGATCAATTAGCTCAGGATGCAGCGAATAAATTGGGATTTGAAAACTACTCATCTGATTGGAGAAAAGTAGTCGAAGACCCTAACATCGATATTATCGATATCGTTACTCCAAATGATTCTCATGCTGAAATCGCGATTGCCGCGGCTAAAGCCGGCAAACACATTATTTCTGAAAAACCGTTGGCAAGAACAGCCGAAGAAGCAAAAACAATGTTGGATGCGGTAAATCAAGCCGGTGTCAAGCATATGGTCGCTTTTAACTACAGAAGAACGCCTGCAGTTGCCCTTGCTAAAAAGTATATAGAAGAAGGAAGAATTGGTAAAATTCTAAACTTCCGTGGGACATATTTGCAAGACTGGTCTGCAGATCCTAACTCACCTCTATCATGGCGTTTCAAGAAAAAAATTGCCGGTTCTGGGGCACTAGGTGATATTGGAACACATGTCATTGACTTTGCCCGTTACCTTGTCGGTGAAATTTCAGACGTTAATGCTATGGCAAAAACATGGATTCCCGAAAGACCAATCCAATCAGGCGGTACGGATAAATTAGGCACAGTGAAAGCGGAAGCGGATGTTCCTAAAGATGTCGTGGACGTTGACGATGAATTCATGACGATGCTGAAATTTGAAAACGGAGCCATTGGCAGCATTGAAGCAACCCGTAATGCATGGGGACGCAATAACTTCCTGACTTTTGAAATTCACGGTGAAAAAGGTTCATTATATTTCAACTATGAGCGCCGTGATGAATTGCAAGTTAGCTTCTCTGATGATCCAAGTGATGCGAAAGGTTTCAGAACCGTTTATACTGGCCCGGC
>NZ_QVTC01000100.1 GCF_003429085.1 Bacillus sp. V59.32b | reverse complement strand
TCGAGGAGTCTCGCAGATTCCCTTCCCAAAAACAACATTATCGTTTAACAGAGCCTTTTCTTATATTCCACAAAGATGTATTATTCGATAAATGATCCTTGGGAGGATCATAGTGAACCAATCCGAATATACAGATATCCGGATCAGCTCTAGTATTTCTATCAGCGATCATGGTTCAGCACAGTCAGGTTGTGCCGCATTTGGTCAAGCTGAATCTTCATTCTAAGCAATTGTTCTCTTTGCTGGGTGTTTGAACTGTTCGCTAATGTTTCAACATGATTCAAAGCGCTCTGCAGCTCCTGCTGAGACTGGATAAAGTCCAGGTCATTATCATGTTCCTGCACAGATGCTTCTCTGTACTGATCAGTAGCGTTACGGAGAGCGTCTTCACATTGCTGAATGCAATTTTCCACGGATTGTCTTGTTGCCATTAGGGTGTCTCCTCCTCTCCATACGTAACCAATAATAGATGATATCCATCATCTTCATTAGTTTTATCTGTTTCAATCTGGATTATCAGATACAGCCAGGGCCAAATCTCTCCAGCAGAGAATCCATTTGGATAAGCGAGGGACTTCATGATAAGCTAAGTTAAATATCTCTATATAAGGAGGGTTTTGACTTGAATCAGACGAACCCGTTTATATACGCAATCGATGATAAACGATATCATACGTGGAACTACCATCTGCGCCAGCAGTTTGGCCATAAAGTTTTTAAAGTAGCTCTCGACGGCGGCTTCGATTGTCCTAACCGCGATGGCACCGTGGCCCATGGCGGGTGCACATTCTGCAGCGCTGCCGGCTCAGGGGATTTTGCAGGTAACAGGGCAGAATATCTAGAAACACAGTTTAAGGAAATAAGCGGCAAGATGCATCGTAAATGGAAAGATGGCAAGTATCTGGCCTATTTCCAAGCTTTCACTAACACACATGCTCCGCTCGAAGAATTAAAGGAAAAGTATGAAACCGTATTAAGACAAGATGGGGTCGTCGGGCTTTCGATTGCGACTCGTCCTGATTGCCTGCCTGATGACGTTGTCGAGTATTTGGCAGAGCTGAATGAGCGCACTTATTTATGGGTCGAGCTTGGCCTGCAGACTGTCCACGAAAGAACGGCACTACTTATCAATAGGGCCCACGATTTCCAATGTTATGTGGAAGGAGTGAACAAGCTCCGTAAGCATGGAATCCGTGTTTGTTCCCATATCATTAACGGTCTTCCGCTTGAGTCGTACGAGATGATGATGGAAACGGCCCGAGAAGTAGCAAAGCTTGATGTTCAAGGGATTAAGATTCATTTGCTTCATCTTCTAAAGGGAACACCTATGGTGAAGCAATACGAAAAGGGGATGCTTGAATTCCTTCCCTTTGAAGACTATGTTTCTCTAGTGTGCGACCAGCTTGAAATATTGCCTTCTGAAATGATCGTCCACCGAATCACGGGCGATGGCCCTATTGAGCTGATGGTCGGCCCGATGTGGAGCGTCAACAAATGGCAAGTGCTAAATGCGATTGATGCTGAGTTGAAAAAACGAAACAGTTGGCAAGGTAAATTCTATAGTCAGCAAGTTGTCGAAGTGTAATGAAGCTTGTTAGAATTCTCCCTTTTGCCCGTATGTTGCTCGAAAAAGCGGTGCAGCCTGGCAACATAGCGGTTGATGCGACTGCTGGCAATGGGATTGACACGTTGTTCCTTGCTAGACTCACTGGAAATGGTGGACATGTATACGCATTTGATATCCAGGATGAAGCAATTGCCACAACTTCACACCGCCTTCAATCCGAGGGCATGCGTGGCCGTTGTACGTTATTCCAGACGGGGCATGAAAACATGAAAGCGATGATACCGGAAAGTAAGTTCGAAAAGATAACAGCCGCTGTGTTTAATCTTGGTTATTTGCCAGGAGGCGATAAGACAATCGCAACCAGGGCAGATACTACAATATCAGCGATTGAACAATTATTAGAGATTATGGCACCTGAAGGAATCATTGTCCTCGTCATTTACCACGGGCATCCTCAAGGGGCAGATGAAAGGGATTCATTACTGCACTATGTTTCAAACCTGCCTCAGGAACAGGCGCACGTTCTTCAATACAGCTTCATTAATCAGGTCAATCATCCCCCCTTTATTATTGCCATTGAAAAGCGCTAAAAAAGAGTCTGTCACCCCACACGGGGAAACAGACTCTTTTTTATTTTATTTACTAGCTGAAAACAGCAACCCACCAGGCTTTTTCTTTTGCAGATTCCGGTAAGCCCTGCCGTTAAAATAAAAAAAGATCGATTCAAAACCGCCGAAGCGGATTAATTTTTTCGCCAGTAATTTTACGGCTTTTTGGGATTTTACTTTATCATCAGATAGGTACAGTCCTAAAAGGCCTCTATGGATTAATTGATGGAACCGTTTATGCGGCAGCTTTTTTGCATACTGGTTCGATTTTTCAACAAAATGGGAAAAACGTTCAAACATCTCTTCGTCATCTTTGTAATAAAAACAAAAATTCAAATCTCCGCCATCCAGATCTTCCTCCTGATCGATAAAATAATCAAGCAAAATATGAAGGCCCTGTATATACGGAAAGTATCCTTCACGGATTATATCTGCATTGTCTACCTCGAAATCGTCTCGAATACTGTAGGAGACCAGGCAGAAAATTCCGAGGGTGGAGCCGGAACAAGCCGAAAATTCATACCACGACATCGCGGGCAGCTGCTGTTTATAGCATTCAAACCATGATTGTAGGCGTGGAATTCTCTCTTCGACCGTCACATGCTTATGAACCTGCAGGGCGCAATAATAAGAACACAGTTCCTTTAAATAAGGAAGGATGGTCTGGTAATTGGGGATGTTCCGCAAGACAGATCGGCACGTTTCCACCAGGTCACTCAAATATCCGCCATCGTCATGTTCGGTACGGCAACGGTAATAATTAGTCTGTTCGGCTTCAATATCAAGGGCATGCTGCATCGATTCATGCAGAGCCTTAAAATCTTCCGGGTCCAGCGAAGTACTTCTGTCGCATAAATTGTCCAGGTAATCGCTGATGGTTTGGTAAGCGACGATAAACCGGATCGCGTCGACTCTCTTATCCTCAGCGACCAAGGCCAGGATGGAACCGCCTTCACAGTGAAAGGTTTTGGCGTTGATACTGTCCAATGCTTGTTTTCTTAATTCTTGATCTGGAATAAGTTCGGCCCTTTTTTTCCAGTAACCGAGTTCTACATGTACAATCGGAAACACATCCCGATATACATTTTTCATTAATGCAATGGGGTTTGTCGGGACCGACATTCGCAACACCTCACTTAAATGATATATCCTAGCGTTTTTAATCGATTTTCAACAAACCCTAATGCATACTGAAATACGTCTTCTCTCTCTGGTTCGTTAAAGATTTCATGATACAAACCAGGCCATTCTTTGTAATGCTTCTCACTGCACTGATTATAATTGAACCATTCCCGCACAGGCCTTTTATCGACAACCCGGTCATCACCGCCCTGCATGAGCATGAGCGGTATGTCATCAAAGTAGGGAATATCATCAAATGCCTGCTTCATCGCATTGACAAGCTCGCGGTACCATCTGACCGATACTTTCGTCACGTAAAGACTATCATTCAAGTCCGCTTCACGCACCTCAGGATTTCTTGTTGCGATTTCGGGAGTGATATCTGCGTTGATTCTTAATTTTGGATAAACGAGATTAATCCCCTGGGAAAGCGTATTTATCAGTTTTGATGGCTGGGTTACCAGTCCTAAGCATGGGGATGATAGAATAACCCCGGCTAAATCATACTCCTCTTCCTGCAGCAGACGGATTGCTATAAGCCCCCCCATACTGTGCCCCAATAAAAATACTGGAAGCGAATATTGGTACGCTTCGTGAATCCAGCCCCTTACCTCATTTAAATAGGCATCAAAGGAATTAATATGTCCCCTGAAAGCACGGGTAGTCATTCCTTGTCCCGGAAGGTCTCCCATAATGACATGGTAACCGGATGAACGCCACATCTGAGAAAGCCATTTGTAACGGCCGTGATGCTCCATCGCGCCATGTATCATCACAATCACAGCTTTTGCGTTGCCTTCTGCCTCCCATTTCCACATAGGAAAGCCTCCTTTTTTCTACATTTCAAAATGAACGGCTACATATATTGCGGCATCGTATTTTACACCCTTTTATATTCCCGTTAAAATGAAATAGATGCTTATTACTTTGTTTTTAAAAATTATGTAATTTATAAACCGCTATACTTGAATAATACCGAAAAAAACGCACCTCGGAAAGGATTTGATTCCAAATTGATTAATTACTCTTATAAAGACCAAGCACCGAAAATAGCAAAAAGCGCGTACATCGCTGATAATGCGGTAATTACTGGCGATGTGATCATAGGCGAATACTCGAGCCTATGGTTTAACTCTGTAATCCGGGGTGATGTCGCCCCGACAATCATCGGAAATAAAGTGAATATACAAGATAACTGTGTACTGCATCAAAGCCCAAACAATCCACTGATTCTGGAAGACGAAGTTTCTATAGGCCACCAAGTAATCCTGCATAGCTGCAAAATAAGAAAAGGCGCCCTGATCGGCATGGGTTCCATCATTTTGGATAAAGCCGAAATCGGCGAAGGAGCATTCATCGGTGCAGGAAGCCTTGTTCCCCAGGGTAAAGTAATCCCTCCCAACACCCTTGCCTTCGGACGGCCCGCGAAAGTAATTCGGGAATTGACCGAAGAAGACAAGAAAGACATGGAGAGAATTTGCAGGGAATACGCTGAGAAGGGTCAGTTTTATAAGCAGGCCACGCCGATTAAATAATCGATTGTCGTTGCATATTATATCTAGTATGAATTAACTTTAAGGGAAATATGAAATAAAGAAGAGGACTTACATAACTGTAAGTCCTCTTCTTTGTTTCTATACATTATTTTGCTTGTTCTTTTAAAACTTCAGCTTTGTCAGTCAGCTCCCACGGCAACTCGATGTCACTGCGGCCGAAATGCCCGTACGCTGCTGTTTGTTTGTAGATTGGGCGGCGAAGATTCAGCATGTTGATGATACCGGCAGGGCGAAGATCAAAGTTGCTGCGAACGAGGTCAACAAGGACCTCTTCACTAACTGTTCCAGTTCCGAACGTATCGACGGAAATGGATACAGGCTGGGCCACACCGAT
Source organism: Bacillus sp. V59.32b (assembly GCF_003429085.1). GTDB lineage: Bacteria > Bacillota > Bacilli > Bacillales > DSM-1321 > Peribacillus. The sequence continues at coordinate 17,681 of NZ_QVTC01000100.1, read as the reverse complement.
TGCATAAGCAAGCTGTACCTCCACTTTATCAGCAAGACCAGCTGCCACGATGTTCTTTGCAACGTACCGTGCTGCATATGCTGCGGAACGGTCTACTTTTGTAGGATCCTTGCCGGAGAATGCACCGCCGCCGTGGCGCGCATAGCCGCCATACGTATCAACGATAATTTTACGGCCTGTTAATCCTGCATCCCCTTGAGGACCGCCGATTACAAAGCGACCTGTCGGGTTGATGAAATACTTTGTGTTTTCATCAATCAGCGATTCTGGAACTACCGGATTGATGACATGCTCTTTTAAATTACGCTGGATTTGCTCCAGGCTGATTTCCGGGTGATGTTGAGTCGAAATAACGATCGTATCGATGCGAACTGGTTTATCGTTCTCATCGTACTCAACAGTCACCTGTGTTTTTCCATCTGGACGCAGATAAGGAAGAATTTCTTCCTTGCGTACTTCCGTTAAACGCCTTGAGATTTTGTGAGCCAAAGAAATCGGAAGCGGCATAAGCTCTTTCGTTTCGTTGCAGGCAAACCCAAACATTAATCCTTGGTCTCCCGCGCCAATTGCTTCGATCTCTTCATCAGTCATTTGACCTTCACGAGCTTCTAATGCCTGATCTACACCCATTGCAATATCTGCCGACTGTTCATCAATAGACGTTAGTACAGCACAAGTTTGCGCGTCAAACCCGTATTTCGCCCGAGTATAACCAATGTCAGCAATCGTTTCACGCACGATTTTAGGAATATCTACATATGTAGAGGTAGTGATTTCTCCCGCTACAAGCACGAGGCCAGTGGTTACTGACGTTTCACATGCAACACGAGCGTTTGCGTCTTTCGCAAGAATCGCATCCAAAATTGAATCTGAAATCTGGTCACAAATTTTATCCGGGTGACCTTCAGTTACAGACTCAGAAGTAAATAGACGACGTTGTTTGGACATCTGATTTCCTCCTTACAGTTCATATTTTTTAGGCTCCAGAAACGTAATAATGCTTCATTTCCTTTACCATGATTTGTCGACGGAGCTCATTCCCTTATAAGTTTCCACCATAGATGCATGTTAGTATGATTCTACCGTTTCTTTACATACTGTATACAAAAAAACCTTTCCTACTCATAGAGGAAAGGTTTGTTGTCTGACATCTATCCTTTCACTCTTATCGTTCAAGGGTTTGACCTTGCATCAGGTTAGCACCAGCGCCAAAAAATTCCCTTAAAAGGAATCATTACTTTATATTTTGGCAGGTTGCCGGGTTTCATAGGGCCTGTCCCCTCCACCATCTCGGGATAAGAGAATCCGTACAAGGTAGTATCATAACAAAATTTCAAAAAAAGTCAACTATTGAGTCTCATCCCTTCTATAAAGTATACTTTCCCTCATGGGCTTCCGTCTTGAAAATTACTCTTCGCTCAGCGCTCCATAAGAGGAACGTAACAAAGGCTCCCGGAAATGTAAGGTAGGATATCCAATCAGGATACGCCTAAGTGCAGAGCACTCCTTTATTACCTTTCCCTTTCCGTTAGTAATATTGTTTTCCTTTATGATCCCATACGAATTTTAAAAAGGATTCTCTTAGCTCGCTGATTAAAATAAATCGGTAAATAGGTTTATAGTATTTCGGAAAAAGCTCCTTCTTCTACGGTAAGCATAACTGGGAAGCTAATCAGTTAACTAAGTTTAGGTGTGAGATTGTTTATAAGAAAATGTTCACAATTTTATCATTAATAGTATAGACTATTTAGATGAATGTGTTATACTAATTACATTGAATTAAATATGTATAAAGGAAGGTATCTCATATATGAATTCTGTTGACATTTCAAATGAGTTACACGAATTATTAGCCGGAAGCAACGTAAATGTACAACTTTCTGTTTCTCAATTAGTGGAAAAAGTATTAAACCGGAAAGAAGGCATACTTACATCAACGGGGGCAGTAAAAGCCGAGACTGGTAAGTATACAGGTCGTTCCCCAAAGGACAAATATACAGTGGAAGAAGCTTCCGTAAGGGACAAAATCGATTGGGGCGCAGTGAACCAGCCGATTTCCGAAGAAGTTTTCTCAAACTTATATGATAAAGTGATTCGCCATTTGAAAGAAAAAGAAGATATTTTTGTATTTAACGGCTTCGCCGGTGCCGATGAGAAGTACCGTCTGCCGATTCAGGTCATTAATGAATATGCGTGGCATAATTTATTCGCTCACCAATTGTTCATTAGGCCAAATGAAGAAGAACTTAGGAGCCATAAAGCAGAATTCACGGTTATTTCCGCTCCGGACTTTAAAGCAAATCCGGCGGTTGACGGTACGAAATCCGAAACGTTTATCATCATTTCATTCGAGCGACGCACTGTTTTGATAGGCGGGACGGAATATGCAGGGGAAATGAAGAAATCTGTCTTTTCCATTATGAATTACCTGTTACCGGAACAAGGAATTCTTCCCATGCACTGTTCAGCAAACGTGGGCCGAGAAGGTGATGTCGCCTTATTCTTCGGTTTATCCGGAACGGGTAAAACCACTTTATCCGCTGATTCTAACCGTAAGCTAATCGGCGATGATGAGCATGGCTGGTCCAATAACGGCGTTTTCAATATCGAGGGCGGCTGTTATGCAAAATGCATTAACTTATCCCGTGAAAAAGAACCGCAGATTTTCGATGCGATTCGATTTGGAGCCGTGCTGGAAAATGTAGTAGTTGATGAAGATACTAGAATCGCGGATTATGATGATAACGCCTTAACTGAAAATACTCGTGCGGCTTATCAGATCCAGTCCATCGACAATATTGTGAATCCGAGTATTGCAGGACATCCAAATACGATTATCTTTTTAACGGCGGATGCTTTTGGCGTACTGCCTCCTATCAGCAAGCTTTCAAAAGAGCAAGCCATGTTCCATTTCTTAAGCGGCTACACAAGCAAACTTGCCGGTACAGAGCGTGGGGTTACCTCTCCAGAGGCTACCTTCTCCACATGCTTCGGTTCTCCATTTCTGCCGCTTCCAGCATCGCACTATGCAGAGATGCTTGGAAAAAAAATCGATGAGCATGGATCAAAGGTTTATCTTGTTAATACTGGCTGGACCGGCGGCGAGTACGGTGTCGGAAGCCGCATGAAGCTGGCTTATACACGCGCAATGGTGCAGGCTGCGCTCGAAGGCGAATTGACGAATGTTGAAACCATCAAGGATGATATTTTCGGATTGGAAATTCCGCTTCATGTTCCAGGTGTACCTGATAATGTATTACAGCCTGTCAAGACATGGGAAGATAAAGCTGCATACGAAGCGAAAGCTACGGAACTGGCAGCTAAATTCCGGGCTAACTTTAAAAAGTTCGCTAACGTTGCAAGCGATATCGAAGAGCTTGGCGGACCGAATGCCTAAATAATAAACGCCCAAAATCCATTGTTTGGATTTTGGGCGTTTATTAATTTCTAGTTTTGTAGTAGCTTTTTTTGGTCGGAATAAGGGTGTAACGGAAACTATGTTTTTTTTATTTTTCAGTTGACGGAAAATGATCAAAAAACAGACCATTATGGCCTGCGTTAGTTTGTGGAATTCAATGATATCAGCTTATAGATAATAATCGTCTGCCCGCTTTCCCATTCCAGCTTTTGTATGACCGCCGTCCCACTCGTCTCACTTTGGATGGTTTTGCGGATATCGAGTGGAATATCAAGCGGATAGAGACGGTAGCCATCCTTTGTAAGACGAAAAATATTCTCTTCTTCTCTCTTTTCCCGGCCTTTGGTTACAATCATGGTATTGAGTTCTAATGGCATCCCCATAATTCGTACCCTCCTTACTAAGATATCTCTATAGTATCATTTTTTCCTTTGCTGTTTCATCCACTGAGTTAAATCTTCTACGACGCGCCGGTTTGTGGCGGGAGGAAAGTAATGCGTGAAGTCGTCAAAATACCAGCTTTCAACCGGTTTATCCTTTACTTTCAGTATCTTTTCCAGCCGGTGGGCATGTTCGACGGAAACATTTTCATCCTGTACCCCGTGAATGATGAGCACAGGTGCCATAAGTTCATCCGCTTCAAATAACGGGGTCCGATACTCATATTCCTCAGGATATTTCTTTGGAGTTCCCCCTATTACCCGCTTCATCATTCTTCTAAGATCCTCTCTCTCCACGTAGGTCAGGAACATGTCAGAAACGCCTCCCCAGGTTACAACCGAAGCAGTGTTTTTACAGTTTATCGCCGTCCACAAAGCCATCACCCCGCCTCGTGAAAAGCCGAATACATGAATGGAATCGGGTCTAACCCTCGGGTGGTTTTCAAGCAGGTTAAAAGCAGAAATGGCATCCTGCCGGTCTTCGCCTGCAAAGTCTTCATCCCCTTCCCCCCCTGGTTCCCCCGGTAAAAAGGAGCAAAAACAATAAATCCCTGGGCTGCGAACTGCACGATCCTCCCCGGCCTGACCTTTCCGACATTCTTTATGCCTCCCCGTAAATATAAAAACCCATCAAGAATATCTCCCTCTATAGGCTCTGCTAACAGTCCCTTTACTTTGAGTCCATGAGAAAGATAGGTAATCGAATAAAGATGAATTCCCGGATGAGGTGATGGAAAACGCCGCTTTTCAATAATGGTGCCGTCTTTCATGCCAGATTCTCCTTTCACCGCTTTTATTCTTATTGTAAAACAAACATGTCTATCTATCCCATAGGAATCGTGAAAAATGCTTCAATGCTTTCTTGTTCCCGGTGAACCTGGATAGTCAAACCCTAGGTTTCAAAAGTGTTCCATAGGCAATCACACATTTTTGTTTATCGAATACGATATGTTAGGCCCATACACATACGCAAAAATGAACAAAAAGGAGGAAGATTCACATGAAAAGGTTAAAAATAGGCATATTTCTTTTACTTAGCTTCATTCTAATTATCTCCCTCGCCGCATGCGGCAAGGAGGATGTGCAAAAGGTAAGAGTGGCCGAAGTAACACGTTCCATTTTTTACGCTCCACAATATGTAGCGCTTGAAAAAGGATTTTTCAAAGAAGAAGGTTTGGATGTCGATCTAAAGACGACACCCGGTGGAGACAAGACAATGACCGCACTGCTTTCAAACGGAGCTGACGTTGCCCTCGTAGGTTCAGAGACTTCCATTTATGTTGCCTCACAAGATTCTAAAGACCCCGTAATCAATTTTGCCCAACTTACTCAGACAGACGGTACTTTCCTTGTTTCCAGAAAGAAGATGGATCACTTCGAATGGAACATGCTAGAGGGCAGCACCTTCCTTGGACAGCGTAAAGGCGGGATGCCCCAAATGGTTGGAGAATTTGTACTAAAAAAACATGACATTGATCCTAAAAGTGATTTGAAGCTCATCCAAAATATCGACTATGCCAATATTTCAACAGCCTTTGCTTCCGGAACAGGAGACTTTGTCCAGCTTTTTGAACCGACCGCAAGCGTGTTTGAAAAAGAAGGCAAAGGATATATTGTCGCTTCATTTGGTACCGAATCAGGGCATGTTCCTTATACGACATTTATGTCTAAACAAAGCTATATAAAAGAAAACAAAGAAACGATTGAGAAATTCACACGCGCAGTGAAGAAGGCGCAGGACTTTGTCCAAAAAGAGAGTGCTGCAGAAACAGCCAAGATCATTCATCCATTCTTTGAAGATACCGACCTTGAAACGATTGAAATGGTAATCGATCGATATAAAAGCCAGGGTTCTTTTGCGGAAGATCCCATTCTCGATAAACAAGAATGGGATAATCTGCAGAACATCATGGATGAAGCCGGAGAACTGCCAAAGAGAATTGAGTACAATGAATTGGTAAACACCGACTTTGCCGAAAAGGTCTCTAAATAGAGGAGGCTAGACCATGAGCTTTTTATCGGTGAAGAATATTCATCATACGTATTTTTCAGAAAAAACAGCGACTACTGCATTAAATAATATCAGCCTGGACATTGAGGAGGGTGAATTCACCTCCTTCCTCGGTCCAAGCGGTTGCGGAAAAACGACGTTGCTGTCAATTATAGCCGGGCTTTTCCCTCCGACGTCAGGAAGGATTTTATTAGAAAACAAACCTTTAAACACAGGTAAAGAACTCTCAATCGGCTATATGCTGCAGCAGGATTATCTGTTTCCATGGAAGACGATAGAAGAGAATATTACGCTTGGTTTGAAGCTATTGAACAGAGATGAAACGGAATCCAGAAATCAAGCATTCAAGCTGCTTGAAGATGTTGGATTGCAGGGAGTCGAGAAGCAGTTCCCAGGCCAGCTTTCCGGTGGGATGAGACAAAGGGCAGCATTGGCAAGGACTCTCGCTGTTGATCCGAAAATATTATTATTGGATGAACCATTTTCGGCACTCGATTACCAAACCAAGCTAAAGCTTGAAGACCTCGTATCCGAGACCCTGAAGGCATTTAGAAAAACAGCCGTTCTCGTGACACACGATATCGGTGAGTCAATTGCGATGAGTGACAAAATTTATTTATTCTCGGCCCAACCAGGAAGAATCCAAAAGTCATTCACCATTCCAGTAGAGCTTCGTTCACTTTCCCCATTTGAAGCAAGGAACCATCCAATATATACAGATTTATTTCAAACGATATGGAAGGAGCTTGAGAGTCTTGAACATTAAAAGCCTCCATGATCAATACAAAGCTTCTCTACAAAAAGAAAAGCGCTGGATCCGCATTTTCCAATTGTTAATCTTCACTGTCTTCTTTGCTTCATGGGAAAGCTTTTCACGATTGGAATGGATTGATCCGCTGATCTTTAGTTCACCATCAAAGGTATGGAATCTTTTCACCGATAAGGTGATGGATGGAACCTTACTGTCACATTTAAGCGTCACCGTATTTGAAACCGTGCTCGGCTTTATCCTCGGGACACTGCTTGGGACGATGCTCGCTGCTATCCTATGGTGGTCCCCGTTTCTATCGAAAATTTTGGATCCTTATCTCGTGATTTTAAACGCGATGCCAAAAGTTGCCCTCGGCCCTATTTTAATCGTCGCCCTAGGGCCGAGCCTCACCTCGATCATTGCAATGGGAGCGATCATCTCGATTATCATCACAACGATTGTCGTATACACCTCGTTCAAGGAAGTCGATCCAAATTATTTAAAAGTACTGCAAACCTTTGGTGCAAACCGCTCACAAATGTTTAAAGAAGCCATCCTTCCGGCCTCGTTTCCAACCATCATCTCAACCTTAAAAGTAAATGTCGGACTGTCATGGGTAGGCGTAATCGTCGGGGAGTTCCTGGTTTCGGAAAAAGGGTTAGGCTATATGATCATCTATGGTTTCCAGGTATTTAATTTCAACCTTGTTATGCTTTCATTGATGATCATCGCTGTATTCGCTTCAATTATGTATCAGCTCGTCGAACTGCTTGAAAGGAAATTGATTAGAAATGACTAAAAACGGTTTTGCCTTAAACCATCTTGATTCCTGTTAATAAGCAAGCTATTCTCTTTCAACCTAGGGCCACTCTTTATAAAAAACAATGGAGCCGTTTATTTTAAGGCTCCTATTCTTACTTAATATAATTATTCTAATTGTGATTTATAATGTAAATCACCTAAATACATACTAAGAAGTAATCTTTCTTCTTTTTGAGTTGATTAACATTAATTTTAATTTTAAGGATGAGAGAAATGAATATTATGGTGCTACAATAGAACGTATTAGAAATGTAATGGAAGCAATGAAAATGGTATCTGTAACAAAAATAGATCCGGCTGAAGTTGTTTCAGCATCATAATTAGAATTAACTAGTTAATCGAAAGATGCCCTTAAAGAGCTTTCAGACTGGAAACAAACCCAATTCCGAAATCTTTTATTGGGTTTTGTCATTTTCACTTATTAAAGTAAGATTAGACTGGACCCATGTCCAGTTCCATTTTAACCTTTAATTTCTAAAATTGAATGATTATCTACCAATCAACAAAATTCGTATCGTTCCTGTCAATTCCTACTATTTATCAAATCTTAACAGTACTCTCTCGTACGACTTTAAGAAAAGTAATTTGGCCATTTGGCTTGTAATGCTTGTAAGCTGAGCGGCAGGATCTCGTCCTTCATAATAAAACTAAATCTTGCATCTCCTTTCACGTTATGAGGCAGACTTTTCATCAAAACAGGTCCGTTCGTTTCCATATAGCTGTCTCTTGGCTTTAGTTCCTGAAGCTCAGCAAAATAGATCGATTTTATAAAGGCCCCTTCAGGAGAGTCGACCCGATATTGTCCAAGATATATGAACTCATCAGTGACTCCTCCTGTTTCTTCAAAAACCTCGCGTTCTGCCGCTTTTTCAATCGTCTCCCCTTTTTCCCGCTTACCGCCCGGAAATTCCAAACCGCGCTTCGCATGGTTCGTCAGTACCCACTTATTTCCGAATCGGCACAGCACCAATACATGCCATGCGTCACCAAACGCATTTTTATTATAGGAAAAATTCACTACATATCCATTGGCATCCACAAATTGTTTCAACATATCCGCTCCAATCCATAGAGAAAAAGCACTGTTTTACATCATTTTACACTATAAGACAAGAAAATCATTTATCCTGTAATTATATTCCAAAGTCGAGAGGAGCAACATAATGAAAAAGTTTCTTATGTGCATTCCCGTTTTGATTTTACTTGTAAGCGCCTGTGATCAAAAGGCTGAACCTGTTGCGGAAGGTTCGTCCAGTAAGAAGGCTGCCGATAGCGGAGAGATGGAAGAATTAACGCTGGAACAGGTTTACGAGAAAACAGTTGAAGTCTCAAATAAGCTTAAAAGCCTATCACTCGCCTCCGAACTAAATCAGTCAATCTCTTTGAAGGATCAGCCACAGCCGTTTATGATTAAATCCGAAATTAGCATGGATGTAGTGAAAGAGCCGCTCAGTCTTTATCAAAAAATGAATATGACACTTGAGGGACAGCCTCCTCAGGATACCGAGAGTTACCTCACTGACGATGGCTTCTTCCAGTTCGATCCGCTCACACAAAAGTGGATTAAGCTTCCGGAAAATATGTCAACTGAACTATTGCAGATTCAAAATTCACAAGCAGATCCATCCGCAGAGTTAAAGAGCATGCAGGAATACATCAATGACATCGCATTCGAAAGTAATGATTCAAGCTATATTTTAACCTTAAACGCTTCCGGTGAAAAATTCCAAGACTTCCTGCAGGAAGAACTGCAAAATAACCTGAGTCCCGAGCTTGCCGAAAACATTCAACTCGGGGATAACATGGATATTAAACAGCTTACCTATGTGTACCACATCGATAAAGAAACCTTCTATCCAACTAAACTGATAAATGAAATGGAAATTGTCACTGAAGAACAAAATGAAGAAATTACAATCAGCCAAAAATCGAATAGTACCTTCAGTAATTTTGATGGAGTAAAACCGATTGAGGTTCCAAAAGAAATCCTCGAGTCAGCCGAAGAAATGGATATTACCGAATAACAACAGATGGCTTCTCATTGCGAGAAGCCATCTGTCATTCTAATATCCCCATGCTTTCAATATGATTTTTCGCTTCCTCATCGCCCAGTTCATGAATCATTCGATAAATCTTCAGAAGGGTCTCATCATAGGCATCGTTTTCCCGGTCATAATGATACTGAACATAAGGAACATGGGCACGATAAAAATTTTGAATTTCCGTTGAATAATTTTGATCAAAATATTCTCTCAACCGTGTTACTTCTTCGTCTGTCGCTTCAATTTTAAAATTCCATGGAGAGCTTTCACGATCTTGGGATATTTGTCCGTTAGCCAAGTAAATATAATAGGTTTTCTTCATATCACAAAAAGCCTCCTCCCACCGTATATGTTTGCTAAATAGTTTCCCTCATTACACCCCTATCCATTCGTAATGGTTAAACGAATATTTTTTCTATATCGAATTCTTTTTATTGGCAATATCTTCTCCTGAAATGTAAAATAATAGATTAAAGTACCACTCAAAGGGTAAAACATATATATGAAACAAAAGAACAAAATATAGCGAATGCTTCATCTATAGAAATGACAGGAACGAAATTTTGGTTTGTTACATACCCTATTTGAAATTGAGTCTTAAATGGAGGTGAGACGCATGAAGTTGATTGAGGATTTATATAACCTGTATCGAAATAAGCTTACCGGAGATGAAGAAGACATCGACATGCTGGCCTTCGCAGTTTTGGAACAGTTGGACCGTCAAGAAATATTGAATTTGCTTCATGAAATGGACGACCAGGAATTGAACAATCTAATGGGCATCTATATCATTGAATCCTTAAAAGGAAAATTCGCGAGGGAGGGGCTTGAGGATACGAAGCCTGCAAATTTCCCACATCGTAATGTTCATTAAATTTTGTACATATCAACCCTGGAGGAACCAATCTTCAGGGTTTTTTTATATGACTGTTTGTCAACCTAAGTGCGACACTCTTCTAAAAACGCTTCGTATGAAGTTTTCCAACCAAGACATTTCCCTGGTCGATTGTTAATGAGAGAAAGTGCGTTTTAGAACTTCTTCTTTCGTAATCTGGGCCAGATCTGTCGGCTTAGGAAAGAACTCACGAAGCAACCCGTTTGCATTCTCATTTGAGCCACGCTGCCAAGACGAGTAAGGATCGGCAAAGCTCACCTTGATTTTGAGATCATCTTCAACGGTTGAATAACAGGCGAATTCCTTGCCACTTGTCCACAGTAGCCGTTAGAAAAGCATCTTTTGGTAAAGCTTTATGGATGATCTTAATGGCCTTTTCCATAGATACCTGAGGATCGGTCCTCCATTTTACATGCTAAATACAACCGAGTCTTTCATTCCACAAATGTAGCGAGGCAGGATTGCTTTTTCCCCGGCCGTAGACTACGCTGCCCAGTTCCCAATGACCAAATGTTTTTCGGGGTTTCCATGAGTTCTTTTTTTAGTTGTCGCACTTGATTTTACAATTCGTCATTTAAAAAAGTCCTGCTACTAATGCAGGACTTTTCTTCGTTCTTTTATTTGGCAAGATACGCGCGAAGCATCCATGAATGCTTGTCCATGCTTTTTTTCATACCGGTAAGCATGTCGCTTGTTACCACGTCTTCGGCTTTGTCAGCAAGCTCGATTGCTTCATCAAACTCTTTAGACACCTTTTCAAAGTCGTTAATAACACTTTGGATCATATCATCAGTTGTTTCCTTACCTGTCGCTTCTTCAAGAGTTGTTAATTTCATAAATTCATTAATAGTGGCAACCGGTTTTTCTTCCATCGCCAATAATCTTTCAGCCAATTCATCAATATTTGTTGCCGATTCATTGTATAGTTCTTCCAATTTTGCATGTAATTCAAAAAAATGCGGTCCATTTACGAACCAATGAAAGTTATGCAGCTTCGTGTACAGTAAGCTAAAGTTTGAAATTTCCTTATTGATTACTTTTACTAGTTCTTTTGACATTGTATCGTCCTCCTCTTCGCTATTATATTTCCCTCTTCAATTTAAGTTAAAACCCAATATATATCGTCGCTTAAAAAAATAAATGGTAAAATAGCTGTATGGAGGAATGCTTCATGAAAACCATTATTGTTATTGGGATCGTGATTGTTTTGACCGTCTTACTGTTATCCGTACTCACGATAAACAAAGGGTATAGTTATAAACACACAGTTGACCCAATCGATCCAATCACTGATGAGGATGAAAAAAAGAAAAAGATGCATAAAAAAGGTTCTTCATCAAAAGAAGTGGTTTAAGCTTTTGATTATCCGTTGATTTCCGCTCCAGGCGCTCGCTTTCCACGGGCAGTTGGGAGCCTCCGGGACTTACACAGGGTGTGTTGGCGTCGACGTTCCGTTAACTGGCCTGCTTTGCCCGCAGGACGTTGAATCATCATCCATGCATAGGCACCGCACGAGAAAATGCGTATGCATTTTCGAGGAGTCTCGCATATCCTCGCCAATCAACTTTGTTGCAAAATTAACTGAGATATTACGTTAATCAATATTAAACGACCAGTTATGGTGAAGAGCCATAAAAAAAGTTCCTGCCGATGACAGGAACTTTTTTGAATTAAGCAAAAACTTGGTGAAGGTTTTCTTTGCTTTGTTGCAACCAATAGCGCATTAATTTCTTTGCGCCCTCTAGGTCATGTAGTTTTGCCTGACCGCATTGTTTTTCGTTAGCAGCCGGAATATCTGTGATCTCAACAGCGTCTTTCATCGTATCTTCAAGGACATCAATGATTTCTGACACGGTAGGTTCACCGCTGACCACAAGATAAAAACCTGTCTGACAACCCATTGGGGAAATATCGATTATATCGAAGTGATCGTATTTCTCGGAATGCTTGCGGATATTGAAAGCAAGCAAGTGCTCCAATGTATGAATCGCATCTGGCTTCATTGCTTGTTTATTAGGCTGGAAAAAACGTATATCAAATTTATTAACAACACCATCCGTTCCCACCTTGTGAACACCGCAATGTCTCACAAAAGGGGCTTTTACGGCATTATGGTCCAATTCAAAGCTTTCTACTGAAGGCATTTAAACCACTCCTTAACATTAAGTAGTTCTATTCTACCTCTAATTGCAATATTTTTCATCTATTTCTAATCCCCGATAATACAGAGTTGTCTTTCATTCTTTTTTCAAATAAGTTGTGATATAGTAAAATCATCATTTTACTGTATCGAAAAAGGAAGCGACCTTCATGCTAAAAAAACTGCTACTTGGTGTCATCCGATTTTATCAGGTTGCCATCTCACCACTGAAGCCTCCCACGTGCCGATTCTACCCTACCTGTTCTCATTATGGAATAGAAGCCATCAAGCGATTTGGACCGTTTAAAGGAAGCTGGTTGACGCTCAAGCGTATCGTAAAGTGCCATCCTTTCCACCCCGGCGGCTTTGATTATGTGCCTGAGAAGAAAAAATAAAAAAATCCATAAATAAAACTAAAGACGTATTAGCAAGCTCCAAGGTGGAAATTTATATGACGGATGGGAAAGTTTCTACTTTCCTATCTGCCATATAAATTTCGCTTGCTTTATACGACCCATTCATAGTATTATACAAAGGTCAAATCGGAATCATTACGTTTTTTACTTATTAAATCGGAATCAATACGAATTATGAAAGGTGTGAGCATGTTTTGAGAACAAAAGCAGTGATTTTATCGATACTAAGCACGATCCTCATCCTGTCTGGCTGCAGCGAGAAAGAAGATACTGCCGGCGATAAAAATGACGATAAAATCAAGATTTTCGCCACCGTTTTCCCATTGAAAGACTTTGCCGATAAAATAGGCGGGAAATATGTAGAAGTGGAGACCGTTTATCCTCCAGGTACGGATGAGCATACCTTTGAACCATCACAGAAAGATATTATTAAGATGGCCGAATCAGACCTGTTTTTCTATATTGGGCACAATCTTGAGGGGTTTGTTACAAAAGCTGAACCGATATTGCAACAAGAGGGCGTTCAATTAACGGCCGTAGGTGAGAAAATCGAAATGGAGCATGAAAATGAACATGCTAGCCATGAGGATGAAAATGAAGATAGTCATGGTCATGAGGACGACGGACATAATCACGGCGACGTCAACCCCCATTTATGGATGGACCCTATTTATTCAATGGAGATGGCCGGTATCATTAAAGAGTCGTTAATTGAACAAATGCCAGAGCAAAAAGCTTACTTTGAAGACAATTACAGCATTCTGGAAAATCAATTGCAGGAACTGGACGGGGAATTCAAAGCAGCTGTGGAGAATTCTAAAACAAATAAAATAATCGTCTCACATGGAGCATATGGATATTGGGAGAAGCGTTATGGGATCGAACAAATCAGTGTAACCGGACTGTCCGGTTCAAGTGAGCCTTCTCAAAAACAGCTTGAAGAGATCATAGAAACGGCAAAAGACAATGATCTCCAATATATCATTTTTGAACAAAACACTAGCTCAAAGCTCACCGAAATTATTCAAAATGAGATAGGTGCAAAACCATTACGATTGCATAATTTATCGGTGTTAACTGAAAAAGATATCGAGAACGATGAAGATTATTTCAGCCTCATGAATCAAAATGCTGTAACACTGAAAACCGCCTTACATTAAGAGTTCCAATGGTTCCTATGCCATAATTTCACGGTATTGTGACGACAAGTTTCATCCACCCTATTAGTGTACGTTAAAATAATCATCAAGGGGTGGATATATGGCTCAGGATGTGAAATGCTCAGTAGACAGCTGTCATTTTTGGAAACGCGGGAACCGTTGTTCAGCCGATATGATCAGCGTGGTCAGCTACTCAGAAGAACGGGCGCGTACAAGTAACGAAACCGGGTGCAGAACATACAGACCCGCTGAAAGTCTTTAATATGAAATAGCCTACAGGTGAAGTCCTGTAGGCTTTTGTTTTCGCAGATAAGTCTCTGACTTCGCCTTTTAGGCTCGCCAATCGGCGAGTTTTCTTTATAGTCTGGACGCGTTCCACTTTCTCTTTATCGTCTGAAGCTCCTGCTCCGCCAAATCGGTAATCTCTTTCACAACAGACACAGGCAATCCTCTTTCCAATAAAATTTCCGCAATCAGGTAAGGTTTTTTCATTAGATAAAAATTCAACTCCCTGCCTCATTCTTAAACTGCCTGGCATTATTATATAAATAAAGTTATGGCAAAAAAAGCGGCATTGGCCCATTTGCATGCAAAATGGGCTGAGAGAGTATTCTTATAAAGAAAACTCACCAATGAGCGAACCTCCTGAGCGTAGTTGCACTTTATGTAGATAGAAAATTTCTGCTTTCCTATCTGCATGAAAAAATTAAATTCGCTGAAATGATTCCCTGAACGTGGTTTTCAATTCCAACTGTTTTTCATTGACTTCAAACCCAATACCTGGTTTATCAGGCACGAAAATATAACCTTCTTTCACCTGAACTTCCGGATCAATGATGTCTTCTTCCCAATATCTTGCTGATGAAGAGATGTCGCCCGGGATAGTGAAACCCTTCAAAGAGGATAATGCAATATTATGGGCTCTGGAAATGCCAAATTCAATCATGCCGCCACACCAGACCGGCACATCATTTTCGAAACATAGATCATGGATACGGACAGCTTCGGTCCATCCACCGACGCGTCCCATTTTAATATTGATGATTCTGCAGCTGCCTAAGCGAAGGGCACTATACGCATCATGATGGGAACAGATACTTTCATCGAGGCAGATAGGCGTTGTTATTGTCTTTTGCAACAAAGAATGGTCGACGATGTCATCATGACGAAGCGGCTGTTCAATCATTTGAAGCTGAAATTCATCAAGCTTCTTGATATGCTCGATATCACTGAGGGAATAAGATGAATTCGCATCAGCCATCAACGTAATTTCAGGGTAATGTTCCCGAATTCCAGCTAATAGACGGACGTCATGATCGGGACTAATCTTTACTTTAAAGCGTTGGTATCCTTCTGCTTGAAAATCTTCTATCTGGCGTAAGGCTGTTTCTATCGAATCAGTGGCAATTACGACACCCGCCGCCACTTTTTGTTTTGTGCCTCCAAATAGTGCGCCCAGATAAACGCCTTCTTGCTTAGCATATAAATCCCAGATGGCCTGCTCCATTCCGGATTTCGCCATCGCATTCCTTCTGATGCCGTCCCAAATATCGGCTAGTTCAGATGGGTGCTTCAGACCCAATGAGAAAAGCTTTGGTACGATAACATCCTTCAGCATATGGTAACACGTTTGAATTGTTTCCTCGGTATACCATGGGCTTGAAAAAGGGACTGCCTCGCCATACCCAATCGTGCCATCACGATCGACAGCTTTAATGATGATAGACTCTCTAACCCGGACTGTTTCCAAGTGGGTTTCAAACGGCGATTTTAAAGGAGCCGAAATGATTTGCAGCGATATCGAGACAATATTCATTCGCTGGCCTCCAATCTTTTTTTAAGCTCTCGCCTTGATAGCTTATTGGAAGCATTTCGTGGCAGCGCGTCGCAAAATATAACCTGATGTGGTACCTTATAGGATGCTAAATGTTCCCTACAGTAAGTTATTAGCTCTTTTTCGTTTGTTCTTGCTTCTTGGTGGGTAACGACAAACGCGACCGGAACCTGCCCCCATGTTTCATCAGCGTTCGCCGTAACCCCTGCTTCAAAAACGGCCGGGTGCTGGCTGATAACGGATTCGATTTCCGCCGGATAGACATTTTCCCCGCCTGAGATAATTAAATCCGATCTGCGGTCCAGCACAAAAAGAAATCCTTCATCATCTAAATAACCGATATCACCTGTATAAAGCCAGCCATTTTTTATCGCCTTTTTCGTTTCATCTTCTCTGTTCAAATAGCCGCTCGTCACATTAGGACCCGAGACCACGATTTCCCCTGGCTCTTCCGCCCCTGCCGGTCTGCCATCGACCTCTATTTTCAATTGGGAAGGAAAAAGCGGCTTTCCGGCAGAGCCGATTTTTATCAGGCTATACTCGGGGGTTAAGGTTACAATCTGTGAGGAAGTCTCTGTCATGCCATACGTTTGATAAACGGGTATTCCCTTATCTGTGCACTCTTCAAGCATATGCTTCGGTGCAGGTCCTCCACCGAGGAGCATGCAGCGGAAACTTTCGGGATAGGTTTCGTTGCCTAACGCAACAAGCATCCTGTTCAACATCGCCGCCACCACTGAAATGATTGTTACCCCTTTTTGTTGAATCATGGCATTTGCTTCCTCCTCATCAAACTTCTCGACAAGGATGACCTTCATTCCATAAATCACGCTTCTCATTATAATGGACAGACCACTTATGTGAAAAACAGGTACGCCGCAAAACCAGCAATCGTCTTCAGAAAGTCCCAAGTTCAGCATCGAACCGATCGCACTCCACCAATGGTTTCCGAATGTCTGGATCACGCCCTTTGGATTGCCCGTCGTTCCTGAGGTATACATAATCGTAGCTGTATCTTGAAGAATAAACTCCTCTTGAATATTTGCTTCGCTCAAGGTTGTAACCGATCGGATTTCTTCCATAGTTGCAACAACGACTCCTGAAGATTGCTTCTCGATTTCAACTAGCTTTTCGTGGAAATGTTTTTCTGATACGAGCCATTGTGAACCGCTATCTGCCAGCTGCCAGCTTAACTCCTTAGGCGTTAGTCTGTTGTTGAGGAACACAATCTTCGCCCCGAGATAGAAAAGAGCATGAATCATAACGACGCTGTTGATATGATTCCGTACCAAAAGAGCGCAGACGTCTCCAGCTTGAAAACCTTTGGCGACAAGTTTTCCCGCGGTCTCTTCGGCCATAGCATTAAGTTCGTTAAATGTATATAATTTATCTTTGAATTCGACGGCCACTCTGTCCGGTGTCAATTCTGCTCTTTTTTTCAGCCAGTTAGGCAGTTTTTCTTCTGCAAACATCATTTCATTTCTCCTTCATTTCAAAGCCGGTATAAGAAAAGCGCAAGCGCCCTGCAGATAAGGAAGAACGACTAAAACCGCCACGTCCTTATGTCTTACATCGAGGTCAGCACATCCTGTGCAAGTCCGAGGCCGACTAAGAGCGCCACGTCCTGTGCGTCGAGGCTGGGCGCTGTAGCTAGACATCTTTCAAAGTTAAATAAAAATATACTTTCTTTAACTATAGGCTCTGTTAAACGATAATGTTGTTTTTGGGAAGGGAATCTGCGAGACTCCTCGA
>NZ_QVTC01000010.1 GCF_003429085.1 Bacillus sp. V59.32b | reverse complement strand
GAGTTAAGGGAATTTTATCGGGAAGCATTTGATCGAATTAGTTAAATATTATGGAAATAATTCTTTAGAGACTATCAAATGTATAGTATAGGAATTCTCCAAAGGGCTTATTCCATATAAGGGCGCGAATTGGGTATTCGGATAATCATGTGGAAACCTCAAAAAACTTCATACCTGAACATACAGAAAGGGAGGATGTATCATAACCAAACATAAGATCTATACAATGAGTGTCACAAGTGTCTATCCCCATTATGTTACGAAGGCGGAAAAAAAAGGACGTCCGAAAACAGAAGTCGATGAAATCATCCGTTGGTTGACAGGGTATAGCCAGGAAGAGTTAGAAGCGCAACTGGAAAAACAGACAGACTTTGAGACCTTCTTTGCGGAAGCTCCCCGACTGAATCCTTCACGGACTTTGATCCAAGGTGTGGTCTGCGGTGTCCGAGTGGAAGACATTGAAGAACAAACTATGCAGGAAATTCGCTATTTGGATAAGCTGATCGATGAGTTAGCAAAGGGAAAAGCGATGGAGAAGATTTTGCGGAAATAACTAAAATTCCGATTACCCGAAAATAGCTATCTTAAATTATCGGGTGCTTTTCTGAAATAAGGAAAGCGTCTTTCTTCATGGAAAGGGCCATTACGGAATAACACAAAACAGCAATTGGATATTTAGGCTAAAATACAGATAAGGTTTAGTTTTGAAAAAATTGTACAATGCCAGTGGGCAGTATAGTGGAAGATGTAATAGTCTTAATTGCCTTGACTTTTTTTTATAGAAGACATATTATTAATTATGAATTTTTAAACTTCAAGGAGGATTATTAAAAAATGACACATTCTGTGAGACTACGTTCCCTAACTTTGAACAAGTAATTAAATACGTTCAAAGGCTCTGTTTGTGTATACAGAGTAAACGGGATTAGTCTGTCCTTTTTTAATAATCTTCATTTCATATTTATAAATATCACCTACTCCATACAAGTAGTTTGTCTGCCTATTTTGAAGAAGGCTCTTTACTGTTTGATTTATGTGGGATGAAAATATGTCATGTTGAGAAAGGCGGCTTGTTCTACCTTTCTTTATTTTTATCTTTTTTCACCTTCTTAGCTATGCTAAAGTTAGGTTTGTTTGCTGTTGGCTCTCTACAAGCCACAAAAATAAGGATGGGTCTCTTTCCCTTTACTCTACAGTCACAGGCAGATGCTTGTGATTTTTTTATTATTTGGAGGTAGGGAAAATGGATAATAAGAATTGGAAACGGAAATTTTTCGCGATTTTTACAGGGCAGTTCTTTTCATTATTAAGCAGTGCTGCTGTTCAATTTAGTATCATTTGGTGGTTAACAGATACAACAGGAGGTTCGCCACTGATTTTAACGCTAGCAGGTCTGGCTGGATTTATGCCACAAGCATTGTTAGGTCCTTTTGCAGGAACGATTACGGATCGGTATTCACGAAAAATAATGATGATATCTGCAGACATGACAGTTGCACTTGGAAGTTTAGCTTTATTTGTATCAATGATTTTTTTTGAACCAAGTATTCTATTGGTAATACTTGTGTTAATCATTCGTTCATTAGCAAATGCATTCCATATGCCGGCCATGCAAGCATCCATACCACTAATTGCCCCAGAAGAGCACTTGACAAAAGTTTCTGGATGGGGACAGACAATCGGTTCTATATCAAACATTGCAGGTCCAGCGGTAGGTATGTCATTACTAGCCATAAGCTCCATTGAGTGGGTATTATTACTAGATGTTTTTGGAGCAGTTATCGCAAGTAGTATTTTACTGTTTATTCACATTCCCAAAGTGCAAAGAACAGAAACGGCGGATTCTCCTAGTTTTTTAGGGGAAATGAAAGAAGGATATTATGCACTTGTAAAACATCCTGTTTTATTAAGGTTAACAATGACGATTACGGTTGTTTCGGTGCTATATATTCCGCTAGGCACCTATTTTCCTCTTATGACAAGAAATCATTTTGAGAAGGGTGTAGTCGAAGCTGGAATTATCGAGATTGTTTTTGCTGTTGGCCTACTCTTAGGAGGTTCATTAATTGGGATTATCGGGGATCGATTCGAAAAAATTAAAATGATTGTTACAGGAATGATGTTGATGGGTATTGCATTATTCATTTCTGGTACACTCTCACCAAATTTATTCTACGGTTTTATTGTAATGGCTGGTCTAATTGGAGTGTCCGGCCCATTATTTTCAGCACCATTCTATGCTTTTATCCAAACAGAAATCGAACCTCACTTACTTGGGAGGGTATTTAGTTTTGTAACAAGTTTGTCGTTATTAGCAACACCGATTGGTTATGCATTAGCTGGAGTTCTGATTGAGTTAACAAATGTAGCCATATTATTTTCTATTACAGGCATTTTAATCGTATTAAATGCTGTTATCGCAAGGAAAGCAAAATAGGAGGGGAATTTCATGCAATTTTTATTATTCTTTTAATACGAGCTTGCTTTAGAGAAAGAGGCTCGTATCGTTCCTAGCTATCGATACGAAGTAAAAATATTTCGGAGGTAGCAAAAATGGAAAAAAATCTGTTTTGAATTAGAAAATGTCGAAGTGACATATTTAGATAAAGAGGTTTTAAAGATTGAAAGGTTAGCTGTACACCAATTTGACCGTATCGGCATAGTCGGTAAAAATGGTGCAGGTAAAAGCACGTTACTAAAATTACTGGCGGGTAATATTCAACCAACAACTGGAAAGGTGCATCACCTTGTTGAGAATAGTTATTTTGAGCAACTTGAAACTCCATCAGTGCATGATGCAGATCCAGTGTTACTTGAAAATTAGTCATACCAAGAGACTCTAATCGGTTAAGCGGTGGGGAACAAACAAGGATGAAACTCGCTCAATTGTTTACACATTATTATGAAGCTTTACTAATTGTTGAACCGACTACTCATTTGGACCAAGAGGGTATTTCGTTTTTACTTGATGAACTTAGGTATTACTACGGAGCGCTTGTAATAATTAGTCATGATTGTGCTGTATTAGATGAACTTGTTACGACGATTTGGGAAGTTCATGAAGGCAAGGTACGTATATATTCAGGAAATTACAGCGAATACTTGGTACAAAAGAAGTT
Source organism: Bacillus sp. V59.32b (assembly GCF_003429085.1). GTDB lineage: Bacteria > Bacillota > Bacilli > Bacillales > DSM-1321 > Peribacillus. The sequence goes on along the minus strand of NZ_QVTC01000010.1, from coordinate 44,756 downwards.
AGAACGTGAACAACAGAGTGAGCTCACGAACAGTCCGGACTTAGAAGTCTATACAAAAGAACATCCTGCGAGTCCTGATTTATATTCTGAGATCTGGATACCGGTAAAGTAAAAGGAAATGTAATAATTCTGAGGGTTCAAGTTGAAGCATGAACCCTCAGGATTTTTTTCATTATGAACAATTAGCAACACCCTCATTGTTTAGAGCTTCAACCAAATGTAGCCATTCCTATAAGGGTTATTTCAATAATAACCTCGATAGAATATATTAATTCACCCGGCAATCCTCACTATTTCGAAAATCATCATATTCAGTAGTACTAAGAGGCGAAAAGGCTTAATTACCTTACATATTTGACTGATTAGCAGGAAAAGAAAGGATCGATGCAGAACATATATTCTATAGTAAAAGCAGTCATTTAAGCAATAGAGAGGAGAATGATAAATGAAAAAATCCGAGGATCAGTCTGTTTCAATCGAATCAGTCGGAATGAGCCAGAGGGAATTTTTGACGTTATATTTGCTTCATACTCTTTCGGACAGGGATAACTACCCAAGAGCGATACATCAGGAATTAACGAACCAGTTTTCCGAAAAAACACACAGCTATGATTATTTATGTAAGATCTGTAATCAACTTGTCGAATCTCGTCACTTAGAATTATATACGGAAAAAGGAAGAAATTATTACAAACTTACCGAAAAAGGAAAAGAATTATTTACATGGTATAAATCCAACTTCAAGGAAAGAATGACTGAAGTGAAGCTGGTGATTGACCGGTTTATGTATGAACTTACCGGTTCCGGCAGCAATTCGGCTGTCCATCACGAGCTTCCAGAAGAATACCGCTCTTACTTCTCAAAGATTATCTCAGTCAAAGATCTTGTCCGGTTCATCACATTAAGAACGGCACAGACAAGAACGAAACTCTATATGGGAGAAGTGGGCGAAATTTTGAAGATGAACTTCGGCTGGAATGCGAGCAATGGGTATTTATATGATCTGGCTCATGAGATGGAAGAGACCGGACTTTTGATCGGCGGCTGGGAAAGCGAGAAAAGAACAAAGCGTTTTTTAAGAATTACAGAGGAAGGCCGCTATCATTATAAGCAGATTGCCGATTCTGCCGCTTACCAAGTACGCGAAATTCAAAAATACTTAACGAACGTGTTATTATTCTTAGAGGAGAAACAAAGCATCAAGTTATAGAGGATGAAGCGAGTATGAAGAAGAGATATGAAAATCTGGATGGCATTTCGAATATAAAAACAACAGGGGATATGTTGAAATGGACAAGGGAGAGACGAGCAAAGAAAAAGGATTTGATCACGCAGACTCCAAGCGTGGACCAAGCAGAAGTAGATGCTCTCCTTTATAACGAGACGAAAGGCTCCATCACGTGGATTGGCCATTCAACATTCCTTATCCAGATGGGCGGTATGAATATTCTTACTGATCCTGTATATGCTGCCAGAATGGGGATGCAAAAAAGGCTTACAGCACCTGGTATCCCTTTAATTGAACTACCGGAAATTGATATCGTTTGTATTTCCCATGGCCACTATGATCATCTGGATTTTCCGACGATTAAAAAATTGAAGGGGAACCCGGTCTTTTATGTCCCCGAAGGATTGGGATCCCTTTTTAAAAGAAAAGGTTACTCCCATGTAATTGAAGCTAATTGGTGGGAATCTTTTAATGACAAAGGAATATCACTAACATTTGTTCCCGCCCAGCATTGGACACGGCGCAGTCTGCTTGATACCAATACATCCCATTGGGGAGGCTGGCTGCTAGAAGAAGAGCAAAACAATCAGTCCGTTTATTTTGTCGGGGACACCGGCTATTTCAGGGGATTTAACGATGTCGCAGAAAAATATAAACCCAGACATATCCTGATGCCAATCGGGGCTTATGAGCCGGAATGGTTCATGGAAGTTTCCCATATCAATCCAGAGGATGCCGTCAAAGCTTTTCTAGAACTGAAAGGGGAATTCTTTATTCCGATGCATTATGGGGCTTATCGTCTTGCTGATGATACTGGGCCCGAAGCCCTCGATCGATTAATGGCAGAGTGGAAACGGCTTGAAATGCCGGATGAACAGCTGGAAATATTGAAAATCGGGGAAACATTATGGCTTTAGGGGGACAAATTAAGGGAAGCATATCACTTAGAGATTTGATAGGGTTGGTGGTATGATTTATGGATAATGTTATGTCCTGAAAGGATGAAAACGGGTGCCTTTTTATCAGTCAGATCAGCAGAAAGAATATATCGACGAATTGGGTAAAGCGATACAGGATTTCTCCAAGCGAGCACAGGAACTTGATGAGACTGGAGGATTTCCTTTTAAGAATATGGAGGAATTGAAGCAATTTGGTTATCACACGTTAACACTGCCGAAAGAATATGGCGGCAGGGGCGGATCGTTGTACGATTATCTCCTTTCCCAGGAACGAATCGCCCGGGAATGCGGGCCGACTGCGCTCGGAATCGGCTGGCATAATGGAGTTGTTCTGGAATTGGCTGAAAACCAAAACTGGGATCAAGCGGTTTTAGAGGAGTTTTTCCGGGAAGTGGCGAATGGTGCTCTTGTAAATCGGGCAGCAACAGAACCGAGTACCGGGAGTCCGACCCGTGGGGGACGGCCGGAAACCACGGCTGTGAAAAAAGGGGACAAATGGGTGATCAATGGACGCAAGACGTTTACGACCCTTGCTCCTGTTTTGGATATTATTATTGTCAGTGCGTGGGTTCCGGAAGAGGAAACAATTGGCTCGTTCCTGATCCATAGGCATAACGAAGGTGTTCACATCGAAGAAACCTGGGACATGATTTCGATGCAAGGAACGGGAAGCCATGATCTTGTGCTTGACAATGTAGAAGTTCTTGAAAAGTACTACGTCGAAAAACTAGAGGACAGACCAAGAGGGAAATCAGCTTGGCTGCTCCACATTCCGGCATGCTACCTCGGTATCGCGATTGCAGCAAGGGATTATGCCGTCGAGTTTGCTAAAACCTATTCACCTAACAGCCTCAAAGTGCCGATAAAGGATTTGCCAAACGTCCAGAGGATCATTGGTGAAATCGAACTTGAAATCAGAGAATCACGGCATTTTCTTTATTCTGTAGCCGAAAAATGGGAAACCAAACCCGAGCTGCATGAAGAACTTTCAAAGGATCTAGCTGCCGTCAAATTCCGTATTACCAATAATGCGATTTCCATTGTCGATAAGGCGATGAGAGTAGTCGGAGCGAAAAGCTTACAGCGATCAAACCCGATGCAACGTTATTACCGGGATGTTCGTGCAGGACTTCACAATCCTCCGATGGATGATTCAACGATTCAAATGTTGGCAAAGTCAGCGTTAGATTGATCTCGAACAGAAAATAATATAAAAAAAAATAGAGCAACTATCGATCATTGAATATTAAATGACAATTGCTCTATTTTTACTTATTAAACGTAATCTAGCTGTTGTCTTTAATGAGTAGAATAACGAAAGAATAGGGTTCCAGTTCTAAGTGAAAGTCATCTGGATTTAAAATGATTTCTTTATCTGTCCATATATCCCGCATAGAGACGTCCTTTGTATAAGCCGGGAGAGATAAACTATTTGTCTCCGTTGATGGATTAAGGGCGACTATTATAGTTGATTCTTCATCATATTTCTTAAAAGCAACAATTTCCTTATTATTTTCGGTTGATAAGAATTGAAGCCGGCCCTTATTTGCGAGGAGTTTTTCCTGTTTCCTTAAAGCAATCAGCTTTTGAATATGTTGAAAAATTTCTTGATTGTGTTTAGTTGTATCCCACTCCATACATTTTCTGCAATCAGGGTCTCCGCCGCCAGTCATCCCAATTTCATCGCCGTAATAAATACATGGCGAGCCCAAAAAGGTCAAAAGCATTGTGTAAATCAGTTTCGTTTTTTTAATGTCATCCTTGCATTCTGTCAAAATTCTTGGTGTATCATGGCTTCCTACCAGATTGAAGGTTGTTTCCAATACGTTGATCGGATAACTGTGTAGGATAGTCCCCATGTTATGAACAAATTGTTCTACAGAAATGGTTTCATTGGCAAAGAGGTTTAAGATGTTTGCCATAAAAGGATAGTTCATGACAGCGTCAAATTGGTCTCCGCGCAGCCAAGGAGTGGAATCATGCCAAATTTCCCCTAAAATATATAAATCCGGTTTTATTGCTTTAACTTCCTCTCTGAATTGCCGCCAGAATTGATGGTCTACTTCATTTGCGACATCGAGCCTCCAACCATCAATATTACATTCCTCTATCCAATATTTCGCAACATCAAATAAGTACTTTTTCACTGCAGGATGATATGTATTGAGCTTTGGCATGGCGTCGCTAAAGGCAAATGTTTCATAATTGGGCCGGTCACCGGTCTGTACAGGAAAACTGTGAATATGAAACCATTCCTTGAATGGTGAATTTTCGCCATTTTTTAATACATTCTGGAAAGAAGGGAAGTAGAATCCGCTATGGTTAAAGACGGCATCTAGCATTACCCTAATCCCTCGCTTATGGCATTCTTCCACCAATCGTTTTAAAGTTTCTTTCGTCCCGAACTGGGGATCGATCTCCATATAATCAATCGTGTCATATTTATGGTTTGAGTGTGCTCTGAAAATAGGCGTGAAATAAATTCCGCTTATGCCAAGCTCCTCTAAATAACTAAGGTGATGGATAACCCCATCTAAATCTCCGCCGAAGAAATTATCCCATGCCGGTGCTTCACTGCCCCAAGCTTTCGTGTGTGGTGGATCATTATCAATCGTTCCATTTGAAAACCGTTCAGGGAAAATCTGATACCAAACTGTATCTTTTACCCATTCAGGGGGAGAAAATACTTCTGTCTTATGCGTATAAGGCTTGCAGAAGTAGTGCCCCGGGTCTTCCGGAGTAACCTGAAAATAGCCTTTCTCAGTAAGGATCGCTTCTTCTGTAGGGGACTCTAGTCTAAATCCATATCTTAACCGATGCGTTTGCGGTTCAATCACAATGTTCCAGTAATCAAATAAATCATCACTTCCGGAAAGACTCATTGATGATTCTTCCGTTACCCAAGATCCCTCATGCCAATCAAAAGGATCACCGTAAATGACTCCGATTCTCTCGATGTCGTTTCTTTTTGTTCTTATTTGAATATACAGCGTGCTTGAATCCAAGAGGTAAAGATAACTATCTTCCGGGCGGTGATAAATAGCGGACTTTTCCATATCGTCACTCCTTGTTAAAGATATTGATTTGGTGGATTATTTTTTAAAGAAAGATAGCATTCAGAAAAAATAGTAGATTCTAGAGGATCTAAGATGGAATAGGGTGGAATAACATATATTTTAAGGTAATTATGTAAAAATTGGTTGTAAAAGATTAAAAAGATTGTATAATAAATTTATAAATTGTGCAATCGTTTTCGCAATACACCGAGAAGCTTATAATACATGATTATAGGGATATGTTAGACTATATCTCTTTATCTATCTTTTTTGAAAACTTTAATGTTAACGCTTACATAATTATTTTCACTAAATTTGTGCAAACGGTTGTTTGATTTTTAAACATTAAATTATTTTTACACTCTAGGGAGGTTTAGAAAAGATGAAAAAATTAGTATCCGTTTTAATGATGTTTGTTTTAATGATGGGTGTACTTGCAGCATGTGGTCCGGATCGTGAAACCAGTGGGACGAAAACTGACAAGAACGATGGACAAAACGCAGAAGAAAAGAAGCCTGAAAAACTGGTGGTTTGGGAGGATAAAGACAAAGGAATTGCCTTGGAGCCTGCTATTAAAGAATTCGAAAAAGAATATGGCATTAAAGTCGAATTTAAAGAATTAAATATGGCCGATAAAATCCGTGACCAATTGCGCCTGGATGGGCCAGCCGGAACCGCTCCGGACGTTGTCACTCTTCCGCATGACCAAATCGGGCAAGTTGTAACAGAAGGTTTAATCCAAGAAGTTAAAGTGGAGCAATCCATACTGGACACATTCACGGAGGCTTCTGTGCAAGCACAAATGTATGATGGAAAACTCTACGGCCTGCCTAAATCAACGGAAACTCCTGTATTTATTTATAATAAGAAATTAATGGATAGCGCTCCCGCTACTATGGATGAGGTTTATAGTTTTTCTAAAGAATTCACAAAAGACGGAAACTACGGTTTCTTGGCTTTGTTCGATAATTTCTACTTCGCACACGGTTTAGTTGGCGGCATGGGCGGTTATGTATTCGCTGATAACGATGGCGCTTTAAATCGGGACGACATTGGGTTAAATAACGAAGGTGCTGTTAAAGGCGCCGAGTACATCCAAAAATGGTACAAAGAAGGTTTATTTCCAAAAGGTATTATTGGCGAAAATGGCGGATCGGCTATGGATGGACTATTCAACGAAGGTAAGGTTGCCTCTGTCATGAACGGGCCTTGGGCATTGCAAGCTATGAAAGATGCTGGCATCGATTATGGTGTTGCCCCTATGCCGACGCTGGCAAACGGAGAACCGGTAAAAACGTTCATGGGAGTGAAAGGCTGGCATGTTACCGCGTTCACGAAAAACCCATATTGGTCTACGAAACTTGTAGAATTTATTACAAATAAAGACAGTGCAAAAGCACGCTTTGAAGCGAGCCAGGAAATCCCGCCGGTGAAGGAATTGATTAACGACCCAATTATCTCAAACAATGAGGCAGCTAAAGCAGTTGCTGAGCAATCTGAAGTAGCCGTTCCAATGCCTAATATTCCGGAAATGGCTGAAGTGTGGGATCCAATGGCGACCGCTCTTCAAACAATTGCCACCGGAAAAGCGAAACCGAAAAAAGCGATGGATGAAGCTGTTAAAGCGATAAAAACTAATATTGAAACAAACCATAAGAAATAATGGAAAAGGCGATACCTCCGAATAGAGGTATGGCCTGCCTTTTTTATACCGCGGACTAACCCTGCCCATCAAAAAAATGAATGAGTAGCTGGTCTGTATGGACATATGCTTAATTGCTAATCAGAGCCTTGCACAATCTGCGAGACTATTTCCTCCTATAGGGAAGGGGAGTAAAGGTACACATGGCAGAATTACAAACGACCGATCCACAAATTAATGAAATAAAATCCACTTCTAAATACGGAAGAAATGCTGCCTTATTATCAATTATTCCAGGGATAGGCCAGCTTTATAATAAACAAGTTTTAAAAGGCATCGTGTACCTGATTTTAGCGGCCTCATTTTTTATTGTATTTAGTGATTTAATGAATATGGGATTTTGGGGTCTATTTACTTTAGGTGAGCTTCCGGGAGAGGACCATTCCATTTTTCTTCTAATTAATGGGATATTGGCTTTGATTGTAACGGCTTTAGGCTTAGCTGTTTATATCTTCAATTTGTATGACGCATATAACACTGGGAAAAAACGCGACCTTGGACTGAAGATTAATAGCGTGCGGGAGCAATATCATAATCTTATCGATAACGGATTTCCATATCTTATGATTAGCCCTGGTTTTTTGCTGTTACTATTCGTTGTTATCTTCCCGATTATCTTTGTTTTCTTATTAGCCTTCACAAACTACGATTTGTATCACTCTCCGCCGGCGAAATTGGTGGACTGGGTTGGCATCCAGAATTTTATTGATATTTTTAAAATCGATATATGGAGAACGACTTTCTTCAAGGTTTTAGGATGGACGATTGTATGGACATTGGCCGCCACTACCCTTCAGATTGCCCTTGGGATCTTTCTGGCCGTTCTCGTTAATCAAAAAGACTTGAAGGGGAAGGCGATCATCCGTACGATTTTTATTTTACCTTGGGCCGTACCTGCCTTTGTATCTACAATGATATTTTCAGGAATGTTCAATGAATCTTTCGGAGCGATTAATAACACAATTCTTCCGATATTGGGAATCGATCCGATTAATTGGATGACCGAAGCAAATTGGACGCGCCTGGCATTGATTATGGTCCAAACTTGGTTAGGATTCCCGTTCATCTTTGCGATGACAACCGGGATCCTTCAATCAATTCCCGATGAATTGTACGAAGCTGCAACAGTGGATGGCGCAAACGCTTGGCAAAAGTTCAAAACGATTACGTTACCATTGGTCCTTTTTGCTACAGCACCGATTTTAATTACGCAATATACCTTTAATTTCAACAATTTCAATGTTATCTTCCTATTCAATAATGGGGGGCCTGCAATCCCTGAGCAGAATGCATGGGGAACGGACATATTGATTTCATGGATATACCGTTTAACGATGACTTCAGCCCAATATGGAAAAGCAGCCGCCATCACGATGATTCTTTCACTCATTATCATCAGTATCGCATTATGGCAATTTAAGCGCACAAAATCATTCCAGGAAGAGGATTTGATGTAACTATGAGCATAAAGAGAGATAGATTTATCCGGCTTTCACTAACTTACTTAGTCGTTTTGGTGATGAGTGTCATCATTTTCTATCCAATCCTTTGGATCATCGGATCATCACTCAATCCTGGTCAAAGCTTGTCAGGGTCAAGCATGTTTCCTGAGAATCCAACTTTCAAGCACTATGCCTATTTATTCGATACCGATAAAAGCCTGTATTTCACCTGGTTCTGGAATTCTATTAAGATCTCCTTGTCAACAATGGGGCTTACCATTATTGTGGTGGCATTTACAGCTTATGCGTTTTCAAGATACCGTTTTGTCGGCAGGAAAAACGGGTTGGTGGCATTTTTAATCCTACAAATGATTCCTAATTTTGCCGCTCTTATCGCCATCTATGTGCTTGCGACCCGCACAGGATTAATCGACACCCATTTAGGGCTGATCCTGTTTTATGTCGGAGGCCAAATTCCAATCAATACGTGGCTTATGAAAGGATATCTGGATACCATCCCTAAAGAGCTTGATGAATCAGCGAAGATGGATGGTGCCGGTCACTTTCGTATTTTTTGGCAGATCGTGATGCCTTTGGCAAAGCCGATTATAGCTGTTGTAGCATTATTCTCGTTCACGGCTCCGTTTGCGGATTTCATCATTGCCCGTATGCTGATTCGTACTGACGAAAAATACACCATTCTGGTAGGGCTGTATGAAATGGTAGCCAAACAGTTCGGGAATGAATTTACAAAGTTTGCTGCTGGAGCTGTGTTAATTGCCATTCCGATCGCGCTGTTATTCCTGGCATTTCAAAGGTATTTCGTTTCTGGTTTGACTTCTGGAGGCACGAAAGGGTGATCCCTGTATAACCAGGTCATGCTGGACACAGCATTAAAACTCCTGAGCTTTTCAATTTTTCAAAAGAGAATTATTATTAAACTATAAGATGTTTTAGCATGTTAGCGCAGCCCTCATATATATGAACTGCTGCATGAGGGGAGAAAGAAGATGTCGATCACAATTAAGGATGTTGCGAAGTTAGCAGACGTTGCTCCTTCCACAGTTTCAAGAGTAATTGCCAACAATCCTCGGATCAGCGAAAATACGAAAAAGCGTGTTCGGGAAGCGATGGATGAACTAGGTTATCATCCTAATTTTATCGCTAGGAGCCTTGCGAGCCAATCTACACAGGTGATTGGACTGGTATTACCGAACTCAACGGAGATATTTTTTCAAAATCCGTTCTTTCCAACTGTATTACGTGGACTAAGCGAAGGGGCACATGAACATAGTTATTCGCTTCAAATTAATACCGGGAAAACGGAAAGCGAAATATACGAGGGTGTCGTTCAAATGGTGCAGGGAGGACGTGTGGACGGCATCATTTTACTATATTCCCGGGTGGAAGATAAAATCCTCACTTACTTACAGAAACGGAATTTCCCTTTCGTCGTGATTGGGAAGCCTTTCAAGCATGTGGAAGAAATTACCCATGTGGATAATGATAATTTCCGGGCTGCTAAAGAAGTAACGGAATATTTGGTTCAGCTTGGCCATGAACATATTGGTTTTATTGGGGGAAGTTTCAACTTTGTTATGACAGTAGATCGTTTGCTTGGGTATGAAAAGGCATTACGTGATGCCGGAATTATGCTTAAGGATGAATATGTCATTCATGAGGAGTTTTTAAAAGAAGGGGGCCAGGAAGCAGTGAAAGAGCTGTTTTCTCTTAATAAACCTCCTACAGCACTCGTTGTTATCGACGAGCTAATGACACTGGGAGTGCTAAACACTCTTGATGAGATGAACATTAGCATTCCAGAAGATATTTCTGTAATCAGCTTTAACAACACAATGCTTTCTGATTTATCAAGACCGCCATTGACCACAGTGGATATTAATATATTCGACTTGGGATACTATGCAACGAAAAGCCTTATCCAAAAAATCGAAAATCCGGAAGAGCCGGTTAAAAGAATCATCATACAGCATAAATTAATTGAAAAAGGTTCATGTGGTTCGGTAAAAAAGGATTAGACCTGTTAGATAAATGACAAACATGGGGAGGGGAGCTGGACCAAAGTTTCTCCTTTTTTTCTAAACTTAATTTACTAATGGAGTATATCATGGTAATAAAAGAACAAGAATTTTATATGAACGGAATAAATTATACGGTTAGATCTGCAATCGGAATAGATGCAAAAGATTTGTCTGAATTAAGGGTGCAAATTGATGGAGAGACGGAAAATTTAGACAGGGAACAAGGGGAAGCATACATAGATGCGACAGGTTTCGAACAAATTATTCAAACAGATACCGAAAGTAAAAAGAATTTATTTTTAGTTGCGGTCGTCCAAGATCGGATAGTCGGATTTTCAAGATGCGAAGGTCATTATTTGAATAGATTCGCTCATAAAGTAGAATTCGGAGTCTGCGTTTTAAAGAATTTTTGGGGGTACGGTATTGGAAAAAATCTTTTAAATGAATCAATTGTTTGGGCTGATTCCCATGGGATTAAGAAAATCACATTGAATGTTTTAGAAACTAATGAAAAAGCCATTAAGCTATATAAAAACCTTGGCTTTAAAATCGAAGGCATCTTAAAAAAAGACAAAATCCTTTCTGAATCATTGTGGGAAGATTTAATGAGTGATGTCTTCTTTAATTGACAGCTCAATAGATTCAAATATAATTCAGGACATAATTAATTAAATGGCGGGTTGGAACTAAAGAAAACGAAGAACTGATTTAGTACAAAAATTTAAAAATATCTCACTATTTTAAGTAATCTCTTGTTTTGAGATGAAGTTTGTTTATTTTGTAGAACTACCTATAATATATATTATGTAAACTAAATTAAAACTAAACTGATTTACCTATTTTAGCGTCCCCCTCCGCTGCATAACGGCACAAAAGTACTTACCCACGCGACACAAAAGTACTTACTTTACCTTTTACGATACAATAATACTTACTGACTGCGACACAATAATACTTATGGACGTGTATTAAATCGTATAAATGCGACATAAAGATACTTACTCAATCTGCTTCCCGACATAAAGATACTTACTCATGAATTAGAAACTTTTATTAATTTAATCTTATTATCATTGTTTTAAGCTCTGTTTATTAATCAAATATAAATATAATATCCTACTATGGGATATTATTTTAAATAAGTCTATATAAATCCTGCTTAACTATTCCTGTTTGTTTAAATATATCTTCCAATGATATTTCGGTGGTCAAATATAAAATTACTGCTTTTTTCCGATTTAAAAAAACAGTTTGTTTCTCTATATTAAGTACTGATATATCAACATCAGGCCATTGTTCAATCTCTAACGGCATATCAATTTTTTTATATCTTCCCTTGGTCATATCCATACCTCCATTCCATTCGTTATTGGTTGTGTTCCAAGTGATCCTTTAAGGACTCCAATATATAAACCGTAAAAGATAGCAATTTTAACGTCCTGGTCAGAATGCGTTGGTAATGATGTGAAATATTCACATAGGGAACTTATCGATGCCTTTTTATCTGAAAGAAATGAAATGATGCTTTGCAGTAATTGTTTGTGCATTTGATAGTAAAGCCTGACGAACGATACAATAATTCGACAATTATCCAATAAGATCATATTACTTCGAATTACATCATCAGTTTGCAAACTATATTGGATATTTTTCTCACTGCACCAGTTTTTTTGTACAGAAATTTGTTTAGATGTTTCTAGATATTTTTTGTGATTTGGTTCTAAATGTGATTGGTATTTAATCTCCCTGAACTCTTCAGTACCATTAGAGTACTGTACCCACATATCAAAAATGGAACTCTTCATTTTATCGTTATGGAGATAGCTAACTTTTAAAGGTTGCTCACAAAATGTTTCAATATTTGGGTCGCATTCAACAAGTAGCCAATGCTCATATTCTAAATCACTAAAGAAATGAACATCCCTCTTTACCTTTGGACTATATCCATGCCAATAATTATTTCCGTATTTAGTACTTCGTTTCATTTTAATTGGTTGGTACAAATGATTAACTCCTTTTAATGACACTCTTTTGGGTAATATCGTGGCCTTAAAGTTATTGCTCCTGCTTTAATCCATTTTTCACTGTGGTAAGTAATTAAATTTCTAGAGATATACTATAAATTTTTTCTCCTTCCTTTTTACTATTCATTTCAATAAATTGGAGGTATTTTCCTGCATTTATCTTTAAATAATAACCTCATTTTTATTTTGTTTGCTACTTTTAACATATTGTTAAGAATCTTTCTGAAAATCTTCGGTCGGTTTCATTATTACCGTAAAGAAATAAACTGTGCCATATGTATAGTGATAATAAAGTTATTGAATTTTGATTAAAAAAGTTAAGAGCCTTACTACATTCTATATGTAGCAAGGCTCTTTAAAGTTGTTCCATATTACTTCTATCTGTTTATATAATACAAAAAAATGAATAATAAAGTTGCTTACTTCTTATTGAACTAAACCAGCTAATAGTTTGTCAACATTTTTCAATGAAATAGAATTTTATAGTATGGTATGCTAAAAATAAGCATGCCAAATAACCTTCCTAACCCGGTTGTTTGGAAGGTTTTGCATTTATTAGTACATTTGAGTAACCAAGCTAGATCTTGGAAAGTCGTTCTACTTTTCAAAAGGGCATAAATCCATTGTAAAAGCTTATTCGCACAGGCTATTATTGCTACTTTAAAGGGTTTTCCTTCTTCGCGTTTTCTATCATAGAATTCTCTTAACCTTTTGTTACGAGGGATTAATTCATCCGTCGTTTTGCTTTTCCTGCAGTCGCGAATTGCACATCTGACGGCCATATAGAGAGTGTGCCTAAGTCGGCTGGAACCTCTTTTGGTGATTCTGTTTACAGTGCCTCTGAATTTACCTGATTCAAAGATACTTGGGTCAATACCAGCGAATGCGACAAGCTTTTTAGGGTGATCAAACCGTTCAATCTCGCCAATTTCGGAAATGATCGTGGCAGCGATCTTTTCTCCAATACCAGGGATTGATTGGATGATTTTATATTCTTCAATATCCTTTGCCAAAGCATCTATCTCTTCTTCAAATTTGGATAGATGCTTTTGATATTCCAGAAGCATTTTTATATACATTTCCATACTTAAAATATGGCTTTGGTAGAGATTTTCCCTAAAGGGATTTTGGCTTGCGGCAGCTAAAAGGGCTATCGCTTTTGTATTAGCCCACTTGATGGAACGCCTTGGACATAACTCTTTTATTGTGTTAGTAACGGTCTCTTCGCCTGCTTCTAAGATATTTTGGGATGTAGGAAACTCAAGTAAGGTGAGTAGAGAGACAACAGAATATAAGTCACCAAACACTCCTCTATATACTGGAAACACTTGATCCAAGACTGCTTGGAATTGGAGTTTTGTTTGCACATAAATCCCTGTAATATTTTCGTGCTGTCTGGTCAGGTTTCGAAGGTTCAAGAGCTGGATACCACGTTTTTTATAAGGTTCCAAACCCTCTTTGTAATACATCTCGCAGAGATGATTGGCATCAATAATATCTGTCTTTACCTTTCTTAAACTTGAACTCTTGGCTCGATAAGAGACTAAAGGATTAACAATAATAATTAAGTAGCCTCTTTCCTCAAAATAATGAACTACTGGAGTATGATAATGACCTGTTGACTCCATGACTAATGGAGGTTTCCCCCCAGTTATTCTCTCAACTTCGGAGAGAAAGGAATGCAGTTTTTCCAGACCCTCAAGAGTGTGATCAACTTTAAAGCTTTTTTGATAAGGTTTTTTCTTATCCAGGAAAGCTTGTATCTGGCTTTCACCTTTGGCTACATCCAGTCCAACCACTGGATTCATTGGCTTCTCCTCCTAAATCCTATTTGCCGGTACCCCTAATCCTTCTTGCAGTATCATAGCTTCGCTTGTTATACGAGATCTACGTCCCAACCAGCCTCAATCATGTTTCTACAAGTAGGGGGCAAACTGTTTAGTTGACGAGATTAAATCCCACGGGTGCTTCCGTTCTGCCCCGGCTACCGTTATGATAAAACCATATAAAAAATGGTCAACCAGAAATATCTGGCTGACCTTATAATACGAACGCACCCCGATTGTTTAAGTGTCTTTCTTCACAAATCCCCTTAAAAGTTCATTTATTACAGGAATATTTCCACAAAGCCTTTTTTCGTTCACAATAATCCTCCTGTCCCAAACATTCTTATCTCATATACTTATTCTGGAAAAAGACGTTTTTTCCTTCTTTAACTAACCTGCCCCGTTTGTTCAATAAGGTGTGCATTTATTATGTAGGACCTTTTAATTCACAACTTTGATTTAGGATGGTAATTGATTTACTTTTATCGAAAGTGTCGCCCTACTTCTACGCCAATCCCGATAAAGATTAGAAATACCCCCAGGCTGATACCTATAATTATCACAAACACAGAAATGGTAGTTCGCAGCTTCCCAGGTATCATATCACCAAGAAAAACACTGTGATAGCTATCAAGGTGAATACTTTCAAAAACTAATAAGGACCCTAGTAATGTTATAAAAACGGTCGGCAAAAAAATATCTGGTGAAACGAAAAAAAATCCTATACCAGTGATGAGGGTTAAGGCATACAGTGTTACTCGGAGACGAGATTTTACTAATAGTAACTGCAAAGCTTCCCAAGCCCTTTTCATACTATAACCATCCTTTCTTCCGTTTTAACTATACACAAAAACAGCATAGGAAGACGATAGTTAAATTGTAGAAAGTTAACTAACCTGCCCCGTTTGTACAATAAGAAAAAAGAGTGCTACCTAATTATAGATCGCACTACAGTTGCTTTAAAGACGTTTATTATTTGTATAACTTCTTCCTATTGACGAAGGCGAAAACTTTATTTTATATTTACCGCTGAGCTCTAACTTAACTTTTTCTGTTAAATAAGCACCTTGTCTGTTATGTTCTTCCTCTATTTCAACACCATTTTCAATTATTTGATCTAAATCCCAATCAATACAATCACCATACTTTGTTGCCCACTCGCTCAATTCCCTTTTTAATTCTTTTGAGATTGCAATATCATCTAAATCAAAATTACAGCCGCATTGATTACACCAAATAGGGTCGGCTCCAACATCACCTTCGACCTTTAACTCGTATGTTTCTTGTTGTTCACAAAAACACTTCATTTTCGGCTCCTCTGGTAAAAACTTTTTATTATTTTTAGAATATATTCAAGTCGATTAGTTGTATATCCTTCTTCAACAAACCTGCCCCGTTAGCTCAATAAGGCAAAGGCGCCTTTAAATTGGCTTTTCGATTATACTATTAACAAGGATATTTAATGATTTGTTACTTTCATAGGTACAACTTCTTTTTCACCATTCCACTCAACAAGGACCTTAATTACGTCGTCCTTTTTTTGTATTGCACCGCCCGTTCCTTCGTCACTGTGTCGTATATATTTTGTTCCAGGAGGACTTTCGGATCCACCTTCTGAAAACCCACTCGATTTAATCGAGTATTTTACAATAGACTTAGATATGTCAGTATAGGAGCCCTTATATTCAAGTACGAAATCTTTCTTGTCTTCATCGTAATGGTTAGAATTCACACCAATACCTACAAAATGTAAAGTTGCTGTCCAATGTTTGCTCTCACCGTAAAATTTGTAATTGTGTCTACTAATGGTCTCTTTGCTTGTACAGCCTATTAAGATCGAACAAATTAATACTATCAAAACAGCTATTTTTCCCCGCATATGTCACCCAGACCTCCGTATTCCAAACCTTTGTAAATATGTTAGGTATATACTGTTATTTTTTCTTTTATTCGCCGGTTCCTCCCCGCGTGAAAGTAGAAAAGAGCAGCCAAAGCAATAGGCCAAGCCCAACAATAGAAAAGAATCCAACATTTTTTTTCGATCGTAATATCATAAAGAGTTAATCCCATAACAAACAAGATGGCCAGGACATATACGAACCTTTTATTTTTTTTCATTGTTAGGTGCTTGTCCTGATGCGCTATCTAATTTTTCTTCTATTCTATCTAACTGTTCTTTCTGTTTTTTGAAAGAACGAACAAAAGATACAATCATCACGATAAAAAGGATAGGGATTGAAATTGCGATTAAAATTGCGAATAACTGAAAAAGGATGTCACCGATATTCACCATCTCATTCACCTCATTTTAGATAATTCTATTAGCTTGTAAATAAATAGTTGTTTTGTTTTAAACCTATTCTAAAGAATTGGATCAACGTTTTCTCTCGATAAATCTATAGAATATACTTTATCGTCAACATACCAAATGTCGATTTTACATTTATTTTTATGGTCAACGTATCCTATTGTTTGAACGCCCTGTACAGTGTATTCATAATAGTTTTTCCCATATTTTTTGATTGCTTGGTTAATGGGGTCCCCGACCTTTATTCCTTTGTTTGTTTTAGCAGTTTCATCGCCTGAGATATAAATTATCTCACCTTCGTTATCAGTCATTATGCTGTACTTATCATTATCTAAACTATATGAATCTGAATCATCTTTTTTAATCTGATGTTTATTTATAAAATTACTATCTTTTATTTTCATACCTATAGCAATACCATCGAGATTTTCTTCAGATAAATCTGTGCTGGGTGTATCTGCAACTATAGCCTTCTTATTTTGAAAAAGGGTACAATTATTTAATAGAAATACTAAGACAACAAAAATAAATAATATCGAGCTAATCTTTAAAAGCAGGCGTCCAATATTCACAAAAAGCCCCCAGTTTCTCCTCATTTTGATTCGTATTCTATCCAATCACCATTTAGATAAAACCCACTTCTTTCTTCAACAAGAGACATAGCAGTTTCTTTGAATGGTGAACCATCAAGTACTTCAAGTACATAAAGAGGTTCTTGATTGAAAAAGTTATGTTCTTCATGATCAGCTAAAAAAGAAAAAGTATGTTGTCCAGGTATTACAAATTCATATTGTACAAGTTCTTCAGATTCTGATGAAGGTTTCTTATGCCATATATTTAAATGGTTCTTTCTTCTTCTTTTAAACATCTTATTTAGAACTACACGAAACAGTCCATCTCTTTTTCTAAATGAAATAATTATCAAATGTGGAATAAGAACTAGATATATAAATGTAGCTGGTTGTCTATAATAAATACATATAAAAGCAATAATAAAGAAAATTGCATTTTGACCCCAAAAATGTTCTTTTTTCATAAAACTATCAACTCCCAATATTGCATTTTAGAGTTTTTCATTAATTATCCCCTCTAGTATTCTTTCTTATTTTTTATATATTTGGAAGGAATTCGATATATCGGTTTGATTTCACGATCATTTCTGTTGAATTTTTATTGTTAAACGTATTTTTACGAAGAGCACCGGTAGCAAGAATGGTCTTGTCTACCAGCTTCTCATCCGGATAGGTAAAGTGCTTAAAGTATTTATCAAAGACCACGAGATAAAGTCTATATTAATAACTGTTCTTAAAATTAACCGAACTTAACGATTAATACTGTCTCCTCCCCACAAATCCCGTCCTCCGGTATGTCCAGCCAGTCAGTTAAGAAATCCTTCTTAAGCTAACCTGCCCTATAGTTCAATAAGAAAATGCAATACTCCTTCTTTAAGTATTGCACCCGTTAGTTGAAGAAGAAAAAAGCACTACTGATGTTGCAATAATACTGCTATTAGTTTTCCAAAACATAGTAATATGCAAAAATATAAGCAATATTTAATGCGATCGAAATGATTGATTTGATGAAATTTTCTTTTAACACAATTGCACCTATTCCTAAAAGAACTCCACAAAATGTCACCATTGGTAAGAAAAAAATACCAATACTTAAATTTCGTAGAAAAATAACATCAAAATTGTTAGTCAAAAAACTCATTATACTAAACGTTATATTGAAGGCTACACAAAATAATGACATTTTATACACAGGCAATATAATCCCCCGTTCACTTATTAAACTCTTCTGCCCTTTAGTTTAAGTACATTTTTTCACAATCTCACACCAATTTTAACATAAATATCCAGTTTTGTTTAGAAGGTCTTATTCAATTAAATTGCCCCAATTTGCTGTTACGACTCTAGTAAGCTCGATTATAGTACAGCAACATTAAATCTGTTTTAATGCTTCTGATACCGCCCACCTTTGGTGTTCGTGGAATAACTTTTTTATTGCTTGGAATGGTTCAATCCATTCTAGGATATGGTCTTCTTCTATCGGGTTATTGATTTGCTGACCCATATAGCATATATAAAAATGACCTTCACTAAGGTAATAATTAAATTCATTCGTGGAATAAAAATATCTTCTGGCACATCCCACAAATGGACCTACTTTAATATCCATTCCCATTTCTTCAAGGGCTTCTCTCTTTAAACACTCTTTGTGAGTCTCCGTATTTTCTATTCCACCGCCTGGAAGAAAGTACTTACCATCACTTCTTTGAATAATAGCCATATTATTTTTCTGAACATTGAACATTAAACAATAAGCAGCAGGTCTCCATATGTATTCTTTACCTTCTTCTTTTTCACCGAATGTAATAATACTCACAAATAAAACTCCTCTACCACTATCAGTTTTTGATTTATTTTATCATTTCTTATTGTGCTAACCTGCCAGTTAGTTCCATAAGAAAAAGCTGCCTTAAAAACAGCTCTGTTCTTCAGCTAAAGCACCCGTTAGCTCTATTTGATACATATTATTTTTAACTATACCCATTGACCTTTTGAACTGTCATATACCATTGTTTGATATTCGATATCGTTAGCAACTCCTGATGATTTTCAACATACTCCATAAACCAGTGTATCATCCCATCCCACTCGGACAATTTTCCTGGTTCATACAATTTCCATCCCAGTTCCTCCAAAGTAAAATTGGATTTGGCACTGTTTCTTAACATAGAAGTGGATACTAAATTCTCACTATTATTTTCTCCACCTTTTACTATGGGTACAATATGGTCTATCGTCGGTGAAAGATCCCAATAAGCCGGATGGCATTCGTTCATCTTCCAATTTGGATGATAAGGAAATTGATTAGGGTAAGTTTCCGATAAAATTCTTAATACAGGAGGGAAAATAAGTTTTTGAGCGCTGTATCGATCGATAAACCCGTCTCGGATGAATATATTAAGCATCTGTAATTTTGAGTAGGATCGATTAGCATATTCTAGTCCATAAAAAGGATAGTGCTTAGTAAGTAAAGCTTCTCCTTTATCTCTCTCCCCACACATTAAATTATCACACAATTCACTTATAACATTTGCTTTCTCCAATATGAGTCACCTCTTCAATAACCATTTTTACATTTGAATACATTGACTAGTGGATATTACCTCAAAGGGAAAATACACAAACCAGTAAAAATGACAATGCGAACTGTTTAATAAACAGGACACAACACCTTTTTCCATTAACGCACCCGTTAGTTGAACAAGAAATATGAGTTTGAAGACTATTTTCCAATTAAATTTTTTAAGGTGCAGTTCGGAGAAATTCATCTATAAATTCCATAATTAGAGCATAAACAATAATGCAGATAGGTGATAAATTTACAATTAAAGAAAAAATTCTTTTAGCCAAGTTTTCTTTGCTGAACATTGAAATGATGCTCAATGGAATGCTAAACACGGAACCGAGAAACGCAAGTAATGCAAACATCCTTATGATAGATACGGAACTCTCGTTTAAAGTTATCATTGAGGTGAATATAGATATAGGGATAACACTAATCGTAGCCAATGCTATATAGAATGAAATTTTAGTGAACACATTTAGGTTTGTCCTTACCAAATAACTCACCTCTTTTATAATTTCTAATTAACTGCTCTATTATAGGAGTACTTCCATTTGTTTG
The DNA here is from genome assembly GCF_003429085.1 of Bacillus sp. V59.32b. Taxonomy (GTDB): domain Bacteria; phylum Bacillota; class Bacilli; order Bacillales; family DSM-1321; genus Peribacillus. Next base: position 24,473 of record NZ_QVTC01000010.1, on the reverse strand, counting down.
AAATTAAACTCTATTAAACAAAGGGTGGTATCTTATAGATATTCGATATAGTAATACCAAATCCTTCTTCAAGTAACCTGCCCCTTTAGTGGAACAAGAAAAGCTACAATAAATCATCTCTAATAAACAGCCTCCAAGAAAACTTGGAGGCTTGACTTACAGATTATGCGATATTCTGTGCTTTGCTTTTCGATTGAAAGAACCATTTCATCATTGGTGGAGTCACAATGGTGGAAACCAGTATTACGACGACAATCACAGCAAACATATCTTGTGAAAGTAAGTCAGATTCAAGTCCCAATGCTGCCAAAATCAATGCGACTTCTCCCCTTGAAACCATCGCTGCTCCGATGCCCAATGAGCTGTTCCAATTAAACCCAGCCAATTTTGCCCCGAGCGACGCACCAACTAATTTGGTGATGATTGCGATAAGGCTTAAAACTGTAATTAAACCCAAATTTTCACCTATGCCTGCAAATTGAGCTGTCACACCAATGGATGTGAAGAACACGGGAACAAAGATGGCGTAACTGATCGTCTCGACCTTTTCAAAAACTTCTCCCTTGAAGTTTGTCACGCTGATAGCAACACCTGCGATATAGGCTCCGATAATCGCAGCCACTCCCGTATATTCAGCGAGGAACGCATAAACGAAGCAAATAATTAGGGCGGACGAGATCACCGTTTCCGAGTCTTTTAATGTTGAAAACTTTTTCAAGAACCACGGCACCAGTTTCCATCCTATAAGAATCGCTCCAGCAAAGAATAGTACCTTTTTAAGCACGACTGTCGTCAAACTTACATCTCCGCCTGCAAAGCTCATTAAGAATGCCAAGGCAATGATTACAACTACGTCGTCAATTACAGCTGCCCCTAAAATCGTGGTGCCTTCTCGGGTTTGCAATTGATTCATCTCCTTTAGAGCCTGCACGGAAATACTAACGCTGGTAGCAGAGAGCAGCAAACCGAGGAACCAGGATTCGAAAGTACCAAGGTTCAATGTAATGCCTGCTAAGAAACCAATTAACAGAGGAACAACGATACCGCCCAAACCTACATATGCGGAGGCTTTCCCGGTGCGTTTAAATTCATCCAGGTCCGTTTCTAAGCCAGCGATGAACATCAAAAGTATAACACCAATCTGACTAAATTCTGCCAGTGTTTCTGTTTCATTCACCAAGCCCAGGACAGAGGGACCCAAGACAATTCCGATCAATAATTGTCCGAGAACTGCGGGCTGCCCCAATCTCACGTTCAAGCTCCCGGCTATTTTGGCTGTAACTAGAATAATGGCTAACTGTAGTATTAACACCCATATTCCACCTTTCATCTTTATTATTTGTTTTATAACACACAGACATACAAAAAGAGCCTGTCACCAAGGGACATACGTATCCCTTGGTGACAGGCTCCTCCAAGTCATTGAAGTATTCAAATGTATTATTATTTATTAGTATCTCATACTTTGTTCATATCCGCACCCTATCGCTCTTAAATGGGTATCCTCATTCAACTAACCTGCCCCATTTTTTCACAATCTCACGCCAATTTTAACATAAATATCCTTTTCGAAAACCCTTTATGAATTACGGCTGAGAATAACCGATTAGTAGTATTCCGAATACGAAAACCATGCTACAACGATATTTACTCAGTTTCGTTAAGGTTTTTTTACACAATCTGAAAAGTTTGTATGAATAAGAAAATCTTCTGCATAACAACATTCCGACCTCTGCCCTGTCCATCTGCGCCTGTTTCCCCGGAGGGGTTTCGAACCGGAGAGTGGCCTGCTTTTTGGGCTTTGCGCGGTGAGGTTTAACAAAATCCCTTAGATATCTTTTTCTTTGAAATATTGCAATACCTGTTCACATGACTCGCAATGATCACATACATACAGGGGTTTTATTCATGAGAAAAACCACCTGTATGTGTGACACTTTTAGTTTACAGGATCAATGCTGCCATAATTGTATGACATTCACATGGAAAAAACCAAGAAGTGTTGCCTTGTCTAGATCAATAGTTGTTCTTTCGCTAGCTTTGGATCAATAGAAAGACTTTTACGCCCTGTTCGGATCATTCCTACCTTTACTAGTTCATTGATAGTTGAAGTCACCGACTCACGAGTGGCCCCAATCATATTACCAATTTCTTGATGAGTCAAAGGGAGATCTATTCGATGAAAGTTATCCTCCTGCACACCAAATTCTTCGGAAAGATTCAGTAATAGAAAGATAATCTTTTCTTTGACGGTGCCTAAAGCCATCTTCTCCAACATATTATTCTTTTCTTGCAATTGATCGCTCAGAATCCTAATTACACGTTTCATGATAAGAGGGCGGGTTGATAAAAATTTCTCAAACTGCTCACTGCCAACAGAACAAAGCAAGGTGTCTTCCATCGTTTCAATATAAACACCATGGGTACCTAAAGAGAACGAATCAATTTCACCGAAGGTACTCCATTTTCCTAAAATACCTATTGTAAACTGTTTCCCCTCTGTATTAACGATATAGAGACGTAAAGCCCCTTCCTTTACAAAATAAAGTCCATCCCGAACCATTTCAGGAGATTGAATAATTGTATTCTTTCTTATTTTGGCATGGTGAGTCCCTTTATTAATCTCTTTCATATCCTCCGGAGAGACTTTGTCAAACAATTTAATTTGAGTCAAATACCACAGTTTATCAATCATAAGCCAACCTCGTTGTAATCATATTGAATATCCTTACTTTATCACGGGAACGATATGCATGACTAACTTAATGATTGGTCCAAATAATGTATTCTAGTTCACATTTATTAAAGGAACTGGATTACAGACTACTACTTAAACCCGAGCTATAATGAAGCCATCAACATAAAGGAGAGAATGCAGATGAAAAAAGTAGCTATATTTGTACACGCAAGTGAAAAGGAACTGGGAAGAGCAGTCCATGGATTGTTGTATTCAGAAGAAATCCACGCTGCCGGCGGAAAAGTCAGATTGATTTTTGATGGTGAAGGGACGCAGTGGATTGGCCGTTTTGAAGACACAAACCATCCGATGAACCCATTATATAAAAAAGTTAAGGCATTAGGTGTCATTGAGGCTTGTGAACATTGTGCGGGAGCTTTTGGGGTACAGGAAGATGTTCAAAAAGCAAACATATCCACAGCAAATGACTACGAAGGTCACCCTAGTATAGCTAAACTAATCTCCGAAGATTATGAAATAATTACGCTATAACCAATTTAATGCCCCTTTCGAGAAAATGAGTATAAATAATCCCCCTTGGCTTTAGCCAAGGGGGATTTGTTTATGCATGTAGGAAATGAGTGTTTTCAATACCTGTTTACATATTACACAGTTACTTCACCTGTTTAAAAGACGGAAAGATGTTAACGTTCATACTTTAAGTTTGAATCGATAATCGTACCCGGCTCAGTAGATGTTTCTAATACTTCTAATGCTAAGCTAAGAACTTGTTTTTGCTGTTCTTTGGCTCCAGGTCCACCCACGGGGCTACCAAAAGGGAAGCGATTATAAAGAGATCGGGGAACATTAACAATTTCAGAAATTTCTTTGGCTAACGTAAGTGCTACAGTTGGAATTCCATGAGATTCAATGGTTCGTGCGACCAGACCGGCCGACTGCTGGCAAAGTGGTCAGGAAGGAACCAATATGACAGCATCCACTTTCTCTTTCTTTAACTTTTTTGCAACTTCAGGGGCAGTAACATTTTTTAAGGAATGGGGAACAGGAATATATCCCATAAAACTATAATGGGTTTCCGCTAATTCACCTATTTTTCCTTCTGACCGCAATTCTTTTAATACATCCAAAGGGAATACAACATTAGGATCTTTCCGTGCATTGGTTTGATCATAATGTTCATGAGCAAATGATACGGTGGATAAATTAGTATCAACTGGAATTTCCCGATAAGAAACATCACCTAGACCATAGTTATCGTTAAACGGTGTCATTCCTTTTATATATACTCCACCGGTTGTAATGAGAGCAATTTTGGCCTCTGTGGTTTTTTTCTTAAAGGGTGTGAAGGGTGCTGCCTCGTTTCGTTCAAAACGAAAAGATGGAACCCATCGCTCTTGCACTGCTTTTTCTACTTTTTCAATCAATTGATATCCCTCCTTTACATGACATCATAACAATGTTAGCTCATCGGCACAAATAATGTGAAACAGAAAAGGAGATCAGGTGTAAGATTAACGAACGCTGATAGCAAATTAGCAGACTCCGATCCTCTGACCAATGACCTTGATAAAAAAAGTTCTAGATCTATCTTTGGATTGGCTCAAAAGTGCAGGGTACCTCTTTTTAAAACTTAGTCACTTCTTATTGAACTAACCTGCCCTTTAGTTGAATAAGAAAAATGGATTGCAGCAGCAATCCTTCTTAAACTAAAGCACCCGTTTGTTTAAGTACAATATTTCACAAAAATTCTACTCTATGAAGTTTAATATAGCATTTTGGAACTCGAGTGGACTTTCTATGTAAGGGTGATGTCCACAATCTAATCTATGAACAACTAAATCCTTAAAATTAAATTTCTTATAATGTTCTGGACCGATTGCATTATCATACTTTCCTGTCAAAACTAAGACGGGTTTATCTATATCCTTTGATAATGGCGTAAAATGTTTAAAGTATTCTCCAGAAGAAAATACATACTGTTGAAAATTGGATTCAAAAGTTAGTTACTTATCTATCTCATCTAAAGCCATTTTATTTTCTATATTTTTAAATTGGAGGTTAAAATACATATTCTGTTCGAGTAATTTTAATTGAATGGGAATAAACGCATCAATGATATTTTCATATGTAACGTTATTATCTAATTGTAAAAGCTGGTTACCCTTGGCTATTTGATGCATAAATGATTCTTTCATATTTAGTGTAACGTTTGTTAGAATGATTCCAGCTACTTTATTAGGGTATTTATAGGCATAATTTAAAGCAAGAATCCCACCGAATGAATGTCCTAAAAGGTAAAATTTATTAAGTTTTAACTGGTATGTAACTTCTTCAATATCTTTTACTAATCTATCTAAAGAATAGTCTTTGAATTAATTGAAGAACGACCACATCCTCTTTGGTCCAAATAAATCATATCCATTTGATTTTCAAGAAGACTACCAGCAACCTCACTGAACGATTTACTCCAATAACCTGGTCCTCCGTGAAGATAAATGCAAGGCATACCGTTACCCTTTCTTTCTATAAACAATTTGACTCCATCATTAGTAGAAATATACATTCCTCTTCCCCTTTTTTGAAATATAACAACAGTTTCAACATTCATAATAAAAAATCCTTCTTCAGCTAAACTGACCCTTTAGTTGAACAAGTAAAAAGCCTTACTCCTTATTGAAGTAAAGCACCCGTTAGCTTAAGTGTAACGGTTCACAATCTTTTTTTATCGATTGCACTCTTTAAGTTTTCTCCATAAAAAAAGAATACCAGACACTTTATGCTAGCATCTGATATTCGGATTTTATTATCAATTCTCGTTATTTCTCAAGATTTTCAATGCACCGCTCCAAGCGTTAACTTGGTCAAGCATCAAATTAACTGTATCAAGATGTACATCACCAGGTTTAAATGTTGAAAAATTTTCAAAATCAGTAAACAAAGATAATGTTGGGTGACCCTTCACACCCGCAATTTGTAATTCTCCAAAGATACCTCGTAAATGTTCAGCTGCACGAGCTCCACCAGCTCCACCATAGCTAACGATGCCCGCCGCTTTGTTATTCCAAGCTTCACGAGTAGCAATATCAAGTGCATTTTTTAATGCCCCAGTAATACTGTGATTGTATTCCTGAACAATAAATACGAATCCATCCAAGCTGGCAACCTTCGCACTCCAAGCTGCTATTCCAGGTTCTGTTCCATCGGTTGCTCCGAAAAACGGCAATTGGAAATCGGCAATATCAACAATTTCATAATTTGCATCTTCACGTTTGTCAGCGATTCCTTTTACCCATTCTCCAACTTCAGGGCTAACTCGACCCTGACGAGTGCTTCCTAAAATAATTCCGATATTTAATTTTTCATTTGTCATGATTTCTTCCTCCTAGATCTATTAAAACGAATATTTTGAATTAGTTCTAAGATCATTTAATTGTTTGTTTGAGCATAGTTGGCTAACAATTTGGCCCAAAGCCTCTTCATCGGCGCGACTAGGCGTTTGATACAGTTTCATTTGTAATTATTTTAATAAAATTTTTAACGCTTCTTTCACAGAAGTTGGTTTGCGACCTAGAAGCATTTCTAAATCAGAATGTGGAGCATCTAACCCACCTTCACGAATTCCTTTTTGTATCATGACTAACATTGATACAAATTCTTCTGGCACGCCAGCCTCTTTTAGCATTTTTGCATGAGCTTCAGAATCTACAACTAATAAAGGAATTTCTTTACCTGTAACCTCATTAACTGCATCAACGAATTGTTGTTGGGTTAAGTTTTCACCTGCTAATTCGTATGCTTTATTATTGTGACCATCACCTGCTAACACATTGGCAGTGGCTTCACCTAAATCTGGACGATAGACCCAAGCTACCTTCCCTTCTCCTGCAGATGTAACCCAAGGTGCATCATTTAAGCATTGTTGAATGGTACCTAATTCGTTTTCAACATACCAGTTGTTACGAACTAATACATATGGAATACCTGATTCTTTTATGATGTTTTCACGTTCACGGTGAGGAGCAGCTAAAACGAAATCACTCACATCTGCACGCGGAGCACTTGAGTAAACCAATTGAGATACACCAGTCTCTTTCGCTGCTTCTACAGTATTTTTCTGCTGTTGGATGGCTGTTTCCATAACAGGTACTGTCGAAACTATGAAGACACGGTCCACACCCTTGAATGCTTCAACTAATGTTTCTTTTTTCTCAAAATCTGTTAAGCGAACTTCAATACCTTGTGCTTCGTATGCCTTTGCTTTTTCTGATTGTGGATCACGTACACCAGCGATAATATCTGAAGCGGGTACTTTCTTCACTAGATTTTCAACGATATTTGATCCTAATTTCCCTGCTGAACCTGTAACTAATATTTTCATTCTATTTTTCCTCCAAAATGTATGTTATATCATCTTATTACTTCTTTACGTTAAATATTGAAAAAATACAACGAACGCTAGAATGGTTAAGAGTAGAATCATCGCTGTATCCTTAAAGGAATCCTTAACCTTAATGTGTGTAAGGATTCCTCCAATACCTGTAATACCGAGTATTAATGCTCCAGTTATTGCTGAAGCTTCTGCCCAATATCCGACGATTAAAAGGACAGCCCCTACTAACTCCACGATCCCTGTTACAATTCTAAACCATTGTGGATATCCCCATTTTTTAAAACCTTCCACATGCATCTCAGATCCTGATAGTTTCCCGTACCCTGCCATTAAAAACAGTAATACAAGAATCCCTTGTAAAATATAAGTTAAAATCACCATTATTCTTCTCTCCCCTTGTTATATTATTTTATTTATTAAACTATTTTTAAGTTTTACGTTATTTTGATAAGGCTTTACGAACGATTGGTGCTACTTTGGTTGCCAGTAAATCAATAGCTTTTTCCACTCTGGCTAATGGCTGATTCCCCATATCAAACTGTCCCATAAATCGTGAATGTCCGAATAACTCATGCTGATACAATATCTTTTCTGCTAGTTCCTCTGCACTTCCAACTGCTAAAATTTGTCCAGCATCTCTCTGAGGCATCAAATACTCAGCTGTTGTGTGGAAGCGTTGACCACGCTCTTTTAAAAAGTAACCAAAGTATTGATTATAGTGAGGAACAAATTCATTTATGGCTTGTTCTCCTGTTTGGGCTATATACGAATGTCCTGTCACAGAAATTCGTAACTTAGTTAAGTCATGTCCTGCTTCTCTTGCGGCTTGCCAGTATAGGTCTGTTAGTCGTTTGATAGATTCTGGACGACCACTTAGCAAGCCAAGTGCCATATTTAAACCAAGTCTTCCTGCACGAATTGCACTTTCAGGAGTTCCCCCAACACCAATCCAAATCGGCAGTTTCTTCTGAACAGGTCTAGGTGCGATTTGTGAATCTTGAAGAGGGGAACGGAATTTCCCTTGCCATGTGATGACTTCCTGTTCTTGTAGTTTCAAAAATAGATCTAACTTATCTTCAAACAATTCATTGTAATTCTCTAAACTTTCTCCGAAGAGAGAAAACGATTCTAAAAATGCCCCACGACCTAAAATTATTTCAGTTCGTCCGTTCGATAATAAATCCAATGTGGCAAAATCTTCATACACACGAACTGGATCGGCTGTACTAATCACGGACAGTGTGCTGGTTAGTTTAATATTTTTCGTTTCCCGAGCAATAGCTGCAAGCAGCATGGCGTAAGAAGATGTGACAAAATCCAGGCGGTGATGTTCTCCAACACCAAAAATATCAAGTCCTGATTCCTCCGCCATTTTTGCCATTTGAATAATCTCTTCTACTCTGGATTGAGCAGTAGGAATATTCCCATTTGTATCAGGTATTCGTTCGCCTAAAGAATAGACACCAAACTCAAATTTACTCATTCGCTTGCCCTCCTAGTTGTTAAATACGATTGGCATTTTATGAATCCACTCGTCTCTCGTCACAGCATCAAGCATACATTTCGCAGCATTATAACGGGAAACACCCATCTTACCTTTTGTATCTCCAAAAGAAACTGAATAACCGTTACCATTTGTTTTAACATTCGGATTAATAATCCGTACAACAGTCCAATCCATTTTAGAATTTTTGATCAATGTCTCTATTCCTTTCATCTCAGCGTATGGAGTAGGAGAGAATAGTTTTGGCATTATATTTGGAAACACAGTAATAAATTGTTTTACGTCTTCTTCAGCAGAGATACTAGGTGTTCCAAGTGTAATCAACCTTTTAAGTCCGCACATTTCCATAACTGAGACAATAGCTTTATGTGCTTCTGCAATAGGAAGGTCCACAACTTGTCGTTTCATTGACAGTGCTGGTCCAATGGCACTTAAAACCGCATCCCTTCCTACAATTGCTTCTCTTAATTTTTCTCGGTCTGTTAAAGCCCCAACTACAATTTGTAGTTTTTCATGTTCTATATTTAAAGCATTAGGTCGTCTTGTATAGGCTGTAACATCATATCCACCCTCAAGTGCTTGCTTAACAAGAAGCTGACCAATTTGACCATTTGCTCCAAAAATCGTTAATTTCATTTTCTCCACTCCAACACCTTTCGTTTATCCTACACTTGTTGTAAAATCAATATAACAAGTCGGAAAACGGTAAACAACCGATAAAATAAGAAATATATCGTATATCCAACATATCGATAAAAATGTCTAAAAAATAGGAGATAATTTTATGGAAAAACAAATTGACCCCCGTATTCTCCGCACCCGCAAACTCATTATGGATGCGTTTATCGAGTTATCAATGAAAAAAGATTTTAAGGACATCACAATTAAAGATATTACAACTACTGCACTGTTAATCGTGCAACCTTTTATTATCATTTCGTTGACAAATATGACTTGCTTGAAAAGGTGTTAAGTGAAAGTGTTATGAGAGAAGTCATTCAAGAAGTAAGTACACATGAGGTAATTAACGAAGAGACCATTAAGGCTATTTTTTTATCCATTATTAAGTTCCAAACGTCTATCAGTAACCAATGTCAGCGAAGCTACGAGGCATTCACACCCCAAATAGAAACGATTTTTAAACAGGAACTTCAAGCCTTTTTTTTAGAGTGGGCACAAAATCAATGGCCTAACCGAAACCAAAATGAGGTAGAGGCTGTTGCGGTGATGTTAAGTTGGGCACTTTATGGAGCTGCGATGCATTGGATGCAAAATCAAACGACACAACCAGAAGATTATCTAAAGCAATTAATGCATTTCATAAAAAAATAGGAACTGTATTGATGTAAATATCTTATTATTATAATCCTAGGATCACAAAGCTCAACCGGTATTTGGCTGGTCAATTTAAGTATGTCTACAATTTGAAACGCCTTCGCAGAATTATGAAGAAATTCGATATTATCTGCCCTATTAGAAAAGCAAATCCATACAAAAGAATGATGAAGGCCACAAAAGAACATCGAGTGGTTCCCAACCTGTTAAATCGTGAATTTAAGCAAGAGATCCCTGGCAAAGTGCTTGTCACTGATATCACGTATCTAATCTACCACAATGGGCAAAGGACCAATTTCCATCATCAAAGACGGTTCAACGGGGCAAGTCCTGGCTGAACATTTGTCGGACCACATCACGATGGAGCTGGCTACCACACTTTACACAACCATAAGAAGAAACGTAACTTTAAGAAAGCTAAGGACGCACTCATTTATTCAGACCTAGAAACCCACTATACACATCCTGACTTTCAAAAACTCGTCAAGAAAATGGGACTGCGTCCGTCTATGTCTAGACGTGGCCAACTGTTGGGACAAAGCACCAATCGAGTCCTTCTTTGGCCACCTTAAAGATGAAGCAAATATAAAGACGTGTAAAACGTTAACTGAATTGAAACGTGAGATAGACAAGTATATTACCTAATCATCACAGGTATCAATGGAAGCTAAAAAAGATGACCCCTGTTCAATACAGAGATCATCTTCTTAAGGCTACCTGACCTTTTTTAGAATTGTCCTTTACAAAGGGTACATATTAGTTAACCCTGCCTTTTGTATTAACCGAAATTTTGAAAGTTGTGTTTTTACTTTCGCAGTGGCTTCCAATGTTTTCAGGATTGACGAGTTCCAGTCTTTTTCATGAAATCTATAGCCTGATAAGGCATTGAAATGGGCCGCCGTCGTCCAGCTATCAATATCAAGATTTGACGGACGAAAGAATCCGTTTCATAAACTCCATTATCTTTTCTTCTAACGAGTAATCCCCATTGTTGACGCACCAGTCGAGTACGATTCCCCTGACTATGACCAGCAGATAGTTAGTCATTTCCTTTTCACTCATATCAGTGGTGAGTTGTTCATTTGTCTGACCTAGTTTTATTATATTTTGCAAAGCAATATTCATATATAAATCTTCTTCATAAAAAATAGTGTGATCTGTAAAAAGATTATACCTCGTAATATTTAACCCCAGTTCCGTAATATACCTGGCAAGTTGGATAAAGAAGTCCTGAATGACTCCATCCACAGGCCCCGTTTGACCTTTAACATCAAAGTCCTGAAAAAGCTCTTCATCCATTTGTTTGAACAGTTTTAGATAAATATCCTCTTTTGAACTGAAGTAGTAATAAAACGAACCAACAGATACCCCGGCTTTTTTGCTTATTTCCTCGATTGTGACATCATTGAAACTTATGTTCTTCATGAGTTCCAAAGCCACATCATAAATATTTTGTTTGGTTTGAATGGACCGTTCTTTCCTCTTGGTTAGCTTCTGTTCTTTCATATGTATTACCCCTATATTAATAAATTATGATCTCGTAGAATTTCAAAAGCCCTTAAATACCATCACATAGAAGGACGCTCCATTTATGAAGTTTAAAACACGGATTAAACAAAATCAACTCCTCGCCACCTTTCAGTATGCATATGCCACTAAAAATAGGGAATTCTGTGAATGAACACATCCTAGAGGAAACTAAATCCTATTGAGGAAGTGTAATATTTTTGCTACTTTCGTGAATTAAGTTATAATAAATTTAACTGAATGATATTCAGTGAATTAAATTCAGTTAAAATCACTACAAGGAGTGGAATATTTTATGAGTCAATCCAATGAACAAGCTTTAAGACCTGCAATTAACCCGGAAGGGAACTTTATGTCACAAGAAAAAAACGACGGCATCATCCGCCCTACACTGCACCACTTCGGCATCATCACAGGCAATCTGGACGAAATGGTTGACTGGTACAACAAGGTACTCGGTACAACGACAATTCTTGAGTCTTCCACTTCGATGGGGGTAGATCAGAATCAAGCTCCTGTGGGTGCTTGGCTCACAAATGACAGGGCAAATCATCGCATTGCGTTGATGTCGTTGCCGGGTGTGAGTGAAGATAGAGACAAGAATGCTCATATTCGGATGCAGCATGTGGCATTCGAGTATGAAACGATCAATGACCTTCTGAACTCCTATGCACGTATGAAAGGAATCGGAATCACGCCTATTGCCTCAGTGGACCACGGCGCGACCACTTCTTTCTATTACAAAGATCCAGATGGCAACATGATTGAGTTGCAAGTCGACAACTTCGGTGACTGGGACAAGTCGAGAGAATACATGGGAAATTCACAAGAGATGATGAAGAACCCACTCGGAGTGCAGGTCGATCCCGATTTGATGATTGAGGCCGCCAATGGAGGTGCATCACATGATGACCTCCATCGACGGGCATTGGCTGGCGAGTTCACACCGGCTCAGCCTGTAGATCCAACCTCCATGTTGTAGGGGCAAATAACATCGGATTCGATTTCAGTTAATATCGTTGGATAACACCGCATTCTAAATAAACAAGAATCAAACCGTCACATATTCAATTAGGTTTAGGATATGTGGCGGTTTCATTTGAAATAAGACATTGTTAGAAGGAAGAGTAGGGTATGGCAAAGTAGTGTACGAATGTAGACAAAGACACATGTATTGCTTGCGGGGCTTGTGGAGCTGCAGCCTCAAACATCAAATTCCCTTTAATTAATAATCTTAAAGGATTAAATAACACACTGCCAAAAGATACATCGATTAATTGCCAAAAGCAGTGTACTTCTCAAAGTAAATAGCACTAGAGGCATCTTAAAAAAGATGCCTTTAGTGCTATTTACCATATTCATTATACATAGTAATTATATATGCGTGATCCACTAAAAAAGCTGCTCTACCAGCTGATGCCATTTGAGTTTCAACAGGTTGGTTGTGGCCCATCATCCATCGACATGATTTTTCAAATAAATCAGCCACTGTTTCTAATTCACCTATAAAATTAGGATTAAGTTTCCGAACATATCCAAATTGAATATTTGGTTCATAGCGTCTTATGATATGCTTAAAAAAGCCCTCTTCAATGATTAATTCACACCAAGTTCTAATATCTGAATATGCCTGTTTTAACTGCGCTTCTAAAATATCTCCAACACATGATTTACTTTCAATGATATTTTTATGTTTGTTTATTTTTTTGGTAGCTTCATTTAAATTTTCTAATCGGCCGCTAAAGGATTGCGTAATTATTCCTTTATTATTAGTGTCAGATTCATCTACTTTAAAAAACTTAAAATTTTCATCATTCTTTTTCTTTGGTGATAAGTTATATAAAAAATAGTAAAACATTATGTTATGTGTAAATACTATTACTTGTCTATCTTGTGATAATTTTAAAATTAGCTTTGCAAATTTTTCTGCCCTTTTATAATCTAATGATGTGACTGGATCATCAAATAAAACTGTATTATAATTTTTTCTAATATTTAAATCTGTTGCAAATTCTGCTAATGCTACAGCTTTTTGTTCGCCTTCACTCATTACATTAGATATCTTAAACTTTGTAGAGCCAACTGATTTTCCTCTAAGATTCATGCCTTTTGAAGGTTTTAATTGGATTGATACATTATCTACATCTAATTCATCACAATGTTCTTTGAAAAGAGCAACATAGTCATCTTTAACAATATGTTCAAATGCTTCCTGTGATTTCCTTGTTAAAGCTATTGTAGTCAACTTTTTCTTTACATTATTTACCTTCACACATTTTTCATCGATATTTAAATATGTATGGAATTTATCTAGTGATTGATGCATTTTTTGATGTTTCATAAATTTCTTTTTAATATCTGAAAGCGATTTTAATCGCTTCTTAATTTCAGCATCATTTCCCTCTAGAAAACTTATTCTTGTTGAGATAGTTTCAATTTCTTTATTAATTTTCATCAACAAATCTGATAAATCGATTGAGGGAACCTTACCTATCAACTCTTTTTCTTTAATACATTTTTGAAGTACTTCTTGGTTGCTCTTTATTATATTTATTGAGGACTCAATTTCTTTTATTAGGAATTCATTTTCTAGTATTGCTTTTTCCTCTCCATTTAAATTACTCATTAGATTCTTCGGCTCAAATCCATCTATTTGCTTTTTTAATGATTCTATTTCATGCGCAAATGATTTTTCAACATGATCTATATTAGTACTAATAAATTCAACGCTAGATTGAGACAATTCTTGAGAGCAAAAGATGCAGCGATCGTGCTCGTTCGGCTTCCCATTTATTGACTTATAATACTCGCCACCAAATTTAATAAATTGAAGCCAATTTTCATTAATATTATTTAGCACCGATATACTCTTTTTATATTCTTCATTTAAATTATGCTCCAATTTAATTTTGGCTTTATACTGATAAATTAACTGGTTAATTTTTTCGAAATTCTCTTCATTTAGCGTTTTAGATACCGTTTCAATTTCTTTATTCATTTCATTTAATTTAGTTTTATGTACTCGCAGTAATTTAATTTTTTCCAGAGGACTATTACTTTGTAATTCCTTTTCCTGGATACTTACCTCAGTAATTAGTTCGTTGATATCATCACTGATGGGGTATTCCGATTGCAAGAAGGAAAGTAATTCGTTCCTTTTAATTCCGGATGTTAACAATGAATTAATTTCTTCTGTGATTAATTCGTATGAAGAATCAATAAATAATTGTGCTTTCATATCTTCATACTTTTTTAAAATTGCAGTAGTTTGTTCTTTAATCTGATCTATTACCTGTGATGCTTGTTTAAAGTATTCAAATCCTTTGGGAAGAACGCTAAACGATAAGTCACTATTAATCAGTGGAATAACAGACTCACTATCCCAGACATTTATTTTTGATAAAATTTCATGAGGGACATTTATATCTACTGTTTCCTTTATACTGTCACTACCATCTTTAAAACAAATATGAATTGACTGTTCTCCAGATGTATTTGGGAGATAAACATTAGGTAAAAGTTCTAATGTTTTAAGTTGTGTATAGTAATTATTAGCAAGTTTACGAAAAGTCCTAACGTAGGAAGACTTTCCAGAACCATTTTCACCATATATCACGTTTAGATTCTTACCCAACACAAATTCACTATCTGCAGATAACGCATTTATATTAATTGGCTGAGAAATTTTTTCAATAAATAATGAATTTGCCTCTGGTTTTGATTCATTTTTAGGTATTTGAAATATAATTTCTTCCTTTGAATAAAATAGATTAATTACTTCTTTAGTAAGTTCTTTTATATCAACCTGCTCTTCTGAAAGTACAGCGTTACAAATTTTCTTTTTCCATGAATCATTTCCTGCCCATTCAATAAGAAAATCGACTGCTATTTTCAACTTAATCTCCCCTAATAGATGTTTTTTTACAAAATCCCCCAAAATCAGCTTATCACATTATTGAAGTAACGGATGTGAAATTCTTATAAGTTTCTTTTTTCCAGGCTAACTAAATTTCGTTTACAAAGTGAATATAATATTTGTATTTTTTATGTGTGTTCCAATTTGACAATACATTTATGTCATAAAAACAAAAAGACAACAGATTTTTGTCACAAAATATTGACATAAATCTGTTGTCTCGAAAATAAAAACTCAGTCATTTCGGCAAAAAAAAAGACAACACATTTATGTCTTCAGTCAATATTTGGATTCTGCATCCTTATGCACGATCCCTTCCAGGCCCTTACTACTACATATATCGAACAGTTCGATGCCCTTACCTTCAAACCAAACAGTTTTTGCAAGTCTATCAGTGTTTCTGTCATGATTAGTTCGCCGTCCAGGTTATTACCTTTTTATGGAGAAGCATCGGAGAAATAAACATATCATCACATGGGACCATCTTCCATTAAACAATCGATTGCAGCTCGCTTTATGTTACAAGTAAGTTTTGGAATTTGGATCACGGCATAAAAAAACACCAAAAAAGGATCTGATAACAGACTTTTTTTTATTTTCCTTTCTCTATTTTTTTATTTCCGCCAAAAAGTTGAACAGTCTGCCTTATCCAAAATATTAAACTCGATCATTTTCTCAAGTAATGAGAAATCAACCGGACTATCCCACTGGATACTTACCAACTCCTTGCTGTGAACATAGCCAGCCTGCACAATGTCATCAGAAAAATGATTAATCCCCTGCCCTTTCAGGGGCAACAGCCAAATGATGTTTGGCTACGCTAAAGCCAATAATAAATGTGCCGTGATTGGTAAACATAGGCTGATTCCACGCAATTTTTGGCATTAAATTTTTGGAAATTTCTTAGTTACCCAAGTCAAAACTTCTTCCGTTCGGATCCGATGTTGCGGGTTATCAATATGCGCTTAATATTCTGCGAAAAATTCCATCTTTTTCCTCCTAAAATAAAAATTACGTCGTTCAGAGAAGTCCCTCAAACCCATTCGTTGTTAAAACTCCTCACAGAACCGCTCAGACACGTTCTTAAACAACTCATATTTCCAACTATATATTTTACAACCTGGATAGTCAAAATGTCTTTAAAAGCATATTAGAGGCTTTAAAAAGTATCTGACTTATATCGCCAGCGATAGCTGGTCTGTCTAAAAGTATATAACTGTAGAGCGTCTTTTTTACAATAATTGTCCACTTCCAATAACTTCCCTAAAATGAACATAGTTGCAAAAGGCAAGCCAATCGGATTGTTGGAATTTACAAAACCGCTTCTGGGATTCGAGGCGGCTCCTGTGTCCGAACATTAAGTAAACCTGATTACCCTCCTCAGATGAAGATAACCAGGCAGGCGGAAATTATAGTTTATAAGCCATGACATTTTGATTATCCTCTATACGAAGAGTCCTTTATCCAAGGAGACATGCGGGTCCCGATGATATTCCCTACTGCTGAATGACTGACTTCGGAGAACGTTCGTAAGTAGCCTTCGTTCATTCAGTGAAGACCTTTACAGCCTTACGTATTATCTTTATACACATTAAACCGAAGAATTGAATACGCTAGGCAATAACAGAAAAGATACTTTAGCTTGGATTGAGGGATAGTATGATACAACTATTGGGAAAGCCTTTTCAACAAAGTGGCATGTGGCCGTCTGGAAGTATTGAAAGTGTAATCATTCAACGAATGCATGAAGATCCGGTGATTCATTCGTATAATTCCATTGAAGAATTATCGTTTGAACTCAAACTGCGCAAAAACATCATATTAAGTGCAAGGGCCATGAATCAAGGTCGTGCGCGGTTTGAAATCTTTGCAAGATCTCGTTGCAATGCCCAATACTGGCATTTGACAAAGGCGGGCGGATTCATGCTGAGGCGTGATGTAATGCCATCTGATGCGATCCAGGACATTTACAGGAACAGTTCACTGTATGCGTTTGAATGCGCAACGGCAACGGTGATTATCTATTACCATGCCGTTCTAAACAGTATTGGTGAACAGTTATTTAATCAAATATTCAAAAACCTTTATTTATACAGCTGGCATACCGATTCTGATCTTGGGTTACAAAGCATTGATATAGACCATTTCATTCCTGGAGATGTTGTTTATTTTAATAATCCGGACTTTGATCCAAATACCTACTGGTGGAGAGGAGAAAGTGCCGTTGTTCTTGGAGATGGCACGTATTTTGGGCATGGATTAGGTATACGTACCGCTAAACAAATGATTCAAGCTCTGAATAAAACTCGAAAGCCGGGGAGTAATCAATCAGCCTATCTGATAAATTCTGTCATTAGGCCAGCTTTTAAACATTTGGCGCAAATTTCGATACTAACTCGAGGTTATACAACTAATAAAATTCAACATCCCGTAATACACCATAACGAAAGTTCGATTTCATGTAATCGATATCTATATTATTTAAATAAGGTGTAGTACCAGATGGCCTATATTTCTCCACCTGAATGCAGCCGCTGGATCTTCAACTAAACCACCCATTAGTTGAACAAGTTAAAGCTCTCCGTTGGAGGGCTTATCTTTAATGAACAATACTTTGATACAATTCTGGTCCAATTTAGTGCTTATATCAAGCAACCTCTTGAGATTCCCACTTTGTACCAGTCTGGATATTTAGGAATATACTTTTTAAATAAAAAAACCCTTCCGAATGGCATGGATTATTCAACAAAAGCATCTTATTTTTGTATATGGTTTAACCATTGTACAGCAATTCTTTCGACCCATTCACTAAACGAGTGGCAGTTTTTAAATTCATAAACTGTATATTTAGGATATTTTTTATATGGTTTAATAAAATCAAAAAAATCATGGTCAGAAGCATATATTAGAACATCACCAGTTTGTCTTTGATACATAGTAGTATTCCCATTAGCTTCAAAAGCAAAAGATATGAAGTCAGTAGGGTCTATTGTTACTTCTACTCCTTCCTCCTTTCAATATTTATTCTTAATCCCGTTTAACTTATCTGCTATATCCCATAGTAACCCAACAATCACTCCTAAGAATATTGATATTCCATAAAGGTGTGTCATATCAGTATCAGTAATATTATTCAACCCAGTATTAACTACCCACCCCGCGACTCCTCCAGCAAATACACCTATTATTGTTAGTCCTTCACTTCATTTTTTTCAGTCTCTCCACTATGTCACACTCCTTGTATGATTACTTTACCCTAAATAAACCATACCTTTATTTATGTATTTGTCCCTCGTTAGTGTTTAAGAAGAATATTTCACAATTCTATCTATTTTTAACCATAAAAATCCAATATTCCAGATGCTTTTCCACAATCTGGCCTGATTGTTGAACCTAGATTACATATTACTATTCAACTAACCTGCCCTGTCAGTTGAATAAAAAGCTATTAATACTTAGCCTGTTTATCAAATTAATATATACACTGGAAATAGTATTAAGAGCAATCGATATTAGAAATGAAAATTGCTTGGTAAATCAAATAACCAGAACAAAAAGTCAATACCACGGTATACATTCACAGAAATAATAATGACTAAAGAAATAATAATAATGCTCATATAAGAAGATGGTAACCTTTCAAAAAACTTAACAAAAAAATATAAGGCTACGGAACTCAAAATGGCTGTCAATGTTCCAGGATAAATTAATAAGCTAATAAAAGGATTCATATGACCTCCCAATATATTATATATTCAGTTAACTACTTTGTTCTTTACACTATAATTATTCCACGAAATAAGTCCTAACTCCTTTTTTAAAGCCATCAGGTTACCGTACGCCGTCCAAATTGAGCGATTTAAGTCGATTTATATAATTAAGATGATAGACAACTTTCCCCTCCCTTTCACATACATATTAAGGAGACAAGCTGATTTGGGAGGTGTTTTTCTGAGGATTGTGTTTATTGAAAAGAAATGGTTTTTATTTTTAGCCATCTGCATCTGCTTTTTAGTTGGAGGCTGGTTTATAACAAGGCCGGAAGCTGTCGAGACATCAGGATCGTCAACTGCAGCAAAAAAATACGCCATCAATATGGTCACCGGGGAATTTAAATCCACAAGGGATGATGGGAAAGAAATTGAAGCATATCGATGGGACCCCGGGACGATTTATGTACCGAAAGATGAACCTTTAAAATTAAGCATATTTGGTGTAAATGGGAAAGAACATCCATTTTATATCGAAGGTACTAACATTAAAGGGACAGTAAAAAAAGGCAAGGAAACCGTGTTGAATTTACGTATTAAGAAAGAAGGAGTCTATCGGCTCATTTGTACCGCTCATCATGACATCAAAAATAACGGTCCAATGATCGCTTATATCGTAGTGGATTGAAACGTCAAGGCCTCCCAGTTTTATGGGAGGCTCTTTTTCTTTACTCTACTATCGGGTAAACATTAACGGTCTCATCATTTCATAATCTTCGTGCTCCAAATCGTTACGTATGTCATATACTCTATTCCTGTCATAATTTCAAAAACTATACTATCCAATAAATTGTGTCAACAGCTTGTTAAACTTGTCACGTTCTTCCCAGAAAGGACCATGACCGCTGTATTGAAACGGGACAAGCTGCGAATTTCTTATTTTTTGATTTAGTTCCTGAGCTTGTGCAAATGGGATTACTTTATCGTGAATGCCATGAATTATTAAAGTAGGGACTAATATTTTTGGTAGATCAGCATACAGCTTCTCATCTCTCAGTGAAACTATGATTGCCGCGGTAGACCAACCTGCTGCCTGTAATCCCAATTGAAAAAACCAATCCGAGAATGGGCTGGTTATATACTGAAAGAAAAAGGTGTCCGTTACTCCTCTTATCATCTTTGGCCGGTCATTTAACGTTTCAGTAAGAAGTTGATTAGCAGTTTCTTTTGTAAAGCCAGTGGGAGCTGCAGCGTCTATAAGGATAAGTTTGGATACTCCGTAACCATTGTATCGGGCCATATAACGAATCGCAATCGCGCCACCGGTGGAGTGACCCGCGAGTGTGAAATTGTCTAATTGAAGTGCACCAACTACTGTACGGATATCGTCTGCCAATTTGTCAAAATTGTAGCCACTCATTGGTTTATCCGATTTACCGTACCCCCTCCAGTCAATGCCTATACATCGATATCCCATTGCAGGAAGAACATTAAACTGATATTCAAACTGCTTATGGTTTAACGGCCAACCATGTATAAACAGGATTGTCTTGTTGCCCCCCGGATTTACATCTTCAACATATATTTTTACGCCTGGTTCTACAGTTACAAAGTAACCCACGTTGATTCCTCCATGTTAATAAAATTCTCATCTGCAATAATATACTCACTTTGGCAAATATAGGTGAATGCCTATTCATGTATGCAGGATAAATTTTAATCATTAAAATAGTAGCCGCCAGGTGAACAGCAACGTACGTCTCTTTTGTTTTTTGTATTCTGGCACAATCGCACGATTTGTTTAGGAAAGAACCATTTGAAGTTGTCATACATGGCTTGTAAGATTTATAACCTTTATAAAGAAGGTAATTCTAATTAGCAGGTTATAAAGGAGCGGAAATATGGTTCTTTCTAAATTCATAGATGAACTCCCCATTCCTCCTAGGTTGAAGCCTCGGTGGAAAAATCAGTCTCATACTTATTATGAAGTGAATATGACGGAATTTAAGCAATCACTCCATAGTGAGTTAAATGATACAACGGTATGGGGTTATGAAGGCAGCTATCCAGGACCTACCATTGAAGTAGAGACCGGAGAAAAAGTGTTTATTAAATGGATTAATAATCTTCCAGATAAGCATCTTTTGCCTGTTGACTATACGGTGCATGGTGCCCATAAGGATGTACCGGAAGTTCGAACCGTGGTACACGTACATGGCGCTTGTGTTGAATGGGAAAGCGATGGATACCCCGAGGCTTGGTTTACAAAGGGATTCAAACAAGTCGGTCCCTTTTTTAGAAAGCAAATATATCAATATGAAAATTGCAATCGAGCTTGCACACTCTGGTATCATGACCATACGCTTGGTATCACGAGGCTCAATGTATATGCTGGATTGGCAGGATTCTATCTGATCAGAGATCAGCAGGAACGTTTATTGAATTTGCCACATGGGAAATATGAGGTCCCTCTTATGATACAGGACAAGACTTTTAATAAAAATGGTTCTCTATATTACCCGAGGCAACCGGAAAAACCAGTCCCGGAGTTGGAAACGTCGATCGTTCCTGAATTTATTGGGGATACCATCCTGGTGAATGGCAAAGTATGGCCCTATTTAAAAGTGGAACCACGTAAATATCGATTTAGGTTGTTAAACGCATCCAACACCCGTTTTTACAGGATGAAGCTGGATTCAGGACAACTTTTTTATCAAATCGCGACGGATGCAGGATTGATGCAATATCCTATTGGAGTCAAAGAAATCATGTTGGCACCTGCAGAACGAGCTGATGTAATTATTGATTTTACCAATCTTCATGGCAAGAATATTATCCTGACAAATGATGCCCCCGCTCCTTTTCCAACCGGAGATCCAGTGGATGAAAATACAGGTACTGTAATGCAATTTAGAGTGACACTTCCACTGTCAAATGTTGATACAAGTGTTATTCCGGCTTATATGATGCCTCTTCCAAAAATAAACGAACAGACAGCTTCAAAGACACGATATCTAACATTAAACGACAATATGGATAAGTACGGCCGTGAATTCATGCTATTGGATAATAAACAGTGGGATGCCCCCATAACAGAAAATCCAAAATTGGGATCAACCGAAATTTGGTATCTAATTAACTTAACTACGGATGCACACCCTATTCATCTTCACTTAATTGATTTTCAAATATTAGACCGGAGAGATTTCGATGTGGAAAAGTATAACAAGGAAGGGGTTATCCATTATACGGGCCCGGCAATGCCTCCGGAACCCCAAGAACAAGGAGGGAAAGATACAGTAAGAGCTAATCCTAACCAGGTAACTAGAATTATCATGAAATTTGGTCCTTTTACCGGATTGTATGTATGGCACTGCCATATTTTGGAGCACGAGGATTATGAAATGATGAGACCATATATCGTTATCCGATGATCGACTGTATCCTGTCAATCCTCTATTCTTGCTTAACTACCGCAAGTACCTTTTTCCTGGTTAAACATAAACTGAGATATTTTATACCAACCAATCCCAACGAAGGGAGCATATCGCTTTGAAAAAAAGCCATTGGAATCAAACTTCATACGGAAATGTACCGCAGCCGATAAGGAATGATGGTGCAGGCGCAACCGATTTCGGGCCTCGAGATGTCATGAGGGATATTGAGAACCCTGACATGCTAGTTCCGCCAGCCACCGACGCAGGAGCGGTGCCTAACTTAAAATTCTCTTTTTCCGATACACATATGCAGTTAAATCACGGCGGTTGGTCACGGGAAGTAACAGTTAGAGAACTGCCGATCGCAACAACGCTTGCGGGGGTGAACATGCGCCTGACCCCTGGTGGTGTACGTGAGTTACATTGGCATAAGCAAGCAGAATGGGCCTATATGATTTTGGGTGGTGCTCGAATCACCTCGGTCGACCAGGATGGGCGGAACTTTATTGCCGATGTCGGTCCAGGAGATTTATGGTTCTTTCCAGCCGGAATTCCACACTCGATTCAAGGGCTGGAGGAAGGCTGTGAATTTCTTCTCGTCTTCGACGACGGGAACTTCTCCGAACTCAATACCTTTACTATTACCGATTGGTTCGCACATACTCCAAAGGACGTGCTGGCTGCGAATTTTGGAGTGCCTAAAAGTACCTTTGCTCACATCCCTACAAAACAGCGGTACATTTTCCAAGCAAAAGTGCCTGGCTCACTGGAAAGCCAGCATGTGTCTGATCCTTATGGTACTGTGCCAAAAAGCATGACATATCGGCTGCTTGCACAGGATCCAATCATAACTTCTGGCGGTACGGTACGTATAGTTGACTCCACCAACTTTCCCATTTCCACTTCAATCGCGGCGGCATTGGTTGAAATCAAACCCGGAGGAATGAGAGAAATGCATTGGCATCCGAATAACGATGAGTGGCAGTATTACCTCTCGGGAACCGGGCGCATGACAGTATTCGCTTCGAGTGGTAAGGCCCGAACATTTAATTATCGGGCTGGTGATGTAGGATATGTACCGTTCTCCATGGGACATTACATCCAAAATACAGGCAACCAAAGCCTATGGTTTCTGGAGATGTTCAAGAGTAATCGTTTTGCCGACGTGTCCTTAAATCAGTGGATGGCTCTGACTCCAAAAGAACTAGTACAGGATCACCTGAGTGTAGGACCGGAACTGATGAACTCATTACGGAAGGAAAAATGGCCAGTCGTCAAATACAATGGTATTCCGAAACCACCCAAATGAAATTGAAGAAAATACGCATTTACCCCTTATGTTTCTATTCTCAGCGTTTATTGCCACCATCCCGATTATCCCCTTTACTTTATTTTCTGGTTTAATGGGTGCGAAATATGGTTTGGTTGTCGGGGCACTGGTCAACTGGTTTGGAAGGATAATTTCTTCTGCCATCTATTTTTTATCTGCACGCTATTTTTTTACCGACTTTTTTAGTGTGTATTTGAAAAGGTTTAAAGGAATTGATAAATTTCAGCGAATGATTCAAAAAAACGCTTTTGTTGCCATTTTTATTGCAAGAACAATCCCTGTTATTCCTCCCCCTGTGGTTAATATATATTCGGGTGTAGTTGGCATCGCTTTTCTAACCTACATCTCATCATTGCCTAAATTATTAATAAGCGCTATCTTTTATTTGATTTTCCTCATAATCATCATCTTGTTTTATAAAACGTGGTTTAACCGACGTTTACATAACTAAAATTAAAGGTCCCTTCACCTTTTAATGTTACTTACGTTTATGAATATTTATTGCTGAGTTACTTAGGAAGCATGGTCAGTCTCCTTTTTATTAAGCTCTGTTAAATTCCATTGTTAATTTTCAAATGGTCATGGAATCTACTCGCTTTCCGCGGACGAACTGGCAAGCCTCCTCA
>NZ_QVTC01000001.1 GCF_003429085.1 Bacillus sp. V59.32b | reverse complement strand
TGTCTTTTAATGTATCGACAGAAGTTGTGTCTAGACCCCAACAAATATTATAGAGCCAATTTTAAAGACTTTTCATTTTCTACTTTATTTTCACAAGAAGAAGCTGTGGCGATTATAAATGTAATAAAAGATCGTATAAAAGATGCGGAGATACCTGAGGTCGGGAAGCTGGAATTTTTGCAGGTAGAAACACTTCAGCCACTTGAAAAATTGGTATTGGTTGAAAAGCATTTAATCAGTCCGCATTTAGCAGAAGATTCACCATACGGAGCTTGCCTGCTTTCTGAAAATGAAGAAGTCAGCATCATGGTAAATGAAGAGGACCATATTCGGATCCAATGTCTATTTTCTGGATTGCAGCTTAATGAAGCCTTGCAGAGGGCAAATGTTATCGATGATACGATCGAAGGGCAAATTGATTATGCTTATGATGAAGAGCGTGGCTATTTGACAAGCTGTCCTACAAATGTCGGTACTGGGCTCCGCGCCTCAGTGATGATGCATTTGCCGGGCCTCGTGCTGACAAATCAGATGAACCATCTCATTCCTGCTATCAATCAATTAGGTCTTGTTGTCAGAGGGATCTATGGAGAAGGCAGTGAGGCGCAGGGGAATATTTTTCAAATTTCGAACCAGATCACACTCGGTAAGTCTGAAACGGACATTGTGGAGGATCTAACGAGCGTCGTACAACAAATCATCGCCCAGGAAAGGTCTGCACGCGAAGCATTAGTGCAAACCTCTAACATACAATTAGAAGATAGAGTCTACCGTTCATTAGGTACTCTGCAGCATGCCCGGGTCATCGAAACGAAGGAGGCCGCAAGATGTCTCTCCGATGTTAGATTGGGAATCGATCTTGGGTATATTAAGAATATTTCCAAATGCATTTTGAATGAGTTAATGATCCTGACTCAGCCGGGATTTTTACAAACGTATGCCGGCGGCCCGCTCCGCCCTCAAGAAAGGGATATAAGACGAGCTGCTTTCATTAGAGAACGATTCGAATTAGAGAAAAAAGACAATACTGAAGGAGGAATTTCCTTATGATGTTTGGCCGATTTACAGAAAGAGCCCAAAAAGTATTAGCATTAGCCCAAGAAGAAGCGATCCGTTTAGGTCATAACAATATTGGAACCGAACACATATTGCTAGGATTGGTCCGCGAAGGAGAAGGAATTGCTGCGAAGGCATTGTATGCGCTCGGATTAGGAGCGGATAAAATCCAAAAAGAAGTGGAAAACCTCATTGGCCGCGGCCAGGAAAACGCCCAGACGATTCATTATACGCCAAGGGCAAAAAAAGTCATTGAGTTATCAATGGATGAAGCCCGTAAACTGGGACATTCCTATGTCGGCACAGAGCATGTCCTGCTTGGCCTGATTCGTGAAGGCGAAGGTGTTGCGGCACGGGTTCTGAATAATCTTGGCGTTAGCTTAAATAAAGCACGCCAGCAAGTATTGCAGCTGCTTGGCAGCAATGAGTCAGGCGGACATCAGGGTGCTTCATCCGCAAGCGCCAGCACACCAACATTAGACAGCCTGGCGCGCGACTTAACCGCGATTGCCAGAGAAGGAAGCCTTGACCCGGTTATCGGTAGAAGCAAAGAGATCCAGAGGGTCATTGAAGTGTTAAGCCGCCGAACAAAAAATAACCCGGTGCTAATTGGTGAGCCAGGGGTAGGTAAAACAGCGATTGCAGAAGGCCTTGCCCAGCAAATCATTAACAATGAAGTGCCGGAGATTCTAAGAGACAAACGCGTTATGACCCTCGATATGGGTACGGTCGTTGCAGGGACGAAATACCGCGGTGAGTTCGAGGACCGTTTAAAGAAGGTGATGGATGAAATCCGCCAGGCAGGCAATATCATCCTGTTCATTGATGAGCTTCACACTTTAATTGGAGCCGGCGGTGCTGAGGGTGCGATTGATGCATCCAATATTCTGAAGCCTTCCCTGGCACGCGGAGAGCTTCAATGCATCGGAGCTACAACACTTGATGAATATCGTAAATATATCGAAAAAGATGCGGCCCTTGAACGACGTTTCCAGCCTATTCAGGTTAATGAACCTACGATGGATGAGTCGATTCAAATTCTTCAAGGACTTCGCGACCGTTATGAAGCGCATCACCGGGTATCGATCTCGGATGAAGCGATTGAGGCTGCTGTTAAATTATCAGACCGCTATATTTCCGATCGTTTCTTGCCGGACAAAGCGATCGATCTGATTGATGAAGCCGGTTCGAAGGTGCGTTTGCGCTCTTATACGACACCACCGAATCTTAAAGAATTAGAAGTTAAGCTTGATGAAGTAAGAAAAGAGAAAGATGCTTCCGTACAAAGCCAGGAATTTGAGAAAGCAGCCTCTCTTCGTGATACGGAACAACGTTTAAGAGAGCAGCTGGAAGAGACGAAGAAAACTTGGAAGGAAAAACAAGGGCAGGAAAATAGCGCCGTTACTGTCGATGACATCGCCAGTGTTGTCTCAAGTTGGACCGGTGTGCCTGTAACGCGACTCGCCCAGACAGAGACTGATAAATTATTGAATATGGAAGAACTTCTTCATGGACGTGTAATCGGACAGGAAGAAGCGGTGATCGCGGTGGCGAAAGCAGTCCGCCGTGCGAGAGCCGGGTTAAAAGACCCTAAACGTCCGATTGGGTCCTTTATCTTCCTAGGTCCTACCGGAGTCGGGAAAACAGAGCTTGCCCGGGCCCTCGCTGAATCAATCTTTGGTGAAGAAGATGCCATGATCCGCATTGATATGTCGGAATATATGGAGAAACATTCCACATCACGTCTTGTCGGTTCTCCACCAGGGTATGTAGGATATGAAGAGGGCGGCCAATTAACGGAAAAGGTTCGTAGAAAACCATATTCAGTCGTCCTGCTCGATGAAATTGAAAAAGCACATCCTGATGTGTTTAATATCTTGCTTCAAGTCCTTGAAGACGGCAGATTAACGGATTCAAAAGGACGTGTCGTTGATTTCCGCAACACGATATTGATCATGACTTCAAATGTCGGAGCAGCTGCACTTCAGAGCAATAAATATGTAGGCTTCAACATCCAGGATGAAGGACAGGATTACAAGGATATGAAAGGAAAGGTATTGGAAGAACTAAAAAGAGCCTTCCGTCCAGAATTCCTGAACCGTATCGATGAAACGATTGTCTTCCATTCTCTTGAGAAAAAACATTTGAAGGAGATAGTATCGCTGATGGCCGATCAGCTTACTGTCCGGTTGAAGGGCCAGGATATTATGCTGGAGCTTACCGATGAGGCCAAAGCAAAAATTGCGGAAGAAGGCTATGATCCGGAATATGGTGCGCGACCGATCAGAAGAGCGATCCAGAAGCATGTAGAAGATTATTTGTCAGAAGAACTGCTGAAAGGCACTATCCAAAAAGGGCAGAAGGTATTAATGGACGTAGAAAATGGGGAATTTACCGTAAAACAGGTAGAAGCTGCTCCAGTGAATGAATAGTAATATAGGCAGCATGGGAGGTGCACGCAATTATGCCGTGCACCTCTTTTTTTTCTTTAACATGTGGTAATATGGACGCACAAGCAATGAAAAAGTCGAATGTATGTTAAAAATGTTGTAATTATTTGCGAAGAAGTTTTAGAAGGATTAAACCATGCTTTTATTTAATATCTTAGTAGTAGCGGTTTTTTCTAAATGAAATAGAGGGGAAGCAACTATGGCTGTTAAAAAAAAGACAAAATTTATTTGCCAATCATGCGGATATGAATCTGCTAAATGGATGGGTAAATGCCCGGGATGCGGCGACTGGAATAAGATGGTTGAGGAAGTGGAAATCGTAAAACCTGCCAGGAAAGGAGCCTTTGCTCATTCAGAAATCACCGCAGGAAAAGAAAGACCGAAGGCCACCCCGATAACGGCGATTGAAACGTCACAGGAACCGCGCATTTCGACTGATTTAGCGGAGTTAAACCGAGCTCTGGGGGGAGGGGTCGTACAAGGATCGCTTGTATTAATCGGCGGCGATCCGGGAATCGGAAAGTCGACCCTGTTATTACAGGTGTCTTCCCAATTGGCACGGAAGCAGAAGAAAGTTTTGTATATTTCAGGCGAGGAATCGGTTAAGCAGACAAAGCTGAGAGCGGACCGGCTTGGAGCGGCTTCCGACAATCTTTATGTGTACTCGGAGACCGATATGGAATATATCAATCAAGCGATTCAAGATGTCAATCCGGATCTGGTGATCATCGATTCGATTCAGACTGTTTATCACGCAGAAGTAACCTCGGCCCCGGGGAGTGTATCGCAGGTTCGGGAATGTACAGCGTCCTTAATGAGAATTGCTAAGACGAGTGGAATCGCTATTTTCATCGTCGGCCATGTTACGAAGGAAGGCTCGATCGCCGGACCAAGGCTTTTGGAGCATATGGTTGATACCGTGCTCTATTTTGAGGGAGAGAGACACCACACATACCGGATTGTCAGGGCAGTAAAGAATCGTTTTGGATCGACAAATGAGATGGGTATTTTTGAAATGAAGGAAAATGGGTTGGAAGAGGTAGAGAACCCTTCCGAAATCTTTCTTGAAGAACGATCACAGGGTGCCTCGGGATCCACGGTCGTCGCTTCGATGGAAGGTACCCGGCCCGTATTGGTTGAAATACAGGCATTAATTTCACCAACCAGCTTTGGGAACGCAAGGAGAATGGCAACCGGAATAGACCATAGTCGTGTATCACTGTTGATGGCCGTATTGGAAAAAAGAGTAGGATTGCTTCTGCAAAATCAAGATGCCTATTTAAAGGTTGCCGGAGGAGTAAAGCTTGACGAACCGGCAATAGACCTTGCGATTACTGTCAGCATTGCCTCTAGTTTTCGCGATAAACCTACCAAACAATCAGACTGTATTATCGGTGAGGTAGGCTTGACCGGGGAAGTCAGACGGGTATCGAGAATCGAGCAGCGCGTCCAGGAAGCGGCAAAGCTTGGGTTCGAACGGGTTATCCTTCCAGCTAACAATATCGGGGGATGGACTGCCCCTAAAGGAATTGAAATTGTAGGCGTATCCACAGTTGCGGAGGCTCTTCAATATGCTTTAGGAGGGTGAGCATGACGGAAAAAAAGCGTATGAAAAGACAAGGCTTGATATCCTGAAAATGGTGGCACCCGGTTCGCCGCTCCGTGAAGGGATTGATAACGTCCTCCGGGCGAACACTGGCGGGCTTATCGTGGTAGGCTACAATGAAAAAGTGAAGGCAATCGTCGATGGGGGGTTTCAGATTAATTGTTCATGTACCCCCAGTACGCTTTATGAACTGGCCAAGATGGACGGAGCCATTATTTTAAACGAGAAGTCCGAAAAAATTATTTTGGCGAATGCACAGCTGGCCCCTGACTCAGCGGTCTCCTCAACAGAGACAGGGATGCGGCACCGAACTGCGGAACGTGTCGCAAAGGAAACCAAAACGTTAGTTATCGCGATTTCTCAGCGGCGCAACGTCATTACGCTCTACCAGGGGAATTTTCGTTATGCACTAAGGGATATTGCCGTCATCCTTGCAAAAGCGAACCTTGCGATACAAACGCTTGAAAAATACAAAGTGGTTCTGCAGCAAAGCATTTCGGACTTAAGCTTTTTGGAATTCGAAGAGATTGTAACCTATGCAGACCTGCTTAGAGTTTTCCACCGTTTTGTGATGGTGCTCCGAATCAAAGGTGAGCTTTTGTCTTATTTGCATGAGCTCGGCACAGAGGGAAGGCTGATCAGGCTGCAAATGAATGAGCTTTTATCCGATCTGGAAGAAGAAGGGTCGCTCCTTATCAAGGATTATGCCTTCGAGAAGGATGGAAAGCCGGGCCATATCGTTCAGCGTCTGCAAGAACTTGCCCAATTGGAAATTCTCGAGGATAGCGTGCTTTTGAAGGTGCTTGGCTATAATGGGTATATTCCTGTGGATGAGGTCGTAAGTCCGCGAGGTTATCGGGTTTTAAATAAAATCCCTCGGTTACCGGGACTGATTGTTGAAAATCTCGTTAACCGATTTGGGGTTTTTACGAATGTAACCAAAGCCACTGTGGAAGAATTGGATGATGTGGAAGGAATTGGAGAAGTCAGGGCGAAAAAAATTAAAGAAGGTCTAAGAATTCTAAGAAACCAGTTGGTGCTGGAACGAAAAATGTAAAGAAATATACCTCTTGTTAAGTGCAATGCCACAAAAAACTGAACAAGATACTATTTTTTGACACCTCTATTTCTTGGTGCTAGGCTAATGTTACGGAGCCTCATTTAAGATCTTCACTAGCTATCTTACTTCTAAAGATTACGATAAGTTCTCCACTTTTGATATTTTTCAAAAACCTTCTTCAATGTGGTTTCAATTTGATGATTTTGTTAATAATGATTAGAAAAGGAGGTGAAGGGATGTTAAAACGCATTATTCAAGCATGCTTCTTAATAATAGGCGGGACTTTGGGGATTTTTCTTATTCCTCAATTATTAACGGTGGTACATGCGGATCATATTGCTTTTATAAACAAACCTTTCGTTAGTGCAATTTTAGGTGCTATTATATTCTATCTTTTTACTTTTTGGGCAGTAGATTATGTGGTGGATTTCATTAAATGGTTGGAGGAACTTCTTGTAAAGGCTCCAATTACCGATATCATCTTTGGAAGTGTCGGATTGATCGTCGGTCTTTTTGTCGCTTTTTTAATAGGATATGCCTTGAATGCTATCCAAGTCCCTATTCTTAATACTGTCGCACCGATATTGTTAACATTGCTGTTCGGATATCTAGGTTTTCAGGTTGGATTCAAAAAACGGGACGAACTGTTGAATCTATTTTCCAAAAACAGCAAAAGGAAAGGCGAAGCATCTGATTCAGAGGAAGGTGAGCCGGGCAGCAGCCCTATCAAAATTCTCGATACGAGCGTTATCATCGATGGACGGATTGCAGATATTTGCCAGACGGGATTCCTGGAGGGAACCATCGTCATCCCTCAATTTGTTTTAGCGGAACTTCAGCATATTGCCGATTCTTCTGATGCATTAAAAAGAAATCGCGGAAGACGGGGATTAGATATTCTGAACAGGATTCAAAAGGAATTAGCAGTCAAAGTCGAGATGTACGAAGGAGATTTTGAAGAGATCCAGGAAGTGGACAGCAAGCTCGTAAAGCTCGCGAAGATCACAGATGGAATCGTTGTGACGAATGACTTTAATCTAAATAAAGTCTGTGAATTTCAGAATGTTTCTGTGCTAAACATCAATGATTTAGCGAATGCTGTTAAGCCAGTTGTCTTGCCTGGAGAAGAAATGAATGTACAAGTCATTAAAGATGGCAAGGAGCAAAACCAGGGGATCGCTTATTTAGATGATGGAACGATGATTGTCGTTGAAGGCGGCCGCGATCATATCGGAAAGCGCCTTGACGTAATCGTCACAAGCGTTCTGCAAACGTCAGCCGGCCGAATGATTTTTGCCAAGCCTAAACTTTTAGAAAAAGCATTATAGTAGGGAGAAGCATTTATGTTTTACGAAGTAGTCATTCCTGCAGCGGGACAAGGCAAAAGAATGAATGCAGGAAAAAACAAGCTGTTTGTCGAGCTTGCCGGCAAACCCATTATCATTTATACGCTTCAGGTGTTTGAAAGTGATCCTGCGTGCAACGGAATTATTCTCTCTATTAATCCGGATGAGGAAGAATTGTTTCAATCGATCATCACTCAATATGGATTAAAAAAAATTAAAAAGCTGGTTCCGGGTGGGAATGAACGGCAACAAAGCGTATATAACGGGATTAAATATGCCGATGAACATGCAATTGTTCTAGTTCATGACGGAGCACGTCCCTTTATCGGGCATGCCCTTATCATGGAATTAGCCACTGCTGCTTCCCGGCATGGAGGGGCAATTGTCGCGGTCCCGGTAAAGGATACAATCAAAAAAGTAAAAGATAAAGCGGTGGTGGAAACCGTTGAACGATCTAGCTTGTGGTCAGTCCAGACACCACAAGCTTTTCGCGTGCCCACGCTGATCAAGGCCCATGAAATGGCCGAAAAAGAACAGTTTTTAGGAACGGACGATGCAAGCCTTCTTGAAAGAATGGGAGAGTCTGTCCTAATTATTGAGGGAAATTACGATAACATTAAAATCACGACACCGGAAGATTTATATTTTGCGGAAGCCATTTTACAAAAAATGCGTTCATAATACGGACGGGCAGAAAGGGAGAGAAAGCCATGTTTCGAATCGGACAGGGATTTGACGTCCACCAACTTACAAGCGGTCGCCCACTAATTATTGGCGGGGTCACCATTCCATACGAAAAGGGGCTGCTTGGACATTCAGATGCCGATGTATTGCTTCATACCGTGGCAGATGCATGCCTTGGGGCAATCGGAGCCGGTGATATCGGTAAGCATTTCCCAGATACGGATCCAGAATTTAAGGATGCTGATTCAGCAAAGCTTTTGCAGCATGTATGGAGGCTTGTGAAAAAGGAGGGATACGTATTAGGCAATGCGGATTGCACGATTATTGCGCAAAGTCCTAAGATGGCCCCTTATATCGAACAAATGAGAGCACGCATTGCTGAACTGCTTGACGCTTCATTAGAGCAAATCAATGTGAAAGCCACTACTACGGAAAAGCTTGGCTTTGCGGGTAGAAGTGAAGGGATTGCCTCACAGGCAGTAGTTTTGCTAATAAAAGCGAACTAACCCCTCTTTACAGCTAAGTGCTTTATTCTGCCACATTTAGATGGTAGAATAGAACGATATTAGAGATGTAGAGCTTAGGAGGCGTCAAACGATGAGTAGCGAAATTCGTGTTCGTTATGCACCAAGTCCAACCGGACATTTACATATAGGGAACGCAAGGACGGCATTATTCAATTACCTTTTTGCCCGCAATAAAGGCGGAAAGTTTATCATCCGAATTGAAGATACGGACTTGAAGCGTAATATTGAAGGCGGGGAAGAAAGCCAGCTTACCTATTTGAAGTGGCTTGGCATGGATTGGGATGAAAGTGTCGATAAAGGCGGAGAGTACGGGCCGTACCGCCAATCAGAACGCAATGATATGTATAATGATTTGTATAACCAGCTGCTTGAAAAAGGGCTTGCCTATAAATGTTATTGTACGGAAGAAGAGCTTGAAGCAGAGCGAGAGGCTCAAATGGCTAAGAATGAAACCCCGAAATACTCCGGTAAGTGCCGCCATTTAACAGCCGGTGAACGAGCTAAGCTCGAGGCAGAGGGAAGGAAGCCGAGTATCAGGTTTGTTGTTCCTGAAGGTAAGGTTTATCAATTCCATGATATGGTCAAGGACGATGTATCCTTCGATTCAGAGGGCATCGGTGATTGGGTGATCGTAAAAAAAGACGGGATTCCTACCTATAATTTCGCTGTTGCCGTGGATGATCACCTGATGGAGATCTCCCACGTTCTGCGCGGGGATGATCATATTTCAAACACACCCAAGCAATTGATGATTTATGAAGCGTTCGGCTGGGAACCGCCGGTATTTGGACATATGACTCTAATTGTGAACGAAAGCCGGAAGAAATTGAGCAAACGGGATGAATCGATTATTCAGTTTATTGAACAATACGAAGAGCTCGGCTATGTACCGGAAGCCCTTTTTAACTTCATTGCCTTGCTCGGATGGTCTCCGGGAGGGGAGGAAGAAATTTTCTCCAAAGATGAATTTATTAAGCGATTCGATGCGGATCGTTTATCCAAGTCACCGGCGCTTTTCGATAAGCAAAAGCTCACTTGGATGAATAACCAGTATGTGAAACAGCTTGAACTTGATCGCGTTCTGGAAATCTCGGTGCCTCATCTTATTAAAGCGGGCAAAATATCTGAAACAATGAGTTCGGCTGAAAACGAATGGGTCCGAAATCTTGTAGCGCTATATCAGGAGCAAATGAGTTACGGAGCGGAAATCGTTGAACTTTCCAGCTTATTTTTCAAGGATGAAATCGAGTATGAAGAAGAGGCGAAGGAAGTTCTTGCTGAGGAACAGGTGCCGGAAGTTATGGCTGCTTTCCTTGAAGAAGTGAACAAGCTGGAGAATTTTACGGCTGATGAAATCAAGGCAGCAATCAAAGCGGTACAAAAAAGTACTGGCCAAAAAGGCAAAAAGCTGTTTATGCCAATCCGGGCAGCAGCGACCGGACAAACACACGGACCAGATTTGCCCAAGGCAATCGCACTATTAGGCAAAGAAAAAATAAAACAGCGCTTGCAAGACATTTTACATTAACAGACAATAAAAAGTATAATATAGTAATAATTAATTAAAACCCAGAATGCGTAGACGGGGAGAAGTAAAGACATGATGCTTTTAGAGAGAACCATAACCTGGTGAAAGTGGTTCAAGCCTCTCATTCTTGAAATGCACCCCTGAGTCCTTTGTTGAACCGTACTAACAAGTAGGCGAAGGCGGCAATTCCACCGTTATCGGGAAAAGAGTTGGGAATGAAATGTATCAGCAGGACTTTGCTGCATGAGAAATTCATTCCAAACAGAGTGGAACCGCGCGCAGAATAAGCGTCTCTGTCATTAGGCAGAGGCGCTTTTTTATATGGGTTTTAACAGTGTAAACATTGATTAACAACTGATTAGGAGTAGGGGAGGGATAAGTGTGATTAAAATATTTAAAGAAGACATCGAAGTCATTTTCGATCAAGATCCTGCAGCGCGTAGTTATATTGAAGTGATTCTTACTTATTCCGGCCTCCATGCGATTTGGAATCATCGGCTGGCACACGCTTTATATAAAAGGAAGTTTTATTTTATTGCACGGTGTATTTCGCAGGCAAGCCGTTTTTTTACAGGCGTTGAAATCCACCCTGGCGCCCAAATAGGACGGCGTTTCTTCATTGATCATGGAATGGGGGTTGTCATCGGGGAGACGTGTGAGATCGGCGATAACGTTACCGTGTTTCAGGGAGTTACTCTCGGGGGTACGGGTAAAGAAAAAGGGAAAAGGCATCCTACCATAAAAGACAATGTCTTAATCGCAACCGGGGCAAAGGTTCTCGGATCGATCATAATTGGAGAGAATTCAAAGATCGGGGCGGGTTCTGTCGTCCTTAAGGAAGTTCCTCCTAGTTCGACCGTTGTAGGCATCCCAGGAAAGGTTGTCATCAGGGACGGCGTGAGAGTGAACAAAGACTTAAACCATACCGATTTACCGGATCCGACAGGGGACCGATTTAAAGAAATGGAAAAGGAAATCGCTGCTTTAAAAATGGAATTGAAAAACTTAAAAAGAGAAAGGGTCAACTAAAATGGCGATAAAAATCTACAATACATTAACAAGGCAAAAGGAAGAATTTAAGCCATTAGAAGCTGGAAAGGTCAAAATGTATGTATGCGGCCCGACGGTTTATAACTATATCCATATCGGAAATGGCCGGCCGCCAATCGTATTTGACACGGTACGCAGGTATTTCAGCTACCGTGGCTATGATGTGCAGTATGTTTCGAACTTCACGGATGTGGACGACAAGCTGATCCGCGCAGCTAAAGCGCTGGGGGAAGATGTCCCCACCGTTTCAGACCGCTTTATTAAAGCTTACCATGAAGATGTTTCCGCGCTCGGCTGCCAAAAAGCGGATGTCCATCCGCGTGTTATGGAAAATATGGATATCATTATCGAGTTTATTGAAACACTGATTGAAAAAGGCTTTGCTTATGAATCAGAAGGGGACGTGTATTACCGGACGCGTAAATTTGATACGTATGGGAAATTATCTCATCAATCGATCGATGAATTGCGGATCGGCGCCCGGATTGAAGTCGGTGAAAAGAAACAGGATGCTCTTGATTTTGCCGTATGGAAAGCGGCCAAAGAGGGCGAGATATCATGGGAAAGTCCATGGGGCAAGGGCCGCCCGGGCTGGCATATCGAATGCTCGGCAATGGTACGAAAATATCTTGGCGACACGATTGATATTCACGCAGGCGGACAGGATTTGGCTTTTCCGCATCACGAAAATGAAATCGCCCAATCGGAAGCTCTGACAGGCAAACCTTTTGCGAACTATTGGATGCATAATGGGTATATAAATATCGATAATGAAAAGATGTCCAAATCATTGGGTAACTTTGTACTGGTACATGACATCATTCAGAAGCATGACCCGCAGGTATTGCGCTTTTTTATGCTATCCGTCCATTACCGTCATCCGATTAACTATAGTGAAGAGCTCCTTGAAAATATGAAAGCCTCCTTGGACCGGCTAAAAACATCTTACCAAAACCTGAAGCACCGGATCGACTCAAGCGATGGCTTAACGGAAAACAACCAAGAATGGCTGGATAAAATCAACAGAATCCACAAAGAATTTATTCAAGAAATGGATGACGACTTCAATACAGCGAATGCCATCTCTGTTTTATTTGAACTATCAAAGCAGGCAAACTATTACTTAATGGAAAAGAATACAGACAAGAAAGTCATTCAAGCTTTCATGGATGAATTTAAAGATTTGTTTCAGGTACTAGGCTTATCATTGGAAGAGGAAGCGTTGCTTGATGAGGAAATCGAGGATTTGATCCAGCAGCGGATACAGGCCCGTAAAGATCGGGATTTCCTGCTTTCTGATGATATTCGCGACCGTCTTAAAGACATGAATATTATTCTTGAAGACACACCGCAAGGTACAAGATGGAAAAGAGGATAAGCTATGCTTCCTTATCAGGATAAAATTGACGAAAAAATTCTGGGGAGCCTCGCCCTTGCTTACATGGGCGATGCTGTCTATGAAACGTACATCAGGCATCATCTTATTCAAAAGGGGGCTGTTAAGCCGAACCTTCTGCATAAAGAAGCCACGAATTTTGTTTCCGCGAAAGCCCAAAGCAAAGTGATTCATTATTTGCTTGAGAATGAAAAGTTAACGGAAGAGGAACTGGCAGTCGTACGCAGAGGAAGAAACGCAAAATCGGGAACGGTTCCAAAAAACACGGATGTACAAACATATCGGTATGGTACCGCTTTTGAGGCGTTGATTGGATACCTTTATTTGGCGGAACAACAGGAACGGCTTGAAGAAATCATTATTCAATCGATCCAATTTATTGAAAAAGAAGGGGGATGAGCCCATGAGCGAAGAATACATCATTGGAAGAAACCCGGTGTTGGAGGCCTTGCGGTCGGAACGGGAAATCAATAAAATCTTGATTGCTGAAGGTTCCCAAAAAGGGCAGATGCAGCAAATCATCGGTCTCGCAAAGGAAAGACAGGTTTTGCTGCAATTCGTTCCGAAGAAAAAAATCGACCAAATGTCTGATGGGAACCATCAAGGTGTCATTGCGCAAGTAGCTGCTTATGCATACGCTGAATTGGATGACCTATTCGCGCGTGCTGAAGAAAGAAACGAAGCTCCCTTCTTTCTTTTGTTGGACGAGATAGAAGACCCGCATAATCTGGGTTCGATTATGAGAACGGCTGATGCAGCAGGGGTGCATGGAATCATTATTCCGAAGCGCCGAGCGGTTGGCTTGACGGCAACAGTGGCGAAACTGTCTACCGGCGCAATCGAGTACATACCTGTCGTGCGTGTAACGAATATGGCAAGAGCCATTGAAGAAATTAAGGAACGCGGTGTTTGGATCGTCGGAACGGATGCGAAAGGAAGCGATGATTACCGCAGCATGGATGGCGGAATGTCGATTGGCCTCGTGATCGGAAGTGAAGGAAAAGGTATGGGCAGGCTGATAAAAGATAAATGTGATTTTCTGATACGCTTGCCGATGGCTGGGAAGGTCACCTCCTTAAATGCATCCGTCGCAGCCGGGCTATTGATGTATGAGGTTTATCGCAAAAGACACCCGCTAGGGGAATAAGATGATGAACATTCTGTTGGTGGATGGTTACAACATCATTGGCGCATGGCCGGAACTGAGAGAATTAAAGGATCGGGATCTTTCGGCAGCCAGGGACCGCTTAATTGAACGGATGGCTGAATACCAGGCGTTTACTGGATTTCGGGTCATCATTGTGTTTGATGCTCATTTCGTCCAGGGAATTCAGCGCAAATACGAAAATTATAAGATCGAAATAATTTTTACGAAAGAAAATGAAACAGCGGATGAACGAATTGAAAAACTGGCAAGCGACTTAAATAATATCAAAACGCAAGTTCATGTGGCCACCTCCGATTACACGGAGCAATGGGTGATTTTTGGCCAGGGAGCGTTACGGAAATCTGCGCGCGAGCTTCTGAATGAAATGAACCACATCGATAGGGAGATCGAAAAAAACGTAAAAAAAACGACGAAAAAAAAGCCCGCCACCAAAATTGACCTGACTGATGAAATGGCTGAAATTTTTGAAAAATGGCGCCGAGGACAATTTTGAGCTGTTGACGTCTAAAAATTTTCTACTGTATAATATTTCTATCTATACGTGTACGGTCGGGGGGATATAACATGGGTTTCAACTTCGGAATGAAACTGAACGACAAGTACTTGCAGTTAGAAGATGATGGACTGGTGGACTTAGTGCACAAAGGTGACACCGAGGCATTGGACTATTTAATCCATAAATATCGCAATTTTGTGAGAGCGAAAGCGCGTACTTATTTCCTGATCGGCGCTGACAAGGAAGATATCGTTCAGGAAGGCATGATTGGCCTTTACAAAGCTATCCGTGATTTTAAAGGGGACAAGCTTTCTTCCTTCAAGGCCTTTGCCGAGCTTTGTATCACCAGGCAAATCATTACGGCTATCAAGACAGCCACAAGGCAAAAACATATCCCTCTTAATTCTTATGTCTCTCTGGACAAGCCCATATACGATGAAGAATCGGACAGGACGTTGATGGATGTGATTTCAGGCGCGAAAATACTCGATCCGGAAGCGCTGATCATCAACCAGGAAGAGTTCGATGATATTGAATTGAAGATGGCAGAGCTATTGAGTGATCTCGAGCGAAAAGTTCTCGCCTTATACCTTGACGGACAGTCGTATCAGGAAATTTCCGCTGAGTTGAACCGTCATGTAAAATCGATCGATAATGCCCTGCAGCGTGTAAAAAGAAAACTGGAGCGCTATCTGGAAGTTAGAGAGATTACCCAGTAACCGGGGAGCTTCCGCTTGTCTATTAGTTAAAGTTACCCTTTTTTTAATTTTGACAGATGTCTAGCTGCAGCGCCCAGTCTCGACGCACAGGACGTGCTAATGCCGACGTTTCCCACAGGACGTGGCGAACTTAGCCTTCGTTCTTTCTAGTGATTAGAGTTACTGTTTAAATTTTGATAGGTGTTCTAGCTGCAGCGCCCAGCCCCTCGGGGTCATAAGTCACCCCACTACGGAAATCAGGATTTCCTGCGTGGTGCGCCTTATGCCTGTCGGGGCTGACCAGGGCGCTTCCGCTTTTCTTATGATTGACAATAAAAGTAAGCCGTGATAAAGTTTGAAGGGCGTACGAAAGTGGCAGGTGTATAATATGAGGAAGAAGATTATTTTGGCTTGCACAGACTGCGGTTCAAGAAACTACAGTTCTGAAAGCAATAAGGATTCTCGTGCGGAACGCCTTGAGATCAAGAAATTTTGCAGTACGTGTAACGCCCATACTATGCATAAAGAAACCAAGTAATTCTATAATAGAAGATTTGCAGAAGCTATCCATAAAGCAGTTGGAGGTTACATTCATGATGGACTTTTTCCGTGGCGTAGTCCGCGAGATGAAAAAAGTAAGCTGGCCGAAAAGAAAAGAGCTTACAAGGTATACGATTATCGTTGTCACAACCGTTGCCTTTATGGCTGTCTTTTTTGCGGTCATAGATTTAGGCATTTCTGAATTAATTCGATTAGTTCTTGAATAAGAGATTCGAAAATAAGGTATAATGGTGATAGAATAATAAGTAACACAACCGAAGGCCCGGAAACGGGTTTTTTAATTTGTCTTTTTTGGGTGTGCCAATATCTAGGGAATGTGTCTGCAGCAAATAATGATTATCAAGCCGTTTGAAAATAACAGCTCGGGTAAAGCCTCACAAAAAGAAAAAGTGCGGGGAGGGAAGGACTTTTAGGGTCCTAACAGATGGAGAAAAATTGGTATGTCGTTCATACTTATTCAGGCTATGAAAATAAGGTGAAAACAAATCTGGAAAAACGTGTGGAAACAATGGGTATGCAAGATAAAATTTTTCGCGTTGTCGTCCCGGAAGAAGAAGAAACAGAAATGAAAGACGGCAAAAAGAAAGTAACGAAAAAGAAAGTATTTCCTGGATATGTGCTCGTAGAAATCATTATGACTGATGATTCCTGGTATGTTGTCCGTAATACACCAGGTGTAACCGGGTTTGTCGGTTCAGCTGGTTCTGGTTCCAAGCCGACAGCGCTTCTTCCTGATGAAGTGGAAATGGTGCTTAAACGCATGGGCATGGATGAGAAGAGGGTTGAAGTAGACTTTATTCTCGGAGATACGGTACAAGTCAAAGAGGGCCCATTCGCAAACTTTACGGGGTCTGTTGAAGAACTCGATATAGATAAGAGCAAGATTAAAGTCTTGGTTAATATGTTTGGACGGGATACGCCGGTTGAGCTGGACTTCAGCCAGGTGGAAAAAATATAATCCGAAATAACTTGATATTGAGTTCAATAAATGTTAATATTTCAAAGGTCAGTATGTCTCCAGACAGAGACCTGAACGATTATGCAAAATTCTTTATTTAATATATAAAGAATCAAGATGAGTGGGAGGGTTCCAAGCCCTATTACCACATCACGGACGATAAGGAGGTGTGTCTCGTGGCTAAAAAAGTAATTAAAATGGTTAAGCTGCAAATTCCTGCTGGTAAAGCTAATCCGGCGCCACCTGTTGGGCCTGCTTTAGGTCAAGCTGGTGTAAACATCATGGGATTCTGTAAGGAGTTTAACGCTCGTACAGCGGATCAAGCTGGTCTGATTATTCCTGTTGAAATCACGGTATTTGAAGACCGTTCATTTACATTCATTACAAAAACTCCGCCTGCTGCAGTATTGCTTAAGAAAGCAGCTGGTATCGAGTCTGGTTCCGGTGAACCTAACCGTAAAAAAGTTGCTACAGTCAAGCGTGATAAAGTACGCGAGATTGCTGAAACGAAGATGCCTGACCTGAATGCTGCAAACGTTGAGTCTGCAATTCGCATGGTTGAAGGTACTGCACGCAGCATGGGAATCGTTATCGAAGACTAATGTTTGCGAAAGCTTCACGTTCTTACGGGGTTGCGTTTATCGCAACCTTTATTCGTGGGAGGTTATTCCGCTAAAACCACAATATAGGAGGATTTAAACATGGCTAAAAAAGGTAAAAAGTATCTTGAAGCTGTTAAGCTTGTAGATAGTTCAAAAGCATATAATGTAACAGAAGCTATCGATCTTGCTAAAAAAACAAACTTTGCAAAATTTGATGCGACTGTTGAAGTTGCTTTCCGTTTGGGTATCGACCCTAAGAAAGCTGACCAGCAAATCCGCGGGGCTGTTGTACTTCCAAACGGAACTGGTAAAACTCAACGCGTATTAGTATTTGCTAAAGGTGAAAAAGCAAAAGAAGCGGAAGCTGCCGGCGCTGATTATGTTGGCGATTCTGAATACATCAACAAAATCCAGCAAGGCTGGTTTGATTTCGATGTAATTGTTGCTACTCCAGATATGATGGGTGAAGTTGGTAAGCTTGGACGTGTGTTAGGTCCTAAAGGTTTAATGCCAAACCCTAAAACCGGTACTGTTTCATTTGATGTTACGAAAGCTGTTAATGAAATCAAAGCGGGTAAAGTTGAATACCGCGCTGATAAAGCTGGTATCATCCATGTTCCTATCGGTAAAGTATCTTTCGAAGACAACAAGTTAGTTGAAAACTTGGCAACTATTTATGAAACTCTCATGAAAGCTAAACCGGCGGCTGCAAAAGGTACTTACATGAAAACTGTTTCTGTAACTACTACAATGGGCCCTGGCGTGAAAGTGGATGCCTCTTCTTTCTAAAACAAGTTGACATTACAAAAAGATTATTGTTATAATCAGTTTTGTTGTAATAAAAATGAATAATATTTGTGCCGTAGACAGTAGGTGCTCTCATATAGAGCTTAATTTCCTGCCGAGGTAATTCGATAAAAATAGCACCTGCTATTATTTATGTAATTACTGCCTTCATGTCTCCGGGATATGAAGGCTTTTTGTTTGACGGTATAAATGTTTTTCAAGAAATCTATAGGAGGTGTAAGGATGAGCAGCGTTATCGAACAAAAGAAACAAATCGTTGATGAGATTTCTGATAAGTTTAAATCAGCGCAAACAGCTGTAGTTGTTGATTACCGTGGTTTAACAGTTGCTGAAGTAACTGAACTTCGTAAACAGCTTCGTGACGCAGGCATTGAGTTCAAAGTATACAAGAACACTTTGACCCGCCGTGCTGTTGAAGCTGCTGAACTTTCTGGATTAAACGAATCTCTGACTGGTCCAAACGCAATCGCATTCTCTAACGAAGATGTTGTTGCTCCGGCGAAAATCCTTAATGATTTCGCGAAAAAGAATGAAGCATTAGAAATCAAAGCTGGAGTTATTGAAGGAAATGTCGCATCAGCTGATGAAATCAAAGCTCTTGCAGAACTACCTTCACGCGAAGGTTTGCTATCTATGCTACTTTCTGTGCTACAAGCACCGATCCGCAACCTTGCTCTTGCTACAAAAGCAGTTGCCGACCAAAAAGAAGAGCAAGGCGCGTAAGTTAATCATTAACTTGCAACTACAAATTTAAAAAAACCATAACCTTTAAGGAGGAAATATAAAATGACTAAAGAACAAATCATTGAAGCAGTTAAATCTATGACTGTTTTAGAACTGAATGACCTTGTAAAAGCAATCGAAGAAGAATTTGGCGTAACTGCTGCTGCGCCTGTAGCAATGGCTGGTGGAGCTGCTGCTGGCGGAGCTGCTGAAGAACAAACTGAATTTGATGTTATTCTTGCATCTGCAGGCGACCAAAAAATCAAAGTTATCAAAGTTGTACGTGAAATCTCTGGTCTTGGACTTAAAGAAGCAAAAGAACTTGTTGACAACGCTCCAAAAGCACTAAAAGAGGGCATTGCTAAAGAAGAAGCTGAAGAAATCAAAGCTAAGCTTGAAGAAGTTGGAGCTGGCGTTGAAGTTAAGTAATGCTGCATAAGGAAGAAGCTCGCTGTAACTAGCGGGCTTTTTTTCGCCTATAAAATTCAGGAAGTTGTTCCTGCTTCTTCAAATATCTTCTCTCTTTAACTCTTCAATTTACCCTTTTCTGATAGGAGGAGAGGACTCTGACAGAACATTATTACTCACAGAAGCCTGATGTAGCCAGCAACCCTAAATTTTGGGACTTTACATTAAGGGGACGCGCCTTTCGCTTTAAAAGTGATAGTGGTGTTTTCTCGAAAAATGAAGTTGATTTCGGCTCCCGTCTTTTAATAGAAGCATTTCATTTGAACAAAGAAACAGAAGGGAGCATACTGGATGTAGGCTGCGGGTATGGCCCGATCGGACTTTCGATTGCTGCATCTTATCCTGAAGTTACAGTTGAGATGACCGATATTAACAGCAGGGCGGTTGAACTTGCGAAGGAGAACGCAAACACGAATGGGATTTCCAATGTCGTCATTTATGAAAGCGACCGATTCGATCGGATTAACTCCGAACAATTTGCCGCCATTCTCACTAACCCTCCGATCCGCGCTGGTAAAAAAGTAGTACAAGAGATTTTTGAGCATAGTTATGAGAGACTAAACTCCGGGGGAGAGCTCTGGGTTGTTATCCAGAAAAAACAGGGAGCCCCTTCAGCGATGGAGAAATTAGATGAGCTGTTTGGTAATGTAGAAACTGTGCAAAAGAAAAAAGGCTACTATATTCTAAAATCTAAAAAAGATTGACTCTGATTTTTTGCTATGTTAGTATTATATAATGCATATATATAATTTTCTGTAATTCTGCATTTTTATACAATTATTGTATGGAAAGTGGATAATATGGAAAAAATATATAAAATAATAGTTCGATTTATGTGAAATAGTGGTTTTTAAAATAAAAACCATTTTATTTTTGTCTTTAGAAAACGAATCTGTTTTCTATGGGCAATAGATCTTTAT
The DNA here is from genome assembly GCF_003429085.1 of Bacillus sp. V59.32b. Classification (GTDB taxonomy): domain Bacteria; phylum Bacillota; class Bacilli; order Bacillales; family DSM-1321; genus Peribacillus. The sequence goes on along the minus strand of NZ_QVTC01000001.1, from coordinate 39,818 downwards.
AACGCTTGATTTGAGGGGTGAATCAGTTGACAGGTCAACTTGTTCAGTATGGACGACACCGCCAACGCCGAAGTTATGCACGAATTAGCGAGGTTTTAGAGTTACCGAATCTCATCGAAATCCAAACTGCTTCCTATCAATGGTTTCTTGATGAAGGGTTAAGAGAAATGTTCCAGGACATCTCTCCGATTGAGGATTTCACTGGTAATTTGTCGCTTGAATTTATTGACTACAGCCTTGGAGAACCAAAATACTCCGTGGAGGAATCAAAAGAGCGCGACGTTACTTATTCTGCTCCGCTTCGTGTAAAGGTACGTCTTGTTAACAAAGAAACAGGGGAAGTAAAAGACCAGGATGTATTCATGGGCGATTTCCCTCTTATGTCTGAAACAGGTACATTTATCATCAATGGTGCAGAACGTGTTATTGTATCTCAGTTAGTGCGCTCGCCAAGTGTTTACTACAGTGGAAAAATGGATAAGAACGGAAAACGTGGTTATACGGCAACCGTTATTCCGAATCGCGGAGCATGGCTTGAATATGAAACGGATGCCAAGGATGTTGTGTATGTAAGAATTGATCGTACACGAAAACTTCCGGTGACGGTACTGCTTCGTGCACTTGGATTTGGATCCGAACAAGAGATTATCGACTTGATTGGCGATAATGAATATATTCGAAACACCCTTGAAAAAGACAATACCGAAAGTGTCGAAAAAGCATTGCTGGAGATTTATGAGCGCCTTCGCCCGGGGGAACCCCCTACTGTCGAAAACGCCAAGAGTCTCTTGGTTTCCCGCTTTTTCGATCCGAAACGCTATGATTTAGCTAACGTTGGACGTTACAAAATCAATAAAAAGCTTCATATTAAGAACCGTTTGTTCGGACAGCGTATCGCTGAAACGTTGGTTGACCCCGAAACAGGTGAGATCATCGTTGAAAAAGGCACGCTTCTGGACCGCCGCACATTAGATAAAATCATTCCTAATCTCGAAGCGGGCATTGGATTTAAATCCTATCAGCCGGTTGGCGGTGTAGTAGCAGAAGAAGCTTTGTTGCAAACAATTAAAATATATGCACCAAACGATCCAGATGGAGAAAAAGTGATCAACGTAATCGGAAATGCTTATGTTTCCGATCAGGTGAAGAATATTACACCTGCTGATATCATTTCTTCGATTAGTTATTTCTTTAACCTGTTGCATACCGTCGGAGACACAGACGATATCGATCACTTAGGTAACCGTCGTCTTCGTTCAGTTGGCGAATTGCTGCAAAATCAATTTAGAATTGGTTTATCCCGTATGGAACGCGTTGTCCGTGAAAGAATGTCCATTCAGGACACAAACACGATCACGCCTCAGCAATTAATCAATATACGTCCGGTAATCGCTTCGATTAAAGAATTCTTTGGAAGCTCTCAGCTGTCACAATTCATGGACCAAACGAACCCGCTTGCGGAATTAACGCATAAACGCCGTCTATCCGCATTAGGACCTGGTGGTTTGACTCGTGAGCGTGCAGGCTTTGAAGTGCGTGACGTTCACTACTCCCACTACGGGCGTATGTGTCCAATTGAAACACCTGAGGGACCAAACATCGGTTTAATTAACTCTTTATCGAGCTTTGCGAAAGTAAACCGCTTCGGTTTTATCGAAACTCCATATCGCCGGGTTGATCCGGATACTGGTAAGATCACAAACCGCATCGATTATTTAACTGCCGATGAAGAAGATAACTATGTAGTTGCCCAGGCAAACGTTCGTCTTTCAGATGACGGATCATTCCTTGATGACGATATTGTAGCCCGTTTCCGTGGTGAAAATACGGTTGTTCCAAGAGACCGCGTCGATTATATGGACGTTTCTCCTAAACAGGTTGTATCAGCAGCGACTGCCTGTATCCCGTTCTTGGAAAACGATGACTCTAACCGTGCGTTGATGGGTGCGAACATGCAACGTCAAGCTGTTCCGTTAATGCAGCCTGAGGCACCTCGTGTAGGCACAGGTATGGAGTACGTTTCGGCAAAAGATTCCGGAGCTGCGGTAATCTGTAAGCATGAAGGAATTGTCGAACACGTAGAAGCACGCGAAGTATGGGTGCGACGCGTTTCTGAAGTCGACGGAAAAGAAGTTCAAGGTAACCTGGATAAATACCGGATGCAGAAATTTATTCGTTCCAACCAGGGAACTTGCTATAACCAGCGCCCGATTGTGGAAGTTGGGAACAGGGTTGTCAAAGGAGAAATTCTTGCTGACGGTCCATCCATGGAAAAAGGCGAATTGGCGCTTGGTCGTAATGTGCTAGTCGCATTCATGACATGGGATGGCTATAACTATGAAGATGCCATTATCATGAGTGAACGTCTTGTGAAAGATGATGTGTATACTTCAATCCATATTGAAGAATATGAATCAGAATCACGTGATACAAAGCTTGGACCTGAAGAGATCACCCGTGATATTCCAAACGTTGGAGAAGATGCATTACGCAATCTTGATGAACGTGGAATTATCCGCATCGGTGCTGAAGTGAAAGACGGGGATCTGTTAGTAGGGAAGGTCACTCCTAAAGGGGTAACAGAACTTACGGCTGAAGAACGTCTTTTACATGCAATCTTCGGAGAAAAAGCCCGTGAAGTGCGGGATACATCCCTTCGCGTCCCTCATGGAGGCGGCGGAATTGTTCACGATGTGAAAGTTTTCAACCGCGAGGATGGCGATGAGCTTCCACCGGGAGTTAATCAGCTTGTACGCGTTTATATCGTTCAAAAACGCAAAATCCATGAAGGCGATAAGATGGCAGGCCGACACGGGAACAAAGGTGTTATCTCGCGGATCCTTCCAGAAGAAGATATGCCATACTTACCTGACGGAACGCCAGTAGATATCATGTTGAATCCACTTGGTGTACCATCCCGTATGAACATCGGGCAAGTATTGGAGCTCCATCTTGGGATGGCAGCGCGTGCGCTTAACATCCACGTGGCATCACCAGTATTTGACGGTGCCCGTGAAGAAGATGTTTGGTCTACGATTGAAGAAGCAGGAATGGCGCGCGATGCCAAGACTGTCCTTTATGACGGCCGTACAGGAGAACCATTTGATAATAGAGTATCCGTTGGTGTCATGTATATGATCAAGCTAGCTCACATGGTTGACGATAAGCTCCATGCCCGTTCAACCGGACCTTACTCTCTTGTTACGCAGCAGCCTCTTGGCGGTAAAGCGCAATTCGGCGGCCAGCGTTTCGGTGAGATGGAAGTTTGGGCACTTGAAGCGTATGGTGCCGCTTATACTCTACAAGAGATTCTTACTGTTAAGTCCGATGACGTTGTTGGGCGTGTTAAAACATACGAAGCTATTGTTAAGGGTGAAAATGTCCCTGAACCGGGAGTACCTGAATCATTCAAAGTATTGATTAAAGAACTTCAAAGCTTAGGTATGGACGTCAAAATCCTTTCCGCTGATGATCGCGAGATTGAAATGCGCGACTTGGAGGACGAAGAAGAAGACAACCAGCCGGATACATTGACGCTTGAATCTGAAGGGAAAGACATGGTTACCTCTGAAGCAGGGGTAAACACAAACGCATTTACGACTGAGTAACTCTAAAATACAGCTTCTTTACGCTCTAACAGGCAGTGAAATCCTCGCGGGTCAGCTGCCTGTTAGAGTTCTATACATTATGAATGTACATCAAAGTATGCAATAAGGGTAAAACCGGAGATCGGAAAGGGAGGTAGGCCCCTTGATAGACGTTAATAATTTTGAGTATATGAAAATTGGTCTTGCTTCGCCGGACAAGATTCGTTCTTGGTCACACGGAGAAGTGAAAAAGCCGGAAACAATCAATTATCGTACTTTAAAGCCTGAAAAAGATGGCTTGTTCTGTGAGCGGATTTTCGGACCTCAGAAGGACTGGGAATGTCACTGCGGAAAGTATAAGCGTGTTCGTTATAAAGGTGTAGTATGTGACCGATGCGGAGTTGAAGTAACCCGTGCTAAAGTTCGCCGCGAACGCATGGGGCATATTGAATTAGCCGCACCTGTATCACACATCTGGTACTTCAAGGGCATACCGAGCCGTATGGGACTTTTGCTAGACATGTCTCCACGTGCTTTAGAAGAAATTATTTACTTTGCATCTTATGTTGTAACTGAAACCGGTGATACTTCTTTAGAAAAGAAGCAGCTGCTTTCTGAAAAAGAATATCGTGCATACCGCGATAAATATGGGAAAAAGTTTCAAGCTGCCATGGGCGCTGAAGCTATCAAAAAGCTTCTCTCGGATATAGATACTGAAAAAGAAGTGGATGCGTTGAAGGAAGAGCTTAAAACTGCTCAAGGTCAACGGAGAACACGTGCTATCAAGCGCTTGGAAGTTTTAGAAGCTTTTCGTAACTCAGGAAATGAGCCGTCTTGGATGATCCTTGACGTGCTGCCGGTTATTCCGCCGGAGCTTCGCCCGATGGTACAGCTTGACGGTGGGCGTTTCGCTACATCCGACTTGAATGACCTGTACCGTCGTGTCATAAACCGGAACAATCGTTTGAAAAGATTGTTAGATCTAGGGGCGCCAAGCATCATCGTCCAAAACGAAAAGCGTATGCTCCAGGAAGCGGTAGATGCCTTGATTGACAATGGCCGCCGTGGCCGTCCTGTTACAGGACCGGGTAACCGTCCATTAAAATCTTTATCGCATATGCTTAAAGGTAAGCAAGGCCGTTTCCGTCAAAACCTTCTTGGTAAGCGTGTTGACTATTCTGGCCGTTCCGTTATCGTTGTAGGACCTAACCTTAAAATGTACCAGTGTGGATTACCTAAGGAGATGGCTATCGAGCTGTTCAAGCCTTTCGTAATGAAAGAGTTGGTTCAAAAAGGATTAGCGCACAACATCAAATCAGCTAAACGCAAAATTGAACGATTACAACCTGAAGTTTGGGATGTGCTTGAATCTGTGATTAAAGAGCATCCGGTACTGCTTAACCGTGCACCAACTCTTCACAGACTCGGTATCCAAGCGTTCGAACCTACATTGGTAGAAGGACGTGCTATCCGTTTGCACCCGTTAGTATGTACTGCGTATAACGCAGATTTCGACGGTGACCAAATGGCCGTTCACGTTCCACTATCTTCTGAAGCTCAGGCTGAAGCCCGTTTGCTTATGCTTGCTGCTCAAAACATCTTGAACCCTAAAGATGGTAAACCGGTAGTAACTCCATCTCAGGATATGGTATTGGGTAACTATTACCTGACCCTTGAAAGAGAAGAAGCAATAGGCGAAGGAATGATCTTCAAGGATACAAACGAAGCATTGATTGCCTATCAAAATGGATATGTTCACTTGCACACACGTGTAGCAGTGCATGCATCTTCATTGAATAATGAAACATTTACCGAAGAACAAAACAATCAGTTACTGCTTACAACTGTAGGTAAATTGATTTTCAATGAAATCTTGCCAAAATCGTTCCCCTACATTAATGAACCTACAAAAACAAATCTTGAAGAGGAAACTCCTAAGAAGTACTTTGTAGAAAAAGGTGCGAACGTTAAAGAGATTATCCCGGCTCAGCCAATCGTTGATCCATTTAAAAAGCAAATTCTTGGTAACATCATTGCAGAAGTATTCAAGAGGTTCAAAATTACTGAAACTTCTAAGATGCTTGACCGCATGAAGGATCTTGGCTTTAGACATTCAACTAAAGCCGGTATTACTGTCGGTGTAGCCGACATTGTCGTTTTAGGCGAAAAACAGCAAATCATTGCAGAAGCACAAACGAAGGTAGATAACGTGTTAAAGCAATTCAGACGCGGTCTGATTACCGAGGATGAGCGCTATGACCGTGTAATCTCCATTTGGAGTGCTGCTAAGGATACCATCCAGTCTAAGTTAATGAAATCACTGGACCGACGCAATCCAATCTTTATGATGAGTGATTCCGGTGCACGTGGTAACGCATCTAACTTTACACAGCTTGCTGGTATGCGTGGTTTGATGGCCAACCCGGCTGGCCGGATTATTGAACTTCCAATCAGATCAAGTTTCCGTGAAGGTTTAACCGTATTAGAGTACTTTATCTCTACTCACGGTGCCCGTAAAGGTCTTGCTGATACAGCTCTTAAAACAGCCGATTCCGGTTATCTTACCCGCCGTCTCGTAGACGTTGCCCAGGATGTTATCGTACGTGATGATGATTGCGGCACGGATCGCGGATTGCTAATTGCGGCGTTAAAAGACGGAACGGAAGTCATTGAACAGCTGGAAGAACGTTTAATCGGCCGTTATGCGAGAAAACCGATCAAACATCCAAAAACAAACGAAGTCATTGTCCCTGAAAATGGATTAATTACGGAGGACCTTGCAGCATATATCGAGGAAAGCGGAGTGGAACAGGTTTGGATCCGTTCAGCGTTTACGTGTAACACCAGCCATGGTGTTTGTAAAAAATGCTACGGCCGTAACCTCGCCACAGGCCAGGAAGTTGAAGTGGGCGAAGCGGTTGGTATCATCGCCGCGCAATCCATCGGTGAACCGGGTACACAGTTAACCATGCGTACATTCCATACCGGCGGTGTTGCAGGAGACGATATCACGCAAGGTCTGCCTCGTATCCAGGAAATCTTTGAAGCAAGAAATCCTAAAGGGCAAGCGATTATTTCTGAAATCGAAGGTACTGTTGTTGGGATTAACGAGATTCGTGATAAGCAGCAGGAAATTGTGGTTCAAGGTGAAGTAGAATCACGTACCTACACTGCTCCTTACACAGCCCGTCTAAAGGTAACTGTAGATTCACGTGTATTGCGCGGTCAGGAATTAACAGAGGGTTCTATCGATCCGAAGGAATTGCTGAAAGTGAAAGATGTATTATCTGTACAAGAATATCTACTGCGTGAGGTGCAAAAGGTATACCGTATGCAAGGGGTAGAAATTGGCGATAAACATATCGAGGTTATGGTAAGACAAATGCTTCGTAAAGTGCGTGTAATTGATGCGGGTGAAACCGATGTACTTCCAGGCACATTGCTTGATATCCATCAGTTTACTCTAGCTAACACTTCTGCTTTATTAGAAGGCAAAATACCAGCAACCGGTCGTCCGATATTACTAGGTATCACCAAGGCGTCTCTTGAAACTGATTCATTCTTGTCTGCGGCATCGTTCCAGGAAACAACAAGGGTCCTTACAGATGCGGCAATCAAAGGCAAGCGCGATGAATTGCTTGGTCTGAAAGAGAATGTTATCATCGGTAAGCTTGTTCCAGCAGGAACTGGTATGCTGCGCTATAGAAAAGCACAGCCTGTTCTCGCGGAAGATCTCAATGAAAAGACAGTAACAGTAGATTAATCTAAAGGCGAGGCTGACTCCTAGGGAGCGGCCTCGCCTTTATATGTTTCATCAGACTTAGTTGATTTTTTTTGAAAGAAAGTTGACATCATGATTTAAAAGATGGTATTATAGCAAAGGTGCTCCTATAATACCCTGTAATAGCTTTGGAGGATATGAACATGTCTTATGAGAAAGTATTGCAGGCAAAGTCAGTGGTTATAGGAACGAAACAAACAGTGAGAGCTCTTAAAAACGGTTTGATCCAAGAGGTAATCATAGCACAGGATGCTGATATTTATCTGACATCCAAAGTTATTGATACCGCTAAAGAGTTTGAGGTTCCAATCACATACGTGGACTCGATGCGAATGCTGGGAAAGGCATGCAGCATTGATGTCGGAGCAGCAACTGTTGCCATTAAAAAGTAAAACTGTTTTTGCGGATCATCCTGCAAAAACTTTGTTTTTGCTCATTTATGAACCACCTGGATGTGTGGGACTAGACTGAAAAAGTGAAGGGAGGAAAAATAATGCCTACTATTAATCAATTAGTGCGTAAAGGACGAGAGTCTAAAGAGGTTAATTCAAAATCTCCAGCGCTAAACAAAGGTTATAACAGCTTTAAGAAAACACAAACGAACGTATCATCTCCACAAAAGCGTGGTGTTTGCACTCGTGTTGGTACAATGACACCGAAGAAGCCGAACTCAGCATTGCGTAAGTATGCGCGTGTGCGTTTGACAAACGGTATCGAGGTAACTGCTTATATTCCGGGTATCGGACACAACCTACAAGAACACAGTGTTGTACTTATCCGCGGCGGACGTGTAAAAGACTTGCCAGGGGTACGTTATCACATCGTTCGTGGTGCACTTGACACTGCTGGAGTAAATGATCGTATGCAAGGCCGTTCTAAATACGGTACAAAACGCCCGAAAGCGGCTAAAAAATAATCTGATAGAAAATAAAAACTCATATTGAAAGGAGGAAAAATAATGCCTCGTAAAGGACCTGTTTCAAAAAGAGACGTATTACCAGATCCGATTTACAATTCTAAGCTTGTGACTCGTCTAATCAACAAATTGATGGTTGACGGACAAAGAGGTAAGTCACAAAAAATTCTTTACTCAGCATTTGATGTAATTTCAGAGCGTACTGGCAAAGATGCGATTGAAACATTTGATCAAGCTCTTAAAAACATCATGCCGGTATTAGAAGTAAAAGCACGTCGTGTAGGTGGTTCAAACTACCAAGTACCAGTTGAGGTGCGCCCAGAACGCCGTACTACTTTAGGTCTTCGCTGGTTAGTAAACTATTCTCGCCTTCGTGGTGAAAAAACGATGGAAGAGCGTTTAGCCAACGAAATCATGGATGCAGCCAATAATACTGGTGCTTCTGTTAAGAAACGTGAAGACACTCATAAAATGGCTGAAGCAAACAAAGCATTTGCTCATTATCGCTGGTAAGATTGATTCTTTCTATAAAATTATACCCATAGATGGAAGGAGAAAGACCAAATGGCAAGAGAGTTCTCCTTAGATAAAACGCGTAATATCGGGATCATGGCTCACATCGATGCCGGTAAAACAACTACAACTGAACGTGTTCTCTACTATACAGGCCGCATCCACAAGATCGGTGAAACTCACGAAGGTGCATCCCAGATGGACTGGATGGAGCAAGAACAAGAACGCGGAATTACAATTACATCTGCTGCAACAACAGCTCAATGGGAAGGCCACCGCGTTAATATCATCGATACGCCTGGACACGTAGACTTCACAGTAGAAGTTGAACGTTCCCTTCGTGTACTTGATGGTGCGGTTGCTGTACTTGATGCACAATCAGGTGTTGAGCCTCAAACTGAAACAGTATGGCGCCAGGCTACTACTTACGGGGTTCCCCGTGTAGTGTTTGTTAACAAAATGGACAAAATCGGTGCTGATTTCTTGTATTCAGTTAAAACAATTCATGAGCGCCTTCAGGCGAATGCTCACCCGATCCAAATACCAATTGGTGCGGAAGATGATTTCCAAGCGATCATCGACCTTGTCGAAATGAAAGCTGTATTCTACGGAAACGATTTAGGTACTGATATTGAAGTGCGTGAAATTCCGGAAGAACACAGAGAATTAGCAGAAGAATACCGTGAGAAGTTAATTGAAGCGGTAGCTGAGTTAGATGAAGAATTAATGGAGAAATACTTGGGTGGAGAAGAGCTTACAAATGAAGAAATCAAAGCTGGAATCCGTAAAGGTACTGTTAACGTTGAATTCTATCCAGTAATCTGTGGTTCTGCTTTCAAAAACAAAGGTGTTCAATTAATGCTTGATGCTGTTATTGACTATCTTCCATCTCCATTAGATGTACCAGCAATCAAAGGTACTCTTCCGGATTCAGAAGAAGAAGTAACTCGTCCGTCTAGCGACGAGGAGCCATTCTCAGCACTTGCGTTTAAAGTTATGACAGACCCTTATGTTGGTAAATTGACATTCTTCCGTGTATATTCTGGTACATTGAGCTCCGGTTCTTATGTACAAAACTCTACTAAGGGAAAACGTGAACGTGTTGGTCGTATCCTTCAAATGCACGCAAATTCCCGTGAAGAGATTTCTCAGGTATACGCTGGAGATATCGCAGCTGCTGTTGGTTTGAAAGATACAACAACTGGTGATACTCTATGTGACGAGAAAAATCTTGTTATTCTAGAATCTATGGTATTCCCAGAGCCAGTTATTTCACTTTCTATCGAACCTAAATCAAAAGCTGACCAAGATAAAATGACTACAGCTCTTCAAAAGCTACAAGAAGAAGATCCAACATTCCGTGCGCATACTGATCAGGAAACTGGCCAGGTTATCATCGCTGGAATGGGTGAACTTCACTTAGATATTCTTGTAGACCGTATGCGTCGCGAGTTTAAAGTAGAAGCAAATGTAGGTGCTCCTCAGGTTGCTTACCGTGAAACTTTCCGTGGCTCTGCAAAGGTTGAAGGTAAATTTGTACGTCAGTCAGGTGGACGCGGTCAATTCGGACATGTTTGGATTGAGTTCTCACCTAATGAAGAAGGAAAAGGCTTTGAATTCGAAAATGGTATCGTTGGTGGTGTAGTACCACGTGAATACATTCCTGCTGTACAAGCTGGTCTTGAAGACTCACTTGACAACGGTGTAGTTGCTGGTTTCCCATTGGTTGACATTAAAGCGAGACTATTTGACGGATCTTACCATGATGTTGACTCCAACGAAATGGCATTCAAAATTGCAGCATCCATGGCTCTTAAAAATGCAGCATCTAAATGCCAGCCTGTAATATTAGAGCCAATCATGAAAGTAGAAGTTGTTATTCCTGAAGAATACATGGGCGATATCATGGGGGATATCACATCTCGCCGTGGCCGTGTAGAAGGTATGGAAGCGCGCGGTAACACACAGATGGTTAAAGCGATGGTTCCGTTATCTGAAATGTTCGGGTATGCAACATCCCTACGTTCAAACACACAAGGACGCGGAACATTCTCAATGCACTTCGATCACTATGAAGAAGTACCTAAGAGCATTTCCGAAGAAATTGTGAAAAAAAATAAAGGTGAATAATTGATTTTCATCTGTTATTGAAGTATAACTACTTATGTAAGCTATGAGAGCGGAGAATATCCGGCTTTCATAGCACCATATACTTAATCTTATTTATATAATTTAAGGAGGAATATCCTAATGGGAAAAGCTAAATTCGATCGCTCTAAGCCTCACGTTAATATTGGAACAATCGGTCACGTTGACCATGGTAAAACTACTTTAACAGCTGCAATTACATCTGTTCTTGCTAAAGTTGGTGGAGCTGAAGCTCGTGCCTACGATCAAATCGACGGAGCTCCAGAAGAAAGAGAACGCGGTATCACAATCTCTACTGCACACGTTGAGTATGAAACTGAAACTCGCCACTATGCACACGTTGACTGCCCGGGACACGCTGACTATGTTAAAAACATGATCACTGGTGCTGCTCAAATGGACGGTGGTATCTTAGTAGTATCTGCTGCTGATGGTCCAATGCCACAAACTCGTGAGCACATCCTTCTTTCTCGTCAAGTTGGTGTACCATACCTTGTTGTATTCATGAATAAATGTGACATGGTTGACGACGAAGAATTACTAGAATTAGTTGAAATGGAAATTCGTGATCTTCTAACTGAATACGAATTCCCTGGCGACGACATTCCAGTAATCAAAGGTTCTGCTCTTAAGGCTCTTGAAGGAGATGCTCAATGGGAAGAAAAAATCAATGAGCTTATGACTGCAGTTGATGAGTATATCCCAACTCCAGCACGTGACACTGAAAAGCCGTTCATGATGCCTGTTGAGGATGTATTCTCAATCACTGGACGCGGAACCGTTGCTACTGGACGTGTAGAACGCGGACAAGTTAAAGTCGGTGACGTTATTGATATCATCGGTCTTGCTGAAGAACCTAAATCTACAACAGTAACTGGTGTAGAAATGTTCCGTAAGCTTCTTGACTATGCTGAAGCTGGAGACAACATCGGCGCACTTCTTCGTGGTGTAGCACGTGAAGACATCCAACGTGGTCAAGTACTTGCTAAGCCTGGTACAATCAACCCACACACAAAGTTCAAAGCTGAAGTATATGTTCTTTCTAAAGAAGAAGGTGGACGTCATACTCCATTCTTCACAAACTACCGCCCTCAGTTCTACTTCCGTACAACTGATGTAACTGGTATCTGCAACCTTCCTGAAGGTGTAGAAATGGTTATGCCTGGCGATAACATCGAAATGACTGTTGAATTAATCGCTTCAGTAGCTATCGAAGAAGGTACAAAGTTCTCTATCCGTGAAGGCGGACGTACTGTAGGCGCTGGCGTAGTTGCTTCAATCCAAGCATAATATATAGTTTTGAAGATGATAAAAAAGCAGACGGGACGCCGTCTGCTTTTTTTGTTTCACAACTGTTGTTGCTACACTGCTTTCATATAGCTACTAACCTGTACTAATCTCGGCTATAAACTCAGGCTTTTCTAGCCAATCTGTTTCTTTTTAATAGAAGAAAATAATAACAGCCAAACACTTTTAAAGATTAGCTTGAAAACGACTTCGCTGCTATGTATAATAGTAAAAGTGTGCAACTCACAGAAAACTATAAGATCTTCTTGTATATTCTGTGCGTTTTATGTATAATAGACAATGTTGGTCTTTGACTGCGATGATTTGGAAGGTTGCTGACACACCCGGCCGCTTTGCCATGGCGAGTGTGTGGGAAATTTCCATTGAGAAGGTCTATTCTAAAATAGGCGAAAAGGAGGGAAAATAATGGCAAAACAAAAGATTCGTATCCGTTTAAAAGCATATGATCACAGGATTCTTGATCAGTCTGCTGAAAAAATTGTTGAAACTGCAAAACGTTCTGGTGCGGCTGTATCCGGCCCAATTCCATTACCGACAGAAAGATCTGTTTATACAATCTTACGTGCGGTTCATAAATACAAAGATTCACGTGAACAATTCGAGATGCGTACTCACAAGCGTTTAATCGACATCGTGAACCCAACACCACAGACTGTTGATTCACTAATGCGTTTAGACCTGCCATCTGGTGTTGACATTGAAATCAAACTTTAATTAATCGATATAAAAGAATGATAAAAATTTAGGAGGTGTGACTAATGACCAAAGGAATCTTAGGAAGAAAGATCGGTATGACACAAGTATTTGCTGAAAATGGTGAGCTTATCCCTGTAACTGTAGTAGAAGTAGCTGGGAACGTAGTGCTTCAAAAGAAAACAGTTGAGGTGGATGGCTACGAAGCAGTTCAAATCGGTTTTGAAGATAAGCGTGAAAAGCTTTCTAACAAGCCGGCTAAAGGACATGCTGAAAAAGCAAACACTGCTCCTAAGCGCTTCATTCGCGAGTTCCGCGGTGCAAATCTCGGTGAGTTAGAGATGGGTCAGGAAGTCAAAGTTGATATTTTCGCTGAAGGCGAAGTAGTAGATGTAACAGGAATTTCAAAAGGTAAAGGGTTCCAGGGTTCTATCAAGCGCCATGGACAATCACGCGGGCCAATGGCTCACGGTTCCCGTTACCACCGTCGACCTGGTTCAATGGGTCCTGTAGCTCCAAACCGTGTATTCAAAGGTAAATTATTGCCTGGACGTATGGGTGGAGACCAGATCACTGTTCAAAACTTAACCATTGTAAAAGTTGATGTAGAACGCAACCTGCTTTTAATCAAAGGTAATGTACCTGGTGCGAGAAAAGCATTATTAAAAGTAAAAAGTGCGGTTAAATCTAAGTAATTTTCTAAGAAAGGAGGAGCATTAGAATGCCAAAAGTTACATTGTTCAACCAAGGTGGATCGCAAGTTGGCGACATCGAGCTTAATGATTCTATCTTTGGTATTGAGCCTAATAATGCTGTATTGTTTGAAGCTATCGTTATGCAAAGGGCTTCTTTGCGTCAAGGAAACCATAAAGTAAAAAATCGTTCTGAAGTAGCGGGCGGTGGGCGTAAGCCGTGGCGTCAAAAAGGTACTGGACGTGCTCGTCAGGGATCAATCCGTTCCCCACAATGGCGCGGCGGTGGTACTGTATTTGGACCAACTCCAAGATCTTATAGCTATAAACTGCCTAAAAAGGTACGTCGCTTGGCTATCAAATCAGCTCTATCTGCTAAAGTGCAAGAAGAAAGCATTTTAGTTCTTGAGAGCCTTTCATTCGAAACTCCAAAAACAAAAGAATTTGCAGCTGTACTAAAAGGACTTTCTGTAGATGCTAAAACGTTAATTGTAACGGACGGTTTAGATGAGAAAGTTGCTCTATCTGCGCGTAACATCCCTGGTGTTACTGTAGTAGAAGCTAACGGTCTAAATGTTCTTGATGTTGTATCTCACAACAAATTGATCATGACTAAGTCAGCTGTTGAAAAAGTAGAGGAGGTGCTTGCATAATGGATGCACGCGATATCATTAAGCGCCCCGTAATCACTGAACGCTCTTCAGACATGATGGCTGAAAAGAAGTATACGTTTGAAGTGGATGTAAGAGCAAACAAAACTCAAGTTAAAGATGCAGTTAAAGAAATTTTCGGCGTAGAAGTTGATAAAGTCAATATCATGAACTACAAAGGGAAATTCAGACGCTTAAACGGACGGACTGGTTTTACCAATAGACGCCGTAAAGCGATTGTGAAGCTAACTGCCGATAGTAAAGAAATCGAATTATTTGAAGAATAATATCCATTAGAGAAGGAGGGAAATACACATGGCGATTAAAAAGTATAAACCTACCTCTAACGGTCGACGCGGCATGACGGTTTCTGATTTCGCTGAAATCACAACTGACAAACCAGAAAAATCATTGCTTGCTCCTTTAAAAAGAAAAGGCGGCCGTAATAACCAAGGTAAGTTAACAGTTCGTCATCAAGGTGGCGGCCACAAACGTCAATATCGCATCATTGATTTCAAACGTGAAAAAGATGGTATACCAGGACGCGTTGCCACTGTCGAATACGATCCAAATCGTTCTGCAAACATTGCATTAATTAATTATGTGGATGGAGAAAAGCGTTATATCCTAGCTCCAAAAAACCTACAGGTAGGTATGGAGGTAATGTCAGGAACTGAAGCCGACATTAAAGTGGGTAACGCACTCCCATTATCAAACATTCCGGTAGGTACTGTTGTTCATAACATCGAACTTAAACCTGGTAAAGGTGGACAGTTAGTTCGTTCAGCCGGTACTTCAGCGCAAGTTCTTGGTAAAGAAGGACGTTATGTTCTTGTTCGCTTGAATTCTGGTGAAGTTCGTATGATCCTTGCAACTTGCCGTGCTTCTATAGGTCAAGTAGGGAACGAACAGCATGAACTAATCAATATCGGTAAAGCTGGAAGATCACGCTGGTTAGGTAAGCGCCCGACTGTTCGTGGATCCGTAATGAACCCGAACGATCACCCGCATGGTGGTGGGGAAGGCCGTGCTCCTATCGGACGTAAATCTCCAATGTCTCCTTGGGGTAAACCAACTCTTGGTGCTAAAACTCGTAAGAAGAAAAACAAATCCGATAAATTTATCGTGCGTCGCCGTAAAAAATAACGGGATTGTAATGCGGTTCATAAACCGAACCGTAGAACAATCACGAAGGGAGGAACTTACATGGGTCGCAGTTTGAAAAAAGGACCTTTTGTTGATGAGCATTTGATGGTTAAGGTAGAAAAGTTAAATGAATCTGACAAGAAACAAGTTGTAAAAACTTGGTCTCGTCGTTCAACCATCTTCCCACAATTCATCGGTCACACAATCGCAGTCTATGATGGTCGTAAACACGTACCGGTATATGTAACTGAAGACATGGTAGGCCACAAGTTGGGCGAATTCGCTCCAACACGTGCTTACAAGGGTCACGCAAGTGATGACAAGAAAACAAGACGTTAATGAGAGGAGGGCATCTCATGCAAGCAAAAGCTGTTGCTAGAACAGTTCGTATTGCTCCTCGAAAAATCCGTTTAGTAGCTGATTTAATTCGAGGTAAGCAAGTAGGTGAAGCGGTGGCGATTCTTCGCTTAACTCCAAAGGCTGCTTCTCCAGTCGTAGAAAAAGTATTAAAATCTGCAGTTGCTAATGCAGAGCACAACTACGAAATGGATATCAATAACCTGGTTGTATCAGAAGCTTATGTGAATGAAGGACCAACATTGAAACGTTTCCGTCCACGTGCTATGGGCCGTGCGAGTGCAATCAATAAACGTACGAGTCATATTACTATCGTTGTATCAGAAAAGAAGGAGGGATAATCTGTGGGTCAAAAGGTAAATCCAATCGGCTTGCGTATCGGGATCATTCGTGATTGGGAGTCAAAATGGTACGCTGGAAAAGACTATGCTGATCTTTTGCATGAAGACCTTAGGGTTCGTGAATACATCGCGAAGCGCCTAAGTGATGCTTCTGTATCAAAGGTTGAAATCGAACGTGCTGCCAACCGCATTAACATTTCTGTTCACACTGCGAAACCGGGTATGGTTATCGGTAAAGGCGGTACAGAAGTTGAAGCGCTTCGTAAAGCATTAAATCAATTAACAGGCAAACGTGTCCATATCAACATCATCGAAATTAAAAGAGCTGATCTTGATGCGAAATTGGTTGCTGAAAACATCGCACGTCAATTAGAAAACCGTGTTTCTTTCCGTCGCGCACAAAAGCAAGCGATCCAACGTACGATGCGTGCTGGTGCTCAAGGAATTAGAACACAAGTTTCCGGTCGTCTTGGCGGCGCTGATATTGCTCGTGCTGAACACTATAGCGAAGGAACAGTTCCACTTCACACACTTCGCGCTGACATAGACTATGCTCATGCTGAAGCGGACACTACTTATGGAAAGCTTGGCGTAAAAGTATGGATCTATCGTGGAGAGGTTCTTCCTACTAAGAAGAAATCTGAGGAAGGAGGAAAATAATTATGTTAATGCCTAAACGCGTTAAATACCGTCGTGAACATCGCGGTAAGATGAGAGGGAATGCAAAAGGCGGTACTGAAGTACATTTCGGTGAGTACGGTCTTCAAGCTTTAGAAGCATCCTGGATCACGAACCGTCAAATTGAAGCTGCCCGTATTGCTATGACTCGTCATATGAAACGTGGCGGTAAAGTGTGGATCAAGATTTTCCCAAGCAAACCTTTCACTGCTAAGCCTCTGGAAGTTCGTATGGGTTCCGGTAAAGGTGCTCCTGAAGGTTGGGTTGCAGTCGTTAAACCCGGCAAGATTATGTTTGAAATCTCTGGTGTGCCTGAAGAGGTGGCCCGAGAAGCATTGCGTCTTGCAGCACACAAACTTCCGATCAAATGTAAGTTTGTGAAACGAGAAGAAATTGGTGGTGAATCGAATGAAAGTTAATGAAATTAAAGACCTAACCACTGCCGAAATTGAACAAAAAGTAAAATCTCTAAAAGAAGAATTATTTAATCTTCGTTTCCAGTTAGCTACTGGTCAACTTGAAAATACAGCGCGTATTCGTGAAGTGCGCAAGTCGATCGCTCGTATGAAAACAGTTGTTCGTGAAAGAGAGATCGGTGTCAACAATCGATAATTGAGGGGAGGTTTGCATAATGAGCGAACGCAACCAACGCAAGGTCTACACCGGACGCGTAGTATCCGACAAAATGGATAAGACAGTAACTGTTGTTGTAGAAACTTATAAAAAACATTCTCTTTACGGGAAGCGTGTTAAATACTCTAAGAAATTAAAGACTCATGATGAGTTAAACGAAGCAAAAGTAGGCGATACTGTGAGAATCATGGAAACTCGTCCACTTTCCGCTACTAAACGCTTCCGTCTATTGGAAGTAGTAGAAAAAGCTGTAACTATTTAATCTATGTTCGGATTATGCTAATTCCGAAGGGAGGTTTCGTACATGATTCAACAAGAATCTCGTTTAAAAGTCGCTGATAACTCTGGCGCTCGTGAAGTTCTTACTATTAAAGTTCTTGGTGGCTCTGGCCGCAAGACAGCAAACATCGGTGATGTCATCGTATGTACAGTAAAACAAGCAACACCAGGTGGCGTTGTTAAAAAAGGTGAAGTTGTAAGGGCAGTTATTGTCCGTACTAAACGCGGTGTACGTCGTCCTGACGGTACTTACATTCGTTTCGATGAAAATGCATGTGTAATTATCCGTGATGACAAGAGCCCACGCGGTACTCGTATTTTCGGGCCTGTTGCCCGTGAACTTCGTGACAGCAATTTCATGAAGATCGTTTCTCTTGCTCCAGAAGTTCTATAATGAATAAATCTCGTAAAAGCCTTTCAAGGAGGTGCGAAGCTAATGCATGTTAAAAAAGGTGACAAAGTCGTAGTCATCTCTGGTAAGGACAAAGGCAAACAAGGAACGATTCTTGAAGCATTTCCTAAAACTGACCGTGTGCTGGTTGAAGGAATCAATATCGTGAAAAAGCACGCTAAACCTTCTCAAGATAATCCGCAAGGAGGAATTTTGAGCTTAGAAGCCGCTATTCACGTATCGAACGTTATGCCATTAGATCCGAAATCAGGTGAACCAACCCGTGTTGGTTATAAAGTTGAAAACGGCAAAAAAGTACGCGTAGCTGTAAAATCAGGTGAATTGTTAGATAAATAAGTCAATGAAGAAGGGAGGTACACGTAATGAACCGCCTAAAGGAAAAATTCCAAAAAGAAATTTCTCCTGCTCTAGTGAGCAAGTTTAATTATAAATCTGTAATGGAAGTACCAAGAATCGAAAAAATCGTAGTGAACATGGGTGTAGGTGACGCTGTGGCTAACTCAAAAGCATTGGACAATGCAGTTGAAGAGCTAACGTTAATCACTGGTCAAAAGCCTGTGGTAACAAGAGCGAAAAAATCTATCGCCGGTTTCCGTCTTCGTGAAGGAATGCCTATCGGTGCAAAGATTACATTACGCGGTGAGCGTATGTATGAATTCTTCGATAAGCTAGTTTCTGTTTCTTTACCACGTGTACGTGACTTCCGCGGTATTTCTAAGAAGTCTTTTGATGGTCGCGGGAACTACACTTTAGGGATTAAAGAACAACTTATCTTCCCTGAGATTGACTACGATAAAGTGAGCAAGGTTCGCGGTATGGACATCGTAATTGTTACGACTGCCAAAACTGACGAAGAAGCTCGTGAGCTACTTACTGGGTTCGGAATGCCGTTCCAAAAGTAATCTTAAATAAAGGGAGGCGAAAACGTGGCTAAAAAATCCATGATTGTGAAGCAAAAACGCGGATCGAAGTTTAAAGTACAAGAATATACACGCTGCGAACGCTGCGGTCGACCACATTCTGTATTACGTAAATTTAAGCTCTGCCGTATTTGTTTCCGTGAACTTGCATATAAAGGACAAATCCCTGGCGTGAAAAAAGCTAGCTGGTAAAACCCGAACTTGGGAAGGAGGTAAATAAAAATGGTCATGACAGATCCTATTGCAGATATGCTTACTCGCATCCGTAATGCGAATATGGTTCGTCACGAGAAATTGGAAGTTCCGGCTTCTAAGATCAAGAAGGAAGTTGCAGAGATCTTAAAGCGCGAAGGCTTCGTACGTGACGTTGAATTCATTGAAGACAACAAACAAGGTATCATCCGTATCTTCCTTAAGTACGGTTCAAACAATGAACGTGTAATCACTGGTCTAAAACGTATCAGCAAGCCTGGTTTGCGTGTTTATGCAAAGACTGGAGAAGTTCCACGTGTTCTTAACGGCTTAGGTATCGCTATTGTTTCTACTTCTACTGGAGTTTTAACTGATAAGGAAGCTCGCGCTAAACAAGTTGGCGGAGAAGTACTAGCATACGTTTGGTAATATATTTCTAACACGAATGGAGGTGCACTAGATGTCACGCGTAGGTAAAAAACCGATTGAAATCCCGAATGGTGTAACTGTTACGATTGACAAAAACAACGTTACAGTTAAAGGACCTCAAGGAGAATTAGCTAGATCTTTTAATCCTGATATGACAATCAGCGTCGAGGAGAATGTTCTTACAGTAACCCGTCCATCTGACGAAAAAGAACACCGTGCATTACACGGTACCACTCGCGCGGTTATTTCAAATATGGTTGAAGGCGTATCAAAAGGTTTCGAGAAGTCTCTTGAACTTATTGGTGTTGGATACCGTGCACAAAAACAAGGTACAAAACTTATCCTTAACGTTGGGTACTCTCACCCAGTTGAGATCGAACCGGAACAAGGTGTTGTAGTTGAAGTTCCTTCTAATACAAAAATCATCGTAAAAGGCGCGAACAAAGAACGCGTAGGCGCTCTTGCAGCAAACATACGTGATGTTCGTCCACCAGAGCCATACAAGGGCAAAGGTATTCGTTACGAAGGCGAATATGTGCGTCGTAAAGAAGGTAAAACAGGTAAGTAATGCAACACGTAAGTAAAACGAAAGGAGTGACGTAAATGATTACGAAGGCTGATAAAAATTCTGTTCGCAAGAAAAGACATGCGCGTGTTCGTGCAAAGCTTTCTGGAACTGAAGCTCGTCCTCGTTTAAATGTGTTCCGTTCAAGCAAACACATTTACGCACAATTGATTGACGATTTAAGCGGTGTAACTCTTGCAAGTGCTTCTACACTTGATAAAGAGGTCGGCGTCGAATCTACAGGTAATACTGATGCAGCTGTAAAAGTCGGTGAACTAATTGCGAAACGCGCAATCGAGAAAGGTTACAAAACTGTGGTATTTGACCGCGGTGGATACCTCTTCCATGGTCGTGTTAAAGCATTAGCTGACTCTGCTCGTGAGAACGGCTTAGAATTTTAATGGAAAAAGGAGGGACAAAACAGATGCGTCGTAGTATCGATCCTAATAAATTAGAACTTGAAGAGCGCGTTGTTACTATCAACCGTGTAGCTAAGGTTGTTAAAGGCGGCCGTCGTTTCCGTTTCACTGCACTTGTTGTTGTAGGTGACAAAAACGGTCACGTAGGTTTCGGAACTGGTAAAGCTCAAGAAGTACCGGATGCAATCCGTAAAGCAATCGAAGATGCTAAGAAAAACTTAATCACTGTACCTATGGTTGGTACAACAATTCCACATCTAGTAAACGGTCATTTTGGCGCGGGTCATATTCTTTTAAAACCTGCTTCTGAAGGTACTGGAGTCATCGCAGGTGGTCCTGTTCGTGCGGTACTTGAACTAGGCGGAGTAAGTGATATCCTTTCAAAATCACTAGGTTCAAACACACCAATTAACATGGTTCGTGCAACAATCGATGGATTAAAGCAATTAAAACGTGCTGAGGACGTAGCTAAGTTACGTGGAAAATCAGTAGAAGAACTGTTAGGATAAGGGAGGGAATTCAAATGGCTAATAAATTAGAAATCACCCTTACTCGCAGCTTGATTGGTCGTCCTGAAGACCAACGCGTTACAGTTAACACACTGGGTCTACGCAAAATGCATCAAACAGTTGTTCATGATGATAACCCTGCTATTCGCGGTATGATTAACAAAGTTGCTCATCTTGTTACTGTAAAAGAACAATAAAATAATTTCTCTCATAACAAGGAGGTGCCAACATGAAACTTCATGAATTAAAACCTGCAGAAGGTTCTCGTAAAGAACGTAAACGCAAAGGTCGCGGGATCGGTTCCGGAAACGGTAAAACAGCCGGTAAAGGTCATAAAGGTCAAAACGCTCGTTCCGGCGGCGGTGTTCGCCCTGGATTTGAAGGGGGTCAAACTCCTTTATTCAGACGTTTGCCTAAACGCGGTTTCACAAATATCAACCGCAAAGACTACGCGATTGTTAACCTTGACGTCCTGAATCGCTTTGAAGAAGGTACTGAGGTTACACCAGCTTTATTGATTGAAACTGGTATCGTAAGCAAAGAAAAAGCAGGAATTAAGGTTCTTGCCAAAGGTAATGTTGAGAAAAAGCTTACTGTTAAAGCTCACAAATTCTCCACTACTGCAAAAGAAGCTATTGAAGCTGCCGGTGGTAAAACTGAGGTGATTTAATGTTTCGTACGATCTCCAACCTTATGCGCGTGGGTGATATAAGAAACAAAATCATATTTACCCTATTAATGTTAGTTGTCTATCGCATCGGTACATTTATCCCTGTACCGAATGTGAATGCTGACCTGTTAGCAACACAAGACCAGCTAAGCGTCTTTGGTGTTTTAAACACCTTTGGCGGCGGCGCGCTGCAAAACTTTTCAATCTTGGCGATGGGAATTATGCCGTATATCACGGCATCGATCATCATTCAGCTCTTGCAAATGGACGTTGTTCCTAAGTTCACTGAATGGTCCAAGCAAGGAGAGGTTGGCCGTCGTAAATTAGCTCAGTTTACCCGCTATGCAACGATTATTCTTGGTTTTATCCAGGCGTTAGGTATGTCATACGGCTTTAATGGTTTGGCTGGTGGTCAACTTATACAAAACCCTGGAATTGGAACGTATTTGCTTATCGCGACTGTATTAACAGCAGGAACAGCTTTTCTCTTGTGGTTGGGAGAGCTAATTACTGCAAAAGGTGTAGGTAATGGGATCTCTATCATTATCTTCGCTGGAATTGTAGCGAGTTTACCCACTACAGTTAATCAGATATACGCTCAACAGTTTGAAAATGCGGGAGACCAGCTTTTCTTGCGAATTGCGACCATGGCTCTTATCTTAGTGGCCGTTCTCGCGATTGTGGTTGCCGTCATTTTCATTCAACAAGCTTTACGTAAAATTCCGATTCAATATGCCAAGCGTGCTGCGGCTGGACGCGAGCAAGCTGGTGGACAATCGACACATTTGCCTTTGAAAGTAAATGCTGCTGGGGTTATTCCGGTAATCTTCGCCATGGCATTCATTATAACTCCAAGAACAATCGCGTCATTTTTTGGGAGTAATGACGTGACACGCTGGATCGAAAATACGTTTGACTATACACATCCTATTGGGATGGTTGTCTATGTGGCTCTGATCATTGCTTTTTCCTATTTCTATGCCTTCATTCAGGTTAATCCTGAACAAATGGCAGATAATTTGAAAAAGCAGGGCGGTTACGTTCCGGGTATCAGACCTGGTAAAAACACTCAAGACTACTTAACGCGTGTTCTATACCGATTAACATTCGTGGGATCGATCTTCCTCGCGGTTATCGCTGTTTTACCGGTGGTTTTCATACAGCTTGCCAACTTGCCTCAATCTGCGCAGATCGGCGGAACGAGTTTGCTAATCGTAGTGGGTGTAGCTCTTGATACGATGAAGCAGTTGGAAGCACAATTAGTGAAACGCCATTATAAAGGTTTTATAAAGTGATGAGTTTTGGGGACCATATGAGTTCCCAAAAACACATTATAGAGTTTGAGGGGGAAATAATGTGAATCTTGTGCTAATGGGGCTACCGGGTGCCGGGAAAGGTACTCAAGCCGAAAGAATCGTAGAAAAATATGACATCCCTCATATCTCTACTGGAGATATGTTCCGGGCAGCTATCAAAGATGGTACGGAACTTGGTTTACAGGCTAAATCATTCATGGATAAAGGTGAGCTTGTTCCTGATGAAGTGACAATCGGCATCGTCCGTGAAAGATTAAGCAAAGAAGATTGCAAGAAAGGCTTCCTCCTTGACGGCTTTCCGCGCACGGTGGCTCAGGCTGAAGCGCTTGAAAACATTCTTGCTGATTTGGATCGGCAAATTCATTATGTCATCAATATTGATGTTAATAAAAACATCCTTATGGAGCGTTTGACTGGCAGACGTATTTGCAAAAACTGTGGAGCCACTTATCACTTAGTGTTCAATCCTCCGGCAGTAGAAGGAAAATGCGACCGCTGCGGCGGAGAGCTTTATCAACGCGCAGATGATAATGAAGAAACTGTACAAAACCGTTTAGACGTGAACTTGAAACAAACAAAGCCTCTACTTGATTTCTATGAAGAAAAGGGCTACGTTCGCAATATCAACGGGCAACAGGATATCAATCAAGTATTTACTGATGTTAATGAACTGCTTGGAGGATTGCGTTAATGATCATATGTAAGACTCCGCGTGAAATCGAAATCATGCGTGAAGCCGGACGTATTGTCGCTTTGACTCACCAAGAGCTAAAGAAACATATCGTTCCCGGCATTACAACGGAAAAGCTGGATCAATTAGCGGACAGCTTTATACGCAAACATGATGCAATCCCTTCATTTAAAGGGTATAATGGATTTCGCGGCAGTATTTGCACATCTGTCAATAGTGAACTTGTTCACGGTATTCCGGGACATCGGGCACTACATGAAGGAGATATCATCAGTATTGATATCGGAGCCAAGTTTAACGGCTATCATGGTGACTCTGCCTGGACATATGCGGTGGGCAACATTGATATAGAAACACAGCGGCTCTTAGATGTAACCGAAGAGTCATTATATAGAGGGTTGAAAGAGGCTAGGCCAGGCGAGCGCCTTTCAAACATCTCCCATGCTATTCAAACCTATGTCGAGGCTAATCACTTCTCTATCGTCAGAGAGTATGTCGGTCACGGAATCGGTCAAGACTTACATGAGGACCCTGACATTCCTCATTACGGTCCACCGAATAAAGGTCCTCGGTTAAAGCCTGGTATGGTGCTCGCTGTTGAACCAATGGTGAATGCCGGAAGCAGATATGTGAAGACTTTAGAGGATAACTGGACCGTAGTAACAGTCGACGGAAAAAAGTGTACTCATTTCGAACATACTATCGCAATCACTGAAACAGGGTATGATATTTTAACCAGTCTTTAGGCAAATGATTTGCGTGGATGAGAATCGGGTGCACACATAGGGCAATGGTTCAGAGTGAATCTAGACTTGAGCACATTGCTGAACAGAAGGGAGAATTATTTAATGGCGAAAGATGATGTAATTGAAGTTGAAGGGAAAGTCACTGAGACTTTGCCAAACGCTATGTTTAAGGTAGAATTAGAAAATGGTCATACTGTTTTAGCTCATGTATCCGGTAAAATTCGTATGCACTTCATTCGCATTTTGCCTGGAGATAAGGTTACGGTTGAGCTTTCCCCGTATGATCTAACTCGCGGCAGAATCACATACCGATTCAAATAATCTGGTACGCTCCGATCTGTATAAGGAGGTTAGATAGCAATGAAAGTCAGACCATCAGTAAAACCAATCTGCGAGAAATGTAAAGTTATCCGCAGAAAAGGTAAAGTTATGGTTATTTGCGAAAACCCTAAACATAAACAAAAACAAGGCTAATTTAGAAGGAGGTGCACTCATCAATGGCACGTATTGCTGGTGTAGATATTCCACGTGATAAACGTATTATCATTTCATTAACATATATTTTTGGTATTGGTAAACAAACAGCGGCTAAAGTTCTTTCAGAAGCTGGTGTTTCTGAGAACACTCGCGTTCGCGATTTAACTGAAGACGAGCTAAACAAGATTCGTGATATCGTCGATAAGTTAAAGGTAGAAGGTGATCTTCGTCGTGAAGTATCCCTAAACATCAAACGATTAATGGAAATTGGCAGCTATCGCGGATTACGTCACCGTCGCGGTCTTCCGGTTCGTGGACAAAATACAAAGAACAATGCTCGTACGCGTAAAGGACCTCGTCGTACAGTAGCTAACAAGAAAAAATAATCAGTAAAGGAGGTTACTTTTCATGGCACGTAAAACTAATACACGTAAACGTCGTGTGAAAAAGAATATCGAATCAGGTATTGCACATATCCGTTCTACATTCAATAACACTATCGTTACAATTACTGACTCTCATGGCAATGCGATTTCATGGTCAAGCGCCGGCGCTTTAGGATTCCGCGGATCTCGTAAATCCACTCCGTTCGCTGCGCAGATGGCTGCTGAAACAGCTGCTAAGACATCAATGGAACACGGCATGAAAACTCTTGAAGTTACGGTTAAAGGACCAGGTGCTGGACGTGAAGCTGCGATCCGTGCTCTTCAAGCTGCCGGTTTGGAAGTAACTGCAATTAAAGATGTAACTCCAGTTCCACATAACGGATGCCGTCCACCAAAACGTCGCCGTGTATAATTTTTCTGTATAGATTATGCATCTCTGGTCAATAATGGGATATAATAACAAGTTTGCGTTCTTACAGAATGATTAATTCAGTTGTTGCGCACAATCGGGAACGTATGCATGGGGAATTTCGGTTACGTTTGAATGTAGATGAACGAACCGGGGTTTCGACGTTTTGAAGGAGGGTTTATTAATGATAGAAATAGAAAAACCAAAAATCGAAACGGTTGAAATCAACGATGACACCAAATACGGTAAGTTCGTCGTCGAGCCACTAGAGCGTGGGTATGGTACAACATTAGGTAACTCCTTACGTCGTATTCTATTATCCTCACTCCCAGGTGCCGCTGTCACATCTATTCAAATAGATGGAGTTATGCACGAGTTCTCAACAATTGAAGGCGTTGTAGAAGATGTTACTTCTATTATTCTTAATGTGAAAAAACTAGCTCTGAAGATTTACTCCGATGAAGAAAAGACGCTTGAAATTGATGTACAGGATGAAGGAGTAGTTACGGCAGCAGACATTACACATGACAGTGACGTGGAAATCTTAAATCCAGATTTACACATTGCGACATTAGGCAAGAACGGTCATATGCGTATGAGATTAACTGCACGGCGTGGCCGCGGTTATACTCCTGCTGAACAAAACAAGAGAGAGGATCAGCCAATCGGCGTTATCCCTATCGACTCTATTTTCACTCCTGTTGCGCGTGTTTCCTATCAAGTAGAGAACACACGTGTTGGACAAATGACAAACTATGACAAGCTGACGTTTGATGTTTGGACTGATGGAAGTAACGGTCCACAGGAAGCGGTAGCACTTGGAGCTAAGATTTTAACAGAGCATTTGAATATTTTTGTCGGGCTAACTGACGAAGCTCAAAATGCTGAAATCATGGTTGAAAAAGAAGAAGATCAAAAAGAAAAAGTTCTGGAAATGACAATTGAGGAACTAGATCTTTCTGTTCGTTCTTATAACTGCCTAAAGCGTGCCGGTATCAACACTGTTCAAGAGCTTGCTCATAAAACAGAAGAAGATATGATGAAGGTACGTAACTTAGGACGTAAATCACTTGAAGAAGTGAAAGCAAAATTAGATGAGTTAGGTTTAGGTCTGCGTAAAGACGACTGATGACTAGTTAGCCGTAGTTAACTAGCCATTTTGCCTGCGAACCTGATTAACAGATTATATAACTTCAACAAAGGAGGGAATCTCTAAAATGGGTTACAGAAAGTTAGGACGCACTAGCGCACAACGTAAAGCATTACTTCGTGATTTAGCTACAGACCTTATTATCCATGAGCGCATTGAAACGACAGAAGCACGCGCAAAGGAATTACGGTCAGTTGTAGAAAAAATGATCACTCTTGGCAAGCGTGGAGACTTACATGCCCGCCGTCAAGCAGCTGCATACATTCGTAATGAAGTAGCCAACGCTGAAAATGGCCAGGACGCAGTTCAAAAACTATTCAGCGACATCGCTGCGCGTTATGAAGAACGCCAAGGCGGCTACACTCGTATCATGAAAATGGGTCCACGCCGCGGTGATGGTGCACCAGTCGTGGTTATCGAGTTAGTTTAAACAGCGATTAAATCGGGGCGGGACAGTTGAACATCTAACTTGTTCTTCGCCCTTTTTCTTTTAACATCTCTAGATTTACTTACAAGAATACGCGAATTGAGTGTTACGATGGCTGGCGAACTTCAAGTTCCCCTTCACGTCTAGCTCAAGCACCCCTTCCCGCTTTTTATAAGCGTTAAATAAGAAGATACCCAAGGACGCCTTGGGTTCAGGAAAAGCTGCTCTTAATTTACCGAACCACATTCGGTGGAAGGGGTGCAGCGTTTTTTTATATTCAAAAATAGTTCGAGAAGCTACAATATTAATAGGGATTATGGACCTTTGTGTATTCAAATTTAAGAGCGATTATCGAAATATAAAGACAAACAGATATTTTTGGCGATATCTCATTAACGAGTATTGTTATCAATAACTGCTTGTTGATTTGGGATGAATAGGAGGGTAGACATGACGGACAAGCTTGTTACATTAAAGGACGTTACTTTTAAATATGAAGGCCAGGACCTGGACGCCATAGACGGGGTAAGCTTTGATGTCTATAAGGGTGAATGGCTCGCGATCGTAGGACATAATGGTTCAGGAAAATCGACGCTGGCAAAGCTTTTAAATGGCCTGCATTTTGCTAAATCTGGATCCATCACTATCAATGATGTAGAGCTCTCAGAGGCTACGGTGTGGGACGTGCGGAAGAAGATCGGTATGGTTTTTCAAAATCCTGATAATCAATTTGTAGGGTCTACTGTTCAGGATGATGTGGCTTTTGGTTTAGAAAACCTGGGAGTTCAACAAGGTTTAATGGTTGAACGTGTCCAGGAAGCTCTAAGTAAAGTAAAAATGGATCAATTTCTTAATCAAGAGCCGCACCATCTTTCCGGCGGTCAAAAGCAGCGGGTTGCGATAGCTGGAGTGCTCGCACTAAAGCCGGACATTATCATTTTGGATGAAGCCACATCCATGCTCGATCCGCGCGGACGCGAGGAAGTGCTTCATACGGTTCGTGAATTAAAGGATGAGAATATATTGACTGTCATTTCGATCACTCATGACCTGGAAGAGGCGGCTAAAGCAGACAGGATTATTGTAATGAATCAGGGACATCTTTATCGTCAGGGGACTCCAGATGAAATATTCCTTATGGAAGATGAATTAGTCGCTTTAGGTTTGGATATTCCCTTTACCGTCAAATTAGGCAAGGCTTTGCGAGAACAGGACCTTAATTTGGCTGATAGACATTTAACAGAAGAAGAGTTGGTGAAGGATTTATGCGAATTAAACTCCAGGATGTAGAATACCGCTACCAAATCGATACGCCCTTTGAACATCTGGCGATTCATGATGTTAATATGGAAATCAACCCTGGTTCATTTGTCGCGATCATCGGACATACTGGTTCAGGTAAGTCAACACTGCTGCAGCATTTGAATGCTCTTATCAAACCGACAAAGGGCAGAGTGATCATTGGAGATCGTACGATTGAGTCCGGTCGAAAGGAAAAACAGCTGCGGCCGATCCGGCAAAAGGTCGGGATTGTTTTTCAATTTCCGGAGCATCAATTGTTTGAAGAAACGGTGGAAAAGGATATCTGTTTTGGCCCGATTAATTTTGGTGTGCCTGAAGAGAAAGCAAAGGTACAGGCAAGGAATGCCTTAAAGCTCGTTGGCCTTTCGGAAGATATGCTCGAAAAATCGCCTTTTGATTTATCTGGCGGACAAATGCGGCGGGTAGCCATAGCCGGGGTTCTTGCCATGGAACCGGAAGTACTCGTGCTTGACGAGCCGACAGCGGGCCTGGATCCGCGCGGACGCAAGGAAATAATGGACATGTTTTACCGGCTTCATAAAGAACAAGGCATCACCACAGTTCTGGTTACCCACAGCATGGAGGATGCAGCCAGGTACGCGGATGAAATCGTGATTATGCACAAAGGTACGGTCTATCAGAAAGGAACGCCCCTGGAGATATTTTCCCAGCCGGAACAACTGATAGAATTAGGGCTGGATGTGCCTAATACCGTGCGTTTTCAATTACAGCTGCAAAAAGAAATGGGAATCCGTTTTGATCGTCCTTGTTTAAGCATTGAAGATTTGGCCGGGGAAATTAAACGGGTTATGGAACGGGGGAGCCGCTAATGCTGGATAAAATGATTTTCGGGCGTTATGTTCCGTTGGAGTCACCGATTCACCGAATGGATCCCCGTTCTAAATTATTGCTCGTTTTCATATTTGTATGCATCGTATTTCTTGCTGACAATCTGATAACCTATTCGATACTTGCTGTGTTTACATTTGCCCTTATAGCTATTTCAAGAATTCCCGTCCGCTTCCTGTTCAACGGACTGAAACCGATTTTGTTCTTAATCTTATTTACGTTATTGCTCCATATTTTTTTCACAAAGGAAGGCTCACTTATGTTTGAGCTTGGATTTGTAAAAATATACGAAGGCGGTCTACGCCAGGGGATCTATATTTCTTTACGTTTTACCTTTTTGATTTTAGTGACGTCACTGTTAACGCTGACCACTTCGCCAATCTCGATTACCGATGGCCTGGAGCAGCTGCTCGGTCCTCTTAAGAAGTGGAAAATGCCCGTGCATGAACTTGCGTTGATGATGTCGATTTCGTTGCGGTTCATTCCAACCCTAATGGAAGAGACCGAAAAAATCATGAAAGCACAGACAGCACGCGGAGTCGATTTTACGTCCGGTCCGATTAAAGAACGGGTAAAAGCGATTGTCCCCCTTCTTGTTCCTTTGTTTGTCAGTTCATTTAAGAGGGCGGAAGAGTTGGCCATTGCCATGGAAGCACGCGGATACAAGGGCGGCGAAGGGCGGACGAAATACCGCCAATTAAGCTGGCATACGATTGACACGCTTTTAATGGTCACACTTGTTATTTTAGCGGTCTTACTGTTTGTATTTCGTTCAAATTGAGGGAGAAGTATGCACAGATATAAATGTATTATTTCTTATGATGGCACTTTGTTTGCGGGATATCAGGTCCAGCCTAATAAGCGGACCGTTCAATCGGAAATGGAAAAGGCACTCGGCAGCATGCATAAAGGCGAGGAGATAAAAATAAGTGCCTCTGGACGGACTGATGCACGGGTTCATGCAAAGGGGCAGGTCATCCATTTTGATTCTCCTTACTTATTCCCGGCCGAAAACTGGGAAAAAGCACTAAATGCCATTCTTCCTGAAGAAATTGTAGTCATTTCTATTAAAGAAGTGGCTGCAGATTTTCATGCCCGATTCGATGCCACGGGCAAGGAATATCGATATAAAATCTCTCTTTCGAAAAAAAGGGATCCATTCCAACGAAATTATGCCTATCATTTTCCATTCGAATTGGATTATCAAGCCATGGAAAAAGCGATCCCCATGCTTTTGGGTACTCATGATTTCACAAGCTTTTGCTCGGCCAAAACGGAAGTAGCCGATAAAGTCCGGACGCTGAGGGAAATAGAACTGTTTGAGGAAGACGGCATGCTTCTGTTGCGTTTTGTAGGAAGCGGGTTTTTATACAATATGGTCCGCATCCTTGTCGGAACGTTGCTTGAAATTGGCACAGGGAAGAAAAAGCCCGAAGACATAACGGAGATCCTGCAAAAAAAGGATCGCAGTTTCGCGGGAAAAACCGTACCAGGACAAGGCTTGTATTTGTGGGAAGTTTTTTATAAGTAACTGGAACCTTCTTAACTTTGATGGATGTCTAGCTGCGACGTACAGGACGTGACTTGCGCCGACGAAGACATAAGGACGTGGCGGTCTTAGTCGGCCAGCGCCCAGCCGTTCGGGGGCCCACAGGATGTGGGTCAGAACGACGTTGCAACAGGATGTTGCGTTCTTAGTCGTTCTTCCTTTATTAACGGGTTAGCCGAGATTCCTCTAAGCCAAACCACTGGGAACTGCCTCCTCGCGGTTCATCTTATGCCTGTCACGACTTGCCCAGGATGGGCTGACATCGACGTTTGCCACACGATGTGGCAGATTTTAGTCGATGTTCCATACTTGCTGGGCGCTTCCGCATTTCTTGTAACAACTAATCCTGGTGTAACATTTTCTTGACAATGCTATGCGGAGAGTTTAATATAATATGGTATGTATTTTAATCCCACGATAAGCCCCGGAAAAAACTTATTGTGATTGAAAATAAATATAACTATTGATCTTTTTAGGAGGGTAATCATGCGTACAACTTTTATGGCGAAAGCTAATGAAATTGAACGTAAATGGTACGTTGTAGACGCTGAAGGTAAAACTTTGGGACGTCTTGCAAGTGAAGTAGCGTCCATTTTACGCGGCAAAAACAAACCAACTTTTACACCGAACGTTGACACTGGTGATCATGTAATTCTAATCAATGCTTCTAAAATCGAATTGACTGGTAAGAAATTGACTGACAAGATCTACTACCGTCACACTATGCATCCAGGCGGTTTAAAAACAAGAACTGCTCTTGAAATGCGTACGAACTACCCGGAGAGAATGCTTGAACTTGCTATCAAAGGTATGCTTCCAAAGAATTCTCTAGGTCGTCAAATCTACAAAAAATTGCACGTATATGCAGGAAACGAGCACCAGCATCAAGCTCAACAGCCTGAAGTATACGAATTACGCGGATAATTAATAAGGAGGTTACTATCTTGGCACAAGTTCAATATTATGGTACTGGCCGTCGCAAAAGCTCAGTTGCCCGTGTACGTTTAGTACCAGGCGAAGGCCGCATTATTGTTAACGAACGTGAAGTTGAAGAATATATCCCATTTGCAGCACTGCGTGAAATAGTAAAGCAGCCACTAGTTGCTACTGAAACAACTGGTAACTATGATGTACTAGTAAATGTTAGCGGCGGTGGATACACTGGCCAGGCTGGCGCAATCCGTCACGGCATCGCTCGTGCATTGCTTCAAGTTGATCCAGAATACCGCGGCTCATTGAAAGCTGCAGGACTACTGACTCGTGACGCTCGTATGAAAGAACGTAAAAAATACGGTCTTAAAGGCGCTCGTCGTGCACCTCAGTTCTCAAAACGTTAATATTACGCTTCAAAGGCTCTCAACCATTTTGGTTGGGGGTCTTTTTTATTCTTCAAAATAGTACTTGGAATAATATAAAACTTTTAGGAATGAGTATTTTCTTTTTTATCTTTCCATCTTGTAGGAAATGGTTAAAAATTTCTTTTATTTTAGAATTATGAGATAATTTTAAAGTAATCTTACATATTGAAAATTGAAAGAAGTGTTTTTTTTAGTTTCAAACCATGTGTGTGCTGACGCACGGTTAAAAGCGTCTGCACCGGTAATTCAGAAGGAGGATAAGAATGAATCAATCCAGTGAACGTGAAAACACAAGACGCATCACAGGCAACATCTTCAAAGGTTCGGTGGGAAATCTGATCGAATGGTATGACTGGTATGTCTATTCAGCTTTCGCCGTATATTTCTCGGCAACGTTCTTTCCCGAAGGAGACTCCACGAGCCAATTGCTCAACACGGCGGCAATCTTCGCCGTCGGCTTCTTGATGCGCCCATTAGGCAGCCTGTTGATGGGTCGCTATGCCGATCGCCATGGCCGCCGCGCTGCGCTGACGCTTTCCATCACAGTCATGGCAGGTGGTTCTCTGATCATTGCTTGCACTCCAGGTTATGGCACGATTGGTATAATGGCACCGATTATCCTCGTTCTGGCACGTCTGCTTCAAGGGTTATCGTTAGGAGGAGAGTATGGAACGTCGGCAACCTATCTGTCCGAGATGGCCTCAAGCGGCCGCCGAGGCTTCTACTCGAGCTTCCAGTACGTGACGCTTGTTGCAGGACAAATGGTGGCCTTGGGTGTCCAGATCATCCTTCAGCAAATTCTCAGCGAAGCCGATATGATGTCCTGGGGCTGGCGGATTCCATTCGTCATCGGAGCGATGGGAGCCTTGGCTGTATTATGGCTGCGCCGTACAATGGACGAATCGGAGCAGTTCACAAAAATGGGTTCTGAAACCCGGGCGAATGCCGGGACCGTTCGGGTTCTAATGAAACATCCGAAAGCGGTGCTGACAGTGGTCGGACTAACGCTTGGCGGAACCGTCGCCTTCTATACCTACACGACGTATATCCAGAAGTTCATGGTGAATACGGTTGGCCTCGACAAGGAGGTCGTCAGCTGGATTAACTTTATTGCCCTGTTGATATTTGTCGTGCTTCAACCGCTAGCCGGCGCGTTGTCTGACCGGATTGGACGTCGTCCGCTCTTGATGAGCTTCGGTATCCTCGGAACAGTGTTGACGGTGCCAATATTCATGTTCATGGAGCAGGCAAATAATCCTTTCATTGCTTTCTTGCTTATGATGCTGGGTCTCATCATTGTCACCGGTTACACTTCTATTAATGCAATTGTGAAAGCTGAACTCTTCCCGACCGAAATCCGTGCCCTTGGCGTCGGACTCCCTTATGCACTCACCGTAGCAATCTTTGGCGGGACGGCGGAATTCATTGCACTATGGCTGAAGAATATTGGAGTCGAGTCGCTCTTTTACTTCTATGTAGCTGGTTGTATTGCCATTAGTTTTATTGTCTACTGGCGTATGGCTGAATCTTCGAAGGTCTCCCAAATCGAAGCCGAGCTGGATACTAAGAAACGTTAGTTTCCGCAACAGCCAATAGATGGCACTACGAATTATTGCAAAAGGAACTTGTCCAGCAGATGACAATGGATAAGACAACATGAATGAAGGAAACCGGCCATAAAAGGTCGGTTTTTTACTTTTTACGACTCATGTAACAGATCAGTCAGACAGGCGTCATACACCATTATTCCATGGGGTTCATTTTGTCTCCATTTTTCCATGCCCTAATTTAGATTCTCCTTATTAGCCATAAAGCTTCCTCATAAATAATTGCCATCAACAAACTGCAAAAAGAGTAGCATCACAAAGCCAGCAAGGCGAAAACTAATGGCATATCCCCGGCAATAGACCGGGGAATTGGAGAGGAACTATGGGATTCATGGGGTGTATAAAATGAATGTGATTACAACGCTAAGAGAGAAGCAGAAGGCAAAACAAATTAAATACGACAGAAAGATCTTAAGGGAGCTTTCGATTGACATATTAAAAAGCCGGGTCCAGGAATTTTTCGGTTCAGATAGGATGAGCGGAGATTATTTTAATGATGTGCTTGAAGAAGCCTCTTGTGATGTCGCGATTGAGGCTTTCCTGCTCGGTGCGAATTACAGTAAATTCGGTTATTACGGAGAGACGATGGAAGAAGCCAGGAACCGCAGCAGTAAAGAAGAAAAACATCTTAGCGATACCTTGTTTAACTTTATTCTTTATTGGGGGAAAGTCGGCGATAACGACATGCATAACGAGAGTCTCTATTACCGCTGTGAAGCCTATATAGAAGCTTGGTGGAAAGATGGCTTTGAAAAAGGCGAAAAACGGAGGAAAATGAGGCTTCATTAACAACTTCAACGTGTGCGATGTTCTATTTTCTCTCCCTGTCCCATATTTTTAGTTATAGGACGAGCGGGAGGAGACGGAATATGGGGAAGAAGTTAAAATATACCGGCTTTGCAATAGGATTCATCCTTTTGTTTTTAATCGTGACAGTAAAATTTGTAGAAGATGATTCATGGAATTCATGGAATCTGCCTTTATCCGGAAAAATCATTATTCTTGATGCCGGCCATGGGGGTCCTGATGGCGGGGCGAATGTACAGTCGGCACTCGAAAAAGAAATAGCGTTAAAAGTCACGTTTAAAATCAGGGATTTTTTGCAAGAGCAAGGAGCTCTTGTCATCATGACAAGGGAAGATGATAGCGATTTGGCTGATGAAAATACAAAAGGAATCCGCAACCGGAAACGCCAAGATCTACAAAATAGGGTTAAAATGATCAACGATTCCGAGGCGGACTTGTTCCTGAGTGTCCATCTTAATGCGTTCCCGTCAAGCCAGTGGAAGGGTGCCCAAACATTCTATACAAGACGATATGAAGAGAACGAACAAGTCGCTAAATTTATCCAGGCTGAAATCAAACGGAATTTAGAAAATACAAACCGGGAAGCGAAGCTAATTGATAATGTCTATCTAATGAGAAATGCCAAGAAGCCGGGTGCCTTGGTAGAGGTAGGCTTTCTTTCGAATTCGGAAGACAGGGCAAACCTGTTAAAGGAACCCTATCAGGAGAAAATTTCAGCATCTGTATTCAAAGGGGTTCTGCGTTATTTTACCGAAGAGAAGCTAACGGATAACGAATATAAGCCTTAAGCCGGAAGAAATGATGTCCGGCTTTTTTCTATTTGTATAAGTAAACTGCTATCCTTCTTAAACTCGCCAATCAGGGTTTTCTTTATATGGGGAAAATAAATAAAGGGTTTTCAAACTTGCTGTATAAGCAATCCGGATTTTATATGTTATACTTATTTGGGAAAAAAAGAATAAAAAGAGGTAGGTGCCGGGTGTGTTAACAGAAGAGAAAGTACTGAATTTACTAAAGGACCTTCAAGACCCTTTTCTTCATAAAAGTTTAGCGGAAACAGGCGGAATCCTTGAAGTAAAAATAAAACCAGAAAAGAATCATGTAAGCGTTAAACTTGCCATTGCGAAAACCGGTACAGGTGAACAGCTTCAAATGCAGACCAAGGTTGTTGAAATATTGAAAGGCGGCGGAGCAGATTCAGTCGGGATTCGTTTCACCGATCTTCCTGAAGAAGAATTGGCCAAGCACAGCACCGATATGCCACAGGACAGTGTTGATGCCGGCTTGCTTGGACCAAACAGCAAGACGAAGTTTATCGCGATTGCCAGCGGTAAAGGAGGCGTAGGGAAGTCTACGGTTTCCGTTAATTTCGCGACTGCTCTTGCCCGTCTCGGCAAAAAGGTGGGTCTGGTCGATGCTGATATCTATGGCTTCAGTGTGCCTGACATGATGGGGATTTCGAAGCGGCCGCAAGTTCGCGGTGAAAGAATTATCCCGGTTGAACGTCTTGGCGTAAAAGTGATGAGTATGGGCTTCTTTGTTGAAGATAATGCGCCTATTATCTGGAGAGGACCGATGCTGGGCAAAATGCTGAACAGCTTTTTTAACGAGGTCGAATGGGGAGATATCGACTATTTAGTGCTCGACCTGCCGCCAGGAACCGGCGATGTTGCCCTGGATGTTCACTCGATGCTTCCATCTTGTAAAGAAATCATTGTCACAACTCCGCATCCGACAGCAGCATTTGTTGCCGCAAGAGCAGGGGCAATGGCAATCAAAACGGAACATGAAGTGATCGGTGTCATTGAAAACATGGCTTACTTTGAAAGCAAGACTACCGGCGAGAAAGAATATGTTTTCGGACAAGGCGGCGGTGACAAGCTAGCAGAGGAACTTCGTACAGAAGTACTAGGACAGCTTCCGCTTGAGCAGCCCGATTGGAACGATGAAGATTTTGCCCCATCGATTTATGCGGAAAACCACCGTTTGGGAAGAATTTATACCGACATTGCACAAAAGACGATTGGTATGCTAGAGAAATAAAATATGAAACGGCTGACTTTATATGAGTCAGCCGTTTCATGTTTTATTATTGTCCGCCTCCGCCTTGCTGCCCTTGACCGCCACCGCTTGGTTTGGGCGGTGTCTCTTCCGCTGCTTTTAACAGGATGTCAGCTAATTTAGCTTTTACAAGCGGGCTATCCATTGTTTCGATAAGGGTATCTTTTGACATCTCCCGCATTTCCTTGCTTTTAACCAATGACTTGAATTCATCCTGTAAGGAAGGGTCCCTAAGTATATCAATTATCATGGCGCGATATTGAGGATCCTTCGTTAAATCCCTGATCAGTCTTTCGTGTTCATCCTTCATGCTATTGGCATAAGCTGCCGCAAACTTTGGATCTTCAAAGGCTTTTTCCCAAAATTTCTTCCCATTATCAGATGTTACAGCTTTTTCTAACGTGTCTGAAACCACCTGTTGATCCATAATAAGCTGGTCTTTCATCCCATCATCAGCCATAACATCTTTTATTGCATTTTTTCCATCATCCGTTTTTAATATATCGACAACCATCTTTTTTGTTTCTTCATAATCAGTATTTTCTCCGCCCGTCCCGTTCTGAGCGCAGCCGGTCATAACGAGACACATCATGGAGAACAGAATTAAAAAAACTCTGGATCTCATTATAAGAGCCCCTTTCATGACTTCTTATTGTTAATATGATTCCGCCGGGCGAATTTTATTCGATGTTAGATTATGTAGATTTTTGGAAGGTGGATTGGTACAATCAAGATATATAAAGAATGTTCATGGGGGATAATGATGAATAGCCGTAATATCGTACGATTATTTATGACCACCTTGCTTGTCGGAGGGGTTACCGCGGGGATTGTTGGATTTATTGCTCGTTGGGATCAATTTGCACCGCTGTTTACATCCTTTGACTTAGGAGAGATTCTCTCCACGTTTATCTGGATGTTTGGGGTAGGCTTAATCTTTAGTGTAATCAGCCAGGCCGGATATTTTGCCTATTTGACTATTCACCGGTTCGGGCTCGGAATATTTAAGAGCGTTAAATTATGGAATGCAGTACAGATTATGTTGATCTTGTTTGTTTTGTTTGATCTCGTTTATCTGCGTTTTGTGACGTTTGCCGATGGAGAGGGTATAGGATCATATCTTGCGCTTGCTTTATTTTTATTGGTCGTGGGCTTGGTCACCGCATATGTAAAGATGAAACAAACCAACAAACAGGCATTTATTCCCGCTTTGTTTTTTATGACGGTTGTAACCACGCTTGAATGGGTACCGGTTTTACGCGTAAACAATGAAGAGTGGCTGTATTTTATGCTGTTTCCACTGCTTGCTTGCAATGCTTACCAACTATTGATCTTGAATAAGCTGATTGAAAGATCGAAACTGGAGCTGGAAAGCAAGCGATCAGAAAAACAGCAGGCTGCGAAACTTGGGACTAAGAAAAAAGTTAAGGTGAAATAACGAAAAGGGGGTTAAGCTTGTTGCAGCTTATCCCCCTTTTTTCACTTTATTTCTTCATTCCTTGCACTTGAGTTAGAAATCATTTCTGATACGGTCACCAAGCTAAGGTTTTTAGACCGGATTTCCTCAAGCAGTTGTGGCAGTGCCTTATTTGTCTGCTTAGCAGAATCGGAGGCGTGTAATAGAATAATATCTCCTTTGCGAGCCTGATCGACATTCTGAACAATGTCATCGACCCCGGGATTCGTCCAATCCTTCGAATCAATGCTCCAGTGGACGACCGTATATCCAAAACGCTCGCCGATCTTAAGCAGGCGCTTATCAAAATGACCAGTAGGCGACCGCAGCAGTTCAATGTCTTTGACGTTTAGTTTTTTGAATACCTGCTGTGCTTTCGATATATCCTTGGTGATCTCTTCGTCCTTTATATCCGAATAATCTTTATAAGAGTATCCCAGCAGCCCAATCTCATAGCCTTCCTCTACAATCTTAGCGACGACATCGGGATGCCTCTCTGCCCACGATCCCGAAAGAAAAAATGTAGCGGATTTCACGTTTTCTTCTTTCAGTGTTTTCAGGATTGGCACAGCCCGTTCATCTCCCCAGCCGATGTTGAAGGTTAATGCGATATTCTTCTCTCCTTTATAAATAGCCTTTGGTCCATCTGACGTTGAAAAAACAGGAGTATGTAACATATTCTGCAAAAAAAGAAACCAAGCCGCGAATAAAGCTGTCAGAATCACAAGCCCGTATTGTTTCATTCTACGTGCACTAATCACCATAAAAAAATTCATTTTACTCACCTCGTCCACCACTCTTGTCTTCATCCTATGGGTGAATTCCAAGCTTTATGCATAATTTCGGATTATAAAAGAAGCGGTTCGGGAAAATATAAAAGAAAAATATAGCTTGAGGTGAAATGATGCTGGGTTTAATGATTAATGAGATCGAGAAAAAAGAAATGGAATACATCGTAAAAAGGGAACTCGATGAAATCTTGTTCGACTTGCAGGATGAGCGGATTGACCATATCGTAAAGCGAGCGATGGAGGAGAGATACAAGATTTTGTTCAACTTATTTAAAAGAGTCGCCCCGTCGATGGAATGCATGAAGTATATGAGGACAAAGCAGACATTCAAGGAACAGAAACAATAGAAAAGCTTTAAAGCAAATTTTTCTAGTATAAAAAGTATTGACGGATTATTTCCCTGCTGATATATTATAAAAGCTGCTATTGAATAAGCGTATTTTTTTAGATACTTTCTCCTATTAAATATCAAAAAAATGATTGACTTAATGGCTAGCATTTGTTATTATAAGAAAGTCGCTTTCACAAGAAGTGACAGTGAAATTGCTCTTTGAAAACTGAACAAAACAAAGCGCCAACGTTAATTTTAATAGTGAGC